>JBFFBV010000079.1:0-22202 GCA_041560205.1 Candidatus Sulfomarinibacter sp.
CTCGGCGACGTCGTCGGCCGACGTGTGCGCGTCCCCGTGGCAGATCGCGCAGCCGACGTCCTCCAGCGCGTGCTTGCTCGTCTGCCAGTCGGCCACGATGCCGGGCGTGACCTCCTTGTGGCAGGGAAGGCACTCCTCCTCATGGGTGTAATCCATCTCCGGGTCCAGACCCACCAACTCCTTCTCCTTCCTTTTCGCTCCCGGGCGCAGCACTTCGAACGTTTGCGCCATGCGGGTCCGGGACCACGACTCGTACTGCAGTTTGTGGCACTCTCCGCACACCTCAGGCCCCAAGAAACCCTCCGTGGAGCTGTGGACGTGTTCACCAATCGACGACCACAGAACAAGGGCCGTGACAACCACGAGGAGGGCACCGGCGATCATCCACATTTCGGTACTCAAAACTGGCCTCTGGTGATCGCTCATTGCTTCCTCCCTAGCGAATACCCGGCACCGCATGCTCGAATGGGCGAAGGCGCCTTTGCGCCCTGGATGAGGTCGGCAACCGTGCGAGCGGCCCTCGGCTCGTAGCGCCCATATCCTCTCATCGCACAAACCGTTCGGCGGCCCCGAGCTCCATTGTTATCTCGCGTTGGTCGAGAACCATCGGGAAGTACTCGTATGTGATGGCCGCTTTCACTTTGAGCTCTCCCAAGCCAGGCGAGGGGAACGAAAACCACTCGATCCGCTGCTCGCGAGGGCGGATGCGGTTGTCCGATACGACCTTCCTTCCCCGCAACAGCAATTCGAAATCGCGTGTAAGGACGCGATCCTCCTTGTCTGCGATAACCTTCCGGTAGCGACGTTCCTGAGTCTCGGTCCTCTCTTCGTTCTGCACCGTCACGGTGAGCACGATCTCGCGGCTCGGCATCCCCGTGGGCACCATGTGTCCTGATCCAACGTTTTCGACAAGCACCTTGACCGAGATCCCCCAACTCATTCTTTCGACGTTGACGATGCTGACCGCCAGTGCACTGCGAAGCTGGTCTGCGTCGCGGATGAGATTGTGAAGGTGAATGTGCTCGGCCTCAGTCATCTTGACGTCGGGGCTCACGACCTTGCCGGCGCTACGCACCATGTGGCAGTTCTGGCATTGGATCCCTTCTCTGGCGTATGGCCCGCGCTTCCACTCGTCGTAGGTGCTCATGATGAGCGCACCGTTCGGCGACTTGTAGTCGTGGCAGCCGCCACAGAGGTCCGATCTCTCGTGGAGTTGAGAATAGGCGACGTCGTGGGCGGGGGAAGAAGACCCCCGGAGCACGCCGCGCTTCACGAGTCCCAAGTCCACGGAAAACGGCATCGCTGGGTTGTCGAGATGCACCTCGGTGATTGTGTGACAGAAGTCGCAGGTCACACCCTCCCGCGTCACGGCCTCGCTGAGATCGTAATCCTCGTTGAAGATCGTCAGCGGAGCGTGGCATCGTAGACAGAGGCGACGTGCCTGCTCTCCAGATTCCTTGATGGCTTGCATGTAGGCGGCGTCAAAAACGGGGTCGGAAAGGGAAAAGGCATGCAGGCTGTTCTTCCATGAGCCATAGATATCGACGTGGCAGGCGCCGCAGACTCGCGAGCTCGTGTAGCCGCTCTCGTTGATGACTCCTGCAGTTTTAGCCGGTGAATTGGCGTCGTTTCTGGGCGCAGTCCCGACTGCTGCAACGCCTGTCGCTCGTTTTCCTGGCGCCACGGGAGCACCGGGGGCAGAGTCTGATTCGCCGCCGGTGTCTGATCCCCCCGCGACGGCGAAGCCACCGAGAATCGCCATCAATACAACCCCGCCTCCTACTGCGGTCCGACTTTCATTCGACATTCTGTCGGTCAGAGTTGCACGAGTCATACCATGGTGGGATTCTGAACTCAAATAGCTGAAAACAGGCAGCTTGTGAACCCCGAGGCGACACAGGCGCTCGGTTTGAATCTGTCAGAAACGTCGGAATCTCGGTGATGGCCGACGCATCGGTTTGAGGAGAGACGAGTTATGGGACTGACAGATCTGTCAGTGAGACGGCGTCACTGTCAGTCCTGAAACGCGCATCCCGCCCCATAAAAGGGGCGACTCGAGCGACCTCAGCGAGCGGCCGAGCCATGTCTCTCGACATCCTGCCGCCGCAAGGGACGGCGGAACCCATCTCCGCGAAGGAGACACGTTGCCCGTAACCCCGTCGAAGCACCCAAGCCGAGTTTCTTTCGGAAGAAGCAGGCATGACGTAGATGCCCGTCGGCCAACCACGCCAAACTTCGAGAACCACTCAGTTTGCCAGATCATCCGATTCATCGATGATTCGGAGTGCCACAGGTGTCGGCCCGTGCACTCATCGCACGATCGTCCGGTTGTCGCGCACGGTGGGCGCCCATGACAATGCTTGACGAGAATGCCAAAGATTGGTTCGGTCAGCTTGCAGGCGCCAATCATCACGCTCGGATTTGACTGGGCAGCGGTACCAGACATACCCTTTCTAGGTAGGAGAGTAAAAACCCAACCGTCATCCGGCCCTGTCGATCACGGTCGAGGCTCGGACGGTCCTTTGTCGGACGTGGCTCAGCCGCGGCCGACAAAACCGGTGGCCCTTCCCGGTAAGGCGCACGTGGTTCGATCGGCAGGGCGTGTTGGCTCTGGGATCTGTTTTCATGGTACGACTGCCGCCGCTTACGTTGAGCGCCAAAGTGACGACCGGGGTCGTCACCGCTGTGCTGATCATTAGTAGCGGATCCGCCTGGTTCCTGCAGGCCTTTTATCGCCGCCAGATGATCGAATCGGTTGCCGAATCGACGACCATCCACGGAAAACTGGTCGAACAGAGCTTACGATACGCCATGCACACCCGTTCTCTCGACCTCCTCGCTGAGATGGTGCGCAGCCTCGGTGATCAGAAGGAGGTCGAAAAAGTCATGATCCTGGACAAAAAGGGTGTCGTCCGTTTCTCCTCGGATCACGAGGAACGCGGCCGCACGATAGAGAAATCCGATCCGACATGCAGGATTTGTCACATGGTCGAAGCACCGCTTCGTGGGCGAACCGTGATCTTCGAAAGCGAGGATGGACCGGGAGTCTTCCGCAACGTCAACCCGATCATGAACAGCCAGACGTGCTATGGCTGCCACTCGAGCAGCGATCGCATCAATGGCGTGCTGATCGTGGATTATTCGTTGGCAAAGATCCAGGCGAGCCTCGACTCCGGTGCCCGGAAGATGTGGCTTGCGGCTGGCATCCTGGCCGTGGCGATCACCGGTGTCATCGTGGTCCTGATGCGCCGTCTTGTGCTGATCAGGCTGAGAACCCTCGTCCAGGTGGTGGACTCCATCGAGGCAGGGCAGATCGAGGGGTTCGAACGGGTTGGTGGCGCCGATGAGATTGGTCTCCTCAGCCAGCACCTCAACGACATGGCTGTCACCCTCGACCAATCGCTGGAAGACCTGCGGGCGCGCGAAGCCTTCCTCGACGCCGTCGTGAATTCCGCCGATGACGGGATCGTCGTGATCGATGAACAGCTTCAGATCGTGACGGCAAATCAAGCATTCGAGGATATCGTGGGTTCCCCTGTCGGCGACACCTCGACCGTGCCGTGCGAATGCACTTCATCGTGTGCGCTGGCCGATCCTCATGATTGCCCCGCCAGAATCACCTTCAGGACCGGCCAGGTCGCCCACCGGATCCGCTCGTTCGCTGCGCCAGACGGGACCGTCAAATACTTCGAGATCTCGGCGTCTCCATTGCAGAGTGCGGACGCCAATCAACAGGTCATCGAGGTTTGGCGCGATATCACCCGACGTCGCGAAATTGAAGCTCGGCTGGCGAACTCGGAACGGCTTGCCTCCCTCGGGCTCCTCGCGGCCGGGCTGTCGCACGAGATCAACAACCCGCTGGCATCGATTACGACGTGCCTCGACGGACTCCGCCGACGCCTACGCCAGCAAGACGACAGGCAGCTTCCGGAAGAGTTCGAGGAGTACATCGAGCTCATCCTTGGTGAGGTCAACAGGTGCTCCGAGCTGACTGACCGACTCAAGGTGATCGGACGCAGCCCGCGGCAAGTTACCCAGAGGATCGACATCACCGAGTTGGTGAGCGAAGTTGTTGCTCTGGTGCGCTATCTGGCCGAAAGACAACGGGTCGAAATCGAGCTGAGGCTCGGCCCGAGCCCTGAACCGGTGATTGCCGACGAGCAAAAGATCCGGCAGATCATACTCAACCTCGTGCTCAATGCGATCCAGGCCGTTGACGGGCCCGGATGGCTCAAGATTTCAACCTCGGGCGACGACGAGGAAGTGACGGTCGAGGTGGCGGATTCGGGCACGGGCATCGAGCCGCACGAGCTGAAGCAGATCTTCGAGCCATTCTACTCATCGAGACCGGATGGCCGAGGCACCGGCTTGGGCTTGTTCATTTCCAAGATCATCATTGACCAGCTCGGTGGTTCGATCGACGTGACGAGCACCCCGGGTCAAGGCACGCGGTTCATTGTCCGTTTGCCGACGACACCGAGGGCCGCTCTGGAAGCCATCGGATGAATACGCCGCTGCCGGCGGTGTTGATCGTCGACGACGACGACGTCTTCAGAGATGTTCTCGCCCGGGAGCTCCGCGCGGCGGGATATCATATCGACACGCTCCCGCGGGGAGAGGATGTCGAATCCGCACTCCTCAAGGAAAGCTACGACGTCGTCGTACTCGACCTCAGGATGCCGGGGATGGACGGCATCGCTGCCCTCAAGAAAATCAAAGAAGTCCGTCCATTCGCAGAGGTCGTCATCCTTACCGGTCACGGATCGGTCGAGAGTGCCGTGGAGGCTCTCAAGTTAGGCGCCTTCGACTTCCTGGCGAAGCCATGCGGTCTCGATCATCTGGAGTCGGTGATCGGGCACGCAGCGCAGGCACGTTCCATGCGCTCCGAGAACGAGGCACTGCGGCAAGACCTGAGCCGGCGGCATGACTACGGCGACCCCGTCAACCACTCCCCTGCCATGCAGAATGTCACCGCGCTCATCAATAAAGTCGCGCCTACCAATTCGACCGTGCTGATCCGCGGCGAAAGCGGGACTGGAAAAGAGGTGCTCGCTCGAGCGATTCACCGCGCGAACGATCGCCGGGACAGACCCTTCGTGGTCGTCGACTGTACGGCCACCGAGGAGAACCTCGTCCTGTCCGAGCTATTCGGCCATGAACGAGGAGCGTACACCGGAGCCACCCAACGAAAACACGGGTTGTTTGAACTCGCGGACTCGGGCACGGTCCTCATCGACGAGATCGGGGATGCGCCACCATCCCTCCAGACATCGCTGTTGCGTGTGCTCGAGACAGGGACCTTTTACCGCGTCGGCGGTGTGAAACCAATTCGTGTCAACGTTCGGATTCTCGCCGCTACGCACAGCAACCTGGAGTCGCTGGTCGAGAAGGGCAGATTCAGGCAAGATCTCTTCTACCGACTGGACGTTTTCACGATCAACATACCGCCACTCCGCGATCGCGTGGAGGACATTCCGCTACTCGTCGAGCAATTCCTTCGTCGTCTTTGCCCGACCGACACACCTACCGTCGCCCCCGAGGCAATGACCAGGCTCTTAGGGTACCGCTGGCCCGGCAATGTTCGCGAACTCCGAAATGTCGTCGAACGAGCACTCATCCTGTCCGAGGGCGGAACGATCAGGACCGAGTTTCTCCCCACGAATCTGGCTTCCGAACCTGTTTCCCTCGAGGCCATCGATGGCGAACGGCCGCCCTCACTCCAAGAAGTCGAGCGGCGCTATCTTCAGACCCTCCTCGATCGCTACGACGGCCATCGTGGACGGGTCGCTGCCGCTCTCGGCATCAGCGAGCGCACGCTGTACCGAAAACTGCGAACTCAGAAGCGCGACTAGCACGAGTTCTCGCACGAAGCTCAGAGGTCCTATGTTCACGATGTGCATCCCGTTTCCGACCCTGCCAGCGACGCCTGTCGACTGACAGATCTGTCAGTCACGTAACCTGTTTCTTCTCAACCCTATGCGGTCACGGTCACCCCGATTCGGACGGATATGACAAATACAGACTGTTCACTCGCCCGAGCCTGAATCTCACAAACTCCATCGCTCGAGTGTTTTAGCTCAAACATCCCTGGGTGGCATGGCTCGTGCTTGTTCTGCCGGTGGCAGGTTGAAGCTGAGTCGAAATAGAAACCGAAGGGTTGTAATGGATGATCCGAGAAGGAGTACGGTATCGACTGCATACCAGCCCTCCACCCGCAGGCCAAGTAATGGCGGTCAGTAGCCACGTGGAGACCCGTGTCTGCGGCACCACATCGTACTGCCGCGTTGGCTGGGAATGAAGATGAAAGCAACGATCTCGGTGAGCCGCTTCACCTCATCAACGGTTTCACGACGTCGTTGAAGGAACGCATGGAAGGGGAGGCAACGTTGTGACCGCGAATGGCGCCCAACCCAGACGATTTCACCAGTCGATGGTTTCGCACGTATCGATTGCCCCAGCGAAGGAGGGAAACATGACCAAACGAGCACTGTGGATGTTGATTGGCGTTTTCGTGGTGGTGTTGGCGGGCTGGAAGCCAATGGTGGCACACAGCGATGATGCGCCAGAACACGCGTTTGTCGGCGCTGACAAGTGCAAGATGTGCCACAACTCCGCCAAGAAGGGGGCGCAGTACACGAAGTGGAAGGAGGCCAAGCACTCGAAGGCCTACGAGACTCTGGCGACGGACAAGGCCAAAGAGGCTGCCTCCGCCAAGGGCATTGACGACCCACAAAACGCGCCGGAGTGTTTGAGGTGCCATGTCACCGGCTATGGCGCACCCGAGGAGATGCTGACCGACAAGTACAAGATCGAGGACGGGGTCGGCTGCGAGTCATGCCACGGCCCAGGGGCGGATTATTACAAGATGGCCACCATGAAGGACAGAGAAAAATCGATCGAGGCGGGCCTGGTCATCCCGGACGCCGAAACATGTACCCGATGCCACAACGAGGATAGCCCGTTTTTCCAAGGATTCGACTTCGAAACATTCTATGCCAAGATCGCACACGAAATGCCACCGGAATAGATCGGGGCCGACCGGTGGAGCCGACGATCTCCGTCGCGGACCGGGCGCCAACTGCCCCGGTCCAACCCGCCAGCAACCTGGGACTTGCCCGCAGCAGTTCTGTCGGGAAGGACGTCCCGGAAGCCTCCGCCAGCGTTCGACTCAACCCGGGTAGTCGAGCGATGCGTTATTTCATGGTCGAATCGCGACCGCAATCGGCACCCGTGGGTCGGGCCACACCTGACCAGTCGAAGGGTTGCTCATGAAGGCAATCGGGATCTCACGTGCCGCTCGTCGAGGCTGTGCCGCCGGTCTGCTGTTAGTGAGCGGTTGCTGGCAGGGATCGACAACTCAGCCAATCCAGTTCAACCACCTGCTCCACATGGAAGAGGTCGGTCTGGAATGCACCGACTGCCACCGGTATGTAAAAAGGGCGGAATTTGCCGGTCGGCCGACGGTCGACATCTGTGCCGAATGTCACGAGGAGCTACTGACCGACAGCGCCCAGGAGGCGATTCTTGTCGAGTACATTCAGGCGGACGAGGCCATTCCATGGGAGAGGCTCTACGAGGTGCCGGACCACGTCTATTACTCGCACCGCCGGCATGTCGCCGTAGCGAAGATCGACTGTGACGTCTGTCACGGGAAGATCGGTCGCTCTGACAGACCACCTCAGAGACCGCTGCAACGGCTGACTATGGACTTCTGCCTGGTATGTCACGAGCAGCAAGGGGCGTCGACCGACTGTAACGCGTGTCACCGATGAGAGCATCTGCAATTGACACAGGCCGGACCACGCTGAATGGGGGCGTCTGATGGCTTTGACACGACGACGATTTGTCGGGATTGCCAGCCTTACCGCCGCGGGCTCGGCTGCCTCGGTGGGCGCTTTGAACAGGCTCGAGCGAGTCATGGCGCGCCGAGGAGAGTGGTACGACCGCACGGAAGAGAGAGTCCCTTCAATCTGTCAGCTATGCCCCGGCGGCTGTGGCTTGTCGGTGAGAGTTGTCGACGGCATTCCGGTAAAAGTCGAGGGCAACCCCATACACCCGGTCAACCAGGGACGCCTGTGCCCGCGCGGCCTTGCGGGTCTGCAGTCGCTCTACGATCCGGATCGCCTGGTGTCCCCAGCAAAACGGGTCGGAGACAGAGGATCTGGGGAATGGGAAAAGATCTCGTGGGATGAGGCGCTAGAGATCCTTGCCGCGCGGCTGGGCTCGCTTCGCGATGCAGAGACGCCTCACTCCCTGGCTGTGATGGGCGGAGAGTATCGCGGGATAACCCATCGACTGTGGGACCGGTTTGCGACCGCCTTCGGCACGCCGAACTATATGAGGATGCGCACCTTGGCGCCTGAGAAACCGAGTCCGGTGGCGGCAATGATGCACGGCGAGCAGCGGCCGATCACCTACGACCTGGCTGAGGCTTCGTTCGTGCTCTCCTTCGGTTGCAGCTGGCTCGAGGGCTGGCGCTCGCCAGTCAACCAGATGATGGCGTACGGCGAGATGCGGGCAGGCCGCAACGGAGGTCGTGCGGAGATCGTCCACGTCGAACCGAGAATGTCCATTTCAGCGGCAAGCGCCGATTTGTGGCTGCCTGTCAGGCCGGGCACGGAGGGGGTTCTCGCTCTGGGCCTTGCCCACCTGATTCTCCGTGAGCGTCTTTTTGACGAGGACTTCATCGACAACAATGTCTTGGGCTTCGAGGGTTGGACCGGATCGGACGGACGTCGTCACCCAGGTTACCGGGAGATGGTTCTCGAGGAGTACACGCCGGTAAGGGTCTCGGAGATCACGGGCGTGCGCGCTGAAACAATCGTATCGGTGGCCCGCAGGTTTGCCCTCAAACGGCCCGCAATCGCGCTCGACGAGGATCGATCCGCATTGCACGGGCACGACCTGTTCACACGGATGGCGATCCACAGCCTCAACGTGCTCGTTGGGAGTATTGGAGCAGTGGGAGGGGTGCTCCCGGGAAACCAGTCCCTTCCACTGGACGACTGGCCAAACCTCGAGCTTGATGAAACGTCGCGGCGAGGGCTTTCCATACGGCGCCTGGACGGTGCAGGCAGTGGCGAGCGTTTTCTCGACGACGAGGTGCCGCGAGGGATTGCCGAGGCGGTGCTGGACGAAAACGCGGCTCCCATCGAAGTACTCATTTTGCACCGTGCGAACCCGCTGTACGGCCGGGCGGACAAGGAGTTATTCCGGCGGGCACTCGAGCAGGTGCCAATGGTCGTGAGCCTGAGCACGGTAACGGATGAAACCAGCCGGTACGCCGACCTGATCCTGCCCGAGCATCATTTTCTCGAGAGATGGCAAGACGACGAGGTCACCTTCCTCGCTGGTTTCACGGCGTTCAGCATCGGCCGACCAACGGTCGGACCACTGTACGACACCCGCCTCGGCGGCGAGGTTGTGTTCTCCCTTGCGCGGAAGATTGGCGGTCGCGTCGCAGCGGCGTTCCCGTGGAAAAGCTACGAGGAGTGCCTGAAGAATACCTGCCACGGGCTTTTCCGTTCAGGCCGAGGTTACGTGGTGTCGAGCCCCTCCGACGAGATGCTGCGTCAGGTCCTCCAGCGGCAGGGCTACCGCGCCCCAGAGTTCGACTCGTACAGTGAGTTCTGGGATGCGATCAGCTCCAGCGGTGCATGGTGGGAGCGGTTTGAGCCGTACGAAAGGACTTTGCACAGCTTCAACACCCCCTCCGGCAGGCTGGAACTCATCCCCCAGCTTCTCAACCGTCGACTCGAGGAAGCGGCGAGCCAGCAGGTATCTGGAGAGACCTCGGTCGGCGAGGAAAAAGGCAAGCTGTTGATGGCGTTGGGGGTGGCTCCAGACGCGGACCTTTCGCTTTATCCACGCCTGCTTGTCGCGTCGGCAGATGCGACCGAGGACGACGATTCGTACCCGTTCCTCTTGAAGACCTACGAGCTGCTTACCATCGGTCAAGGGATCGGCGCCAACCTGCCCTGGCTGCAGGAGAATATCGCCGTCCATGTCGACGGGGCATGGGACTCCTGGGTGGAGATTCATCCCGACACGGCACATGCGCTGGCAATCAGAGACGGCGCCATGGTTGTCGTCGAATCGGCCGCCGGCGAGCTGACTCTTCGAGCTCGCCTGAATAGCGGCACGCGACCGGAGGTCATCGCGATCCCCGTCGGGCAGGGCCACTCGGCGGGGGGACGATGGGCACGCGACCGTGGCGTCGACCCCAGCGACTTGGTGACATCAAAGAAAGCGGCGGGCGAGGGCCTGGGCTTTGGCGAGCCGACCCGTGTTCGGATTCGGCAGGGCTGAGAGGGGGGTTCCATGACGCGCTGGGGTATGGTGATCGACCTCGATCGATGCACGGGCTGCCAGAGCTGTGTCATAGCCTGCAAAGCCGAGAACAACATACCGTTCGTCGGCGCGGAGCAGGCGCGGATGGGCCGCGATATCAACTGGATGGAAATCATCTCGGAGATTCACTACGAGGGCGACGAAGTCAAAAGGCGCTTCATCCCGCGGCCCTGCTTTCACTGTGAGTCTGCCCCCTGTACCAAAGTGTGTCCGGTCCACGCTACGTACCTCACCGACGACGGTCTGGTGGCCCAGATTTTCCATCGTTGCATCGGCTGTAGGTTCTGCATGGCCGCCTGCCCGTACACGGCAAAATACTTCAACTGGTCCTATTACCAGATCCCCGATCAGATGACCCTCGGGCGCAACCCAGACGTCTCGGTACGGCCGGCCGGCGTGGTGGAGAAATGCACATTCTGCCACCACCGGCAGCTCAAGGCACGAGACAGGGCTGCGGCGGAAGGTCGCCAGATGATGCCGGAGGAATTTGTCACCGCCTGCCAGGAAAGCTGTCCGAGCGCCGCCATCCTGTTCGGCGACCTGGACGATCCGGACAGCGAGGTGGCAAAGGCGGCGCATAGCCCGCGCGCATTTCGCATGCTCGAGGAGCTCGGCACGCACCCTAAGGTCTTCTATCTCAAGGAGGAAGAGAACATTGATGGATAGGGACATTCTCCATGAGGAAGACGGTGTTCTGCTTGCACCGATCGTCACGACACAAAGGAATTTCTATTACACCGTTGCCGTGCTCCTCGCGCTCGTGCTTTGGGGTGCGGCGGCGTACATCACACAGTGGCGGATGGGGCTCGGTGTCACCGGATTGAACCAGCCAGTATCGTGGGGCTTCTACATTACGAACTTCGTGTTCTTCATCGGAATCAGTCATGCGGGTACCCTGATCTCTGCGATTCTCCGGATCTGCAACGCGGAGTGGCGGCGGCCGATCACCCGCATGGCTGAAGTGATCACGGTCATGGTATTGGCCATCGGCGCGGCGAACATCCTCGTTGACCTGGGTCGTCCCGACCGGATGCTCAACATCATCAAATTCGGCCGCTACCAGTCGCCGCTGCTGTGGGACGCGACCAGCATCTCCGCCTATTTCACGGCGAGTACGGTCTACCTCTGGCTGCCGATGATTCCGGACATCGCCATCCTGCGCGACACCGTGGGCAAACGCATGCGATGGTTCTACGAGATCCTCGCCCTCGGGTGGACTGGCAGCAAGAGGCAAATGGCGGTCCTGGAGCGGGGCATCGGGATTATGACGATTCTCGTGGTTCCGATCGCTGTCTCCGTGCACACCGTGGTGTCGTTCGTGTTTTCCATGACGCTACAGCCCATGTGGCACAGCACGATTTTCGGACCGTATTTCGTGGTCGGCGCGATTTTCTCGGGAATCGCCGCACTGATCATCGCGATGTTGATCATTCGCAAGGTCTTCCACCTCGAGGGGTACCTCAAGCCGGTCCACTTTTACCACCTGGGCACGCTGCTCCTGGTGATGTCGCTGCTGTGGTTCTACTTCACCTTCGCAGAGTACTTGACGGGTTTCTATGGCTCCGAACCCGAGGAAATGAAGGTCTTCTGGTCGAAGTTCACCGGCCACTACGCCCCCTACTTTTGGGGCATGGTCGTGTGCAACTTCGTCATTCCGCTCATCGCGCTGAGCTACCGCAAGAACCACGTCCTCGCCCGGACGTTTATCGCGTCCGCCACCATCTGCATCGGCATGTGGCTGGAGCGTTTTATCATCGTCGTTCCGACCTTGGCGAACCCACGTCTCGAGTACGGCCCTGGCTCGTACCTGCCCACCTGGGTGGAGTGGGGAGAAACCGCGGGCTGCTTCGGCCTGTTCATTCTTTTTTACGTCCTGTTCACCAAGCTGTTCCCGATCATCTCGATCTGGGAGATTCGCGAGGGCCGGGAGAGAAGCGTTGCCCTTGTCGTCGAACGGGTCCAGGATTATCTGCCCGACAGCGCGAACGGTGAGAATGCCGCTGATGCGGTTCAGACCACCGAGCAGTCCGACGACGAACCGGCCCATTCCGATCCCGTACTGCCAGAGCCGGGCTCGCGAGCCGAGAAGTTGATCACCTTTTTCCAGTACTTCGTGCCGGTATCGTTTACGTTCGCCATATTCGGGCTCATATACTGGATCATCAGTCTGATTTTCCTGGCTCGAAGGTTGGATGATGTGCCCTCGGCGTCGATCGGCATCTCGTTCGTCGCCATTCCGGTATTCCTCACCATGCTGGGCGTGATGTGGTATGTGTTCTTCGGCATCATGAGGAATCAGGAGGAACAGGCGGACCCGGCCGGTCCAGCGACTTCGACCGAGGTCGCGGAGGGAGTGGCGAGATGAGGGCTTGCAGGCGAACCTCGGTGATGGTGCTCGTCACCGCGATCGGCGTCGTGGGCATGGTGCTGTCGGCCGGCGCCGGAGACAGCTCCGGGCCGTTCTTGAGCCTGCCGGAGAACCCGATGGTCGGCGGTAGGTTGTTCATGGAGAAGGGCTGCGTGGCCTGTCATGCCGTCCACGGCGTCGGCGGCACGGCGGGACCTGATTTGGGAAGAGTGCCTGCGGCCTGGAGTTTCCTCGGGATCGCGGGTGTGATGTGGAACCACAGCCCGAAGATGGACGCCGAGTTCAGCCGACGGGGAATAACACGTCCGGAGCTGTCCAGCGACGAGATGTTCAAGCTGATCGCGTTCGTCTACTCCCTGAATTACTACGGAGGCGCGGGCAATCCGGACGAAGGCGAACGGCTGCTTCTGCGCAAGCGATGCCTTGAGTGTCACTCGGTGGGCAATCATGGAGCCGCAGGGGAGGCGATTCCGCTCGACAGTTTCCAAACCAGCGTGTCACCAGCGTATATTGCCGCGGCGCTCTGGAACGCGAGCCGCGACATGACGGCGCAGATGCGCCAACGGGGAATCCCGCGTCCGGTCTATGGCGAGCACGATCTGGTGGACATCCTGGCGTTCATCCGCCGAGAGGCCAATCTGAAAGACGCGGGGGCAACAGTCTATTTACCGCTTGGTAACGCGAAGATCGGTGCGGAGGTGTTTCGCGACAAGGCCTGCATCAGCTGCCACGCGGTCCGCGGTGAGGGCGGAAACATTGGGCCTGACCTCGGTGTTGCTCGCTCCGGTGACGTGGTCTCGCAGCTGGCCGGTGCGATGTGGAACCACGGGCCGGAGATGTGGCACGCAATGTCGAATGCCCAATCGAGTTTTCCCGAGCTCACGCCCACCGAGATGTCGGACCTGATCACCTACCTGCACTTCAGCAGCTTCGCCGATCCGGCAGGCGATCCGAAGGTCGGCGAGCGCCTTTTCGATGAAAAGGGCTGTGGCACGTGCCATGGCCTCCTGCCGGAGGACGACACTCTGGGCCTGCCCGTGGCCGAGATGGAGTTCAGCACTGCGCCGGATGTGATCGCGGCGATGTGGAACCACACCCTCGAAATGGAGCTGGCGGCCAAAGCTGCGGAGATAGCATGGCCCCAATTCAGGCCCGGAGAGATGGAACATCTCGTCGCGTTCATCAAATCCCGAGTCGAGGCTGGCTCGCGGGCGACTGATTCCGGTCCAGACTAGATATTTGGCGAGGAGTCAGCCTCGACTTGGCAGCAACGGTGGCTCACGCCCGTGGGGTTGTCGGCTGACGCTGTCTGCCTGACTGGGGAGTTCCTCGAATCGACGATCGACCCGTGCTACGACGGCGTCATCAACCACGGCGAACGCGCCGAGCACTGCTGGAACGGCGATCAGTCGAATCCGAACCAAATCTCGAGGCTGCTGCACAACACCATGTAGGTGCCGAGGATCCTTGAACGGATCGAGAAGTCGGCGCCCGACGGGGCAGACCTCACGAGCTGGCGGTACTAGCCAGAACGGTCTTCGATGTCGCCGGTCCTCAGTCGTCGTCTGCTGCGATCACCTGCCGACCGAAAGACGCTCCAGCTTCCGCATCTGTGAGTCAGAAAGAAGGTCCACGAAGGTTGGCAGCAGTTCGGCATCGCCCGCGTAGACGAGCATGACGGCAAAGGCGAAGATCGCCTCATCCTCGGTGAAGTTGCAGTGCCCGTATCGGTTGACCGGGATGTTGAACCGTTTGCTCAAAAATGTCCCGGCGAGGAGGTTCTTGACGGTGTAAATCGTCTCGTGAAAATAGGGCACCTGCTGGTCGAGGCGAGTGTGCAGAGTGACGAGCGGAATCTCCAGCGCACCGCTTGTGTCGTAGCGCTCGTCCATCTCGTGGAGTGCGACCACGTCGGCGGCAACACGCGGAACGAAGATATTGAGCCGGAGGTCATTTGACGACCCGAGGTAGATCCTCCCGTAGTTGCCGTACGGAAAGCCTCCAAGAGTTTCCGCCGCGTCGAGGAGGTTGACGATCGAGTAGCGGAGGACATCGCGGGCCGACTCTTCGACCGATGCCTCCCAGTCCTCGGGGTCAAACGGAAGCCTCGCGACGCGGACCCACTCCTCGAGGGCGATCTCGTTTTCCGGGTCGAAGAGCGCCGGTCTGACCACCGCCTCGTAGTGATCCGACCAACCGGCGACGAGTTCCGGGGACGGGTTGAAAGGATCGCCGGGAATGAGTCCGGGGAAGAAGTACTCGAAGGTCGCCCGCGCATCTCCGAAGTAGTTGATCTGGTATGCGAAGTCGCCGACCGGGCCGCAGGCGGCGACCCCGGCGTCGAAGACCCCGGGATTCTGTTCGACGAGCAGCGTGGTGATGATCCCGCCCTCCGAGGCACCGGTCAAATAAACCTTGAGCGGGGCGCCCTCTTCGTTTGAGTAGATCGCCACGAGATCGAGGATGTCCTCCATACCCTGCCTGACGGCGAGACCGGTCTTGCTGTAGCTGTTCGTCGCAAAGCCGAAGCCGAGGTTGTTCATCAGCTCCGGGAGCGAGACATCGCCGAAGGCCAGTTGGCCTTCCGGGATTTGAACTGGGGTCCCGGCATCCTGGAAACCATGGGCCCAGATGACGAGGCGACCGTTGTAGTCCTCCGGGGCCGGCATGCAGATCCGGTAGACCGACCCGCTGGCCTGCACGCCGTCGGGTCCGCAGATCGACTCGGCGAAGGCGCCCACCGCCCCGAAGACCAGTCCGATACCAATAGCTGCCACCGTGATTACACGAAACGAATCCATGGTTCACCTCGATGCGTGACGGGTTGGGATCTCCCGCAGCATTATGCTCGCACATCCGTTCACTGTAAAGATCAATGCTGAGGGGCTACTGCCCGTCCATCGAAGATCGGCGCCGCATCCCGAAGGGGGGTCTCTCGGTCGAAATCAAAGGAAGCCATTGTAGGCGCTCGACGGCCGCGGTAGCATTGGCTGTGCGCGACGCAACGCGACTGCCGCGCTCGTCCCTCCAGGAAGGGTGGGTCATCGCCAACCACATCCTGGTCTCCTTCCACGTCGCCTTCATATCTTCGGTGCTCGCGTTGCCGGCGGCCGCCATCTTCAAGACCGAGGTTCTGCGCTTCATATTCTTCAGCTGGGAGACTCTGGTCTCGGCACTCTTCATGGCCATGACCTTCCACACGTGCATCGCGCTCCACGAGCTCGGTCATTTCGTCGCGGCCGCGAAGCTCAACGCCCTCAATGAAGCGGCCACGGTCGAGGCGACCGACAAGCTCAACGAGCCCTTCGTCGGGCGCATGCTTTACCTCGCGGGTCTCTTCCTCCGAATACCTTACGGCCAGGCCGCGGGCGTCAAGAAGGAGGGGCTGAACTACTACCCGGACGCCCCCTACAACCTCGCCGTCGCAGCAGCCGGCCCCCGGGCCAGCCGCAACCTCGCGGCCGCGACCCTGCCCGTCGCGACGATCCTGATCGCCGCAGGACTCGGCTTCGACCTCAGCTGGGCGATTTACGCTGGCAGGCTTTTCCTCGGCATTGGTCTGGTCTCCTTCCTGGATTTCCGCCTCGCCGACCCCGGCAAGTACGCAGAGTTCAAGGACCGGGAACGCCACGCGGAGGAGAAAGCTCGCTCGGTGGCCGAGGTCTCGGGCTGGTTGGGACTCTGCCCCGAGCAGAAGGCCAGGATGCTGAACGAGCGGATCCAGGAGGCCGTCCATCCGCAACTGGGCCCGGTGGCGGCGCCGTGGCAGTTCCGGAACTGCGGGATGGGCGGACGACACACGGAGAAGGAGTACCCCGAGTCGAACGTCAGCATGCAGGAGGCGATGTTCTTGATCTTGAGCGCCAGCGACTATCAAGATGCCCAGGAGCTCACGGTGCGCCTGCAGAATCGTCTCAAGGAGATCATCGAGGGCGAGGAGGGGTGCCGGGTCATGGGGATCGGCCTCGAAGGCGGCCTCGCACCCTACATCGAGAAGGGCGAGTACCCGCTGCCCGAGCTCCGGCTGTGGTCGATGATGAAGCGGGCGGTCGCCGAGTGCGGCTGCCGGCCGGGGATCGACGTCGCCATCGCCCTCGATCCCGCGATGAGCGAGCTCGAGATCGCCTACCGCGACGAGTTCGATATGCCCGACGCCGTCGGGATGTATCTCTTCTGGCGCGACAAGGCCAAGGTCGTGATGGACAGAAACGAGGTTCTGGACATCTACGCTGCGGCGATCGAGGAGCACGAGATTCCGTTGCTCTCGATCGAGGACGGCTTCGCGGAGGACGACTTCGAGGGATGGCGGCTGCTCCTCGAGCGGCTGGGTGACAGCGTCTTCGTGATCGGCGACGACCTGGTCACCACCAACGACAGGACCATCGAGACCGCGGCCGCCCAGGGACTGATCAACTCGGCCCTGATCAAGGCCAACCAGATCGGGTCGCTGTACGAGACCCTCCTCGCCATGCTGGTGGCACTGGGCAAGGGCATGGACCTGGTGGTCTCCCACCGCTCGAAGAGCCCAAACGATGACATGGAAGCCCAGATCGCGCTCGCCGTCAACTCGCTCGGTCTCAAGGCCGGCGGCGGCTCCAACACCGAACGGCTGGTCAAATACCAGGCCGTCACCGAGCTCATGCTCAAGGTGGCCGAGTCCACCGGTGGAAACACGCTCCGCAGGGGTGAAAAGGCCGTGGTCCAGAAGCTGCGCGCCTACGAAGAGCCCACCAACGCCGGCATCCCGACGGTGGGAGTGACGCTTGAGCTCGCCATACCCTCCTCCGGGGTGGTTTTGAAGTTCAAAGGGTCAACGCCCCTGGGGACCTCCGCCGGCACCGGCGAGGCGATCCATCTGGTGGACGCCGTCGTCGAGCAGGCCGAGCACCACGAGCTCATCGCCCGCCACCCAGGGTTTTTCGAGGAGGTCGAGCCCGGTGTCCACGCATTTTTGAAGCGGGCCTCCGTGTCCGAAATCGATGGCGTCCAGGACGAGGATCTGACCGCCCTTTTCGAACGCGCGCAACGATACGGCGGCAAAGGCTGCCTGAACGCCGTGGACAATGCGCGGCAGATCATCGCCCCCCACTTCGAAGACGTCGACGTGGCCAGCCTCAGCCTCAAGTTGATCGACTCGCAGCTGCTCGGTCTGGAGCTCGCGACGGCCCTGCGCCGGGGCAAGCTCACCGCTGCATCCGATCCCACCGAGACCGTTCGTGTCATGCAGCGGAAACAGAACCTCGGCATGAACGCGATGCTTTCCTCGTCGCTGGCCCTGGCACGCGCCCTGGCGCACGTTCAGGGCAAAGAGCTCTACGAGCTTCTCCGCGAGGAGATGCTCGGCATCATCGACGATCTGGCGACCTCGACCGGCATCGAGGTCGAAGGCAGCCGCTTCGCCGACTACGTTTCCACCCTCAGGAAGGCGAACCGGGTCCTCGAGGAACGGGGCGAGAAGTTGTACGAGGTGCTCCGCGAGCGCACCGCCCTCTATGAGGAAGCCGTCGCGCATGCGAGCGGTGCGCGCTCCCCAAGGGCAGAAGCGGCCATCGTGGAGGGGACCATTCCGGGGGGTGCGGCTGCCGCTGCCACCGCGCAGAGAGTCGTCGAAGCCACGCCCCGGCCGGCAGCCAAGGGCATCGAGGCGGCGCTGCCGGAGGATTTCACACAGGCCGATCAGGAGATTCTCGCCGCATTCAGCAGAGATCTGTACCTGGCGTACGTCGAGCAGGACGCGCGGGTCGACGTCAAGAGCATCCTCAGCGCCTACCAACACACCCGGGCCGAGCTGTCCGACCGCTTCGGACGCTTCGGTGTCGTCAACAACCGTGTTTTCAAGCACAACGGATCGCTTCGAGTGCCGTACCTGCTCGGGAACACATTGCTTCTCCACGATGTCCAAAACGGATCCACCCAGGAAGCCTCGGTGCGTCGCTTTCAAAACGGCATCATCTACACGGACAGTTTTTTCGAGGAGCTGACGGGACACACTGGAGAAGCGATCGATCTCGAGCAACAGCTGTTCGCCTTCACCGGAGACCATGTTTCCGAGCCGCAGATCATGCGCATCCGCGACATCGCTTCGCTCCTCAAGGAGGTCAACGAGGTCAGCAATCGAAACGAAGCCCTTCATCTCCTGCGCCATCTCGTGGCCCGGCTGTGCAATCTCTCGCCCAAGACATTTCTCGGCGCGAAGAATCTGCAGCCGGAGGTCAACAACCTCAACACGCAGCTCGTGCGCTTCCTCAACGGCTGGCTGTGCCGGAGCCTCCCAGGGCTCACCCGGACCGTGGTCCGCAACCTCTCCAGCGTCATCGGCAAGCCCAACCTGATCGATCAGCTGTGGAATGACACGATCCGCCTCGCCGAGGTCGAGGTCAGGGGCAGCACCATCGTCAACGAGCTGAGGCGCAGCAGCCATCACGCCCTCGGTCAGAGGACGCTGCAGCTGGCCCAGGCGTACCTCGATTTCCTCGAAAGCGGGGAGTTCGGCGGCCTCGCCAGGCTCGGTTTCACGTCACCGGCCGAAGCCGACGTCGCAGCGAGTGGGCGCGAGGAAGCCCGCAGGATCGTCGCACGGGTCGTGGAGGACCTCGGCAGGCTTCTTGGAACCTCAGAGACGGTGGCCCGAATTCGAGAGTGGCAAGATTCCTACGCGGACATCTTGACACGCTCGCAGTTCGGCAACCCGATCGAGGTGGAGCTCGAGACCCTCGTCGAGAAAGGCATCAAGGCACGCAACAGGTGGGTCTACTCCCACCATCTCCGCATGCTGACGCAAAAGGTGGAGGATTTCTCGCACCCACGGGACGCTACAGACGCCTTCAAGGCATGTCTCGACGAGCTGAACGAGCTCCGCCCGGACAACCCGGACTTCGACATCGAAGGGGCCGAGCTGAGGGCTCGGCAGGGCGTCGAAGACTTCGTCAGCCGCATCCGCGATGCCTACCAGGATGATCTCTTCACGATGTTGGAGGGTGTGCTCGATGCCAACGAGAGCGGCTCGTCCTTCGAGACCTTCACCCGGGTTCGCGAGCTTCGGCTCGCGCTGCAGACAAAGATCGACGCCGGCGGCTTCACGCCGCAGCGCTACCTGCTCCAGCAGCTCGACTGCCTGCTTGAAGAGATCAACTACCTCGCGCTGCGACGCATCGCCACGACCTACACCCAGAACGGAGTTGACCTCGAGCAATGCCTGGAGATCATCCGCGTCTCGATTTTGAACCTGGAGTTCGACGGGCTCGACTCGCGCGAGCTCGTCGATCTCGCCGGGCTCCTGAGCAACCCTGGACGGACGACTGACGAGCTGCTCGACGTCCTGAGATACGTCAGCCGCCACTATCACAAGATTCGCCAGCGGGTGACCGTCCCCTACGAGAAGATGAGCCGCCACCTCAAGCTCGGCGAGGAAGACCTGCGCACGGTTCTCGCCAACATGCAGCGGTACATGCACGATCTCAACAGCGTGGTGCACTTCGCCGACATCGCGGGCGCCTTCATCCGCGAACGGCGGACCAGTGGGACGGCCGTCCGGGCCAACGGCACGGTCACCGGATCTTCCCACCCCATCATCCACATCTCCCATCGCGACGAGGTCTCCGAAGGTTTGAAATGGGCTGGCGCGCAGCACACCCTGAGGGGGCGTTACGGGGGCAAAGGCAGCAGCCTGCTCTACGTGCATCACCTCGGCGTGCCGACGCGCGACGGCTTCATCCTGCCCACCAGCATTCCGCTGGCTGATCTCCACCGCGGCGACCGGGGCTGGCTCGAGGGCGAGATCACGCGCCACCTGCGAATCCTCGAAGAAGACATTGCGAAACAGAGTGGCGTCTCCAAGCGATTCGGTGACACGTCTGAACCGCTGGTGCTCGCAGTACGTGGCGGGTCCGTCTTTTCGATGCCCGGCATGCTGACAACGATCGTTTTCGTAGGAATGAACGATCGCATCGCCGAGGCCTTGGCCCGCCACGGTCCATGGCGGGCATACGACTCCTACCGACGCTTTCTCGCGTCCTACGGCCTCGCGAAGTGGGGCGTGGATCTCGAGTCCTTCAACGTGGTTGACGACGCAAAACGCCGATACGGTGTCGAGTACAAGACCGAGCTCCCGGGAGAGGCGATGCGGGAGATCGCCGAGGCGTCGAAGAGCGTGATCCGCGATCACGGCTTCTCGGAAGAGCTCGAGGCGGTTCTCGCCGACCCGATGCGCCAACTCGTCGACTCTGTTGTCGCCGTTTTCGAGTCGTGGAACAAGGAGCAAGCGCAACGCTACCGCGACATCAAAGGCATCTCCCATTCCTGGCAGACCGCAGCCATCGTCCAGGAGATGGCCTTCGGCAACGGCAGGAACGAGGCGATCGGCCCGCAGATGGACGAGACCCTGGTGTCCCTCACGGGCGTCATTCCGCGCACCACCGTCAACGACTTCGGCATTCGTGACCTGTCGGGGGAGTTCAAGTTCTCGGCCGCCGGGGACGACCTCGTCAGCGGCGTGACCACCTCCGGCTCCTTCTACTCCATCGACGAGCTCGACACGCTCATGCCGATGCTGGGCCGACGCCTGCGCCATGTGGTCTCGAGGCTCCGGAGATACATGGGCACCGATCAGGAGGTGGAGTTCACCGTCGAGGACGGTGTCCTCAGCGTGCTCCAGTCACGAACTGCAGAGACCTACGCTGACGAGGCGATCGACAAGTTCGTGGACCCGGGCGAGCCGACCACCCGCGGACTCGGCATTCGCGGCGGTGGGTTCCGGGGTCTCGTCGCCTTCGACGAAGGAGAGCGGGAGGAACTGGCGACAATCGACTTCTCGACCCGCGACGACGTCGACGGCGTGCTCATGGTGCTGGAAAATCCGACTCCCGAGGAGATCCCGATGATCATCTCGGCCGACGGGCTGTTGACCGCCAAGGGCGGCTCCACCTCGCACGCCGCGGTAGCCGCCAACGGCATCGAGGACAGGAGCTTCTGCGCGGTGATGAGCGCCGCCGGTCTCGAGGTCGATCTCGAAAAGCGCGAGGCTTCGATCATCGACGAGCAGGGGAAGGTGATCCAGAGACTTCACAAAGGGGACATCGTGTCGCTGCACGGAACCTCGGGCGAGGTTTACTTCGGCAGCCGCACCCTCATCGCCGACGACGAGGCCCGCTGATCCACGTCGGCCCCCACCCGCCCACAACGCAAAGACGCAAAGCCCACCCACCCCACCAACCGCGCAGAGGCGCAGAGGGATATTTCTCCTGTGGCCTGGCTGATTTCGATTCGTCGCCAATAACGAGGCGAGCTGATTCACTTGGATACCCACCCATTCTCACCACCAAGTCACCAAAGGACCTTTTCTGAGGTTGATGAATCAGCGGATGACACTCCGGCGCCAGGTTCGAGAAAACTGCTTCGACGGAGTTGAGCTTTCGCCGCGGGATTTCCAGGGAGACACTCCCACCTCTCAGAAATTCGCGACCGGAGGCTGGGTGGTCGGGCGCCC
>JBFFBV010000080.1:0-22096 GCA_041560205.1 Candidatus Sulfomarinibacter sp.
CACCCACCCGCCCAGGGCTTGAGGTCTTGAGGACTTGAGGCCCTGTGATCTTGATGACTCGCAACACCGATAATTTCGTGAGGGGGCGGGTGGCCGGCCCCTCAGGACCTCAGGTCCTCACGCCCTCAGGCCGTGTTCGTCAGAACGGCCTGCCAATCCCGAGGTAGAACTTCGGCTTTGACGAACTGATCCCGACATTCGCGACCGGCCAGGCGACGTCGGCCCACAGGGGACCGATTGGCGTCGACCACCGAACGCCGAAACCGACGCCTATCGAGAACTCGGTGTCCGCCTCGCGCCAGCTCTCCCACACCTGGCCGATGTCGGCGAAGACCGCCAGACGCAACGGATCCCAGATCGGGATCCTCAGCTCCTCGTTGAGTACGAAGAGCGCACCACCACCCGCGGGTACCAGGCTCCCGTCGAAGCCATAGGTCACCGGTCCGACCGTGTTGAGGTCGAAGCCCCGCACGGAGGATTGGCCGCCGGCGAAAAAGCGCGCCTCCCGGTCGAGGTTGGTGCCTTTGAGCGGCTCGGCGACGCCGATCCGAAGGGATTGCATCCAGGTCGCGTCCTTGAAGGGCTCCAAGGCGAGGCTGAATCCGGAGAGCCATCTCACGTACTCGAGGTCCGAGCCGATGGCCGCATCGCTCCATCCCAGATCGCTGGTGAAACCCCAGCCGCTGCGGGGGTCGAAGAGATAGTCGAATCGCTCGACCACGGTGCGCGCGCCGAGAGTCCCCACCTGGACACTGATGTCGAGAGGGAAGAAATCGTCGGGCACCTTTTCATAGGTCCTGGTATCGGTCCAGCGATAATAGATTCCTACCTGGACGTCCTTCGGCAGACGGTACGAGGCCTCGAGCGAGGCCAACTTTTGATCCTGGTTCAGGAAATCTGGTTCGTCGGGGGCATCGCCGGTGCTGTAGCCGATGGTCGATATGAACGACAGTCGACCTCCTGGCACCGGGGGGATCGAGCCCAGGAGGAAGATCCTCTTCTCCACCGAGTCCAGGCTACCCCTGAGGTTGAGGCCGACGCCCCGGCCGAAGAGGTTGTCGTCGCGTGCGCCAAAGGCCGCGCCAAAGCTCCGCTCGGTGCTCCAGCCACCTCCAACCTCGACGGTCCAGCGGCGTTTCTCGACGACGTCGAATTCCAGATCGGCCTGGTCGGCACCAACCGGTACGACCTGCACTCGGTCTCGTGCGACAGGCGAGAAGTTCGCGATGTTCGAGGCCGAACGGTCGAGCTCTGCATCGGTCACGACTTCACCCGGAGCCAGGGTCACCCCCTTCACGAGCACCTTCGGGGACGCATCACGGCGTCCCGTAAACCGAATCTCTCGCACCGTCCGACGACGACCCGGATCCACCGCCAGCTCGACGCGCCATTGCCCATCGTCCGCGTGCACGACCGACGATCGAACCGCTGCCTCGCGAAAGCCCTCTTCGACGTAGGCACGCCGAATTTCCCGCGACGCGGCGTCGATGGCCGGCCTGTCGAGCGGCATCCCGCGCTGGACAGAAAAGCCTTTTTTTGCTGTCAAACCGAGCGGATCCTCGCCCAGAATCTTGACAGACCCGACGCGCGATCGTGGCCCGGCTGCAACCGAGAGATGGACCTCTGCATGCTCGGCGTTGGTTGAGACCAGTGACACCTCGATGATCTTCGCTTCGAGGTAGCCGGCGTTCTTCAGGATTCGCTCGACGGCAGCAGCCGCCCAGTCTTTGCGGTCGACCGCCAGCGCCAAGGCCTCAGGCGTGCCGAGAACGCGAAACGCAGGTATCACGGCATCGACCGGCATGCCGTCGAAATAGGGGCCATCGAGATGAAGCCTCTGACCTTTCCTGACGTTGACGACGACGGCGTCGCCGCGCCGACCGATTTCGATCTCGGGTCTGATGAATCCTTCCGACACGACCTGCGCTCTGACGAGCGAAGTCATGGAGTCGAACGATGTGCTCTCCAGTGGGGGCCGCCGATAGAGGGCTGTGACTTCCCTTCGCAGCCGGCTTGGCACATCGTCGCCCTCGAAAGTGACGACCTGGCGTTCCCCAGGATCACAGGTGAACACCAGTGTCGGTGCGGCATCCCTCCCGACCTGTCGCCCGATAACCCGCGCGTTTTGCCAGCCGTTTTCGGCCAGCACCCGCTCCATCCGCACGGCAGCGACAAAGAGCAGGAATGGGTCGAAGGGCTGTCCACGCCGAAGGCGGGTGGCGCGGCGCAGATTCCGTCTCGACATCGGCCACTCACCGTCGAGCCTCAGCCGGTGAATCTCCGTCCTTCCGATGGCTCGCTTCGTGCCTCCCCATTCGAATCGTTGAAAGATATTGCCCCCAAGGTTGTCCTCGGCGGTCTCCTGATAGGCCTGCATCGCGAGGCCCTTGAAACGGGGGATGTTCCAATACTGGAGCATCGTCATTCGATCCTGTACATCGGTCAGGTTGGCGGCGAGGAACAGCGCCAATCGACGGCTCAGCCGCTGGCCCACCATGAAGCGCACGCTCGGGTCGGTCTCGGTCTGTACCGCGATCTCCGCAGGCCGTAGCGTCTCGTTTTCGAAACCCAGCGCGCTGGTGATTCCCTGCGCCAGTCCGCGAGTCGCCAGCTCGGTCGCCCCCACGCCCTCGTCGTCTCCGAAAAGTGTCGTGTCCGACTCGGGCACGATCTCCAGCAGCGGATCGACATCCGGGTTCCCCGTGAACTCCACCACGCCCCGCCGAACCACGACCTCCTGGCCGGCGAGAGAAAGGACCCCTCCAGAAGCGATTCGCAGCTCTCCCCGGAGAACGGGTGATGCGGCTGTGCCGCTCACCAGAATCTGGTCCCAGTTGACATCGAAGCGACCGAGGTTGTTTTCCACCCTGATTCCCGCGAGGCCCCGCACCGTCATGTCGAGACTCAGGTCGCGGAGATAGTCGTCTTCGGCGGTCAGCGTTGTCTGCCCGCCGAGCATCGCGGAGGCGATGTCGATGCGCTCGTCCCACAGCCCGGCAGCCAGAGTGAGGTCACCGGATAGATGCGCCAATCGATCTGGATCAGGTTCGACCGAGACATTGCCGTTCCACTGGGTGAGAATGCCGGCAACCATGGTCGTGACACTGTCGAGCTCGAAGACCACGCCCTGACGAGACTCCGGGTCCCAACCCCCACTCATCTCGACCCGGCCGCGGTTGACCGTCGCCGATCCGTCGGCGATGTCGAGCACGCCGTCGTCGAGACTCGCGATCACCAGCAGGTCCCGGATCTCGACCGGTGGATCCCGCATGACCAAACGACCGCCCCGATGGTCGATCTCCACCACCCCCCGGATCGCCTCCACGGTCAGCGATCGATCCGCGGGGAACTCGAAGTCCGAATTGACTCGAATCTCCCCCTCGACGGTGAATGGCAAGGGCAGGAGGCCGGCGACCTCGGGGGCCAAACGCGCCCTGAGGCGTCCATCCACGACCTGGGTGACCGGCTCGAACACCGCCGACGCCTCGACCCGGCTTCCGAGCCCGACCAGCATCGCCGGAGCAAGCTCGAGCCTCTTGCCGTCGAGAGAAAGCACTAATGGTCGGTCGGCGGTCAGCTCGCCCCGCGCCAACCGAATCCGAAAGTTGCGGGCCTCAACCAGCACCCGGGGCCGGTTGGGCTCGAGGGGGTCCCAGGCGAGATCGGCCCTGAGATCAGCATCGGCCACAGCTTCGACATCGTCGATGCCCATCGCCTCCATCAGAGGTGCGGACGAGAAGTCTGGAAACCTGATGGTCGCGCGAACAGGCCCGTGCGGAGCGTCGGGCCACATCCACTCGGGAAGCGGCAGATCGCCGAGCGGAACGGATCCGTCCACCGTCGGGCGCCCGGCAGCCGTCGAGATCTGCTCTGACGCAAAGCTCAATGTGCCGTCCGAAAGACCCGCCAAGACCGTCAGGTCTTCGACCAGAAGGGGTGACGGTGACGTCGCGCGCCACGAGAGCTGGAGGTCTCCCTCTGGCCGAGCGAGGCTCCCCTCGAGACCCAGCTTGCCGGAGACCAGGCCCACGGCAGGAGCTGGCAACTCGATTGGCAGCGTCGCGAGATCGACATCACGCAACCAAAGGTCCGCAGCCATCGGCGCGGCGACATCGGCCAGGTGGACCTCCAGCTTGCCCTCCATCGTTCCTGCATACGCACCCGCGGTGATTCGGCTGATCACGAGGTGGTCTTGGCGCGCTATGAACTCTGCCTCGATTCTTTCGACTGCCCATTCCTCCACCGCGATCTCCGGCGCCGCGATCTTGCCCTCGATCCGCACACCGCCACCCGTCGCGCCAAAGGTCCCACTGCCCGCGAATCGACCCTGAGCTTCCACATCCGACGTCAACGCGAGGGCGGTCATCAGTCGGGCTAAATCGTCCACCCGGAGAATCCACGTACCCTCGGCCTCACCCTCGAGTGGCCTGGCTGATCCAGACGCGGAGAGCGAAGTCGTTGAAGCGACCGAAGTGTCGGCACGCCACTCGATCCGGTCGAGCGGGCCGCTCGCAGCAGCAGAAAGGCTGCCCAAACGATATCCGGCGATGACCGGTTCAGTCCATGTGATAGCCGCCTTCATCTCGGGTGCCTCGAGGGCCCCGGCAAACTCGCAATGCCCCTCCAGCGACCCCCCACCGATTTCCACGCCCTCCAGCGCCGGCAGCCACGCCTCGATCATCCGGGCGGTCTCGGCCGGTGCCGATACCCCGATCGAAGCGTTGCCGGTGATGACTCCGTTCTCGTCGATGCCACCTCGCGCGCGGGCGATCGCTCCCATCGCTCTCGTTTCCAGCTCCGTCACGTTCCATACGGTCCCCTTTCCAGAGGCCTGCACAACGAAGCGCCCGCGGGGTGATTGCATCTCCAGATCCACCTGCCCCTCGAGAAACTCGGGCCTGATCGGGTACGAGATGGTGCCCTCGATGTGGCCCGAAAGGGTGGCCGGTTGACCAACTAGCGCGGCTGCACGGGGGGCCACAAATGCCATTGCGCGGTCGACCGGCGCCTCGTCGAGGGAGGCGGAGAGGGCGGCGACGCCCGGGGCCGTCA
Organism: Candidatus Sulfomarinibacter sp.; assembly: GCA_041560205.1. Classification (GTDB taxonomy): domain Bacteria; phylum Acidobacteriota; class Thermoanaerobaculia; order Thermoanaerobaculales; family Sulfomarinibacteraceae; genus Sulfomarinibacter. The sequence continues at coordinate 5,053 of JBFFBV010000080.1, forward strand.
TCGTCACTTCAGCCCGGCCCCATGCGGGGTGGGCCGCGTGGATGGTGGGTTGTCCTTCTTCGAAGGCGAGCTCGAGTCGGGCGACGTCGTATCCAGCGACCCGAAACGGCATTCCGCGGTGACGGAGTTCGACCATCAACCCGCTCGGATCCGCGAAGGTCATCTCCCCTTCCAGATCGAGGCGGCCGTGTGGCTCGAGCCCGGTTGCGAGATTCGGGTCCCACCAATGGGAAACCGTAGCGAGGTCGGTCTCGGCGGCGATCGCAAAACGAGCGGTCAACGGCGGCGCGGAGCTGATCTGGCCAGTCACGGACAGTCCCACTGCCTGCGAATGGAGAGCCAAGCGTCGGACTTCGATCTCGTCTGACGATCCGCGGGCTTCAAGCTCCAGCCTCCCGAGATCGAGAACCCGCCCCTCCCGCTCGACGGCAAGCCGATCGGCCCTGAGCTTCGCCGCCACCAGACCGGACGTCATCCGCCCGTCAATGTTCATGCCGTCGACAGTGACCTCGATCCCCGCCACGAGCTCGCCGCCGCGGACATCGGCGACGCGGAATTCCTCGATCTCGACCGCCCGCCACGGGAAGGTCGCCGGTTCGTCAGCCGAGTTCTGCCCTTCGGGCACTGCCGCCGGATCAATCGCTACCCCCTCGATGACCAGGCGATCGATGCGTCGCGGCGCCCGCACCACGCCCAGCCAACTCCACTTCGCTTCGAGGTGCTCAACCGATGCGACGACGCGACCTTCGTACATCACGGTGAGGTTGCTGACATCGAGGTGCGGGAACATCGCCCGGACGGCGAAATCTTCGGCGGTGATCTGCCAGCCGGTCTCCTCTTCAATCGACTGCGCGACCCGTTCCCAGAGAGTGCGCTGCACGCCGGGCAGATGGACCACGATCGCCAGGGCTGTGATCAGTGCGACGACGACGGCGGCGAGAACAATCAGCTTGCGTCGGCCGGGACTCATCTGTCGAGTTTACATGCCGGGGCAAGACCTCGTGGTCGAAGTGATCGGCGAGAGCCGGAAGGTGCTGCCCTCCATGGATGGTGTCGAGAGCGGCCTCTGTGAGCTACGTTGACACGAAACAGGCGCGTGCATAGGCTGGTCGTACTCAAAGGAGCCACAAAATTGGCCACGCCGCTCGCCCGCCTCGAAGGCAAGTACGAGATCCTGGATAAGATCCGTGAGGGCGGTATGGGCGCTGTCTACAAGGTGCGCCATCGTCTCCTCGAAGAGGTCCGGGTCGTCAAGGTCATGCGGCCGCACCTCGCGGGCGACGAGATCCTGCGGGCGCGGTTTCTGCGCGAAGCCAAGGTCGCGATCAAGCTTCGCCACCCAAACCTCGCCCAGATCTACGACTTCACCATGGACGACAGCGGCTACGCCTATCTGGTGATGGAGTTCATCAACGGCCTCAACCTGCAGGACGTCATCAAGGTCTTCGAGAGGCCGGGACTCGACCTCGTGCTCGAGATTTCGAGACAGTCCCTCGAAGCTCTCGGCTACCTCCACCGCAAGCGCATCATTCACCGTGATGTGTCGCCGGACAACCTTCTCGTGACTCGAGACGACGAGGGGGCCCTCCAGGTGAAGCTCATCGACCTGGGCATCGCGAAGGTCCGCGGCGGCGACGAGAACCTGACCTCAGCCGGAACCTTTGTCGGCAAGGTGAGGTATTCGTCTCCCGAGCACTTTCAGACCAAGGGCGGCTCCGAGGTGAGTGCGGCCAGCGATCTCTACTCGTTCGGAGTGGTCCTTTATGAAATGCTGACCGGCGCCTACCCCATCAAGGGCGAAAGTGTCGCCTCCTTGATCTCCGGCCACCTCGTGCACCCGCCTCTCGATTTCGAGACTTCCGATCCGGACGGTCGTGTTCCGGGCGCGCTCCGCGCGGTGGTCCTCAAAGCGCTCGCAAAGGCCCCCGAGAACCGCCATTCCTCGGCGGCGGCGTTCTCCAAGGCGCTCCAACCGTGGCTCGAGAAACACCCGCTGGATGAGGCAGCGCTGCAGACCATCTTCGACCTGCCGACGATCACCACCCACAAGATCCGAACCGTCAAGCCGGGCAGCACGCAAAGCCGGATGGATCGCACTTTCGGCCTGTCAATGACGCCGCCTCCCGGTGAGATCTCCGACAGCGAGGACGAACTCGAGACCCCCGGAACGATGGAAACCGAGACGCCCGAAGAAGCCCAGCCAAAGGGGGCGGAAGCCTCCTACCAAGCACAGGTCAAAGCTCTGTTGGTTGGCGCAGCCAAGCTCGCCGAGGCCGATCATTTCGAGGAGGCACGGCTCCAGCTGGCGTCGGTTCTCGAGATCGACCCGGAGAACGTCGAGGCGAGAGAGATCCTGCAGGCCATCGACGCCGCCGATGTCGATCTCCAGAACCGCCGCCAGGAAGCGGCCGAGGGCGTTCGGATCCTGGTGCGGGCCGAATCTTTCGAACAGGCCTCGGCCCAGCTGGGCAAGGCGCTCAAGGAGATGGGCCGGTGCCAGCTCTTCGATCAGCTGAGCGCCGAGATCGACGACGCCAGAGCGGCTTATGAGCAGCGTCAGAAAGAAGTTCGAGAGGTTCTGAAGAAGGCTGGCAAGCTGATGGCGAAGGAGAGTTACGAGGAGGCGGTACCTCTCCTCCGTCAGAGCCTCGATCTCGAGCCCGGCAATCGCGAGATGATCGCCGCCTTGGAGGAGGCTGAGAAGGGCCTCGAAAAGCTGCTCGATGCGCGTCGCAGGGAGAAGGAGACCTCGGACGCCGTCGCCACGATCACCGACCACATCGAGCAACGCGATATCGACGAGGCCGAGCACGCGCTCAAGCTGGCACGAAAGCTCTACGGACCGGAAGACATCTTCTCGGATCTTGCGGAGCGGGTCGACGAGCTTCGCACCGCCCTCAGGCTTGAAGAGGTCAAAGGTCGCTGCGATCAGGCGCGACGGGAGATCGCGAAGAACGCCTTTTCGACCGCGATCGAGATCCTCGAAAACGCCCTCCACCTGATGCCGGAGGAAAAGGAGCCGACGGCGCTCATGGAGGAAGCTCGCGAGGGTCTCAGGCGCGAGGAGGAGGCGCGGAAGCGGCGCCACGCGATCGAAGCGAGAATCTCCGCAATCGAGCGGTTGATCAGCGCCGAACGTCTGCAGTCCGCGCTCCGTCTGGTGGACACGACGATCGAAGAGCTCGGGGATTTCGATGCATCCGAAGAGCTCCGTGGGAAGATCGAGGATTCGATCGCCAGCAACGACGCCGATTTCGAGCGAGCAGCCGAGCTCATCGAGACAGCGCTCGATCAGGCGGGCGGGGCCGCCTTCGCCGAGGCCGGCGACACCCTCGATGAGGTGCGGAAGATCCGTCCCGACCATCCGCAGATCGAGCTGCTTGTCGAAGAGGCCGAGGCAGAGATGCATCGGAGGATCGAGGCGCGACGCCGCCAGATGACGATCGACAAGGTCGTCGACAGCGTGCAGCACCAGCTCGACGAGGGGAATGCGGACGAGGCGAAACGCGAGCTCGCCGTGGCGAAGAGGCTTTACGGCGACGCCGACACCCTCGACGAGTTGGGAGCCACGATCGAAGCGCACGAGCGTGAGGCGAAAAGGAAAGAGATCGGGAAGCTCCTCAAAAGCGCCCGGCGAAAAAAGAGGGCTTTCGAAGACGTCCTGGCCGACCTCGAGGCCCTGCTGACGATCGACCCTCACTGCGAGGAGGCTCACCGACTGCTCGCTCGAGCGCGCACCGGCGCGGCGCGAGCCGAGGACGAACGGCTCGAGAAAGAGTGCGAGGACACGCTGACGACGATCGATCAGCTCATCGCCGACGGAGAGCCGGAGCAAGCCCTCGAAAAGCTCGACGCGGTGGTACGAAAGGTCGGCGGTTTCCGAGCCGCACGGGTGCTCCGCGAGAAGCTGCGAACGACGATTCAGCGATGAGGGGCGGCACACCCAAGGGGCCTCCCGTAGACCCATCGGTGATAGACTTGGAATGGTCGGCATGAGCCGCGCCTCGTCTCGAAGGACACCTTCGAGATGAGGTGAAGACCGCTTGTAATCGAGGTGCGATGGCCCCACTCGAATTGGCTTTCTGGCGGAAACAGCGTGATCCTCCGGCGCGGGAGGGAGCGACCGCGCCGTCCGAGGGTGTGGAGAGCCGCGCCGTGCTCGTGTGCACCCGCGACTCCGAGCTCGGGAACGAGCTCTGTGACGTCCTCAGCGAGCGGGGCTACGTCCCCTCGATGCACCGAAACGCCTGGGCGGCCCGTTACTCGGCTCGGCGCATCGTTCCCGAACTCGCGGTCATCGACTGGCACCTCGGTCATCAGAGTGCATCCAAGCTCGCGTCGACCCTCTGCAGTGCCAACGGTGCCGGCTCGTGCTCGATCCTGGCTCTCGTCCCCGAGGGACAGACGGAGGCCCTGTCCAACATTCTCGAGCTGGGTGTCAACGATTTCATCACCTTTCCGATGGATCGAGCGCTCCTCTCCACGCGCCTGAGCCTGATCGAAACACGACTCCGGGAGATCGACGAGATCCGCTCGTCACAACACGAGATCAAGGAGGAGTACCAGCGATTCCTGATTGCGACCGGCGGACTCGGCGATGGCGTCTGGGATCTCGACCTCGCCACCGAGACAGTCCACTTTTCGGACCGGTGGAAGGAGATGCTCGGCTACCCATCCGATGAGATCGAGGACAACCTCGAGAGCTGGCTCAGCCGGGTCCATCCCGAGGACCTCACGAGGCTGCGGGCGATCATCGACGCCAGCATCGCCGGCGAGGTCACCGTGATCGAGCAGCGTTACCGGATGCAGCACAAGAACGGCAGTTATCGCTGGATGCTGACCCGAGGCGAGGTCGTCAAGGACGCCGAGGGCAAAGCGCTTCGGGTCGTCGGTCGCCAGACTGATGTCGATCAGGAGGACGAATCGAAGGAGGCGGTTCGCACCTCCGGCCTCCAGGATCCTCTCACCCGCCTTCCCAACCGCGCGGTCCTCATGGATCGACTGCGGCACGCCTTCGCGCGCGCGGAACGCGACTCGGAGCAGGGCTTCGCCCTCCTCTTCTTTGATCTCGACCGATTCAAAAACGTCAATGACAGTCTCGGCCACCTCCACGGTGATCAGCTGCTGAGGGCGATCGCCGAGCGGGTCGAGAACGCCTGCCGACCGGGCGACACCGTCGCCCGCTTCGGTGGCGACGAGTTCGTGATCCTGGTCGAGGACATCAAGGACATACGCGGTGCGACCGTTGCCGCGGAGCGGATCCAGGAGGAGTTCAAGGTCCCTTTCGATCTCGACGGCAACGAGGTCTTCGCGACGATCAGCATCGGCATCGCTCTCTGGAACCCCGAATACAGCCGGCCCGAGGACCTGCTGCGGGATTCCGATACCGCGATGTACCGCGCCAAGGCCATGGGCCGCAACAGCTTCACGGTCTTCGACGACCAGATGCACCGGCAGGTGGTCGCCACGCTGCGCCTGGAGAACGACCTCCGCCGTGCGCTGGCGCGGAACGAGTTCCGGGTGTTCTACCAGCCGATCGTCGCCATCGACGACGGACACATCGCCGGGTTCGAAGCTCTCGTCCGGTGGCAACATCCCGACCGCGGCCTGCTCATGCCCGGTGACTTCATCTCGGTCGCCGAGGAAATGGGCGCGATCATCCAGCTCGACCGTTGGGTCGCCGAGGAGGCCTGCAAACAGCTTCGGGTGTGGCACCAGAAGTTTCGGGCCCATTCCAGGGTGACCATGTCGGTCAATCTCTCCACGACCCAGCTCATGCGCCCGGACGTGGTCGCTGGCATCGACCTCATCCTCCGCAATAGTGGCCTCTACGGGCAGAGCCTCAAGCTCGAGGTCACCGAAAGCGTCCTCATGGAGAACGCGCAGTACGCCTCGGCGGTGCTGGAGCAGCTCCGTTCACTCAACATCGCCATTAGCATTGACGACTTCGGGACGGGGTACTCCTCGCTCGCCTACCTGCGGCGTTTCGAGATCGACACCCTCAAGATCGATTACTCCTTCGTCTCACGCATGCTTGAGGACGAGGAGAGCTCCGAGATCGTGCGCACGATCATCACGCTCGCCAAGAACCTCGGCAAAGACACGGTCGCCGAAGGCGTCCAGACCCGGTCACAGTTCGAAGCGCTGGTAGCCCTGGATGTCAACATGGTCCAGGGTTATTTCATCGCACCTCCGCTGCCCCAGGAGGTGGCGGAAAGCCTGCTCGAGAGGACCGCCGGGCACCCGAATCACTTGGCGAAGATCCTCGCCGACCGGATGCAGGGGTCGACCGCTCGTCCAAGCGGCGCGAATTAACCCGGTCGGCGTTTCTCGCAGGTGCCGCTCTTCGCATTGTTTGACTCGGCCATTTGCAGGACGGAGACGCACTGAGGGCAAACAGTGCGAAGAGTGGCAGCTGTGTCGCTGAAGCGGCAATTCGCCTCTCCTGTGGACTCTTAGCTGCTACTATCGATTGCCGAAATTGAAACACGATCGGGCTTTAGTTTGTTATCACCATGAGCGCCGTTGGGGCGGCGTGATCACAGGAAAACAGAGGTCACTATGAGCGACAGCACGGCAAGGGATCTGAAGGCAGAGCACGTCGACGCGATCGAGACTCGGGAGTGGCTGGAGTCACTCGACTGGGTCCTCGATCACGGCGGACCGGAGAGGGCCCGGCAACTTCTCGAGGATCTCCAGATCCACGCCCGCAAGGCCGGGGTCAAGATTCCCTTCGAGGCGACCACCCCGCATATCAACACCATTCCCGTGTCCGAGCAGCCGCCCTACCCGGGCAGCCGCGAGATCGAGCGGCGCATCAAGAGCCTGGTCCGCTGGAACGCAATGGCGATGGTCGTGCGAGCCAACCAGGAGGAGGAGGGCATCGGCGGCCATATCTCCACCTACGCCTCGGCGGCAACCCTGTACGAGGTCGCTTTCAATCATTTCTTCCACGGCAAAGGCGAACACTACGACGGCGACCAGATCTACTTCCAAGGTCACGCCTCTCCCGGCATCTACGCGCGTGCGTTCCTCGAGGGGCGGCTGAGCGAAAAGCAGCTCTTCAACTTCCGGCGCGAGCTGCGTGACGGCTTCGACGGCGGGCTTTCGTCCTACCCCCACCCCTGGCTCATGCCCAGCTTCTGGGAATTCCCGACCGTGTCGATGGGGCTGGGACCGATCATGGCCATCTACCAGGCACGCTTCAACCAGTACCTCGAGGACCGCGGCTTGCACCCGAAGTCGGACCACAAGGTCTGGGCATTCCTGGGCGACGGCGAGACCGACGAACCCGAGGCGCTCGGGGCCATTTCTCTGGCCGGTCGTGAGAGGCTCGACAATCTCATCTTTGTCATCAACTGCAATTTGCAGCGCCTCGACGGCCCGGTGCGTGGTAACGGCAAGATCATCCAGGAGCTCGAGGGCCATTTCCGCGGCGCTGGCTGGAACGTCATCAAGGTCATCTGGGGCGAGGACTGGGATCCCCTTTTGGCCGAGGACACGAAAGGCCTCCTGGTGCGCCGCATGGCCGAGATCGTCGACGGCGAGAGCCAAAAGCTCTCGACCTCCGACGGCGCCTACGTGCGCGACAAGTTTTTCGGCAAGTATCCCGAGCTGCTCGATATGGTTGCGAGCTACTCGGATGAACAGCTGCGCCGTCTGCGGCTCGGCGGGCACGATCCGGCCAAGGTCTACGCGGCCTACAAGGCGGCTGCCGAACACGAGGGGCAGCCGACCGTGATCCTCGCCCGCACAATCAAGGGTTACGGACTCGGCGAGTCGGGCGAAGGGCGCAACATCACCCATCAGCAGAAGAAGCTCGCGCAGGACGAGCTCCTGGAGTTTCGTACGCGCTTTGGGATCCCCCTTTCTGACGACGAGGCGCGCAACGCCACCTTCTACCGACCACCCGATGACAGCCCCGAGATGATCTACATCCGGGAGCACCGCGAGGAGCTCGGCGGCTTCGTGCCAACGCGCGGCGTCCGCTGCGAGCCGCTGCAGATGGTCCCGGATTCTGTCTTCGAGGAGTTTTCCGAAGGATCCGACGGCCGCGAGATCTCGACCACCATGGCCTTCGTTCGTATTCTGACCAAGCTGCTCAAGGACAAGCAGATCGGCAAGCTGGTCGTGCCGATCATCCCGGACGAGGCTCGCACCTTCGGTATGGAGTCGCTGTTCCGGCAGGTCGGCATCTACTCCCACACCGGCCAGCTCTACGAACCAGTGGACGCCAACACCCTGATGTACTACCACGAGGCCAAGGACGGCCAGCTGCTCGAGGAGGGCATTACCGAAGCCGGCTCGATGAGCTCCTTCATTGCAGCCGGCTGCGCGCATGCCACGCACGGCATCAACACGATTCCGTTCTTCGTCTACTACTCGATGTTCGGAATGCAGCGCATCGGCGACCTGGTGTGGGCGGCCGGCGACATGCGCAGCCGAGGCTTCATGATCGGCGGCACCGCCGGCCGGACGACCCTCAACGGAGAAGGTCTCCAGCATCAGGACGGCAACTCGCACCTGCTCGCCTACCCGGTGCCGAATCTGAAGGCCTACGACCCCGCCTTCGCCTTCGAGCTGGCGGCCATCATCAAGGACGGCATCCGCCGCATGTATGTCGAGCAGGAAGACGTCTTCTACTACGTCACGGCCGAAAACGAGCCCTACCCGATGCCACCGCAACCCGAAGGCTGCGAGGAGGGCATCCTTCGCGGCATGTACAGGTTTCGGCCCTCGGGCAACGAATCCGCCGAGCTTCGCGCCCACCTCTTCGGTTCCGGTGCAATTCTCAACCAGGTTCTGCGCGCGCAGGAAATCCTCGGCGAGCGCTTCAACGTGGCAGCCGACGTGTGGAGCATTACCTCCTTCAAAGAGCTGTATATGGACGGTACGGACTGCGACCGTGTCAACCGCTTTCGACCTGAAGACGAACGCAAGGTGCCGTGGGTCGAGCAGTGCCTCGGCCAAAGCGACGGCGTCTATGTCGTCGCGTCAGATTACGTGAAGGCCCTGCCCCACTCCATCGCCAAGTGGTTTCCGAAGCCCCCGGTCGCCCTTGGCACCGACGGATTCGGCCGATCCGAGAGCCGTGCCGCCTTGCGCCGCTTTTTCGAGGTTGACGCCGAGCACGTGGCCGTCGCGGCCCTCGACGCTCTGGCCGACGAAGGCAAGATCAAACGCGAGGTCGTCGATGCGGCGATCGCCGAATTCGGCATCGATCCCAACGCCCCCAACCCGGTCGCGGTCTGAGGAGCCGAAGATGGCGAAGACGACGACGGTCCATCTGCCCGAGCTCGGCGAAGGCGTCGACAGCGTCGACGTTGTCGCGGTCCTGGTGTCGGTCGGCGATGCGGTCGCAACCGAGCAAGGGCTGATCGAGGTCGAGACCGAAAAGGCCTCGGTCGAGGTCCCCTCAACCGCCGCCGGCACGGTCACCGAGGTCCACGTCTCGGAAGGCGATGTCCTCGGTGAGAACGCCCCGATCGTGACCCTCGAGAGCGCTGACGCCGAGAGCGCGGTTTCATCCGATCCCGCTCCCGATCCCGATCCCGATGCCAGCGAAGCTCTCGCGGAGGCCGTGGAAGAAGCGCCCGAGCCCACAACGCCAGAACCACCAACGCCTGCCGCCCCACCCCCGGTCACTCCGCGCGAGGGCATGCGAACCATTCCCGCCGCCCCCACCGTCCGCCGCTTCGCGCGTGAGGTCGGCATTGATCTCGCTGCCGTTCGGGGCAGTGGGCCCGGTGGAAGAATCTCGATCGACGACGTCAAGGCCGAAGCGAATCGCAGACTCTCCGGTGGAGCCATCGCTGCCGGTCCTGCTCCGGTCCTCGAGCTTCCAGAGCTCGAGCGCTTCGGCCCCATTCACCGAGAGAAAATGGCGAAAGTCCGGAAGCTCACGGCGGAAAACCTCACCCGGGCGTGGTCCACGGTTCCTCAGGTCACCAATCACGAAAGCGCCGACATCACCGATCTGGAGGCCTTCCGCAAGGCCTACAAGGACCGTGTTGCGGCTGCGGGCGGCAAGCTCACGATGACGGCGGTATTGGTCAAGATAGTTTCCTCCGCCCTCAAGAGCCATCCGGTTCTGAACGCCGCCGTCGACATGGCTCGCAAGGAGATCATCTTCCGATACTCGATCAATATCGGGGTCGCGGTCGATACGGAGCGCGGCCTTTTGGTGCCCGTCATCCGTGACGCCGACACGAAGAACTTGACCCAGATCTCGATCGAGCTCGACGACCTCGCCGACCGCGCGCGCACGAAAAAGATCAAGCCGGACGAGCTGCAGGGCGGGACCTTCTCGATCTCCAACCTCGGTGGCATCGGCGGCACCGGCTTCACGCCGATCGTCAACTGGCCAGAGGTCGCGATTCTCGGCGTTTCGCGCAGCCGCATCGAGCCCCAGTGGCACGAGGGGAGCTTCCGGCCGCGGCTCATGATGCCGCTGTCTCTTTCCTACGACCACCGGCTCGTTGATGGCGCCGATGCGGCGCGCTTTCTGGCGAAGCTCAAGGACGCGCTGGAAAACCCCATCCTGTTGGCGCTGGACGGGTAGAAACCGTCTCCGTGCCCGGAAACGGGGGTGCGCACGCCTGCCAGGAACGAAATATCGGGCACGGAAAAGGAAACGGGCACGGACACGGACACGGATACCAGCGGTGTCACGGATTTGTCACATCGAAAGAGTCGTGAGACCATCTCGCGCCGGAGGAAATATGAAAACGAATCTCTCGGTTCTCGCAGCATTCTCGACCGCTCTCATGGCCGCAGCCTGCGCTCAGCAGCCGGAGGTACCGGCGCCTGAATCCCCGGCCGATGCTGCCTCGGCTCTCCCGCGCGTCGTCCAGTCGGAACCCGGGGAGACCCATTTCGGCGAGCTCAGGATGTTGACCGACGGCGGTGAGAATGCCGAAGCCTATTTCTCCTTTTCCGGCGACACGTTGATCTTCCAGTCCACCAGATCACCCCACGGCTGTGACCAGATCTTCACCCTCGATATCGAAGACGCGACGACAGCGCTTGCCTCGACTGGCGTCGGTCGTACGACCTGCGCGTTTTTCCTTCCCGGGGACGAGTGGATCGTGTACGGCTCGACGCACGATGGAGGCACCGACTGCCCGCCCGTGCCCGACCACAGTCAGGGCTACGTGTGGCCGATCTACCCCACCTACGACATCTACCGCTCGCGCCCCGACGGCTCCGAGATCTCCAGGCTGACCGACAGCCCAGGATACGACGCCGAGGCGACGGTTTCACCGGCCGGTGACCGCATCGTCTTCACCTCGATGCGGGATGGAGACCTCGATATCTACTCGATGGACCTCGACGGCTCGGACGTCCTCCGCCTGACTGACGAAATCGGCTACGACGGCGGACCCTTTTACTCTCCCGATGGATCCAAGATCGTCTACCGCACCCGTCACCCCGACGATCCGACGGAGATCGAGGACTATCAGTCGCTCCTCGGCCAGGGGCTCGTCCGCCCCTCGAAGCTCGAGATCTGGGTGATGGACGCCGACGGGTCCAACAAGCGACAGGTGACGGATCTCGGCGTGGCGGCCTTCGCCCCCTTCTTCCATCCGTCGGGCGAGAAGATCATCTTTTCGACAAACTACGGTGACCCGTCGGGCCGCGAGTTCGACCTCTGGATGGTCGACCTCGACGGCGAAAACCTCGAGCAGATCACCTTCAGCGAGGGATTCGACGGCTTCCCGATGTGGGCACCGGATGGAAAGACCTTCGTCTTCTGCTCCAACCGGCACAACGCCAAGCCCGGCGAGACCAACGTCTTCGTGACCGAGTGGATCGACTAGCAGGGAGGCAAGGAAGCTGGGGAGCAAGGGAGAAACTGCCACGGAACCGGGTTCCCCTGCTCCCCCAACCAGGCGAGGCAGAAACAGCCCGTTTTTCTGCTACCGTGGACCTGAGCGGCGCGCGATGACGAATCATTCGATTGGCTTGACCAGCCGGTACGGCATGAACACCGAGGAGTTCTCCTCGCTGATGAAGTACCGCATCATCGAGATCCTCCTCGTCGCCTCGCACTACGACTCCTTCATCCTCGAAGAGGACGGGCAACTCACCGAGCTCGTCATCGAGGAGTACCGTAATCTCGACCTCAACCTGAGGTTTGCTCCCCGCTTCACCCGTGCATCCAAGGCCGAAGAGGCCCTCCGGTTGATCGAAGAACGTGACTTCGACATGGTGATCACGACGCCCCGTCTGCCGGACATGGAGATCGGCAAGCTGGTCCATCTCATCAAAATTGAGAATCCCAAACTGCCGGTCGGTCTGATCGCAGCCCACGCGTGGGAGCTGCCGTGGCTCGAGGATCTCCGTACCGGCGGCGAGCTGGATTGGACCTTCCTCTGGCAGGGCAATGTGCAGAGCCTGCTGGCGATGATCAAACAGGTCGAGGACCGCCGCAACGCGGAGCACGACATCTTGGTCGGCGGCGTCCAGGGCATCATCCTGGTCGAGGACGAACCCCGCTTCTACTCGATCTACCTCCCCCACTTCTACACCGAGATCACGAGCCAGACCGGTCGTCTGATGTCCGAGGGCATCAACCTCTCGCACCGCCTGCTGCGCATTCGGGCGCGGCCGAAGATCTTGCTCGCACAGAACTACGAGGAGGCCTGGGAGCTCTACGAACGCTATGAAGGAAAGCTCCTCGGCATCATCACTGACGTCAGTTACCCCCGCAACGGCAAGCTCGACCACGAAGCCGGCATCGACCTCGCGAGACAGGTCCGGGAGCGCGATGAAGACCTGCCGATCCTCGTCCAATCGATGGAGCACGAACACCTCGAGAAGGCGATGGAGGTCGGCGCCCAGTTCATGAGCAAGAAGTCGCCCCACCTCCTCGAGGATCTGCGCGAGTACATTCTCGCGAACTTCGGATTCGGTGACTTCATCTTCAAGCTGCCCGACGGATCGGCGATCGTCCGTGCGGTGGACGTGCGGGAGATGCTGAGGTGCCTGGCTGAGGTGCCGGACGACTCGCTGGTTTTCCACGCCAGCCGCAACCATTTCTCCGCGTGGCTCAAGGCGCGGACAGAGTTCGAGCTCGCTTCGATGCTGCGTCCACGCAAGGTGACCGAGTTCGATACGCCGTCGGACCTCCGCAGCTACCTCATCACCACCATTACGGGCTACCTGCGCGAGATCCAGCAACACGTCATCACCGATTTCAACAGCGAGACTTTCAACGATTTCGCCGCCTTCTCCAAGATCGGTACCGGCTCGCTGGGTGGCAAAGGACGCGGTCTGGCGTTCATGCACAAGATCCTGGCGCGTGAGGTGCTGGACACGGAGACCGTGGAGATCGCGGTGCCGCAGACGGTCGCCCTGGCCTCGGATGTCTACGAGGAGTTCCTCGAGGACAACCGCCTGCGAGGCTTCGTGACCCGGGCGGCCGAGATGAAGGATCAGCAGGTCCTCGACTATATCCGGCGAAGCCGCTTTCGGCACGAGCTTCGTTCGGATCTCGGCGCGTTTCTCGAGCGTGTGTGCGAACCGATCGCCGTACGGTCCTCGAGCATCCTCGAGGACTCGGTTTATCAGCCGTTTGCCGGCGTCTACGCCACCATCATGCTGCCCAACAACCACCCGTCGCTGGACGTTCGTCTTGCGCAGCTCCTCGAAGCAATCAAGGTCGTCTATGCCTCCACCCTTTTCCAGAACGCCCGCGATTACCTCGAGACGACCCCGTTCCGCATCGAGGAAGAGCTCATGGCGGTGCTCATCCAGCGCTTGGTGGGCAGCCGCCACGGCGATCGCTTCTACCCGACCTTCTCCGGAGTCGCCTCGTCCTACAATTTCTATCCCTTCGGCGACATGCGGCCCGATGAAGGCGTCGCCCAGGTCGCCCTCGGCCTCGGGAAGACGGTCGTCGAGGGTTTCGAGGCCCTGCGTTTCTGTCCGCGCCAGCCCCAGATCCTGCCCCAGTTCTCCGCCGTCAAGGACATCCTGCGCAACGCCCAGAGACGGTTTTACTCTCTCGACATGTCGCGCAGCGACGTGATCCCCGGGGTCCGAACCGACGCCAATCTTCTCCACGAGGAGGTCATCGAGGCGGTTCGTGACGGCGCCGCGGCATCCATCGCCTCGACCTATGACCGAGCCAACGACCGCATCGTCTCAGGGGTCGACGAGGGCGGCTCGCCGATCATCTCTTTCGCGCCGCTGCTCCAAGGACGGATCATGCCCCTGCCCGACGCACTTTCGGGGCTGCTCGACGTGTGCCAGACGGGCCTCGCGAGCCCGGCCGAAATGGAGTTCGCAGCCGATATCGTGCCTGGCCTGGGACGACGACAGACCCTCCACGTCCTCCAGCTCCGGCCAATGGTCTTCGAGGACACCGACGTCGAAATCGAGCTCGACGAGTCGATGGTGCCGCGGGCCGTGGTTCGGTCCGAGGTGGCGTTGGGTCACGGGCGGCGAGAGACCATCTCCGATCTCGTGGTGGTGGACCCCCGGCGTATGGATCGTTCGCAGACCACCGAAGCGGCGGCCTCGATCGAGCGAATCAACCGTTCGCTCCGCCGCGAAGGCCGGCAGTCGATCCTGATCGGACCCGGCCGCTGGGGTTCCCGTGACTCCTGGCTCGGCATTCCTGTGACCTGGCCCCAGATCTCGACCGCGCGCGCCATCGTCGAAACCGACTTCGCCGACCTCCAGGTCGAGCCCTCCCTCGGCTCCCATTTCTTCCACAACCTGACCTGCTACGGCGTCGCCTTCTTCGCCGTGCACGAGCAGAGCGCGAGCGGGGTCATCAACTGGGAGTGGTTCGATCGGCAGGAGACCGAACACGAGGCGCTCGACGGGGTCGTCCGACATCTGCGTTTGGAGAATCCGGCGCAGGTCTTGGTGGATGGGAGCACGAGTCGGGGTGTGATCCTCGAGTCGTAAGAAGCTGTTAGCCGTTAGCTGTTAGCCGTTAACTATTGGATGAGGGAATTCAGCATTCTCTTGACCTCGTTGACCTGCTGATCGAGGTGAATGTACGGCGTGTCTCCGAGGTATACCAGATCTCGGGCGAGCAGAAGCCGGTATTCGGTTCCGCTTGTTGATACGGCTGCGATGCTGAGGAACCTTGCGAATTTTCTCTCGCTCTGACGCCCACAACCCTCAGCAATGTTCGACGGTATGGAAGTCGCGGACTTTCGTAGATGTGTCGTGAGGCCAAAACGCTCGTCCGATGGAAAGGCCTTCGTATGACGAAATGCGTCGAGTACAAAACCATGGGCTTTCTGCCATGCTTTGAGTTCCCTGAGATCCCTCATCAGCCCTCCCAACAACCGACTGAAAGAGCAGCCCGATATCGTCGACATCCTATCAGCCATCCCGCACAATCGTCGGAGGAACGAGCCGCTTTCGGGCCCGAAAAGCATACCTAACCGTTAACAGCTAATGGCTTTCGTCGGTGTGAACTTGACTTTGGACACCGTCTTTGTGAATCTCATCACAAAATTCTTGCAAGCTCCCAACGTGTGGAGTATTCTCGCTCCGTCGACGACATACGACCCGTCGTCGATTGAAATCCCAAAGCTGCAGGAGGAAGGGCCAATGCGTCCCGTCGAGAAGCTTTTTGCTGAGCAGTTCGTGCGCGGCGTCGTCGCCAGGAACCCCGGTGAGCCCGAGTTCCACCAGGCCGTACAGGAGGTCGTGGAATCCCTGGTGCCAGTGCTCGAACGCCACACCAAGTACCTCGATCACCGGATCCTCGAGCGGATTGTCGAGCCGGAGCGGGTCATTCTTTTCCGCGTGCCGTGGATGGACGACCGCGGTGAGGTCCAGGTCAACAAGGGCTACCGGGTCGAGTTCAACTCGGCGATCGGCCCGTACAAGGGCGGCCTCCGCTTTCACCCCACGGTCAACCTCGGCATCCTCAAGTTCCTCGGCTTCGAGCAGATCTTCAAGAACTCGCTGACCACCCTCCCCATGGGCGGCGGCAAAGGCGGCTCGGACTTCGACCCCAAGGGCAAGTCTGACAACGAGGTCATGCGCTTCTGCCAGAGCTTCATGACCGAGCTCTGCCGTCACATCGGTGCCGACACCGACGTGCCCGCCGGTGATATTGGCGTTGGCGGCCGCGAAATCGGCTATATGTTCGGCCAGTACAAACGCATCAAGGACCGCTTCGAGGGCGTGTTGACCGGTAAGGGCCTCAACTGGGGCGGCAGCTTGATTCGTCCCGAGGCGACCGGTTACGGCTGCGTGTACTTCGCGCAGGACATGCTGGGTACCCGCGACGACAGCTTCGATGGCAAGCGGGTCGCCGTTTCCGGTTCCGGAAACGTTGCCCAGTACGCTTCCGAGAAGTGCCTCGAGCTCGGCGCCAAGGTCGTGACCCTGTCCGATTCCTCCGGCTTCGTCGTCATCGAGGACGGCCTCACTCAGGAGATGTGGGAAGACCTGATGGACCTCAAAAACGTTCGTCGCGGCCGCATCCGCGAGATGGCCGACAAGTTCCCCGGCGTGACCTACCAGGAAGGCGCCGGCGTGTGGAACGTCAAGTGCGACATCGCGCTGCCCTGCGCTACCCAGAACGAGCTCGACGACAATGATGCCAAGACCCTGATCGATAACGGCTGCTTCGTGGTCTCGGAAGGCGCCAACATGCCCTCGACGCCCGAGGCGGTCGAGTTCTTCATCGAGAAGAAGATCCTCTACGGCCCTGGCAAGGCTGCCAATGCCGGCGGCGTCGCGGTCTCCGGCCTCGAGATGTCCCAGAACAGCCAGCGGCTGTCCTGGACCCGTGAAGAAGTGGACGCCCGCCTGCGCGACATCATGAACCGCATTCACGAGGCGTGCGTTACCACCGCCGCCGAGTATGACCAGGCGGGCAACTATGTGGTCGGCGCCAACATCGCCGGCTTCATCAAGGTGGCCGACGCGATGATCGACCAGGGGCTGGTGTAGCGCCGCGTCAACCCATCGGTACGAAACGGCGGCGCCACGGCGCCGCCGTTTTTTCAGATTCTAGATACTTGATGCGAGACGCTGGATGCTGTGCACTGAGTCCGGCGAAGCA
>JBFFBV010000081.1:0-21756 GCA_041560205.1 Candidatus Sulfomarinibacter sp.
GGCGAGCCGGAACGGCTGCTGATTCATTCCGACCTCCGCTGGTCAATGGCCACCGAGTGGACCCGCGTCGGCCCGTCGCTCCTTGTTCGAATGATATTGGTCGTCTCGACTCGCAACGCCCATCACGTCACCGCCCTCCTCGAATCCCTGGCCTGATTTCGATCCCGGTCCCGCTCCCGATTTTTCCGGGTGCCCGATGACCATTGCCGTCCTGCGGCAAATATGGTGAAATCCACGGGCTCTGAGCGAGCTGGGAGGCACCATGGACGTCGGGCTGGTCAAGGATCGCAGGCCTTTCGAACACCGCATCGGACTCACCCCGGGTGGCGTGCGGGCCTTGACCGAGAAGGGTCACCGGGTCTATCTCGAGGACGACGCCGGTCTCGAAGCGGGCTTCCCCAACGAGATCTATCGGGAGGCGGGGGCGACGGTCGTCTACTCCGACGAAGAGGTGCGGCTGCGGTCGGAGATGCTGATCCGTCTGTCACCGCCCACACCGGAAGAGTGTGAGGGCTACCGGCCGGGCCAGATCGTGATCGCGGCCTGGCACCTGGCTGTGGCGTCCGAGGATTACTTCAAGAAGCTCCTCGAAGGCAAGGTGTCGACGGTGGGCTACGAGATCATCGAGGATGACGACGGCGAGGCCCCGGTCCTCAGGGCGATGTCAGAGATCGCCGGTCGACTGGCGGTGACCATCGGCGCCGGTCTCGTGCTCAACGAGTTCGGCGGCAAGGGGCTCCTGATCGGCGGTGCGCCGGGCATCCCGCCGGCGTCAATGGTGATCCTCGGCGCCGGGACCCTCGGGCGCGAGGCGGCCAAGTTCGCACGCGGCATCGGCGCCCACGTGGTCGTGCTCGACAGGAATATCAACGCGCTGCGGCGGGTGCAGCAGATGACCGCCGACGAGGTCCCGACCATGATCGCGACCCGGCAGCGGATCGAGAAGGCGCTCGCTTTTGCGGACCTCCTCGTGTGCGCTGTGGCGGTCCACGGTGAACGCACTCCAATGCTCGTGACGCGCGACATGCTCAAGCTCATGAAGCCGAGATCGGTGATCATGGATCTCTCGATCGACCAGGGGGGCTGCTGCGAGACCTCGCGCCCGACCGATTTTTCGAACCCGACCTACGAGGTCGACGGCATCATCCACTTCTGCGTTCCCAACCTGCCGTCGACCGCCTCGCGCGCCTCGACCCGCTCGCTCACCAACTCGATGCTGCCGTATGTCGTGGAGATCGCCGACAAGGGTTTCGAGCGGGCAATCCGCGAGAACAGCGCTCTCTACCGCGGCACCTACACCCATGACGGCCGCTGCCTCCGTGCGGGTGTTGCCGCGACCTTTGGCGTGCCGCACCACACGATTGACGGGGATTGAGTGCGTGATGGACTGGAACAGCCTCTACCGCAGCCGGGTGACGAGCGCCGAGGAAGCCGTCAAGGAGATCAAATCGGGCGACCGGGTGTGGGTCCACCCGGGATGCAACACCCCGACGCGTCTCCTCGACGCCATGGTGGCGCGCGCGCCGGAGCTCGAGAATGTCGAGGTCGTTCACATCCTCACCCTCGCCGACGCGCCCTACGCCGATCCCGGGATGGAGGGCCATTTCCGCCACCGCTCGCTCTTCACCGGCGGCAATGTGCGCCGGGCGGTCAACGAGGGTCGGGCCGACTTCGTCCCGATCCACCTGCACGATGTGCCGGCGCTGATCTCCCGAGGCCAGATGCCGGTCGACGTGGCCCTCGTCCACATCTCGCCGCCCGACGAACACGGGTTCTGCTCTTACGGTGTCGGTGTCGACGCCACCAAGACGGCCGTGGAGCACGCACGGACGGTGCTCGCGCTCATCAACCGGCAGATGCCGCGCGCCCTCGGCGACTCCTTCGTCCACGTCTCGAAGCTCAGCAAGGTGGTCGAGGTGGACGATTCGTTGATCGAGCACCCGATGTCGCCGGAGGTCTCGGATGTCGCCCGTAAGATCGGCGAAAACATCGCCTCGCTGATTACGGACGGTGCGACCATCCAAATGGGGATCGGCGAGATTCCGGACGCGGTGCTCGATTTTCTCGAGGACAAGAAGCACCTCGGGGTCCACACCGAGATGTTTTCCGACGGGTTGGTGGATCTCTTCGAGGCGGGCGTCGTGACCAACGAGAAGAAGACCCTCCACCGGGGCAAGATCGTCGCCTCCTTCGTCATCGGCACGCGCCGGGCCTTCGATTTCGTCGACAACAACCCGTTCATGGAGTTCCACCCCTCGGAGTACGTCAACGACCCCTATGTGGTGTCGCGCAACGACAAGATGGTGGCGATCAACTCGGCGATCTCGGTCGATCTCACCGGCCAGGTCTGTGCGGACTCCATCGGCACCAGGGTCTACTCCGGCTTCGGCGGTCAGCTCGACTTCATCCGTGGCGCGGCGCGGTCCGAGGGGGGCGTACCGATCATCGCCCTGCCATCGACCGCCAAGGACGGCAAGGTGTCGAGGCTCGTCGACACGCTTGCCGCCGGCTCGGGTGTCGTGACGACCCGCGCCGATGTCCACTACGTTGTGACCGAGTACGGCATCGCCGACCTCTTCGGGCGCAGCATCAGGGAGCGGGCGCGCAGCCTGATCGATATTTCTCACCCCGACTTCCGCGAGGAGCTCGAACGCGCGGCGGCGGAGCGCAAGCTGCTGTAAGGAACCGCCCATGAAGAGCGCATTGCCGCATCGACGACACCGGTGCCACTCTTCACATTGTTTGCCTCGAGGGATTTTCTGAACTGGCACGCGACGAGTTCAAACAATGTGAAGGGTGGCACCAAGTGGGAAGCGCGAATGATCGTCCGCTACGCTACAATGCGCCGTTACTATGCGCACGGTCAAATGATGAGTTTTCCTGAATTCAATGTCGAGGTGGCCGCGGTTTGTTGCGAGCCGTCGGGCCGGGAGGTGCGGGTGGTCCACGAGACCAACCTCCTGGACGCCGTGCTCCAGACTGGCCTCGGCCTCGGTCAGAGCTGTGACGGCATCGCGCTCTGCGGCTTTTGTCGCGTCCAGGTCCTCGAGGGTTTCGAAAACCTCTCGGCGATGGGCGAGGAAGAACACAAGGTGCTTGCCTCTCAGCGCGCTGGCGACAACGAACGCCTCGCATGCTGCGCTCGAATTGGCGGACCTGTCACCATCACCACAGATTATTGGTAGCCCGGCCCCCCGCCCGAGCGGACACAAGATACACCCGCCCGTCCACCCACCCGGATGCAGGATACAAGGCCGCCCATCCACCCCGGTCGATTCAGGATTCAGTGGGGGCCGGGTCGATGGAACCGGCATCTTGTATCTCGTGTCCAGTGCCGAAGGGCGCTGGCTTCAACGATTGAGCTTCTTGTTTTTCCAGTACTTGGTGCCCGCGATGTCCGCGTGAGCCATGAGGCCTTTGTCGGTGATCTGGTAGATGGCCATCCCGTTGCTGAAATCGGTCTTGGCTTCGGCGCCGGCCTCACCCGCGACGGCGCTCGCGGTGGCGTCCGCCTGCCAGCCCTTTTCGACGAAGCTGTTGAAGGTCCTCGAGTCCTGGAAGAGAAAGACCACCTGGTAGGTGTTGACGCCGAGCCCGATGCCGATCCCGGCGGTCCCCATCTTCATGTAGGTTTTCTCTCCGGTGACCCTGACCTTGGCGACGCCGTTGCCGCCGCCGCCGGAGAAACCGAAGGCGAGCTTCAGGTTGTCAAAGACTGCCCACCCGTAGGACATCTCGAAGAGGTTTTCGGCCTTGGGGTTGGAGGCGAAGAGCGTGTCGAGCGCCCCCTGCGCCGTCTCATCGATCTTCATCCTCTTCGACTCGCGCTTGAGGTTCTTCCAGCTCTCCTCGGCCGATATGGACAAGGTCAGAAGCAGAGCGAAGACCAGCGCTGCAGAGGCAGCGGCACGCATTGCGATTCTCTTCACTGTGAGCTCCTAGTTCAGCTTGTCGTTCTTCCAGTACTTGGTGCCGGCGATGTCGGCGTTCGCCATCAGACCCTTCTCGGTCATCTGGTAGATGGCGATGCCGTTGACGAAGCCGGTCTTGGCCTCGGCGGCGTTGGTCCCGGCCGCAGCGGTGGCGCCGGCATCGGCCTGCCAGCCCTTGTTGACGAAGTTGTCAAAGGTCTGGGAGTCCTGGAAGAGGAAGATCACCTGGTACTTGTTGGCGCCGAGACCGAGGCCGACGCCGCCCGTGCCCATCTTCATGTAGGTCTTCGTGCCGGTCGCCTTGACCGAAGCGACGCCGTTGCCTCCACCGCCCGAAATGCCGAAGGCGAGCTTGAGGTTGTCGAATACCGCCCAGCCATACGAGTTGCCATAGAGCTCTTTGGCCTTGGCGTTTTCGGCGAAGAGCGCTTGCAGGGACTCCTCGGCCATCTCGTCAAGCTTCATCCGCTTCGATTCCTGCTTCATGTCTTTCCAGTCACCCTCTTCATCCGCGATTGACGTCTGCGCCGGCATGACGAGAGCGATCGTTGCGAGCAGAACGGTCGCAGCATATGCAGTCTTCTTCATGATTCCTCCCGGTTTGCATCTTGGCTTGCGAGAGAGTAGCACGCCTCTTGCTAACCAAAGCTGAAGCTGGAACGTAGTGACTGCTGAGTACGAACTGGAGGTTCTCATGGGCGAAGAAGCAATCATCATGGTCATTGTCATGCCGACGTTTTTGACGATTATGGCGTGGGCTTTCAAGACCGCTCTCGAGTTCTTGCACAAGCAACGGCTGGTCAAGCTCCACTACGCGTTGCAGGACAAAATCCTCGAGAAGCTGGGCAGCTCGCCGGAAGCCGTCGAATATCTCCACAGCAACGCGGGCGAGAAGATGTTCGACTTCGCGACCAAGGAACGGAATCCCTATGCGCGCATTCTGACCGCGCTCCAGGCCGGCGCTGTCATCAGCCTGCTGGGCGTGGGCTTCATCTTCCTGCGCAACCTGGTTTCGGCCGAGGGAACGGAAGCGTTCATTGTCGTGGGCGTGCTCGGCTTGTGTCTCGGTCTCGGCTTCCTGGCGTCGAGCGCCGCGGCCTATTTCTTCTCGAAGCAGTGGGGCCTGATCAACGGCTCCGCCGAGAGCGACGCCTGATACCGTAGGCGACGTGGAAGCACCGAGTGATGATCCCGATGGCTCTTTCCTTGCCCCGGACACAGGCGACAGTGCTTCCGGGACGGGCGGCGACGATGGATGAGGCGGCATTTCGACACCTTTACGATCGCACCGCGCGTCCCCTTCGCGCCTACCTGGTGCGGAGCTGCGGCGACCTCGCGTTGGCGGATGACCTGCTTCAGGAAGCCTATCTTCGGATGCTCCGTTCCGGATTCGAGGGCGAGGACGACAACCATCGGAAGAACTACCTCTTCCGGATCGCCACCAATCTGCTGCGGGACCATTTCCGGAGGAAGAAGCCCGAATCTGCGGAGGTGCCGGAGCTGGACGGGAGCCCCGGGCATGACGAGGCTATCCATCTGCGATCGGATGTCGGCTCGGCAATGTCAGAGCTTGCTCCCCGCGACCGGCAGATGCTCTGGCTGGCATACGTCGAGGGCGCATCACATCAGGAGATCGCCAAGGCTCTGGGGCTCCGCACCGCGAGCATTCGGTCGATGCTCTTTCGGGCCCGGCAGCGGCTCGCCAAGGCGCTCCAGTCGAAGGGTCTCCGGCCCGAGTTGGAGGTGTCATGAGCACCCATCCCTGTCCCTATGAAGAGGCCGTGGCCCGGGCTGCGCGCGGCGGCGACTGGAGCCCGGAGCTCGAGGCCCACCGTGACGGCTGTTTGACCTGTGCCGAGCTCACCCTGGTAGTGGCGGCGCTCGCCGCCGACGCCGAAGAGTTGGCGGGACTCGACGCACCGTTGCCGGATCCTGGAGCACTCTGGCTGAGGGCGCGCCTCGCCACCCGCGAACGTGATTTTCAGCGCGCGACACGCGCCATCGTCTGGGTCCAGAGGGCGACGGTCGCCGCCGTCCTCGCCGTTGGAATCGCGTTCGCCCCCGGATTGTGGGGGCTCGTGAGTGGGTTGTTTTCAGGCCTCGATCTGAGCTTCTCGACACCCGACCTTCCGCGCGCCGCCGGTTCGCCGCTGCTGGTGATGATCGTGAGCATCCTGGTGTTGGGTGGGTTGGCGCTGTGGGAGCTCACCATCACCCAAGAGAATTGACGCGCATCGCCTGCACCCGGAAGAGCTGAGAGTCAAGAGTAAAGCTTTCAGAGGAGGGCGGGTGGTCTTGAGCCTGAACTCTTGACCCGTGACTCTGCTACTGCGTGAAGAAATCGAAGATGTTGCCGAGCATTGAGCTGTCGGCCTTGTAGATCTCGGTGTAGCGGCAGCGCTCACAGGTCACGGTCGTGAAGCGCTTGCTCTGGACGTCGAAGACCTTGGTCAGAATGCCGCCGGTCGCCCGCATCTGGTCGATCTCGTACTCGGTACCCTGGCACTTCGGACAACGATAGTTGAGTTCGTTCATAGCCTTCTCCTGTCAGTAGCTACGTCTGAAGACGGTGTCGATTCCCTGTCAAGCAATCGACGCAAGTAAAGAGTGATGAGTGAAGAGTGAAGAGTGAAGAGCGACAAATGAATCTGGGGGGAGGGTGGGCTTCACCCTTAACTCTTGACTCTTAACCTTGAGATCCCTACCCGAACAACAGCCACCCACCGATCCCGAAGACCGCGACATCAGCCAGCACGTGGCTGAGCCAGCAAGGCCAGATCGAGCGGTAGCGGAGGTAGAGCCAGGACCACACGAGACCGCCGGCGAAAACCCCGGCCGAGGCGAGGAGGGTCAAGAGAGGCGCGAGGTACTGGCTGACGGCGATGATGTGGTGGGCGGTGAAGACAGCCGCCGAGGCGATGATTGCCGCGGGGCCCTTCATCAGGGCTTCGAGCTGTCGAAGGACGAACCAGCGATAGACGTACTCCTCCATCAAGGAGTTGACAAAGGTCCAACCGGCGGCGCCCGCGAGGTAGGGAAGGACCGATTGGAGGCCCATTGCCTGCACCTCGGTGCGAAGCGGCCCCAGGTCCATTTCGTGAACGCCGAAGAGCCTCGCACCGAGCACGATGATGGCGGCGAGCAACGCGCCGCTCGCGAGGCCGACACCCAGACCCCCCTTGCGAGGCGGCGACCAGCTCGGCGTGCCCTGTTCCACCAGCAGGTACCAGGCGGCGGGGAACACGAGCAGCCAGACCTTGGCGGCGGTGAAGATGGCCTTGCCGACCGGACCCGGGAAGAGGACCATGGCCGCGAGAACGCCGAGGCTGGGGACTGGGGCGAGGAGCAGGATGGCGAGGAGGGCGTGGCGACGATCAGTCGACGGGTTGCGCGCGGTATCTTCGGGCGCGAACGCGGACTCGGACGCGGACACGGGTCAGAGGCCCGGGATTCCGAGGATGAGGTTCGGGTCGGGGCAGAGCGCGAGAAAGCGTTCCCGCTCCGATGGCGCCGCCACGCCCGGGTAGTCCACGACACCGTTGAGAGCCTCGGTGATGATCTGGAAGTGGACGTGCGGTGGCCAGCTTCCGTTCTCCTGGAGGTCGCCGACCTCGCCAAAGGGATGAGCCTCGAGGAGAACATCGCCGGCTTCGATCCCTTCGAGTGAGCTGCGGCTGAGGTGACCGTAGAGCGTGTGAAAGACCACGCCGTCGAGCTCGTGGCGGAGGATCACGGTCGGGCCGTAGTTGCCGAGGCCGGCGTTGTCGGCGGCGGAGTAAACGGTAGCGGGTAGAGGAGCCATGACCTCGGTTCCCTCGACGACAAAAAGATCGATGCCGATGTGGATGCTCCGCCGCTCCGCGGTGCCGTCGAAGAGGGGAGAATGGCGGTAGAGAACCCGGTCCTCGTCGTAGCGTCCAATGCCGACCGGCGTCTCGGCCTCCGCAATCCGGTCGAAGAGGTGCTCGGTGAAGCCGGAAACGTCGTTGACGTCGAGGTGCTCGAGCTCGCGGTTGCCCTCGGTGAAATCGAAGACCACGACCCCGCCGGCCGGGAGGTCGAAGGGTACGACGGCCGCCATCCGGTCACGGTTGGCCCGGAGCACCTCGATGACGGGGGAGGAATTCACCGCGCGATTGTACCCCAGAGACCTTCAACCGATGGATCGTCGTCAAGGTGCTTCGACATCGGCGCGGTCGAGGACCAGGGTGGGTGGCTGGGGGCTCTCGTCGATTTCGGTCTCGTCGGCGAAGATGACAGTGACGGATCGGAAGCGGTCGTCGCGCCAGTGATCCTCGAGCAGCAGCCACGAGCGAACGAACTCGGCCAACTCGAGTCGGCAGCGCTCGCGGACCATCTCGAGATGGCGTGAGTCGGCGGCGCGTTCCGAGAGCACACCGGTGATGCTTCGCTCGAGCTCCTCCATTTGCTCATCCTCGTTGAAGCGGAGCCAGCCGCGATCGCTGTACTTCTCCATGCGTCCGGTGTCGATGGCGGGAGGGAGGGTCGGTCGGATCAAAGGCGCGTGGACGATGCAGCTCTGGCCTTCGACCTCGAGCAACCACGGCTCGTCGAAGCGGAGGTGATATCGATACGTCACCGGGACCCGAATCTCGGTCACCGTCGTTCCGAGGGGGATCAGGTCCCATCCGATCCGCAGCTCGTCGGTGCTGCGGAGGATCTCAACCGCTTCGAAGGCCGCCAGCTCGAGCCGCGCGCCGCTGTCTGGAGCGAAGGAGGGGATGGCCGAGATGAAGGTGTTGGTGATGGTGCCGCTCTTGAAGGCGGCAGCGATGTCGACCGCGCCCTCGCCGAGCTCGCGCACCATCTCGGTGGCCGCCCGTCCCCCTTCGCGGGCGGTGCGACCGATCTGGTGAACCACGAGGTAGCCCAGCAGACCGAGGGCCAGGATGACCACCGGCCAACGCAGCGCTCGGATCACCTCGATCGAGCGGCCAGACCGACTGTCGGTGCTCGGCGAAGGATCGGGAGAGTTGTCTTCAGTCATGGCGCTTCCTTCAGTCATTTGTGGCCTTGTCGAGCCAGTAGGGCTGCGAGCCGATCCGGCTCAGCGCCTCCGACTCGTATCGGCCCGCGTTCCAGTTGTGGCGCAGCTTGAGGATCCGACCCAGCATCGGCAGCGAGTGAAACCGGAGGCGAACCGTCGACGGTGAAGCGCGCTGCAGCCGCACCGGGATCCGACGGATCGACAGATTGTGCTTGAGCGCGATGTAGAGGAGTTCGACGTCGCCCGAGAAACCAGAGTCGGTGAGCAGGGGGAAGAGGGCGTCCGCGACGTCGCCGCGAAATCCCTTGAGGCCGCACTGGCTGTCAAAAAGGCCGCCGGTGACGAGCATGCGCACGAAGAAGGAGAAGGCCCGGCTGCTCAGCTTGCGCGCGGGGCGGGAATTGGTGAGAGACACCGACTCCGGCAGGGCGCGGTCACCGACAACGATGTCGAAAGATCGTCCATTCACCAGATCGACGATATATGGCACCGCCTCGAGGTCGTAGGGGAGATCGGCGTCGGTGAAAACCCTGCACCCACCCGTGGCGACGGCCATTCCGGCCTTGAGGGCACCGAACTTGCCGAGGTTTTCAGGCAAAGTGACGACCCGGAGCCGTCGGTCGACCGTCAACCGCTCGAGGGCGGACGTCGTGCCGTCGGTCGATCCGTCGTCCACGACCACGAGCTCGAAATCTCCGCACTTGCGGTCGAGAAAGCGCAGGGCTTCGCTCACCGAATCGGCCACGAAGCCAGCCCCGTTGTGGACCGGGATCACCAGCGAGACGGCGGGCGTCCTCCGGACGATGTCGGGTTGAGTTTCGTTTGCAGTCACCATTTCACGCTACCGGTTTCGCTCTGGCGCCGCAAGCCGGGATGAAGGGATGACAACCTTTTCGGATGCGGCGGCATCTCATCAAGTGTGCGAGAAAAAACCCGAGGAGGAGCATGGTTATGCGGATGAAAATGAAATACGCATTGGTGACGAGCCTCGCCCTCGTGATGGCCGGTTGGGCATCGGCCGGGCCCGAGTATGAAGAGGTCTTCGATCAGAGCTATTCGTTGGGCGGCGATGGGCGTGTATCGTTGGAAAACATCAACGGCGACGTCAGCATCGAGGTCTGGGAGCGTGATGAGGTGCGGGTGCACGCGGTCAAGAGCGCGAGCTCGCCGGAGCTTCTGGAGAAACTCGAGGTGGCTGTGCAGGCCGGCGGCGACTCCGTGCGGATCGAAACGCATTATCCCTCGATGAAGAGCTCAGACCGACACCATGAGCGCCGCAGCTTCACCAAAGTGGAATACACCCTCACCGTTCCTCGGGGCGCGATGCTCCGCACGATCGATCTCGTCAACGGAAGCCTCAAAGTGGTTGGGGTGGAGGGCGGCATCGAAGCCGAGACCGTGAACGGCGACATCGTGGTCCGCGACTGCTCGGGTTCCGCCGAGCTGGCCACTGTCAACGGCGGCATCGAGGCCTATATCGAGCGCCTCGGATACGGGGACGAGATCGAGATGGACTCAGTCAACGGTCCGCTGGATCTCTACCTCTCCCGCTCGATCAGCGCCGATATCGCGGCCGAATCGGTCCACGGATCGCTCGGGAACGACTTCGGGATCGACGTCCGCAAGGGAAAGTACGTGGGCTCGGACTTCCACGGGAGCGTTGGGGGAGGCGGAGCGCAGGTCTCGCTGGAGACGGTCAACGGCTCCATCAAGGTGCACAGTCTGTAGACGATCGTCACACCGCATCGTTGGGGAGCTCGGGCTCCCCTTTTTTCTTGCCCAGGTTCATGGCGGGTGTACAATGAGCGCACGTGAACAGAAAGACGCACGAGATCGCGAACGATCGCTTTCGCTCCGCGTCCGCGTACGAGAGCCTCGTCGGCTTTGCACGCGCGGTCCGGCGCGGCTCGCGCATCGTCGTCTCCGGCACCGCGCCACTCGACGCCGATGGCGAGACCGTGATCGGAGACGCCTACGCGCAGGCGACACGATGCTTCGAAATCATCCTCGAAGCGGTGGAGGCCCTCGGCGGACGCCGTGAGGATGTGGTTCGGACCAGGATGTTCGTGGTCGATGCGGCAGATTGGGACGGGGTCGGTCGAGCGCATGGCGAGGTTTTCAGGGACACCTATCCCGCGGCGACGATGGTTTTTGTCAAGGGGCTTCTCGACCCACGTTGGAAGGTCGAGATCGAGGCGGAGGCGGAGCTCGCCGACACGCCCTGATGCTTTCTGGAGGCCGTCGCGGAGGGCCCGATTGCGCTCGATGGGGGCGTCAAAATGTGCACCCGAGTGACAACGAGGCCCATGCTATACTCGCCGCATTAAGGTGAACGCCGATCTCTCTTCGAACAGCAAATTCGCGTCGAATTTTGCGACGAAGAGTCAATGTGTCGGTCGCAGATCACCTCAAAAGCTCGCCCTGCGATGCGCGGGGGGGCCATGAACAACCTCCCGCGAGTCCTGATCATCGACGAAAACGAGAGCGATCGGACGCTGGCGTCGTTGGTGCTCGCGGGAGAGTTCGGCAATCTCGAGCTGGATGCCGTCGGTACGGCGGCGGAGTTCTCGAGCGCGCTGGCCGCGGGTCGCTTCGGGATCGTGATCACCGAGGCGACCTTCTCGTGGAGCACCGGTGTCGAGATCATCCGCCTGGTGCGCGAGGTCCGGCCGGATTGCCCGGTGATCCTGTTCACGGCGGAGGTGGGTGAGGAGCTGTGGGGAGAGACCCTCCGCCTCGGCGTCAATGGCTACGTCTCGAAATCCTCTGCAGGGTTCGTGCGGTTGCCGGCGGTCCTCCGTTCGGTCTTCTTCCGAACCCGGCGGGGGGCGGTGGCGAGCTCGCGCGACGCGCCATACCGGCGACTCGTGGAAGGGCTCCCGGTGGGCGTCTTCGTCGCAACCCTGGAGGGCGAGATCCTCGAGGCGAACCCCGCCTTCGCAGACATGTTGGGGTTCTTCGATCCCGAGGAGGCGGCGTGGACCAATCTGACGAGCCTGTTCGGAGATCCGGCGGCGGCCGATGCGTGGCGCAGCCGGATGGCGACCACCAGGTCCGTGCGCAACCTCGACATCGAGCTCCGGCGAGCGGACGAGAGCCTCATGTGGGCGCGGGTCTCGTCCTGGGTCGTGGAGGACGCGGGCTCCGGGATGCGCCATATCCAGGGGGTCGTCGAGGAGACGGGCGACTATCACGCAGCCCAGAAGGAGCTGGCCGACCGGACGGAAGCCTTGGCGCGCTCCAACGACGAGCTCGAGCAGTTCGCCTATGTGGTCTCTCACGATCTGCAACAGCCGCTGAGCGTTGTCTCGAGCTATCTGGAGATGCTCGGTGACAGCATCAGGGACCGTCTCGAAAACGAGGAGGAGTCCTATCTGGACCGCGCGGCTTCTGCGGCGTTGCGTGTGCAGGAGATGGTCGACGCGGTGCTCGGTTTCGCGCGTGTGGACTCGCGTGGCGGCGACTTCGAGCCGGTCGATCTCGTAGCGGTCCTCGAGCAGGTCAAATCGGAACTTTGGAAAGAGATCACGGTCGCCAAGGCGGAGATCACCAACGATGCATTGCCGACCATCGTCGCCGACGAGGCGCAGATCCAGCAGCTGATCCACAATCTTCTCTCCAATGCGCTCAAGTTTTCGGGCTCCCCGCCCGCAGAGGTCCACTTCTCGGCGGAGGAGCGTGAGACGGAGTGGACGATTTCGGTCACAGACAACGGCATCGGCATCGATCCCGAGGCGGCGGATCGAATCTTCGTGATGTTCCAGCGACTCCACACGGAGAGGGAGATCCCGGGCACTGGGATCGGGCTCGCAATCTGCAAGCGGATCGTGGATCGACACGGCGGAAGAATATGGGTAGAATCTGACCACAAGTTGGGAGCTACGTTTTTCTTTTCGATACCGAAGCGGACGGTCGATCTGGAGAGGGGCGGATCGTGAGCTTCGATATCGCTTCGAGGAGGCGGTGAATGAGGTCTGGTGAGTCATCCGCCGGGATGCGCCGAAACGAACTGGTTCGCGTGCTCCTGGTGGAAGACAGCCCGGACCACGCCGAGCTGATCTGCACGAAGCTGAGGCGCTCCAAAAGGATCGACGCGGACATCGATCACGCGGAACGCCTGGAGAGAGGCCTCGAAATGCTCGACCGAGGCTCCTACGATGTTGTGCTGCTCGACTTCTCGCTGCCCGACAGCTTCGGCATCGACACCTTCCAACGCACCCACGAGGCCGCGCCGAGAACTCCGATCATCGTCCTCACCAGTCTGGACGACAACGATCTCGCCGTTCAGGCGGTTCGTCTGGGCGCTCAGGACTATCTGAT
This sequence comes from Candidatus Sulfomarinibacter sp., assembly GCA_041560205.1. Lineage (GTDB taxonomy): Bacteria > Acidobacteriota > Thermoanaerobaculia > Thermoanaerobaculales > Sulfomarinibacteraceae > Sulfomarinibacter. The sequence goes on from JBFFBV010000081.1 coordinate 13,261, forward strand.
CAAGCGCGAGGCCGACACGCGACTGCTGGTGCGCTCGATCCTCTATGCGATCGAACGAGCCACCGCCGAGGAGGCGTTGCGCGAATCGGAAGAGCGGTATGCGCTCGCCGTTCGTGGCGCCAACGACGGGCTCTGGGACTGGAACATGGAGACCGACCGCGTCTTCTACTCGCCGCGCTGGAAAGGCATGCTCGGCTTCTCGGTGGATGATGTCGGTGACAGCCCGCGCGAGTGGTTGGATCGGGTCCATCCCGACGACCGCCCGCCCTTCCGGCGCCACCTCGATGCCCACGTCTCGGGCTCGACCGAGCAGTTCGAGTTCGAGCACCGGATGCGGAATATCGACGGCACGTACATTTGGGTGCTCGCGAGGGGTGTGGCGGTCCGCGGCGAAAACGGCAAGCCCTACCGCATGGCCGGTTCCCAGACCGACATCACCGCCCGCAAGAAGGCCGAGCACCAGCTCCAGCACGACGCGCTGCACGACAGCCTCACCGGGCTCGCGAACAGGGTCCTCTTCGTGGATCGCCTGTCCTGCGCCCTGGCCGATCTGCAGCGCCAGGCCTCACCCCACTTCGCGGTCCTGTTCTTCGATCTCGACCGCTTCAAGAACGTCAACGACAGCCTCGGCCACAGCATGGGCGACAAGCTCCTGATGGGCATCGCCCGCCGTCTCGAGCACTTCCTGCGCCCGGGTGACACCGTCGCCAGGCTCGGTGGCGACGAGTTCGCAGTCCTCATCCATCGTGTCGACGACGCCAGTGGCGCGATCCACGTCGCCGACCGGATCCAGGACGTGCTCAGCATGAACTTCTCGATCGAGGGCCACGATGTGATGGTGACCGCTTCGATCGGCATCGCCCACAGCTCGACCGGCTACGCGAGCCCCGAGGAGATCCTGCGCGACGCCGACATCGCCATGTACCGCGCGAAGGCCGAGGGCAAGGCGCGGTACGAGATCTTCGACCGCGACATGCACCAGAGCGCCGTCGCCCTGCTCAAGCTCGAGACCGAGCTGCGGCGCGGCGTCCACCGCGGCGACTTCGTGATGAACTACCAGCCGATCGTGTCGCTCGCCAAGGGCCGCATCGTCGGCTTCGAGGGCCTGGTCCGCTGGCAGCACCCGGAACGGGGCATCGTCACGCCGGCCCAGTTCATCGCCATCGCCGAGGAGACCGGCCTCATCGTTCCCATCGGCTGGTGGGTGTTGCGCGAGAGCTGCCGCCAGACCAGGCGCTGGCAGGAGCAGTTTCCGGGCGACCCGCCGCTCTGGGTCTCGGTCAATATGTCGGGCAAGCTCTTCATGAAGAGCACCATGGTCGACGAGCTGCTGGGGATCCTCGAAGAAACCGGCCTCGAGCCTCGCGACCTGCGAATCGAGGTGACCGAGAACGTCGTCATGGACCATGCCGATCTCGCGGTGAGAAACCTCATGGAGCTCAGGGCGCTCGGGGTCCAGCTCTCGATCGACGACTTCGGCACCGGATACTCGTCGCTGAGCTATCTGCAGCGCTTCCATTACGACTCGCTCAAGATCGACCGCTCCTTCGTCAGCCAGCTCGGATCGCCGGGCGAGTCGCGGGCCATCGTCGAGACCATCCTCAACCTCGCCAACAGCCTCGGCATCGGCGTGGTCGCGGAGGGCATCGAGACCGCCGATCAGGTGGACCACCTGCGGCGCATGCAGTGCCCGCACGGGCAGGGCTTTTGGTTCTCGCGCCCGCTCACTGTTCCCGCGGCCGAAGAGCTGTTGACCTCGTCTCCGACGTGGTAGCGCGCGACCTGCATCGACCAATGAGGAGCGCTTTGCAGCCGAGACGACACCGGTGCCACTCCTCACATTGTTTGCCCTGAAGGCGTTGCACGATTTGGAGGCGCAGGATTCAAACAATGTGAGGGGTGGCACCTGTCTCGCCGAAGCGGGAGGCGCGAAGAAGAGTGGGTGGCACCCCGCTTCCCCCCGCTATCCGATGCGTACGGGCATGCGGCGGGCTCCCCAGTCGCCGGGGGGGCCGTCGAAGCGGCCGGCGCACGGCGTTTCGCATTGGAGGCAGCGGCCCTGGTCGTCGAGCTTCCAGGTGCCGAGCCGGTACCAGTCGCGGCCGATAAGAAGCTCGCCGCAACTGTGGCAATAGGTCGAACCGCCTGAGGGGTCCACGACGTTGCCGGTGTATGCGTGGCGGACACCGTTTTCGAGGGCGATCTCGCGTGCCCGGCTCAGGGTTTTTGGGGGCGTGGGCGGGAGGTCGTTCATCTTGAAGTCGGGGTGGAAGGCCGTGAAGTGCATCGGCACCTCGGGGCCGAGGGAGTTCACTACCCAGCGTGTCATCTCGTCGATCTCGGATGCCGAGTCGTTTTCGCCGGGAATCAGAAGGGTGGTGAGCTCGACCCAGACGTCGGTCTCCTGGACCAGGTACTCCAGAGTCTCGAGCACCGGTTGCAGCGATCCGCCGCAGAGCTTTTTGTAGAAGTCGTCGGTGAAGGCCTTGAGGTCGACGTTGGCGGCATCCATCGCGGCGAAGAACTCGTGCCGGGGCTCGGGACAGATCTCACCCGCGGTCACCGCCACGTTGAAGATCCCGAGCTCACGGCAGGCGGCGGCGACGTCGACGGCGTACTCGAGGAAGATGACCGGATCGTTGTAGGTATAAGCGACGCTGCGGCATCCGGTCTGCCGGGCTGCGCGGGCGATCGCTTCAGGTGAGGCGGCATCGGCGAGGGTGTCGGTCTCGCGGGATTTGGAGATCGACCAGTTCTGACAGAACTTGCACGCCAGGTTGCAGCCCGCTGTTCCGAAGGACAGAACGGCGGACCCGGGGTAGAAATGATTGAGGGGTTTCTTCTCGATCGGGTCGACGCAGAAGCCGGAAGAACGGCCATAGGTGGTGAGAACAACACCGCCGTCGATGTTCTGGCGCACGAAGCAGAAGCCACGCTGCCCCTCCTTGAGCTTGCACAGGCGCGGGCAGACCTCGCACACCACGCGTCCGTCGTCGAGCGCGCTCCAGTAGCGACCGGGCACAATTGAGTCCACGTCTCTATTGATGCGCCCACGGAAGCTTGATGTCAAGCAAATCGTCTCCGGCAACGCGAGGAAGTGATTGATGATGAAGCCCCCGGAGGGGGCGACAGATGGCTAGCCCGGGGCGTGAGCCCCGGATCTGGCGTTTCATCTCGCAAAGTCCCCTGGCGTGAGCCCCGGATCTGGCGTTGCTACTTTGCCGGCAGGAGCGTTCCCGTCACCTCTCCGAATCCGATCTTGACACCCTCCTTTTCGCACCAGCCGGTCATGGTGACGGTGTCGCCGTCGGCCAGGAACTTCCGCTCCTCGCCGTTCGACAGCTCGATGGGCTCGGTGCCCCGCCAGCTGAGCTCGAGCATCGATCCGCGCTGGTGCTTTTCGGGACCGGAAATGGTGCCGGAGCCGTAGAGATCGCCAGGCTGGGCGTTGCAGCCGTTGACGGTGTGGTGGGCGAGCTGCTGGCAGATGCTCCAGTACATGTACTTGAAGTTCGAGCTCGCGATGGTCGTCGGGTCCGTCATCATCTCGGACTTCAGACGTACCTCGAGGTGAATGTCGAAGGCGCAGTCGCCCGGGTTCTTGAGATAGTCGAGCGGCTCGGGGGCGTCCTGGGCCGGTCCCGCACAGCGAAAAGGCTCCAGGGCTTCCATGGTCACCACCCAGGGTGAGATCGAGGTGGCGAAGTTCTTGCCGAGGAAGGGACCGAGTGGAACGTACTCCCATTTCTGAATGTCGCGCGCCGACCAGTCGTTGACCAGCACCATGCCGAAAATATGCTCCATCGCATCGGCGATCGGGATCGGCTCTCCGAGCCGGTTCCCGGGACCGACGAAGAAGCCCATCTCGAGCTCGAAGTCCATCAGCCGGCTCGGCCCGTAGGTCGGCAGATCCGCGTCGTCGGCCTTGGTCTGGCCCATGGGTCGACGCACGTCGGTGCCGCTGACCACGACCGAGCTCGATCGACCGTGGTATCCGACCGGCAGGTGCAACCAGTTGGGCTGGAGGGCGTTGTCGGGACCTCGGAACATGACGCCGACGTTCGTCGCGTGCTCGCGCGAGGAGTAGAAGTCGGTGTAGTCGCCAATCGCAGCCGGCAACAGCATCTCGACCCTGGACCTCGGGTGGAACGCCGCCTTGCGCACCGCCGAGTCATCCCGCAGGGTGGGATCGTCTGCTTTCAGAAGCTGCGTCAGTCGCGCCCGCGCCTCGCCCCAGGCGGTCCTGCCGAGAGCCATGAAGGCGTTGAGATTCGGCTCCCGCAAGGCCGCGCCGTTACCGAGCTTGCGGCCGTTGAGCAGCCCCCGGTCGGCGAGGACAGAGACGTCGAGTACCGCGTTTCCGATCGCCACCCCGATGCGAGGGGCAAGCCCCGCCGATGGGCGAAAGACCCCGTAGGGGAGGTTGTGGATCGGAAAGTGCGAATCCTCCGGGACATCGATGAAGGAACGGAGGTCACGATCGAGTTGACGCATTCGAAATGGATCCTCCTCAGATGGCTCCGAGGCCGCGCAGATCGTCGCGGGGATCGGAGAAGCTGCAGCTGCCGAAGCTGGTCAAAACATCGCGCCTGCTTTCCGCGACGTCCAGTGCGGAGGCCTCCAGATGGCGCCACACCAGACGCTCCGGACCGATGGTGAAGGCCGTTGGGTCGAGCTCGGCGATGATCTCGATCAGGTTCTTCACCGGCAGGTCGTGGACATGGGTCAGGACCGACGCGGCGAAGAGGTTGATAAAGCCGTGTGCCTTGGTATTCAGATCGGGATCGTGATGGCGGAAGGGGTGGTGCAAGCCCTGGGTCGCCTTGAGTGGAACTCCGGTTGCGCGACAGGTGGCGATCGCGGCCGCCACCGCCTCGACCTCCGGGATCGCCGAGGCCTCGACCCCACCGCAGCGAATCTTGAGACCGACGCGGTTCGCATCGCCGGCCTTGCGGGCGGTATCGCGGACCGCGGCCACGGCCGCCGGCAATCGCGGCCTCCACTCGCCGAGCAGCGAGACCTCGAAAAAGGGAGTCAGCGAGCGGGACCCGTTCTTCGTCAGCCTTGCCCACGCCTCGTTCACCGCCACCGCCGCTCCGCCGGCTTTCGGGAGGGGCAGCTCGAAGGCATCGACGGTGACCTTGTCGCCGAGCTTGGCGCTGAACCCTGCCATTTGCTGCTCGTCCTCGTCGATCGACTCGAGAAATGCCTCGAGATTGTCGCTGCCGCGCCCGAGGACCGAGATGCCGATCGGGAGCTGTGAGGCGTCGGCTCCGGCAACGAGCACCTCCAGCTCGTCGAGCCGGGCCGCCGGGCAGACGAAGCGCGCCAGCATCCAGCCGTCGTCAGATGCCCGATGCTGGACGAAACGGGCAAAGGCCTCGTTCATCGGCAGCTGCGCCGGCGGAAAGAGGCCGGCGTAGTCGATGATGCCGTCGAAGAGGGCCTTGGCACATGGGTCCATCGAAACTCCCGAATCTCGCCGATCTCGAGCCGTTATCGTACCGCAGATCCCTTACGAAGAACTGAGGACAGCTGTTTTGTCGTGCGGTTTCCCGGCCGCACTTCTTCACAGAACGCGATCTGTGCGGGCGAGACGCCCGCACCAAAAGGTCTCCGGTTCTTTTTTGCGATTCCCGGGTAGAATGCCCGGACTCGGGAGGTCCGATGTATCAGACGATGAGTAGGTGCTTTTCGGTTTTCGCGGTTTCGGTGATGGCGGTCGCGGCTGCAGCGACGACACCTGCGGCAGCCGACGTGGCGATCACCAATGCCGGCTTCGAACAGCTGGAAGCGACTGGAGTGGTGGCAGGTTGGCGGCTGGTCACCGAGGCTTCGAGCGAGGGTGCCTCGTTCGTCGGCGAGGCAGAGGCGGCCCACGGAGGGATCGGCAGCGCCCGGTTGGCCGTCAAAGGCCACGGTTCGGTGACGGTCGAATCCTACCCGGTATCCCTCGAGGTGGGTGAGCTCTATCGGCTGAGCGGCTGGATCCGCACCGAGGGTGTGGTGTCCGACCCGGCGTCCAAATACCCCACCGCCGTACCGGCCTGCCTGACCATGGAGGCCCTTCCCTTCACCATTCACTCGCCGGCGGTCGGTGGTGATTCGGACTGGTTCCGGGTCGAATTGCTCTTCATTGCCACCGCGGCCTCAGACCGCATCCGCCTCCACCTCGGCTACAACGGCACTGCTCGTGGCACCGCATGGTTCGACGATATTCGGCTCGAAAAGGTCGAGGACATTGCCGAGCTCATTCCACCCGAGACCGTGCGCTGGTCTGGTCCGGGCTTTCGCTACGACGACCAGGGCTGGATCTTCGTTCACATCGAGGGCGAGCCCTATGAGCGTGGGTACCAGTATGGCGCCCTGATGCCGGACGAGATTGCCGAGTACATCCGCAAGCTCGGCGTCGTTCAGTACCGCGACGACCCGAAAGCCGGTTGGGACACGATCCGCTTCGAGGCCGACGCGCTCTTTCTCCGCAAGTACGACGAAGAGTACCTGACCGAGATGAAGGGCATTGCCGACGGCGCCGCCGATGCCGGGGGTGAGGTGTGGGGGCGTCCGATCAATCTCCGCGACATCGTCGCCATCAACTCGGTGGTCGACATCGGCCAGCTCTACGACGCCCTCGAGGTGACGCCGAACTCGCTCACCGGCCAGGCATTTACCGCACCCGACGAGGAACTCGACATCGAGATCGAGCAGCACAAGTGCTCGGCCTTCGCCGCCACCGGTCCGGCGACCAAGAACGGCGACATCGTCTTTGGTCAGATCTTCATGTGGTCCGGCTACACGGGCATGCACTGGAACGTGATCACTGATGTCGATCCGGCGGACGGTTACAGGGTCGTCTTCCACACCTTCCCGGGTGGGATCCACTCGGGTGCCGATTTCTACCTCAACGAGGCCGGCATCGCTTTTGGTGAGACCACAGTCATGCAGACGCCCTACGAGGCGAACTCCACCCCGCAATCCAACCGTGCGCGCAAGGCGGCGCAGTACGCCGCCTCGATCGACGATGTCGAACGGATCCTTTGGGAGCAGAACAACGGCATGTACACCAACGACTGGCCGATCGCCGATTTCAAGACCGGCGAGGTGGCCATCCTCCTCCTCGGCACGCACACCAAGAAGATGTGGCGGACGTCGGAGGACATGGACCCCTTCGGGACGCCGGGTTTCCTCTGGGCCAACAACAACAACCGCGACCCCGAGGTCCGCAAGGAGTACGTGGCCCAGCCCGACGACCGGCCCTTCGATCTGATGTTTTCACCGTGGAATAGGGACGTGGCCTTCAACGAGTTCTACCGCGAGCACAAGGGCGAGATCGACGCGAATGCGGGTGTCGCGCTGTGGGCATCCTCTCCGGTTAACCGCGCCCACGCCTGCGACGGCAAGATCACCAACACCGAGATGGCCAACAAGATGGTTTTTCTCGCCCACCACGGCAAGGTGACCCTGCGCGAGAAGTTCCCGACCGAGGGCTGGCGCTATCTCCCCGGTGATTTGCCGGGTGCCGACCCTCACCTCAGCCTTGGCTACTCGGTCGTGAGCCCGGTCTTCGTCGCCGACCGCCTCAAGGCGGCAAAGTCTCTCGAAGAGGCGGCGGAGAATGCGGACGAACCGGGCCTCGAGCTCGGCGATGTGTCAGGGAACTACGAGTTCGCGAAGAAAGACCTCTGGCGCGGCACCGTCGAGCCGGCAACGCCGGCCGAGAGCTGGTTCGTCAGCGCAACTGCCGCCTACTGGCGGATGCTCGAAGGCCTCGACGATGAAGATTCGGTAGCCGCTGCGGAACAGCTCGCGAAGGATCTCGCGGCCCTCGAAGCACGCTATCTCTATACCGTCTCCCGCGAGGATGACCTGGCAGCCCTCGATGCCCACCGCGCCTACGACCGCTACGGTCCGTACCTTTTGCCGCGTATCAAGGGCACCTTCGCACTCCACCAGCTGCGGCTGCTGCTCGGCAACGACGTGTTTTTCAAAGTGATGGGAGCGGTCCACGATCGTTACCGCAACCGCGCGATGTCGACCGAGGAGTTCCTGGCAGTGGCTGAGGAGGTTTCCGGCCGCGAGCTCGGAGTTTTCCTCGGCCAGTGGCTCAACCGAGCCGGCCTGCCCAGGCTGACCCCGAATGTCGAGGTGAAAAAGGCCCGTGGCGGAGGTTGGGAGCTCCATATGGCGGTCGAACAGGAGGGCGACCCCTATCAGTTCGTGACCCATCTCGAGATCGAAGCCGGCGGCGGACGCACGATCCATCGCATCGAAGTGGCCGCCGAGCGGGCCGTCACCCTTCGCTTCGACGAGCCACCGACCCGGGTCGTTTTCGATGCATTCCACGATCTCCCGGTCGAGCACGCGAACTTGGCTCACGGTGCTGACCTCGGCGCTGCTGTTCGTCGGCAGCATCGCGCTGGCGGCCACGCAGATGTCGTTCCAGTTGTTTCCGCCGGTCGGCGTCGACCAGTACATCGTGCGCGTGACCGCGCCGCC
>JBFFBV010000082.1:0-21113 GCA_041560205.1 Candidatus Sulfomarinibacter sp.
GTGCTTGACCACATCTCGGCCAACAGCGTCAACGGTCCGGTCGAGACCATCACCTACACGCAGTGGCTCAACGAGCGCGGTCTGATCGAGGCCGACGTGACCGTCACCAAGCTCAACGAGGAGGAATTCATCGTGGTGGTGACGGACACCATGCACCGGCACGTCGAGACCTGGCTCCGACGCCACGTGCCTCCGGACGCCCACTGCTTCGTCACCGACGTCACCGGCGGCATCGGCCAGCTCAACGTGCAGGGCCCCAATTCTCGCGCCCTGCTGCAGAGCATCACCTCGGCGGATCTGTCGAACGAGGCCTTCCCCTTCCGCACCTCGCGCGAGATCGACATCGGCTACGCACGCCTTCAGTGCAATCGCATCACCTACGTCGGGGAACTCGGCTACGAGCTCAACATCCCGGCCGAGCAGGCGGTGCACGTCTACGACCGCGTCGTCGAGGCGGGTAAGGACTTCGGTCTGCGCCACGCCGGTCTCCGGGCACTCGGCAGCCTGCGCATGGAGAAGGGCTACCGCGACTACGGCCACGACATCGACAACACCGACGACGCCTACGAGGCGGGGCTCGGCTTCGTCGTCGATCTGAACAAAGCGGAGTTTATCGGTAAGGCCCACTGCGTCGAGAAGAAGCCGCAGGGGCCCGCCTTCCCGCGCCGCCTGCTCCAGATCCTGGTCAAGGATCCGGAGCCGCTGATGTACCACGCCGAGGTTGTCTATCGGAACAACCAGGCAGTCGGCTACATCCGCATGGCGAGCTACGGACACACGCTCGGCGGCGCCGTCGGTCTGGCGATGATCGAGGCCGGCGAGCCGATCAACAAAACCTACGTGGACGAGGGCACGTGGGAGGTCGACATCGCCGGCACCAGGTACCCGGCCGAGGCCTCGATCCGACCAATGTACGACCCGAAGATGGAGCGGATCAAGGCCTGAACTACCCCTGGGGGTCTCGATGTGTCACGCATTCGGCGTCATCCCGATCCGGCCGAGCGCTCTCGTCAGCGACGAGGAGCTCGAAGCCATTACCGCCGACTCCCTCCGTGCGCTCGAGGCCCTTGGTGGAGAGCTTTGCTCAGCCGACACGTGGCCGGAGGACTCGAGGCAGGTCTTTCTCCTCGTCGCGACCGGCGGCACCGAGCGGACCGTGCTCGACCTGTGGTTCCGGCGTCCCGATCCGTCGCCGGACGACGCCCTCTTTCTGATCGCCCATCCGGGCAACAACTCGCTGCCCGCCGCCCTCGAGGTCCTGGCGCGACTTCAACAGGACGGCGCCCGCGGTCGCATCTTCTACCTCGAGGGAGCCGACGACGAGGTCGGCCTCCGCGAGATCTCCGAGGCGGCGCACGACGAGGCGGTTCGGCGCGCGCTGCGTGAGGCGCGAATCGGGCGTGTCGGCGAAGCGTCGGACTGGCTCGTCGCCAGCATGCCCGATGCATCGACCGTCAAAGAGGTCTGGGGGCCGACGGTCGTGCCGATCGAAATCGACGAGGTCGTGACGGTCCTGGAGACCTTCTCGGATGACGAGCTGGAGCCCCACGAGAGATCCCTGGTTGCGGGCGCCGAAAAGGTGCTCGAGCCCACGGCCTCCGATGTGCAGAATGTCGCCCGGATCTACCTCGCCTTAAAAAAGGTCGTGACCGAAAACGATCTCGACGCTTTGACCGTGCGGTGTTTCGACTTCGTGCAGCACCAGAAGACGACCGGCTGCTTCGCTTTGGCCCAGCTGACCGACGAGGGCACGATCGCCGGGTGTGAGGGAGACCTCGTCAGCACCATCGGACTGGTCTGGGCCCGCGAGCTGCTCGACGTCACTCCGTGGATGGCCAACCCCGCGCAGCTCGATGCGGACCGCAACTCGCTCTGGCTGGCCCACTGCACCGTTCCACGCACGCTGGTCGAGAGCTACCGTCTCCGCTCACACTTCGAATCGGGGCTCGGTGTCGGCATCCAGGGCAGCCTACCGACAGGTCCCGTCACCCTGCTGCGCATCGGCGGCAAAGGGCTGGACAAACTGTGGCTCGCGGAGGGTGAGATCCTGCGTTCCGGCGACGCCGCCGACCTCTGCCGCACGCAGGTCGAGCTCGGGCTCACGAAGGGAGGAGCGGTCGCCGATCTGCTGCGGGCGCCGCTCGGCAATCACCTCGTGATGGTCCGCGGCCACCACCTCGAACGGCTTCAAAGCTGGTGGGACCACGTTGTGGGTGACGCTTTCAGATCAGGCTCGGGATGATCCACCGCCAAGGTCACCCATGATCCTCTCTCTGTAGGGGAACAGCGCCGCCGTCCCACCGGTGTGGATGAAGACTACGTTTTCGTCGCGACCGAAAAAACCGCTCCGCATGAGATCGAGCAGGCCCAGCCACGCCTTGCCGGTGTAGACCGGGTCGAGCGCCACACCCTCCGATCGGGCGAGGCCGGCGATGACGCGACTGATCTCGGGGGTCAGCACGCCGTATCCCTCCCCGAGATAGTCGTCGAAGACGATCACGTCATTCTCCGCGATCGCCGCGTCGACGCGAAGGGTACCAAGCAGCTGCTGCGCGATGGTCGACACGCTCCGCCGCATGGTGTCGCGGTCGGTGGTCACGCTGATGCCGACGATCCGGAGCTGTGGTGCAACCACCTTGGCGGCGGCCACGAGCCCGGCCTGGGTTCCGGCCGAGCCACCCGCGTGGACCACGGTGTCGACCCTCAGGCCTCGTGATTCGGCTTGCTGCAACAGCTCGACCAGCGCCTCCGCGTAACCCATCGCGCCGAAGGGTTTCTCCATCGATCCTTCAGCCACGGATCCGCCGATCGGCGCCAGGTAGGTCCTCCTCCCCGCCGCTTTTTCCTCCTCCACCACCGGGCCCACGAGATCGTCCACGTCGTCGAGCTTCAGCATTCCCCGATCGGGGTCGACATCCACGATCCGGACGGAGGCGCCGCAAAGATGGTCGAGGAGGACGTTGCCGTCGTTCTCGGTCGACACGCCGCGCTTTCGCAGGAGCACGACGACCGCCCGCAGACCGACCCGCGCAGCAGCAGCCGCTGTCTGCAGACACCAGTTCGACTGCGTGCCGCCCCAGGTGACGATCGTGTCGGCGCCTTGCGCCATCACATCTCCCACGATGTATTCGAGCTTGCGGCCCTTGTTGCCGCCAAAGGCGAGTCCGGTCAGATCGTCACGCTTGAGCCAGAGATCGACACCGTCAGGAAGCTCTGGGAGATGTTCGATCCGCTGAAGCGGTGTCGGAGCGTGGATCAGTCGCGCGCTCGGATAACTGGCCAATCGCCCCTTGAGCTCTTCGAGGGAAATCATCTTCCACAGGCCTCCGCGTTCTCGAAGTGTAGCCCGCGCCGACTCCAATCGCTCGCCACGCCAACTGCGCTCCGTCCGACACTGGGATAATGTTGCTGAGGGGGAAGTGATGAGCGGGGAACCTTACGACGATCCATACTCCGAGAGCTCGCGGCCAAGAAAACGCCTCGTCACTCGACGACGGGTCGTGATCGGCGGTGGCGCGGTGGTCGCTGCTGGCGCACTCGGCGGCGGTGGATTTCTCGGCTGGGACCGATATCGACGCTTCGGGCGAGACGCCGACGCGTTCATCCACGACCACCGAGTCGCACTCCCCGTCTCGGTGCCCCCGATCGTGATCGCCCGGGGCTCCGACCCCGCGCTCAACGTGCGGGCGGCGATCGACCGCATCGGTGGGATGGGCCGCTTCGTCGGCCCTGACGACGTGGTGGTGGTCAAACCGAACATCGGTTTCGACCGAGCCCCCGATCAGGCGGCCAACACGCACCCCGAGGTGGTGGCCGAGGTGGCGCGGCTCTGCCTCCAGCAGAAGCCACGGAGGGTGATCGTGTGCGACTGCCCGGTCGCTGAGTCGCGACGCGCCTTTGAACGCTCCGGCATCTTGCGGGCAGCCGTCGAGGTCGGCGCCGAGGTCGTGCTCCCGGAGGAGAGCAGCTATCGCACCGTGGTGATCTCGGAGCGTCTCGGCACCTGGGATGTGTTGGAACCTTTCGTGGCGGCCACCAAGATCATCAACGTCCCGGTTGCCAAGCACCACAACCTCACCAACACCACCGCCGGAATGAAAAACTGGATCGGGATCACCGGCAAGCTGCGGGTGATGTTCCACGCCGATCTCGATCGCTCGATCGTCGAGCTGGCGGCCCTGATGCGGCCGACCTTGACCGTGGTCGACGCGTCGCGCGTATTGATGGAGACCGGGCCCTCGGGCGGCAGTCTGAGCGCTGTCAAGCAGGTCGGCGCGGTCGCCGTGGGCGTCGACCCTGTGGCCCTCGACGCCTGGGCCTATTCACTGTGGGGGACGGGGCCGGAGGAGCTTCCTCCGCTCTTCGATCTGGCGGAGAGCATGGGGCTCGGCACCGCCGCTCTCTACACCGAGGCGCCGGTAGAGGTCCTGACCGGACGAACATGATCCGCAGTTGATACCGGCAGTCCCATCAAGAGTCCGGTCGGTATCGACTTCCGAATCCCTTACACTGGTAAAGCGGTCACCTGAGCCCCTGGGTTCTCGTTTTTCGCTACGGAACGGAGTCTGGAGATGCGATTCACCTCGAGGCTACTGATCTCTGCGTTGTTGGCGGTGGCGTGTGTCGCCTGCGACTCGATCGAGCTCACCATCGCGGTCAGGCAACCGGAGAAGGACTGGCTCGAGGTCGTCAACGCGACCGACAGCGTCTGGAAGGACGCGCATCTCGTGGTCGAGGCCAACGAGAGCGAAGGTGCGAGTCGACCGTGCGGCGAGCAGCGGGTCGCGCGCTGGGAACCCGGCGAGGCGGTCCGCGTCCAGGTATGCGGTGAGAAGCATCGATTCACCCTCACGACCGGCGGCGAAACCGCCCGATTCTCTTATTCCAGGGGCCAGCTCTACCGTCGCATCGGCCGCAAGGAGGTCCCGATCGTGAAGTGACAGCCGGCGTCTCCGCGAAAACGTCGTGCGGAGGGTCTGGATGAACAGAACACGGAGGAAGGCATGAAGCAAAGGCTGTGTGTTGTCCTGGCATTCGCTCTGGTCGTGATCGCCTGCGGCGGGGCGCGAACCGTGACCGAGAAGAGAATGGTCGAGTGGGGGCCGATCCTCAATCTGTACATGGGGTCCAACTTCGACGGCGGCAACTCCTACCCCGAGGCACTCGAAGAGCTGCCGCCTGACCTCACCATGGATATGGAGTACCGCGACGGGTGGGGCAATCGCTTCCTCTACCGGCGCCTGCGCGTCGACAAGTACAACATCATCTCGGCAGGGCCGGACGGCGAGTTCGGAAATGAAGACGACATTGTCCTCGAGAACGGAGCCCTGTACGACCCGATGAAGGTCTACGCCGAGAACCCGCTCAAGTAGACAGCGGAGCCATCACTCGCGGCTGCGGGCGACCGCTTCGCGGAGCTCCTCCGCGACATCGGGCGGGAGCTCGGACCGCGCCAGCGCGAGCTCGGCGTAGGGCGCCCGAAGGCCGAGCCGGTCCGCCATGCGGGCGAGCCTGGCGAGCTGACCGACGGGCGTCGACCCATCGACCCGCTCTTCGAGCCATTGAAGCGTCGACGCTGCATCGGCGTCGAGCCCGGCGCCAAGCACCAGCTCACCCAGCCTCACCGCGGTCGCCGGGGCGATGGAGATCTCGGGCACGGTGCGCAGCAGCTCGCCCCAACAGAGGCCGGGGAGGCCGTCATCTCCCGTACGGGCGGAGAACTCGAGCGCCGGGATCATCCGCTGCGCCACCTCCGCCGCCCGGTCAGCGGCCGCCGCGATGCTCCACAACGCCGACGCGGCGTCGGCGTCACGCGGGTTGCGCTCGAGATCGGATTCGAGGAACGCCATTGCCGCGTCGACGCGGCCCTGGCGCACCATTTCGAGCGCCCTTTCGACGGACGGTGCGCGGTGGACGATCTGCCGCTCCTCGAGCATCGGTTCGAGGAAGCGTTCTTCGATCGCCAGCTTCTTGACCACGAAGGCGACACCGACGCCGAAGAAGAAGCCGGCGATGTGCGCCTCGAAGGCGATGCTCCCCATGTCGCCGATACTCGTAAAAGCCCAAAGACCGCTCGCATAGGCGATCTGACCGACCGCCCACAGACCCAACATCAGCCACGCCGGCGCAGCAAAGGTGCCGGTGTAGATCCTGATGAAGAAGAGCCAGTAGAAAAACACGATCTTGGCGTTCCAGTAGCGGACGGCGAAGGCGCCCATGACCCCCGCGATCGCTCCGGATGCGCCGACCAGGGGTTCCTCGATGTCGGGGTAGCCCGCGATGAAGAAGAAGGCCGCCAGCAGACCGGACGCGACGTAGAAGATGGCGAACGGCAGGGGTCCCCACGCGTCCTCGAGGGGCGGACCCACGAGATAGAGAATGAAGAGGTTGCCGATCAGGTGGAGCCACCCGGCGTGCATCAGCATATGGGTGAGCCACGTATGGGCCCGCTGCTGGGTCGGGACCAGTCCCCATTTGAAGTAGGGCGTGTTGTCGCGGATTTCGTAGACGTCTGCGACGAGGGCGTCGAGCTCAGCCTGCTCGCTTTCCACCACGCCGGGGTCGTCTGGCGCCGGGATCTCCGGGCCGTCCTGCCGCCGCAACGAGTAGTAGAGATAACCCTTGAGCTGCGGGTCGAAGTCGAGGTAGGGATGGTCGAGGAAGAACTCGACCGCTCTCAGCTCGGCCTCGGCAAAGCGCTCCTCCGCCGAAGGGGTGATGATGGTGAGGAGGAAAGCGACGATGCACAGACCGATGATGGTCAGCGTCACCCACGGCATACGCTGAACGGTGGTGTCCTCGTGGCCGATTGGGAGCAACATCGTCGTGTCCGCTCTTTCGAGAATACCCGCGACGGGTGACGAGCGCGACCGACACCGTGAGCGCCGGCCGAAAACCGCCCTCATGCGATGGGCTGTCGCTCAGAGGATCAGCTCCACGAAGCTCCGCAGGAGACCAGACGCCTCGGGGCTGTCGCGGAACCGGTCGAGAGCGACCTCTCGTTCTTCGTCGCTCATGTGAGATGAGTAGCCCTCGAGGTAGTGGCGATAGCGGTCCTTGTTGGTCTTCCGGTCGAGCTCGGGGTGGAACTGCGAGGCCCAGATCGGCGTGCCCGGAACGCGGAGGGCCTGGAAGGGGCTGGCCGAGCTGCTCGCGAGGTTCGGAATGCCTTGCGGGTGGCTCACCGCACGGTCCTTGTGCCCGAGCTGTGCGTTGAAGCTGTTCGGCAGGCTGCCGAACAGCTCGTCCGAGCGACCGTCGGCGGTCAGGTCGAGTTCGTAGGTGCCCACCTCGGTGTTTTCGGGGTCGAAAAGGATCTCACCGCCGAGTGCCACGACGAGGCTCTGGTAGCCGAAGCAGGAGGCGAAGGTCGGGTGTCCGACGTCAACGATCCGACGCAGCGAATCGAGAAAGGTGTCAAACGCAGGCAGGTCGCCTTTCGAAACGTAGAAATCCCCGCTGCCGCCGACCATCACGGCATCGTGTTCGCGGACGCGCGTGAGAGACGGCGGTCCGTCGCAGAGATCGTACGGTCTCACGTTGTCGGCCGGTAGCCCGGCTCGATCAGCGAAACAAGCCAGTTCGTGGCCAGCCATCGGGTCGTCGGCGTGTCGCGCCTGCAACAGGAGGACCTTCGGTTGCACTGTGAGCTCCTTCGCAGGAGGGTAGCACTGCGCCGCGGCTGGCAACCACCGACCGAAAAGGCTAAACTGCCGTGCCGGGTCGCGGCAAAAACTCTCCCGAGGATGAGACATGACGGATTCGAAAATCATCTGGACCAAGACTGACGAGGCGCCGCTGCTGGCCACCTACTCCTTGCTCCCCATCGTTCGCGCCTTCACGGGAGGCACAGATATCGAGGTCGAGCTGCGGGATATTTCGCTCGCGTGCCGCGTCGTGGCCAATTTTCCCGACAACCTGAGCGAAGACCAGCAGATCCCCGATCACCTGAGCGAGCTCGGCGAGCTCGTCAAGGCTCCGGAAGCCAACATCATCAAGCTGCCGAACATCAGCGCATCGATCCCGCAGCTGCAGGACGCCATCGCGGAGCTGCAGTCGAAGGGATACGACATTCCAGACTTTCCGGAGGAGCCGCAGACAGATGCCGAGAAGGCCCTCCGTGAACGTTTTTCGGTCTGTCTGGGCTCGGCCGTCAACCCGGTGCTTCGTGAAGGCAACGCCGATCGCCGACCGGCGGCATCGGTCAAGCGCTTCGCGCAGAAGCACCCGCACAAGATGATGAAGCCGTGGCCGGAATCGGGTTCCAAGGCCCGCGTGACCCACATGCAGGACAAGGACTTCTTCGCGAGCGAGAAATCGACCACCATGGACGGAGCGACCGATGTCAGGATCGAGTTCGTTTCCGACGACGGATCGAACACCGTGCTCAAGGAGAAGATCTCCCTCCAGGAGGGCGAGGTCGTCGACACCGCGGTGATGAATGTCGCGGCCCTCCGCGAGTTCTTCGCCGAGCAGATCGAGGAAGCCAGGCGCGACGAGGTGCTGCTGTCGCTCCACCTCAAGGCGACCATGATGAAGATCTCCGACCCCATCATGTTCGGGCACTGCGTCTCGGTCTTCTACGCCGACGCCCTCGACAAGCACGCCGAGGTGCTCGAGGAAATCGGCGCCAACGTCAACAACGGCCTCGCCGACGTGCTCGAGAAGCTCGATCGGCTCCCGGCCGACACGAAGGCGGAGATCGAGGCGGACATCGACGCCGTGTACGAGACCCGGCCCGACCTCGCCATGGTCGACTCCCGCAAGGGCGTCACCAACCTGCACGTCCCCAACAACGTCATCGTCGACGCCTCGATGCCCAACGTGGTGCGCGACGGCGGCAAGATGTGGAACAAGGACGACCAGCTCCAGGACTGCATCGCCATGGTCCCCGACCGCAGCTACGCAACCATGTACGCCGAGATTCTCGAGGACGCCAAGGCCAAGGGCCAGTTCGACCCGGCGACGATGGGCAATGTCTCCAACGTCGGCCTGATGGCCCAGAAGGCCGAGGAGTACGGCTCGCACGACAAGACCTTCGAGGCGCCGGCGGCGGGCACCATCCGCGTCGTCGACACCTCCGGCACCACCGTCTTGGAGCAGCCCGTCGAGACCGGTGACATCTTCAGGATGTGCCAGACGAAGGACGCGCCGATCCAGAACTGGGTCAAGCTCGCGGTCACCCGTGCCCGCGTCACCGGCTCGCCCGCGATCTTCTGGCTCGACGAGGCGCGCGGTCACGATGCTGAGATCATCCGGAAGGTCAATTCCTACCTGCCGGACCACGACACGGATGGTCTCGACATCCGCATCATGAAGCCGGTCGACGCCATGAGGTTCTCGCTCGAGAGGATCCGGCGCGGCAAGGACACCATCGCCGTCACCGGCAACGTCTTGCGTGACTACCTGACCGACCTCTTCCCGATCCTCGAGCTCGGCACCAGTGCCCGCATGCTGTCCATCGTGCCGCTGATGAACGGCGGAGGGCTCTTCGAGACGGGAGCCGGCGGTTCGGCACCGAAGCACGTCCAGCAGTTCACCCGCGAAGGCCACCTGAGGTGGGACTCGCTCGGCGAGTACTGCGCGCTGGTGCCGTCCCTCGAGCTGATCGCCGAGAACACCGGCAGCGAAAAGGCCAAGGTCCTCGCCGAGACTCTCGACGAGGCCATCGCTCTCTATCTCGAGAACGGCCGCCTCCCCTCGCGCAAGGTCAACGAGATCGACAACCGGGGCAGCACCTTCTACCTGGCCCTGTACTGGGCGAAGGCCCTGGCCGCTCAAGATCGGGATCCAGAGCTCAAGGCCCGCTTCGAAGGCGTCACGCATGAGCTGGAGGCCAACGAAGCCATCATCGCCGACGAGCTCCTCGCCGCCCAGGGGAAAGCGGTCGATATCGGTGGCTACTATCTCCCAGACGACGGCATGGCGGAGAAGGAAATGCGCCCCAGCCCGACCTTCAACGCCACCATCGACGCCATGAACGGTTGAACCGATCGGTGAGGTCGCACAAGCCGGCCGTCACGATCGTCGGTGCCGGCGGGATCGGCTGCGCGCTCGGCCATGCACTGCTCGCGGGTGGTGTCGACCTCACCGTCGTCGAGGCCGATGTCCAGAAGCTGGAGTGGGGCCGCAGCAACGGCATCGCGGTCGACGAGCGTCCACCGCTATCGACCAACTTCGTTTCATTCCATGCCTGGAACCCGTCCGACGATGATCTGATCCTGCTCTGCACCAAGTGTTACGACAACCGGTCAGTGCTCGAGCGGACCTCCGAGTCGGCCGAGATCATCCCGGTCCAGAACGGCTTCGACGCCGAGCTCGTCAAACGGGTCGAGGTCGAGGGCATCGCGTCCTTCGTCACAGAGTGCCTCCCCGGCAAAACCCACACCCGCATCACCCGTCCGGGCGACCTCCACATCGGATCCAGCCTCGAAGCACGGGGGCGATGCCTCCCGGAGCGCGTCGAGGCGATGATCAACGCGCTCGCACGGAACGGGAGATTCAGGGTCGTGCGCGTGCCGGAGGTGCTGCCCTACAAGAACTCCAAGCTGATGTACAACGCGGCCATCAGCCCGATCGCCGCCGTCGCCGGTCTCGACAACGGTGAGCTACTGACGATCGCCACGGCACGCAAGCTGTTCTTCGGTCTGCTGCGCGAGAACTACCGCATCTTGAAAGGCGCCGGCGCGCCGCTGGAGCGTGTCGGACCCTTCCATCCCGACACCGTAAACCGCCTGCTCCGGCTTCCGCTCGTCGCGCGGCTGTTGGCCATCCCCTTTTCGACGACGCTGCGCGGAAGCTACTGCTCGATGGCCGGTGATCTGCCGAATGGACCGACCGAGCTCGACAACTACAACGGCCACCTGATCGAGCTTGCGGGTGACCTCGAGGTCCCGCTCAATCGGGCGGTCTATGCGTGGTCCAAGCGCATCGAAGCGGATGGATCGAAGCCCGATCTTCGATTCCTCGATGAGCTGCCCGCGATGGTGTGATATCGTCCCGCGACTCACAAGGCACGAGCGGGGGGAATGACTCATGAAGCTTCGCAAGATGATTGTCGCGATGACGTTTGCCGTGTTCTGCGTCGGCACTGTGGCGGCGCAGGAGGAGACTGTCAAAGAGGGGCGCAAGGGTCGGCGCAAGGGGGCCAAAACCGGTGCGGTTGTCGGGCTCGCGATGGGGGCCCTGGCCGGTGATGCGAGTTGGGCGGTCGCGGGAGCGGCTGCGGGTGCGGTGGCCGGCGGGGCCGCCGGTTCGTGGTACGACTACGACCAGTCGAATCAGGACAACCGCACCCAGATGATGGCCGACGCCATCGCCGGCTCCAAGGCCGGCAACCCCGCGCCGGGAGAAACGATCGGCGAGGTCGGCAAACGCCATTTCCAGGATCTTGCAGGAGAGTGGAAGCTGGACATCTGGTACCTCGGTCGTGACGGCCATTTCGAAACGGCGAAGGGAAGCGCCCGCGGTCTCAGTGCCGGGGACAACGCGATGCGGGTGCTGTACCAGAACATCGTCTCCGATTCCTACGACGACACCGTGACCGGGCAGTCGCTGTTCAGCTTCGAACCGGGACAGGGCTTCTTCCTCGAGGGCAAGTTCGACATCCAGGACGATGTGGTCAAAGGCATCGGCGAATACCTCGTGGACCGCAACGCCTACATCTTCTACCTGGTCGAAGGCGAGGGCGAAGAGATGGTCACCGGTGGCGTGCTGCGCAGCAACGGCCGGATCGAGGTGCGGATCGTCAGCCCCTCCCTGTGGATCGCCGAGACCTACACCTTCATCGAGGGCGCCGAGGAGAAGGTCCAGACCTACCGTTTCACGCGTCCCTGAGGAAAGCTCAGAGACCGAGTCCGATCAACTGCTCGGTCGGGGGTCTGAAGGCCTCGAGGGACCATTCGAGGGCCTCGTCGATGGTCTCGAGCATCAGGGACGTGTCCTCGGGGATCCGACCGTGAATATCGAGGAAGTTCGAAATGTGGTCTGAAAGGAGCATGGTCGGGCCGTGCATGCGCTCGACCAGAAGCCGAGTCTCGCAAAGCGCCTGGTGGGCGTCGAGCAGGGTCAGGTCGCCCTGCTGCCAGCGATCGCACCACTCGGTGCCGAGAACAGGGACAAAGGTGCGGAGGCGAACGAAATCCGGGCTCGCCATATTGAGCACGGCTGCGCTTCCCTCCGCGTGCTCGCGCCAGCGCTCGACACCCGCGACGCCCACCATCAGGTAGACGGATAGCTCGATCCCAGCCGCCATGAGGTGATTGAAGGCTTTGGCGGCGGCCTCGGGATTGACGCCCTTGTGGATCTGCTCGAGGGTCACCGGGTCGCCGGACTCGAGTCCGGAGTGGACACGGGTGATTCCGGCCGCAGCGATCTGCTTCCATTCCTCGAGACGCTTCTTGGCGAGGAACTTCGCCGACCCGTACATCGTGATGCGCTCGAGTTTCGGAAAGCGCTCACGGGCGGCCTCGCCGATCTCGATGAGGGTCTCGGTCGGCAGGGCCGCCGAGTTGCCGTCCGCCAGGAAGAGGGTGCACACGCTGTGCCCGTAGGCCTCGAGCGCCAGGTCGAGGTCCTCGATCACGTCCTCAGTGGGCCGCTTCGTGAACTGTTTGTCGCTGTACATCGCGCAGAACGCGCAGCGGTTGTGGGGACAGCCGATAGTCGCCTGGATGATCAGCGAGCCTGCCTCGGATGGTGGCCGATACACGGTGCCTTCGTATCGCACGAGATCATCCTATCTCGAACGCAGCCGATCCGGCACCCGCCGTCCGATCTGCGATAATCCGACCGGCTGAGGAGAGATGGCCGAAACCCTGACATCCACCGATCCGAGAGCCCGTGCCCGAGAGGTCGCGGAGAAAAGGGCGTCCGGCGCCCCGGTCAGTATTCGCAATCTGCCCGAAGGCGCGCAGCTGGTGAATGTCATGGGTGTCGACTACATCCACACGACGACCGAAGGCGGCGGTGACGTCTACCTCACGAGTGAGGGCTTCGCCCACGCCGAGCACCTGCAACCCGACAACTGGTACGACCTCGAGTGGTTCCGTACGCACCGCGAGGTGCTCGAAGGCACCGGCGCGGTTTACGCTTCCCCTACCAAGCCGATCGACGGCGAGTGCCTGGTGCTGGTGGTCAAGTTCAGCCGGGTGGGTCAAAAGGTCCCGATCGAAACCAAGGCGATCCGCGACCTCCTGTCGTGCGAGTTCAACGGTCCCTTCGAAGAGTTCGCGCTGGTGGAAGAGCTCCGTCACAGCCGCCGGGGGCGCAGCGATATCCGGGTCAAGACGCAGATCCCACTCGCCATCTATGTCCCGCCCGACGAGTGGCAGCCGTCGCAAACCGGCCGCTTCCAATGGCGGATCGCCAACAAGGTGGCGAAGCACCCCGGCATCGCCATCGATATTCTTCGCGACTACATCATGGTTTACGGCTGGCTCCCAGGCCTCGACATCTGCTGGGCCGAGGAGGAGGGCTGGCTGACCCACGGGGAGGTCCTCGCCCTGAATCAGCGAGCCATCGACGAGGCCGCCACCAAGGGCTTCCAGGTGCTCGACATGAAGCCGGTCCACGTCATCGTCCAGGCCGAGGATCGTGACCGGCTGGTGATGGAAGACGGGCAGGTCGAGTACGGGATGGTCGACTTCGAGCTGCTCGAGCGGACGCCGGAGTACGAGCGTGAGATCATGAAGGACCGCCACCGCTGGTACCAGCGCAGGCGGCGCGAGATGAAGCTGGCGGTCATCACCGGCAGCACGGAGTCCAAGCCGTTGCCCGACCACCTGCGACCTGCAAGGATCTTCGGGGTGGACTACGTGTACGGCCACTGTGAAAGCACGGGCGGCGTGTTATGGGTGGTCGGCGAGGACCCCGATCTCTTCAACTATTACCTTCCCGAGCGCTGGCGCACCACGCAACAGATACGGTTGTACGAGAATCACGAGACGTTTCTCACCACCAGCAAGGACGCGGTTCGTCTGGTGTGGAAGGTCTCGCGCGTCGGCGAGTACCCGGAGATCGCGGCCTATGGGCCCGAGGGATTTCCGCTTCTGGCCCAGGGATTCAACAGCCCCTTCGAGGAGATCGCGCTCGCCTACTGGCTGCGCCGCCACCACGTGCGGACGATCCTGCCCCGCGCCATCTATCGCACCGGCCACAAGTCGCAGCTTAAAGAGTCGCTCTTCGACCCCAGCCGCTACCAGACCCACAAGGACCTCAAGAGCCCGGACGGCGAGCCGATCCTCGAGACGGGCCGCAACTACGTCACCATCTGGGATCAGTGGGACGGCCCCGTCCACCTCGACGACGAAACCGAGGCGACGGTCTACCGGTCACTCAACGCGGCGGAGGCGGTCGAGCGCGGTCTGCTGTCCAGCGACGACTGCCGAGCGCTCCTGGAGAGCTTCACCGGGAGGCTGGACGGGCTCGGGGTCGAGGTGGCGAGGCTTCAACCCGAGCACCTTCTGATGTCGATCGGTCCTGATCACACGCTGGTGCGAAAGGAGGACGGCACTCCCGATTTCCGTCTCTGTAACCTCCAGTTCATGCTCTGGAAGGAGCTGCCGGAAGAAATTGCAGCCGGTTAACCGTCCAGGATCTCCTCGATCTCTTGGCGCGGCGCCTCACGGTTGGTCGCCAGCGACACATAACTTCGCGCGAGGACATCCTTCGACATGCTGAAGATCGCGTTGACCATGCCGAGAGCACGCGCCAACTCTTCCGGCTCGACCGAAGAGAGAACGCGTTTCCACAGCGCCTCCTCGATGACGTTGATTGCTGTCTGGACTTCGAACAGGTCATAACCCGCTGCGTAGCGCTCACGCGCGATGCGCTCGGCGTGCTCGACCATTGGCTGTGCGCGTCGGCTCGCAAGGCACTCCATGGCTCGTTCGATGAACATGGTTACCCGCTCGCGCGTGATCTCCTCACCGTCGGCGATGTAGTGCTGGAGGCGGGCGTGACGGAGCTCGGTCACCGCCTCGTTGACGAGGTCGTCCTCCCAGCTCCGAAACAGCTCGCTCAGCTCCACCGATCCCTCCGCAATTCGGCTCGAGGCCCGGCCGCACCTTGGAGGATTTTAGCAGTGCGGGAAGGAGGTTTCCTGCCTTTGCCGAGGTTTCGATTCCGGACCCCGGAGTCTCGTCAGCGCTCGGGCTCAGGCGTCATCCCTTCGTAGATGAGTCCGACAAAAACGTCGACCTTGATGAAGCCATTGCCCCACGTCTGGACGAGATCGGCGAGCGGTTCGCCGGCCTGAATCTCCTCGAGGCTCTTGCCCTGTCGAACGAGTGGTGCGATCGCAGTGCGAGCGGTTTCCAACATGTCTCGGTAGGCAACGAGATCGGCCCGGGACGCGAGCGCACCGTGACCCGGGATGATTTTCGTGTCGCCGTCGACAATCTCGAGCGCCCTGTTGCAGGCGGCGATGATGCCGGCGAGCGAACCCCCCGAGGAGACATCGATGAAGGGGAAGTTTCCGTTGAAAAGGACATCGCCCATGTGGAGCACGTTGGCCTTCTCGAAATGAACCATGGCGTCGCCGTCAGTGTGCGCGTGCTCGACATGGAAGGCGTTGATGACATCGCCGTTCAGGTGAAAGGTCACACTGTCAGAAAAGGTCACAACCGGCAGAGCACCCTTCGCCGCGGGCTCCACCTGGAGGTCCCACAGCTCGAAGAATTGGCCGAGGGTCATCTGGCGTCGGACATTGTCGTGGGCGACGATCACGGCTCCGGCTCCGCCGAGGTTTTCGTTACCGCCCGTGTGATCTCCGTGCCAGTGGGTGTTGAGGACGAACCGTATCGGACCGTCATCGATCGCGCGCACCGCGGCCACGATTCTCTCGGTCAAGGGCGCGAACTGATCGTCAATCAGAAAGACGCCGTCGTCACCAGCCGAGACGCCGATGTTCCCGCCGGCGCCCTCGAGCATGAAGACTCCGGAACCGAGCTCGGTGGTCGTGATCTCGACCTTCGAGAAATCCTGTTGAGCCGACACGGGCACTGTAGCGACGGCGATCATGATGAACAGGGCAAGCGATCGTAGTTTCATGACGTCTCCTTGAATCGATCTTCGTCTACAACTCCTTTCCCGCCGTCCTTCTTCCGATCGGCCGTGAGATCATCGCGGTGCGCTCTCCCTCATCCTTGGGACGTGCCCGGGCGCGAGGAGGATTCATGCGCGAAATCGTTCTCCGACAGATGCCACTGCTGACCGTGGCACTCTTCGCCCTTACCTCGCTTGCTGCGGAAGCAGCGGAGACGGCCGAAGCCTCCAAACTGACGCTGGAGCGGATCTTCGAGGACAGCGAATTCGAGGCCCGAAGATTCGGTCCCGCACGCTGGCTCGAGGACGGCTCGGGCTATACGACCCTCGAGGGCGCCGAGGGCTTTGAAGATGCCAAGGAGATTGTCCGATACTCCCCCGAGACTGGCGAACGATTCGTTCTCGTGTCGGCGGCCTCGCTCAGCCCCTCCAAAGGTGCCGAACCGCTCACGATCGAGGACTACCAATGGTCCGATGACAGTTCTTCGGTGCTGATCTTCACCAACACCGAGCGCGTCTGGCGCCACAACACGCGCGGCGACTATTGGCTCCTTGAGCGCGAAAGCGGCCGGCTCCGCAAGCTCGGCGGCGAGGCCGAGGAATCGACAATGATGTTCGCCAAGCTCTCCCCAGATGGGACACGGGTCGCGTGGGTCGATTTCATCGAAAAGGATCTCTACGTCCAGGACCTCGCATCGCTCGAGGTGACGCGGCTGACCGCCGACGAGGACGAGCACATCATCAACGGCACCTCGGACTGGGTCTCCGAGGAGGAGTTCGACCTCCGCGACGGTTTCCGATGGAGCCCCGATGGGCGACACATCGCATTCTGGCAGTTCGACTCCGAGGGTGTCGGAACCTTCAACCTGATCAACAACACCGACTCCACGTACCCGAAGCTGACTCCTTTGCCGTACCCCAAGGTCGGGACCACCAACTCGGCGTGCCGCGTCGGGGTGATCCCCTCAGCCGGCGGCTACACCACCTGGTTCGAGCCCGAAGGTGATTCGCGGCACCACTACATCCCGAAAATGGGGTGGGTGGAGGGCTCGGGCGAAATATGGTTCATCAGGATGAACCGTCTCCAGAACGAGGCCGAGGTCATGATCGGTGCGATCGAGCGCGGAGAGCTTCGCAGCGTTTTCGCAGACCGCGACCAGGCTTGGATCGACATGCGCTACGGCGATCCCGAGTGGATCGACGACGGGCGATGGTTCACCTGGGTCTCCGAAAAAGACGGCTGGCGGCACCTCTACCTGGTGTCTCGCGACGGAAGAGAAGAGCGATTGGTGACAGTCGGCGATTACGACATCACAGAAGTCGCACACGTCGACGAGGCGAGCGGCTGGGCCTATGTCATGGCCTCGCCCGATGACCCAACCAGCCGCTATCTCTTCCGCGTCTCGCTTTCCGGAGACGGCGCTCTCGAAAGAGTCACGCCGGACGGGCGCGACGGCACCCACAGCTATCAGATCTCTGACGATGGGAACTGGGCCATTCACAGCTTTTCCTCGAGGAAAGATGTGCCGCGAACCGACCTCGTGTCGCTACCAAACCACAAGCTGCACCGGGTCCTCGAAGACAACGCCGAGATCCAGGAGGCATTCGACGCCGTCGCGGAGAACATGATCGAGTCCTTTCGAGTTCCCATCG
The DNA here is from genome assembly GCA_041560205.1 of Candidatus Sulfomarinibacter sp. GTDB lineage: Bacteria > Acidobacteriota > Thermoanaerobaculia > Thermoanaerobaculales > Sulfomarinibacteraceae > Sulfomarinibacter. Next base: position 17,698 of record JBFFBV010000082.1, read on the forward strand.
CGGAGGGTGTCGAGGTCGACGGCTGGATCATGGCGCCGCGGGATTGTGACGCCAAGCAAAGCTACCCGCTGTTGGTTTATGTCTACGGCGAACCCGCCGGTCAGACAGTGCAGAATCGCTGGGGCAGCAACACCGGGATGTGGCATCTGATGCTCGCCCAACGCGGCTATTTGGTGGCCAGCCTCGACAATCGCGGAACCCCGACGCTGCGCGGGCGCGAATGGCGCAAGTCGGTTTACCGACAGATCGGGATCCTGGCTTCGGCCGACCAGGCCGCGGGCGTCCGGGCGATGATCGAGGAATGGCCCCTCATCGACCCCGAACGCATCGGCTCGTGGGGCTGGAGCGGCGGTGGCACGATGACCTTGAACGCCCTCTTTCGCTACCCCCACATCTATTCGATGGGCATCGCCATCGCACCGGTCCCGGACCAGAAGCTCTATGACACCGTCTACCAGGAACGCTACATGGGTCTGCCGGATGACAATGCCGACGGTTATACCGACGGCTCACCGATCTCTCACGCCCACAACCTCCAGGGAGATCTCTTGCTGATCCACGGCACCGGTGACGACAACGTCCATTACCAGGGTTCCGAGCTCCTGATCAACAAGCTCATCGAGCACGGCAAGCATTTCGAGATGATGGCCTACCCCAACCGAAGCCACGGCATCTCCGAGGGCGAGGGCACGACGATGCACCTCTTCACCCTGATGACGGACTACCTCGAAGAGCATCTCGAGCCCGGCCCGCGTCCTCGGCCAGAGCCCGAAGCGACCTCGTTCCTCCGCATACCCCTCTACTCACCACCACCATCGGCAGACATGGTGGCGAAGTACGAAGACGCCAAAAAAAGTTGGGAGGCCTCACCCGCTGACGTGGAGGCCATCATCTGGTACGGCCGCCGAACGGCCTACCTCGGTCGCTACCAGGAGGCCATCAAGATCTACTCCGCCGGGATCGAGCTTCACCCCGAGGACGCCCGCCTGTATCGCCACCGCGGTCATCGCCTGATCACCACTCGCCGGCTCGACGACGCCATCGCCGATCTCGAGCACGCGGCATGGCTGATCGAGGGGACGGAGGACGAGGTCGAGCCCGACGGCCTGCCCAACGAGCTCGGGATCCCGGTCTCGACCCTCCACTCCAACATCTGGTATCACCTCGGCCTCGCCTATTACCTGTCGGGCAATTACGTGCGGGCAGAGCAGGCCTACGCACAGAGGGCGGCGTCCGCCGCGAACAACGACCTGCTGGTCTCCACCGCGCACTGGCGCTACATGACCCTCCGCCGTCTCGGTCGTCACGAAGAGGCGGCCGCCCTCCTCGAGCCCATCACGGCCGACATGGAGATCATCGAAAACCACGCCTACTACCGGCTCTGCCTCTTCTCCAAGGGCGAGCTGAGCAAGGAAGATCTCGTCGCCGACGGCGACTCACCCTTTGATGCGGCCACCGCCTATGGCATCGCCAACTGGTATCTGGCCGAGGGCGACACCGATCGGGGCACCGAATTACTCAAAGAGATCCTCTCGCGCTACGGGTGGTCCGCGTTCGGATCGATCGCCGCCGAGGCGGACCTCGCCCGGATGCAGGAGTAGTACGCTTCCACCCGCAGGGCCGTTCGTCTATGATGCCCTCCACATTTCACAACCGGGCGCGAAGGAGGATCGGTGCTTGTCCGTCTTGCACAGCTGAGCGCAGAGTTCTTCAAGAGGTGGCTGCCTGACCCCTTTGTTTTTGCCGTCCTGCTCACCGTTATCACGGCGGTGACGGCCATCGCGTGGGTCGGAGCCAGCCCGGAGGAGGTCCTGACCGGCTGGTACAACGGCTTCTGGATGCTGCTCGAGTTCGGCATGCAGATCGTGCTGATTCTCGTCACCGGCTACGCCATCGCCCTGTCACCCCCGGTGGCCCGGTTCATCGACTGGCTGGCGACAAAGATCACCCGGCCGGGATGGGTCTACGCAGCGGTCCTGGCCACGGGCGCGCTCTTGGACCTCGTGAGCTGGGGGTGGATGGTCCTGGCGGCAGTCCTCGGCCGCGAGCTGGCGATTCGGGTTCGCGGCGTTCACTACCCTTTCCTCATCGCATGCGTCTTTTTCTCGAGCGGGTCGTGGGTGACCGGTCTCTCGAGCTCGATCCCGCTGCTGCTCAACACTCCGGGCAACTTCCTCATCGAGGCCGGTCTCCTGCCGACCACCATTCCCGTGAGCGAGACCCTGGGGAGCCCGCTCAACCTGACGGTCATGGCCGTCTATCTCGTTGTCGGACCCGCCATCATGTGGTTCCTGCGGCCACGCGACGCGGTCGAGATCGACGATCTCCGCACCGGCGCCGTGGATGGGCGCGAAACAACGGTTGCCGACGAAGCCGAGACCCTGAGGGCACCACAACCCGGTGTGTCCGACAGGCTCAACAACAGCGCCATCGTGCAGATGGTGGTCGTCGCCATGGGTCTGGCCTACATTGTGCTGCACTTCGCGCGCCGCGGCTTCGACCTCAATCTCAACATCATGATCTTCTGCTTCCTGATCTTCGGCATGATGCTCCACCGGACACCGATCCGCTACGTGGTGGCCATGGGCCGCGCGTGCTCGAACATCTCGGGCATTGTTTTTCAGTACCCCTTCTACGCCGGCATCATGGGGATCATGATGGCGACCGGGCTCGGCAAGGCGATCGCCGTCTGGATGGCGTCGTTGGTGACCTTGAAAACCCTTCCCGTGGCCGCCTATTTCCTTGGCGGCGTCGTCAACTTCTCGATTCCCTCGGCCGGTGGCGAGTGGGCAGTGATCGGTCCGCCCCTGGTGGAGGCCGTGCGCGAGCTCGCCGGGCCAGTTGGAACAGGAGAGCTCAGCCGCCAGGTGGCGCGGGTCGGGATGGCGGTGGCCTATGGTGAGTCGCTGACCAATCTCCTGCAGCCCTTCTTCCTGCTCATCGTGATGCCCGTGATGGGCGCCGGGATCCGTGTCCAGGCTCGAGACGTGGTGGGTTACTTCTTCGTGCCCTTCCTCTGCCTTTTCACGATCATAGGTCTCCTGGTGGCCTTCTTCCCGATGTGATGTCGCATCAGCCGAGTCCCTGTAGGAGCGCCATATTTGGCGCCCCTCATGGGCGTGTCATCCCGAGCGAGCGGAGCAAGCCGAGGGATCTATGGAGGGAGATATTGCCGGCCCTGAACCCATAGATCCCTCCGCTCACTCGCTTCGCTCCTTTGGTCGGGATGAATCTGGTATGAGGCTGTCAAGCGTAAGAAGCGGACGATTGCCTCCGTTTCAGATGTTTGTAGAGCTCCCGACAGGCGTAGGTTTTGAGGAGTCGAATGACTTGTCGTTGGGTCTTCCCTTCCGCAAGCTTTCTGTCCCGGTATGCCTGAGTGTTGGTATCGATTCTGAGTCGACTGATCGCGATGA
>JBFFBV010000083.1:0-20593 GCA_041560205.1 Candidatus Sulfomarinibacter sp.
ATAAATCTTGTTTTCCTTCTCGCTGAACAGGATGTCGTGGTGCGTGACCCCAAACTCGTCCGGCGGCGCGTCCTGCAGCTTTTTCAGCTCGTCCGCCGTAAACGGTTCCATTGGATGGACATCAATAAACTTCGGCATGATTTTCACCTCCGATAGAAATTCAATATAATGCAAGTGGGTCTCGATATCAAATTATTCCCAGTAATTGGTGCCCATCCACAAGTGCGTCATGGGTGCCACGTTTCATGGGTGCCACCCTTCGCATTAACTCATTGTTGGGAACGGGTAGGCCAGGTAGAATCTGGGAATCCCGTCCACGCATGGGAGGCATCCCATGCCGCGACACCCCCGCCTTTTCGTTTCCGGTGCGACGTATCACGTGTACTGCCGCGTGGCCCGCGGCGAGTTCGTGTTCGACGACCCAATCGAGGCGGAGGAGTTCGTCGAAACAGCACGGTGACCCGCCCCCGGTGTTTGATCCACCTTTCATGTTAGGGCCATAGAGGTAGTCTCCCAAGAAGAATGAGAAACGGCACCCCCGAAGGGGCGTGCGGCCGCATCGACCGCTGATTGAGCCGACCCCAGGAAGGGCCGTGGTAGCATCGCGTGACTTCAGAGATACAGAGGTGTGCGATGCCAGCTGAAGCCACGAGCACGTGGCGATTCCCCAAGGAGTTCTGGGCGGCCAACTTCACCGAGCTCTTCGAGCGGATGGCCTACTACGCCTGTCTGATCTATCTCGTCGTGTACCTGACTCGCGAGGTTGGCTTCGATGACTCCGAGGCTGGAACCATCGCGGCGTTCTTCGCCTTCTTCAGCTGGCTCATTCCCTCATTCATGGGGGCCCTGGCCGACAAGTGGGGCTTTCGCCTCGCTTTGGCGATGGCCTATACCTTGCTGACCATCGGCTATTTCTTGCTGGGAGCTTTTCCGGTCAAAGCGGTGACATTCATCGCCTTGATTTTCATCATGCTCGGCCTGGCCACGGTCAAGCCGGTCATCACCGGCACCACCACCCGATGCTCCGACGAGCACAACCGTGCGCGGGCATTTTCCCTCTACTACTTGATCGTGAATTTCGGCGCCTTTATCGGCAAACTGCTGGCCGACCCTGTGCGCAGCATGTTTCGCGACGATGTTGCCGGCATCACCGGGCTTCGCGAGGTCAACTACTATGCGGCGCTGGCCGCCCTGGTCGGCTTGATCATCACCCTGATCGCCTATCGGACCAAACATGAACCCGGGAAAGGCAAGAGCTTCAGGGAAATCGTGGCCGGCCTGGGCAAAGTGGTCACCAACGCCCGATTCATGTGTTTGATCTTCATCACGGCGGGTTTCTGGTTCATCCAGGGTCAGCTCTATGCCACCATGCCGAAGTACCTGCTGCGAATCGTCAGCGACTTCGCCAAGCCGGGCTGGCTGGCCAACGTCAACCCCCTGTCGGTGGCGATATTCGTCGTCCCGGTGACCTACCTGGTTCGCAAGATCCGTCCGGTCAGCTCGATCGGTATCGCTCTGCTGATCATTCCATTCTCTGCGCTGTCGGTGGCGTTGACGCCAACCCTCATCAGCGCAGGTATCCTCGGCGACAGCGTCAACTTGTTCTTCTTCAGCCTGCACCCGGTGGTCATCATGCTGGTCATCGGCATTTCCATCCAGGGAGTTGCCGAGTGCTTCCTCTCTCCGCGCTACTACGAGTTTGCCTCGAAGCAAGCTCCGAAGGGTGAGGAAGGGCTGTACATGGGCTATCAGTTCCTCAACGTGGCCATCGCATGGTTGGCCGCCTTCATCGTCAGCGGACATCTCCTCGAGATCTGGTGCCCTGCCCCGGAGGTCGTCGCGGCGATGCCCCCCGAGCTTGCGGCGCATGCCTATGATCACGCCCACTACATCTGGTATGTCTACGCGATGATCGGTGTTGCGGCATTCCTCGCGTTGCTCATCTTTCGCTACGTCACCGACCGCATCGACCGAAAGGCGGATCGGTAAGACGCCCCTTCCCACACCCCCGCGTCCACCTGCCAGGTCACGAAACAGCAGCGCATCATGGGCGCTACCGTTCGCAACGACTCATTGTCGCGTTGCTGTGGTTCGGGCTCGTCCTGCGGCAATCGCACCCGCCACCCCACCGAGGATCAGCACCCCGGAGACGACCAGGCGAACGGTGACTTCCTCCGACAACACGATGACCCCACCAAAGGCGGCTATGACGGGGACCGAGAGCTGGACGATGGAGGCCTGAATCACGGTCAGCCCGCGAAGGGCCGCGTACCAGAGTACGTAGCCGAGTCCTGAGGTGAGCGAGCCCGATACTGCGGCGAGCAGTAGCCCTGAGAGCGAAAATGCGACGGTCGGCAGAGAGAGCATCGCCAGGGCCACGGCGAACGGTACCGATCGAATGAAGTTGCCGGCGGTCTCCGCCACCGGATTGGATGAGCCGCTGCCGCGGACGGAGTACAGCCCCCACGCCACGCCCGCTGTCGCCATCAGGACCGACCCCATCGGTGAGGGCGCGGTCAGCCCCGGAGCGACCAGCAGCACCAGTCCTCCCATCGCCGTGGCGAGGCCGATCCATTGCATGGGCGGGGGCCGCTCGCCCAGCTGGAGACCACCGACGATCATAGTCGCCTGCACCGCCGCGAACAGGATGAGGGCGCCAGTGCCCGTCGAAAGGCTGACATACGCGTATGAAAACGCCGCCGCATACAGGAACAACCACCAGCCGGATCGCCAGCTGCCTGGTCGGCTCGGTTTCTCTTTTCGACGGTTGATGTTCACAAGCGCCCACAAGGTCAACGCGCCGCAGACCAGCCGGACCGCAGTAAACCCCACCGGATCGGCTACGCCCGAGCCGAGCGCCATCCGCGCTAGTAACGAGTTGGCGGCGAAGGCGATCATCGTGACCGCGGTGAGCAGCGTCGTCTTCAACATCGAAGGGGTCTCATGACCGATGGGTGCCACGTATCACTTGAGGACCTTGGTTCGCCTGATGTGACCACGTGACACGTCGCGCCTTTTCAAAGTCACAATATGATACGTTTTTCGTGGTGATGCCAATGGTGCATTGGTGAACGTGACACCCTTGATGTCGGGCATAACAGGTACCATCCGAATCAAACCGCTCACGCCGGATCGTTGGGAAGATGTCGTGATCGTATTCGGCGGCGGGCGTGGAGTCTGCAGCCAATGCTGGTGCATGTACTGGCGATTGCCGCGTCAAGAGTTCGAGCGAGCACTGGGTAAGACAAATCGAAAGCTGTTCCGAGATCGAGTCAAAAAGGGCCCACCACCCGGACTTATCGCCTCTCGGGACGGCGAGCCGGTTGGCTGGGTCCAGGTCGGCCCGCGGGCGGACGTTCCCAACTGGAACGGCCCCCGGCGGCTCACGGCACCGACGCCGGACGCGCCCGTAGACGACCCCGGCGTGTGGGGCATATCTTGCTTTGCAGTCCGCGCGGGTCGTCGCCGACAAGGCATTGCGACAGCACTTCTCGACGGCGCGATCGACTGGGCGCGCGAGAGTGGCGCCCGAGTCCTGGACGCATGCCCGGTCGATGCGAACACAAAACGCCAGCCGATCTCGATCTATCACGGCGTCGCCTCGATGTTTCACCGCGCCGGTTTTCGCGAGGTCGCTCGTCGCCGTCACGATCGACCGCTGATGCGACTACGGCTCGATGCCGGCTAGATGCCACATCATCATGGGTGCTGGATCAATGCCAATGGTTCCACGTATCACTTTATGACCTTGCGACCCCTGATGTGAAAATGTGATACGTGGCACCCGTCCCGCAGCGCTGCTCATCTTTCGCGACGTCACCGACCGCATCGACCGAAAGGCGGATCGGTAAGACGCCCCTTCCCACACCCCCGGGTCCACCTGCCAGGTCACGAAACAGCAGCGCATCATGGGTGCCACCCTTCGCATTGACTCATTGTTGGCATGCATGGGTGCCGCATGGGTGCCACGTAGTGCTGGCATGGGTGGCACCGTAGCGGAACATAAATTGATTTGGCGGAGTTATGAGTGGCAGTAATCGTCCGAAAGACATCTCAAAAGGAGACACCCATGCCATTCATGCTCAAGATTCAGTGGGATATCAAAGCCGGCAGCGAGGCCGACTTCAGGGCCAATCAAGAGGCGCTGTGCGAGGTCATGCTCGAACATCCAGGGGTGATCTGCTACCACGTTGATTACCCCTCGGAGCGCGTTAGCCAATGGGTTGAGATATATGCGAACGATGAGGTGTTCACAGCGCACCTCGCCAACGAAAAGGGCAAGGGCCCCCTGGGCACAATCATCGAGGCGTGCGACAACATTACCTGTCAGTGTTGGGGGAACCCGAACGCCGCGTCCAAAGAGATCCTCGCTGGTTTTGGGGCGACGTATCACGAGACCGCCAAAAACGCCTTTGTACTGAATCCTTCGGCCGATAAGGACTCGCGGATATAGCATTGGTGCCGTTGATCACCATCATGGGTGCATGGGTGCCACCCTTCGCATGAACTCATTGTTGGGAACGGGTGGGTTGGGTAGAATCTTGGCGTGCCGTCTACACATGGGAGGCATCCCATGCGTAGACGGGACCACCTGAGTTAGCCGACCACTTCCAAAGTCACAATGTGATACGTGGCACCCTCGCGTTAGCGCACGAACAGCTCGTAGGAGAGCGCACCCACGAAAACGCCGACGGCACCCACGAGGCCGACAAGCAGACCCACGTGCAGGATGCCGGCGAACTCGATGATCGGAATAAACAGGTGAAACTGTGTCCAGCAGTGACCGAAGATACCGAAGGCGAGGAAGGCGACCCGCGCCCACGTTTTTTCGAAGGGCAGCCAATCACGGAGGATCACATACATCCCTCCGGCCCAGAGCCCGACCGCGGCGAGGAGCGCGAACTGCAGCGTGTTCGTCGGTACGAGAAGGAGGCTCCACGCCGGGCCGACGAGACCGGCGAGCAGCGTGGTTCCCAGGGCGTGAATCAGCACGAATCCAAGAGTCACCAGGAGAACGGCCAGCCAGGGTTTCGCTATCCGATGCCCCGAAACAGGGACATCCCGCCCCACCGCCAGGCCGATCAGCAATCCGGCGATCGTCAGCGGAATGGAGTCCACAGCGATGTTCTTGAGCTCTTCGCGAAGCGTCGTCCCCAGAAAGATCCAACCGCTGAGAAATCCGAGTGCCCATACGCCTCCGATTGACGCTCCGAACACCAGTCCCTTGGCGGCGCCGCGTCCTGGCCAGCGTGGCTGCACAGCGTTGAAGAACACTGCGATCAGGATGACAGCCACCGTACCGTAGAGCGCCATCACGAGCTTGCGGGCCCCGGCGGTAGCGACCCAGCTGCGTTCGAGATCGTGGACGAGGTTCTGTGGTGGAAAGTAGTCGAGGCTGGGGAAGAGAAGCCGAATCACACCCCAGCCGGTCATTGTCACGATAATCGCAGCGGCGGTGCGCAGGATGTCACGTTGTGTCCACATGGTCTGCCTCCCTCTTCCCTCGGCGGGCGATGGATCTCGCGATCCCTGACCAAGCCAGATCCAGCCGTCACGTCGGCGCGACCAGGGCGCTCCTACGCCCTCTTGGGCTGCGGCCCGGAGCTGACATGCGGCGCCAGCCGGTCCCACTCGTTCGATGCCACGCAGTTGAGACAGAAATCACCGTTGTCAAATATCGAACAGTTCAACGGGCCGCGCCGGTCCTTGTGCACGTAGGCTCCGACGAAGGGTGTCGTGGTCGGCCTCACCACCCTGCTGATCACCCACGTGATGCCGCCCGCGCCGTTCGTGCCCGAGAGCAGGCTGTCGCGCTCCCACTCGTTCTGCTCGAGGAAGTCGACGCCAACGAGCTTCAGCAGGTTGAGGAGCGGGTGCACGGTGCGCTGGAACCAGCCGGGTTTCTCGTCCGGCATCATCATCGCGCCGGAGGCCATTCCGATGTACTTCGTGACCCCGGCAGCCTTCATGGCGCTCCAGACGTGCGGCAGGCAGCGCGTTTTCGGACGCTCCTTCCGATCGTCGCCGAGCGCCGAGATGACGCCATCGCAGCCCGCGAACGCCTCTGCCAACTTCTTCTCTTCGTCCAGCTGTGTCTCGACCACGGTGGTGGTCGGCTTCACCTCGGGGAACTTGTGTGGCGACCGCGTGACCACCACCGCCTCGACGCCGATCTCCTCGGCTCGGGCGAGGATCCCCGCGCCATAGGTACCGCTGGCGCCAATAATCGCCACCCTTACGGGCATTGCGACATTGGTATTCATCGATTCGCGTGCCGGGTTGTGCAAACCCCTGTTGGCTGCCGGTAGATTAGCATGTGTGCCACACTTCGAATGAACGCATTGTTGCTTTTTGACGGTTATCCATTAGCAGCAACGAGGCAATGCAAAGTGTGGCACCCTAGCGATTACGAACTGTCTGACTCACCACGTCGATCATTCCCCAGCACGACCGCGACCGTCATGTCCGCAGTAACGTTGGCCGTGGTGATGAACATGTCCGGGATCAGATCGAGTGCGATGAGCAGCCCGATGCCCTCCACCGGCAGCTGCAGCGCCAAATAGACTGGAGTCATGACGAACAGTCCGCCGCTCGGCACACCCGGCGAGTAGAAACTCAATGCCGCAATTGCGACGGCGATCACGGCGATCCCCACCACACCCAGGTCGACGCCGAACAGGCGCGCGACAAAGATCGTGCCGGTGATGCGCGCGATCGGCGATGCGTATTTGAAAACCGCCGTGGCCACCGGAAGAACAATGCCGCTGACCCGAGAATCGAGCCCGAGCTCTTTGTCGCTGGCCTCGAGCATGGCCGGCAACGACGCCAACGACGACCGGGTGCTGAAACCGACCGCCTGGGGCTTGATGCAGGCTCTCGCGAATTGACGAATCGACACTCCGCCGAACCAGCCTGCCACCGGATAGAGGGCGACCAGCGAGATCGTGATCAGCCCGCAGGCTACCAATACGAAGGAGCCCATGGCGCCGACCAGATTGACGCCGGCGCGCGCGGCGAGCGGCAGAACCAGAAAGAACACTCCCACGGGGGCCGCCAACAACAACCATTCCACGATCACCAGCATCGCCTTCGAAACCGCTTCAAAGAACCCGACCAGGGTGGAACGATGTCCCGTTGCCAATCGGGTGATGGCCAGAGCGAAGACGACCGTAAACACGATGAGCGGCAACATGGCGCCGTCGGCTGCCGCCGCGACGGGGTTGGACGGCACCAGACCGACGATCCACTCCCGAAACGGCGGCAGCTCGATATCGGTGGACGGCGTCGATTCGCGGAGCGACGCGAATGCTTCCGGATCAAGCGGCGCCAAAGCGAGCAGCGTCGGCGCGGTCAAAGCAGCCAAAAGAGAGCTCCCGGCGACGAGCAGAACGAACCAGATCGCAGCCCGCCCCCCCACCCTTCCCACCTGCGACGGCGTACCCGAACCGATGCCCGAGATCAGCAATGAGATGACCAGAGGGATCACCGTCATGCGAATCCCATTGACCCACAGCTTTCCGATCGGCTCGACGGCGGTCACTGCGGCGAAGAAGGCCGGTCGATCGAGGATCGCCACCACGACGCCCACGACGAGCCCGGCGGCGAGAGCCACAAAAACCCGAAGCGCCACGTTCATGACGCCCTCATTCTCGTCACAACATGCATGCATGGGTGCCACGTTCCGCATAGTTGCATCACTTGCATGGGTGCCAGATTCACCATTGCACCATCGTCACTTCATGGGCGCCACGCTCACTATCACTTGGGTGCCACACTTCGCATTCACGCATTGTTGCATGCTAGCAGTCACCCGAAGGCGACATAGCGGCAATGCGAAGAGTGGCACCCTAGACGATGCTACAATCCGGCTCCGGGTGAGGACGACCCTCGCTCCCCCGTTCAGCACGTTTGTGGAGGATTGCCATGCCGTACAAGGAGATCGTGACCGCGCGAGTTGTTTCGAGGCAGAACCACCAGCCAGTTTCCGGTGCAACCGTGCGGGTCTACGACAAGGACCTCGTCTCGGACGACTTCCTCGGAGAGGCCACCACCGATGCGGACGGACATTTCAGCGTCACCTTCAGCTCGGACGACTTCCAGGGCCAAGTCACCGGCTTCGAGGCGCGGCCCGACATCTTCGTCAAGGTCACCAACCCCGCCACCGGCAAGACCACCAAGAGCAAGGTCTTCGAGGAGCTCACCGGCAATCTGACCAAGAATGACGCCGAGGAAATCATGAACCTCGGTGACATCGAAGTGGACTGAAACCCTCCTTCCTGCCGGCTGGGTGGGTGCCATTCTTCGTGCCGCATCAGGGGTACCACATTGGTGCCGCGTCCATGCGTGGCAACCTCCGGAAGGGATCAATCGGATCAGGGAGAGGACGCACCGCGTGAACCGAGCGAAGCCTGAAAAAGAGTCTGTATGGGATTACCCGCGTCCGCCGCGACTCGAACCGACGCCGCGCCGGATTCTCGTTGTCGCGGCCGGTGTCACGGTTGCCGACTCCACGCGAGCCCTTAGAATCCTCGAGACGTCCCATCCCCCGACCTATTACATCCCGCCTGAAGACGTCAGGATGGATCTGCTCGAGGTCTCAGATCGCAGCAGTTACTGCGAGTTCAAGGGTCTGGCACGTTACTTCAACCTGCGTGTCTCCGGGCGGGTGACTCCTGATTGCGGGTGGGCGTACCCCGAACCGAGACCGCCCTACGGCAAGATTCGAGAACACCTCGCTTTCTATGCCGATCGGTTTGACGAGTGTCGGGTCGACGACGAGCGGGCGATAGCCCAGCCGGGAGGGTTTTACGGCGGCTGGATCACATCTGACCTCGAAGGTCCCTTCAAGGGCAGTCCAGGCTCGTCCGGATGGTAGGTTCCATGCATGCATGGGTGCCACGTATCACTTTATGACTTTGCGACCCCTAATGAGACAATGTGATACGTGGCACGGTTCCGATAATCGACCAGGCCAACGAGCTGGCACTCGCCGTCATCGTCCCGTACAACCTCGACCGACGTCCACATCATGGGTGCCACGTTCCGCATTGTTGCATTGTCATGGGTGCCACACTTCGCATTCACGCATTGTTGCTTTCTGCCCCCTCTATGACGACCGAGTTCCTCCATCGCGGCCCACGCGTTCCGCCAGCTTCTCGAACCAGTTCAGAACGACCACGACATGGGGCCGCGTTTCGGCGGAGGAGTCGGGATGCTCTCGCGCCCCGATCAAAGCCCATCGGCCGTCGCGGGTGACGTCGAACATCTGCACCTGACGTGCGGAATCGAATTCGAAGAGTGGAACGGGGGTGCCCGTCGAGAACTCCGGCGCGGTCGTGACCTCGAGACCGAGAGATTCCTCGGATGCAATCCTGTACATGATGTATTTGCCGTCGCGCGTCCAGAAGGGGAAGTAGCCCTCCACCGGAGAAACGATCCATCGGCGGCCGGTGGAGATCTCCGACACGTGAATGTCCCAACGTCCGGTCTCGTCGGATTGATAGCAGATGAACCGGCCGTCGGCCGAAGGTCGGGCATTCAGCTCATCAGCCGGACCCTCGACCAAGATCTCGGCCCTGGGCTCCCCGATCAACGACACGCGCGCGATATCGGAGTTCCCCGGGGTCATCCACGAGCAGAAGAGCCACTGTCCATCCTGAGATACGGCGGTCGGCAACTGGGCGCCTTCGGCGGCCAGGACCTTTTCGGGCGGACCGCTGAGATCAGCGGGTCGGCGCCAGAGGTCGGTATCGCCGTCGCGGTCCGAGGCGAAATAAATGGTCTTGCCGTCGTGCGACCAGATGGGATAGGTGTTGCGGCCGGTGGAGGTCAGGCGTTGCACCGAGCGGCGGTCGACGTCGAGCGCCCAGATGTGGGTCCCATCGTCGTCGTTGATGTGCGCAGCAACCCGTCGATCGTCTGGTGAGAGCGAAGCGTACCCGAAAGGCCGGACGTCGATCGGAAGAGGCCTCTCGTTGCCGTCAGGGTCCCGCAAGAGCAACCGCGTCGGGCCTGCTGCACCGTATCCGGCCGGCGGGGCGAAAGCGAGAATGCCGTCGTCGGACACGTCGTAGCCGGCGGCTCCGGTCTCGTCTTCGGCCGACATGTGCACGTCGGAGTCCATGGCCACGGCGCTCCCGACGACTTGCATCGAATTGATGTCGAAGGCGACCGCGAACAGGGTCCCGTCATCTACATATGCGAGGTGCCCGCTTTTCAGATAGCGGGCGTCGCGCCCGCGCTCGACGAGCACTCGCCGCTCGTTCCCGGCGAGCGACTGGGCAACGATGGACGCGTTGGACCAGCCCCGGACGCTGCGGCACAGCGTGAAGAGAATCCACTCTCCACCCGGAAGCAGCTCCGGGCCGTGGGCGTACTCGCCAGCGTCCATGGAGAGAATGGGTTCCAACTCCCCACCGGAGCCGGGGGCCCTCCAGATTCCCTCGTCGGCTCGGCCGACGTATATATAACCGTCTTCCGCCCATTGCATGCCCATGGGCCTCTCGCCGAGTTGGGACACGACGATAGGGGTTCCCCCGTCGATGGAGGCACGCTTGATGACGCCACCTTCCCAGTACGCGATCTGCCGGCTATCAGCGGAGAAGGCGGGAGATCGGGCCCGCATCGAGTCGGGGACAAACCTGAGGCGGGTGTCGTCCAGGGGGCGAATTGTCAGGCCCCCCGGTGAGCCGACAGATGTGTAGGCGATGAAACGCGAGTCAGGGGAAATCGTAACGATTCGATTGTAGCTGGAGGAGAAGTTGAAGCCTTTGGGAAGCAAGACCTCGAAACGCGCGTCAAGCGGCTTGGGAGCGGCAGGCGTGCGTTTCAGGGTCCACGCCGCGACGGCGCCGAGGACCAGGGCGAGCGCGGCCACGATGATCAAAGCGAACGGACTCCGGCCTGGTGTCGCGCGTGCTTCGCGCGGCTTCGGGTTGGCAGCCTGCGGATCCGAGGCCAGAGTGCGGCGCAGGTCCACCACCACATCCGCGGCGCTTTGGTAGCGCTCGTCGGGATCCTTGGCCAGGAGCTTGTCGAGGGCCCATCCCAGGTGGACGCCCGATCCTTTTTCGTCGATTCGGTCCGGCTCGCGGCTCAGGATGCGAGAGAGGGTTTCGTGGACGTTCTCCCCGCCAAAGGCCCGCTTGCCTGAGATCATCTCGTAGAGAACACAGCCCAGCGCGAAGAGATCAGCCCGTTCGTCCACCGCCTCCCCGCGGACCTGTTCGGGCGCCATGTAGCCCGCGGTGCCGAGAATCTGACCGGCGACAGTCACGGTGGGCGACATGGACAACTCGGTGTTCTGAAACATCCCACCCTCGACGAGTTTGGCCAGACCGAAGTCGAGGATCTTGGCGTGCCCATCCGGCGTCACGAAGATGTTGTCCGGCTTCAAGTCGCGGTGAACGATCTGAGCTCGGTGGGCGGCCTTGAGCCCTTCGCCGATTTCTATCGCCAGCCTGATTGCCTTGTCGAGCGGCAGCGGGCCACGCTCCAGGAGCTCGCGAAGAGTCTCCCCTTCCAAGTACTCCTGAACCATGTAACGCGTCGGAGGATCCTCGTCGGCCGCCTCCCCCACGTCGTGAATGGCTGCGATGTTCGGATGATTCAGCGCAGCGGCTGACTTGGCCTCCTGCTCGAAGCGGATGCACCGGTCCACATCCCCGGCGAGCTCGGCCGGGAGAACCTTGATGGCGACCCTTCGATCAAGCCGCGTGTCCTCGGCCAACCAGACTTCACCCATGCCGCCCTTACCGAGCTGCCCGATGATCTCGTATGGTCCGAGGGACTTTCCAATCAAGGCGACGCCTCGCAGGGAGGAAATGGCCGGGCGGAGGGGGACACTTTCATTTCCGGGACAGGCGCTCCCTTTCATTCGACATCGAGTCCACACAATGTTCGGGGACCTTTAAGCAACCAACGCGCAGACTCGCACATTTCACACGGCCCCGTTTTTCTCGAGTGTCGAATGGGTGTCACTCTTCGCAATCGCTCATTGTTGTGTTCCAACGGTGCCACGTTTCGCATGAATGCTTTCCTCGCTGAAGAGCAAGCCACCGGTCGGCCGTATCATCGCAGACGATGAAGACAAAACGACTATTCCAAGTATCCGCCACTCTTCTGCCAATCGTAGTGTCGTGCTTTCTGGTCTCCTGTGGTCGACGTGAGCCGGTTGTCGAGCCCTCGGCCGAAGAGCTCGATCTTCCAACCCGGTATCCGGCGGCTCAGCGCATCGTAGCGATCGGCGATCTGCACGGCGACCTGGCGGCTACACGAGCTGCGCTGCGCCTGGCAGGAGCCATAGACGAGGGCGATCGCTGGGCCGGAGGCACAACGGTGCTTGTCCAGACCGGGGACCAGCTCGACCGAGGTGACGATGAGTTCGAGATCCTCGATCTTCTGGATGCTCTCACCACGCAGGCCCGGGCAGCAGGCGGTGCAGTCCACGTGCTGAACGGCAACCACGAGCTCATGAACGTCAAACAGGACCTTCGCTATGTGACCCTCGGCGGGTTCCTCGACTTTCTCCCGACGCCCGTCGCCAACCCCGAAACAGCGGCCCCCCAGGTTGTTGTGGACGCGGTCCACGAGCGTCTGAAGGCAGTGCGCCCCGGGCGTCCGTTCGCAATGCGGCTGGTGAATCGCAACGTCATCATCCTCGTCGGTGACACCGTCTTCGTCCACGGCGGTGTGGTGCCCCGTGTCGTCGAATACGGCATCGAGCGGCTCAACCAGGAGACCCGGGCCTGGATCAGGCGCGACCGGCAATACCCACCGGACATCCTGCTCGCGACAGACGGGCCCGTGTGGAGCCGGCATTACTCCGACGAACCGGATGCCGAGGATTGCCAAATCCTCGAGGAAACCCTCAACAGTCTCGGTGCCCGGCGGATGGTAGTCGGTCACACCGTGAGCAAGGACGGAATCTCCTCGGCCTGCGACGAAAAGGTGTGGCGAATCGACGTCGGAATGGCCCGACACTACGGCGGCAGCCCGGCGGTCCTGGAGTTTCGAAAGGGCGTCCCCCGGATCATCAAAAACAAGCCCCCATCGGTGCCACCTTTACAATTGAAATAGGGTCTTCTGCAAATCAATCAACGGGGAGGTTTGAAACCATGGTTAGAAACGCCGTGCCCCCCTCGCGTTTCGTGACATCTGCGTCACGATTAATTTTGGCTGTTTTCGTGTTGACAGTGGGTTGCTTCACGAGCTCCGAACCCGATCCGCGGTGCGTGATCGACGCGGACGGCCGCCACCACAAAAAGCTGGCCCAGACCATCAACGCATCCCGGCTGTGGCAGTCGTACTTCAAGACCATCGACCCCGATGCCTCCAGGAAACTGGTGGAGTTCACGTTCAAGGTCGACCGCGATCGCCACAACACCAGAGGCGGCGATTACGACCCCGGCAAGATCACGATCGTCTTCAGGGCGGAGAATCTGACGAAGAAACAACACCTCTACGACCGCGACGAGGAAGTCGACCTCGACGCCTTCATGGTCGGCTTCTTCGACAAGAACGCGAGCCGGGACGAGATCCAGGAGATCGCGTTCAAGGCGACCGAGGACCGGGTCTACCCCTTCCTCGCCACCTGGATCGACATCGCGGCCATCAAGGCGATGGGCCAGGAACGCTCGGGCGGCTACGAGTTCGAAGACATGCTGCAGAGACTGCTCGACGACCAGTGGTCCAACCTGGAAATCCAGACCGCCTGCCGCGAAGCTTTGGCAAATATCCGCGGGTAGCCCTCGCCCTGTCGTCACTCCGCCGGAAAATCCAATCTGTCCATGGGTGCCACTCCCGCGAAATTCCTCTGAAACCTGATACGAGATTCCCTCGTCTAATCCACCCAAGGGGGGTGGAGCATGACGAAGACACTGCAATCACCAATTCTTCTTGGCGCATTGATCGTGATGTTCGCGGGTTTCGGCGGGCGCCAACCAGATGATCAATCCGCCGGAGCGCAGGCAGGCTCGATCGGTCCGGTTGGAGCGACCTTCCTCGGCGGCGCCGAAACCGATGACGCATACGAACTGTCCGTCGCAGTTGCAGATGATTCCTCCATCTACGTTACAGGCTTCACCTCTTCATCCGACTTCCCCGTCACGCCGAGTGCGTACGACACTGATTTCAACGGTGGCGTGACCGACAGGTTCGTGTCTCGGTTCACCAATGACATTTCCGAGATGCTGGCATCGACCTACGTCGGCAGCGCGGGCGCTTCGTTCGGTTTCATCGGGGGCAATGGCGACGACCTTGGACACGCCATCGGGGTCGACGGCGATGGGAATGTCTTCATCGCCGGCTACACCGAATCGGCGGACTTTCCAGTGACCCAAGATGGATATGACACCGAGTACAACGGCGGCCGTGACGTATTCATATCCAAGTTCGACAGCGAACTGACCACACTCCTCGCCTCCACGTTGGTTGGTGGGTCCGGCGACGAGGGGTACAGGTGGCCGAGAATCGACCTGGCCCTCACCGCCGAAGGCGATGTGATCGTCACTGGGATCACACATTCAGTGGATTTCCCGGTCACCGAAGATGCATTTGATCGGGAGTTCAGTGGCGGGTCGGAGTCCGGGGACGCCTTTGTGGCCGTCTTCGACAACGGCCTGTCGACGATGAAGGCCTCAACTTACCTGGGTGGATCGAACAATGAATGGCGAGTCTCAGTTCACTCCGACGGCGGCAGCGTCCTCGTGTGCGGCGAGACCGAATCGAGCGACTTCCCGACCACCGTCGCTGCGTACGACCGCTCGTTGAACGTCCTCAAGGATGTATTTGTAGCGCGCTTTGATGCCCGGCTCTCGAACCTCGAGGCGTCGACCTTATTTGGCGGGTCGAAGTTGGACGAAGCTCTCGACATCGGAGTCGCAGCATCTGGGAACGTGGTGCTCACCGGGTACACTGAATCCAGTGACCTACCCGTCACCGCCGGGTCCTATCGCACGACCTGGAGTGGCGGCAAGCGCGATGGCTATGCCGCGATCTTCGATGCCGACCTCAGCACCCTGGTCAGCTCGACGCTATTCGGGGGTTCGGCGGTGGATTTCCCGCGAGGCCTCGCCCTCGATACCGAGGGCAACGTCTACCTCACCGGCAATACGACCTCGCCCGATTTTCCCGTGACCGACAGATCCTCCTTCCCCGGGTACCGGGGGGGTTCGTCCCGCGGCGATGTCTTCGTATTGGTTTTCGACAACCGCCTTCGCCGGGTCAAATACTCCACATTGATCGGCGGCACCTCGGAGGACACCGGGTTCGGCATCGAGGTGGACGCTCTGGGGCGAGTCATCGTTGTCGGCAGCACGAGCTCGGAGGGATTCCCGATGACTTCGAGGTCGTTCGACGACTCCTTCAACGGTGGGGCGAACGATAGCTTCGTCCTCTTATGGATGCCACGTACGGACGGCTGAGCGCGCTTGCCACACGAGTGCCACTAAAGGTTCAAGGTGCCCTTAAAGGTGCCCGGTACGGGGATTTTGATGTTGAGGACCACCCTTCGTCCCCAGCACCCTTATGTACGAACCTCATCACGATGCGAACCTGAACTCACCGATCATATTCTCGGACTCGGTCAGAGCTTCACCCCTGCTGTCGATCTCTTCGAACTCTGCAGCACGATGACGGCGAAATCTCTCGAGGTGAGTCTCCGACTTCCAGTAATCGACAGTGACAAACCTCAACGGTGTGCGAATATCACGATGCAACTCCGTCCTCAGGTAGCCCTCCGCGTTCGAAAAGAGCTGCACCCACTCGCCGTCCGGACCATACAACTTCCTGAACTCATCGACCGATCCCGGCTTGACGTCGAACTCCCACATGTAGGCAAAACCGCTCACCATTCCAAGGCCTTTCATTCGAAGCATCATGGGTGCCCACAGTGCGATGGGTGCAACGTTCACATTTCTTGTTTTTTCCGAGGGTGGCCGCGAACAACTCTGTAAATGTGAACGTGGCACACCTCCGCTACTGACTCAGGCGTGAAGTCCAGCCGGTTTCAAGCGTAATGGAGTGGTCGATGTCGTGATCGAGAGGCACGCTGATGAGGAGGCGGCCGTCGGGTGCGATATCGAGGCGCTCACCCTCGAGCTGCGCAAGATCGGTGGAGAAGAGATCCCGGATGCCGACCACCTCGAAGCTGCCTTCTGAGGTGCGTATGTCGGCCCTCTTGACGTCGCCGTCGATGCTGGCAAAGATGATCCCATCGCCTTCCGGTGTCCAGACGGCCTCCATCGCCTGGCCCGTCGAAACCTGCCACTTGCTGCCGGTGGGCGGAAACGGTTCGACGCGGACATAAAGACCGGTCGAGGCCTCGGCGGAGCAATGGAGGATCCAGCGACCGTCGGGAGACATGCGCGCGTAGCGCAACTGCTCGAGGTTGTGCGCGATCTTTGTGGGCTCGGCGCCCTTGTCCAAGGGTACGGCCCAGAGGTCGCCGCCCACTCCAGTCTCACTGGCGGATCTGGCGATCAGCACCTTGCCGTCGGGGCTCCAGCCTTGCGGCGTGAAGTACCCTTCCAGAAGGAGCTCTTCGGGGGTTCCGCCGACGGTCGCCTTGACGTACACCCCTCGTTCGCCGTCGTCGACCATGCCGAATGCGATGTGCCGACCGTCTGGCGACCAGACCGGGCCGTAGGCATCGGCCGGCGGAAAGGTGAAGCGGGTGCGAAAGCCGGTCTCGAGGTTTTGGGTCCAGAGGGTACCGCCCGCCGCGGGATTGGCGGTGCGGAACACGATGCGGCGATTGTCGGGAGCGATGCGAGGATCGACGTAATAATCGGGTTCGCCGACGGTGCCGAGCACCTTGCCTTCCTGATCATGCCAACGCAGCTCGGAACGGCTCAGACCCTCGCCCTGCTGATAGATCAGCGGCCCGTTGTCGACGGCGGAAAAGACCCCGCGGCTGAAGCGCAGGTCGAAGCGGACGTTGTGCGCCAGGATCTTGGCCTCCCCCTCGACTTCAAGTTGCTCGGGGTCGAACGGCTGGGCCATCAGGATGCCGTCGCGCACAAACAGGAGATGTTCGTGAGCGTAGAGCACATTCGACACGGCATCCAAGACCTTTCGCATTTCGCCCTTCTCGATCGAGCCGAGATAGGTCCCGGAGACTTCGGTGTCGGCACCGCTCACCGTACGGCCGCGGACAAGGAACAGGAAGTGCTTGCCGTCGGGCAGCAGCAACGGGTAACGATGGGTGCTCGGGGCGTCCGACCCGCCAGGTTCGGTCATTGGCGTCGCCGCTCCGCCGTCCTCGGAGACCCGAAAAAGGCCGCCGGTGTAATTCGGAGCAAAAAGAATCGTGCCGTCTGCTCCCCAGGAGCCGCCGCGACCGTCGGGAGCGTCCGCCAAATGGACGACCGGGCCGCCCACGGCCGGCACCCGATGCATGGCGCCTACGGTGAAGAAACCGATCGACTGGCTGTCAGGCGACCAGAAGAGGCGATGGGCGCCTTCGGTGCCTTCGAGCTTCCGCGCCTCGGGTTCATCGAGCGGGCGCACGAAGATCGACTGCTTGCTCGCACCATCGCGGCCGACGTATGCGATCTGCTGACCGTCGGGTGAAAGCACCGGGGGTCCGGCGAGTCCGCCGCCCGGCACCAGCCTCACTCCCTCGGGCGGATTGATGGATACGGTGAGGCTTTGGACTGTCGGGACCTCGGGACCGCCGATCGGCAGCTGCGCAATGCCGAGAACGCCGGCCAGCACCGCGAGGCCGGCCGCAATCAACCAGCCGAGGCGCCCACTTTTCGAGGCGGAGGCTGCGGCAAACGCGATGTCGCCTGGCACCTGAAAACCTGCACTCGCTTTTCCCGCCAGTACCTCCTCGAGGAGCACCCGACCGTCGCCGATATGTTGCAGCCGTTGCGAGATCTCTTTTCGGGTGCAGCGGGAGATCAACTCCCTGATCCGCGGTGGTGTATCGGCGGGCAGCCTGTCGAGATCGGGTTCGTCGCGGGTGATCGAGCTCAAGAGATCGGTGACGGTCTCGCCCGAAAAGCACCGCTCCCCTGTCAGCATCTCCCAGAGCAGCGCACCGAAGGCCCAGTTGTCTGTCCGCCGGTCGACCGGCTTGCCGCGCGCCTGCTCGGGGCTCATGTAGGCGGCGGTCCCGAGGAGGACCCCGTCCTGGGTCATCTGCGCGGTCAGCGTCGGCGACAGGGACAGTCCGGGCGGTGTCTGGCTGGAATCCTGGTCGCTGCCGGACCCGTTCTCCATCGCCTTGGCCAGCCCGAAGTCCAGCACCTTGACTTGCCCGTCAGGTGCGAGAGTGACGTTTGCCGGTTTGAGATCCCGGTGGACGATGCCGCTGTCGTGCGCCGCTTCGAGGGCCTGTGCAATCTGGAGTGCAATCTCGAGGGTCTCGTGAACCGGAATGGGACCGAGCTGGAGGTGCGTGGCGAGATCCTCACCGTCCGCGAGCTGCATGACCAGAAAGTGGACGCCATCGGCCTCGCCGACCTCGTAGAGGGTCGCGATGTTGGGGTGCTCGAGTGCGGCGAGCACGCGCGCCTCGCGTTTGAAGCGAGCGAGGCGCTCGCTGTCGGCGGTGAAGGACTTGGGCAGGACCTTGATCGCCACCTGGCGGCCAAGGGTGGTGTCTTCGGCCAGATAAACCTCACCCATACCACCTTCGCCCAGCTTGGCGGTGATCCGGAAGTGAGAAAGGGTCGTGTCGATCAAGTCGTGAGATTGTACTGCATTCTCATTGTCATAGGTGCCACGTTCCGCATTGCTGCATTGTGAGGGGGGCTGAGCAGAACCGCGTTGTCTCGTCCACGCAACGGAGACCCTCAATGCCGAGACATCCCCGAACGGGCAGAGGTTCAGGCGAGACGAGTTCATCGCCCTTCTCAGAGGTGCACGAATAGCGGAGGGGCTGGATATTTTCGATAGTGTTCGAGCCCCCCTTGCTGATCGCTACGATGTGGTCTGCGGTGATCTGGCGGGTCGCCTCGACCCCGTTGAGGAGCGACATCGAGACGTCGGTGACGATCAGATCGGGCTTGTGTTCCGCGGCCGCCTCGCACCCCGCTGCCCACCGGTACTCACCCAGCCACTGGTCTGCCGCGACAAGGCCCACGGCCACGCAGCTGGGGTCCATCCCAACCGGCGCGTTCAGCTTCGCAGCAACCAGGGCCCGGAAGAGAATCTAAGTGACATCCCTGCTTGTGTTCTCGTCCAGCAGGGCGATGATCTCGGCCTTGGTGCACTCCTCGCCGCCGATGAGGATCGAGTCGAAGGACCCAGGACCACCCGGACCACGGACAGCCCGTGGCCCGGGCGGTTCCGAAGGCTCCCTCGGTCTAGTCCTCCGAGGACGCCCCGCCCAGCTCGGGCATGACCTCGCGGTACTCGTCGTAGGCGTCCTTCACGACCTCGCGCCACTCCTCGATGAAGAGCCGCCAGCTGCCGTCCCCGTGGACCTCCTCGTAGTCGTCTCCGAAATCCATGTCGCGATCGAGGTCGGCCCACGTGTCGAAGGACCAGACCGTGGCCAAATCCCGACCCGCGCCGTTCCAGAACCGGGGTCGGTAGACGTTCATTCGGTCCGGATACTCCTTCGTCTCCATCACCGTCTTCATCTTCTTCAGCAGCTCATTGAAGCGGTACATCTCGCCCCGCTCGATGTCGTAAAAGCGCACGCGGAGCTTCGGGTGGCTCTCCGTGTTTGGCTGGTAGGAGCGCTCCTGATCCAGCCTCCAGTACTCGTTCTCACCCACACCCGCGAGGTTGGCGACGACGTTCGTCATCCAGTCGGAGTCGTGAGGGTCGCCCGAGGGTCGGCTGTCGAGGTGGGTGAAGGTGCACGGGCCCATGACCCACACGAGCTGGCCGGTGTTGGGACCGTTGACCACCCATTGGACATAGGCCTCATAGGGGCCCTCGGCGTGAAACTTCTGGTTGTGGGCGGCGAGCTTTTCCTTGAGAACCTCCCACTTCGCGGCGTCCGGCTTCAGGTACATCGTCTCGTACATGACGTAGTCCTGCGCCGAGACGAGCGCGGGAACCACGACCAGCAGGGCGGTCATGGCCTTCTTCAATACACGCCTCTTCTCTTCACCGGGAGCCGCGCCAGAAACGATCGATTTCAGGGACTTGGACATTTCACTCTCTCCTTTGAATGTTGCGGCCCACTCTGCATGAGGTGCCAGGAGCGGCACCGGTCGTGCTGCGTTCGGGCCAGTTTGGTGCGGGTTTCTGGAACAACAATAGGTACCAGCCTTTAAATGAATGGGTGCCAGGCTTTAGAATCTTGGAAAGTTCACGTCGCGCCCGTTGGTCGTTCAACGTTCTAAGTTTCTGAAGCCTGGCACCCATTTGATCTTCTTCATCACACCCCGGATGTTTCGTCGCGGTTGACCGCATCAGTTGATCATTGGCGCAACGTGGCGCGCCGCCGGTTTTCCGGTGTCGATGTGACCACCGATTTCTTTTCGGGGGATCGAACATGAAGAAATATTAACACAAATTGAAACTGCGTCTACGTCTGAGTTTCAAAATAAAATGAGGACTTCCACCATGGGTGCCACACTTCGCATTGACTCATTGTTGATTCAAATGGGTGCCACGTTCATGGGTGCCA
>JBFFBV010000084.1:0-20478 GCA_041560205.1 Candidatus Sulfomarinibacter sp.
CCTCGCCCGGCCCACCGGCCGCTGCCGACTCGGAGAGCGCGGCATCGGGCTTCAACGTGGCCAACCTCCACGTGACCGCCGCCGCAATCACCAGCAGGGCGACGACTGCGACCACGGCCAAGCCCCACTTCAAGCCGCTGGAGGGGCCGGGTGTGGTCGCCGGCGCGGCCGCCTTCTCGTGCGCGGGAATGGTGAATCCCTGCTTGGTGCGGGCCAGCAAGATATCGTCTTCGTCGGTCTGCGGAGGCTCCTCGCTGACTGAAAACTGTGTGCGGCCCAACACCAGGCGATCGCCAGGCCGGATCTCCGCCTGCTGCACCTGCTCGTCATTGACGAAGGTGCCGTTGGCGCTGTCGAGGTCTCGAATGGTGCAGCGGTCGCCGCGAAGGAAGACCGAGGCGTGTTTGCCCGAGCACTCGGCGTCGTCCACGACCATGTCCGCGCTGGGCGACCTCCCGATGACGTACTCGACGCCCTCAGCGATCTTGAGCGTCCTTTCGCCACCTTTCCCGATCAGGCGGTTGACATAGAGCACGTTGGGGGCAGCGGCCGTTTCAGGCGCCACGGCCGGTTCCGGTGCCGCGTCCATCGTCGGCATCAAGGTGGTCTTGGGCGTCTCGATCTTCGGGATCGAAAGGCTCAGGGTGTACTCGCCAAGCTCGATCTCGTCGCCGCTGGTGATCATGTGCTCCCGCACCCTCTGGGCATCGACCAGGATCCCGTTGGTGCTGTTGAGGTCGACGATCTTGTACAGGCCGCGGCCGAAGAGGATCTCCGCGTGATAGCGGGAGCAGCTGTCGGAATCCAGCACGAGATCGTTGTCCGCCTCGCGACCGATGCGGATGCGATCGATATCGAAGCGATGGGTGACGGGATCCGATCCTTGCTGGTTGACGGTGATCACAATCATCCGGGGCTCCAATTGACTTTCGGCTGACAACGTCGATGGTAGCACGCAGGTCGCCCCTCACTGTCCTCGAAATGAACCACGCCGTGAGCGAATGCTCGCCATCCCTTCAAAGCCGACACCGCAGCTTGGGGTCTCGGGTCTCATCGCGAAGACGGCGAGATGGATCAGCTTCCCATCGACGGCCAGGCCCCCGCCCACGAGGCCGGCGCCATCGAGCCGCAGGTCGCTGCCGAGGCCAACGGCACCGAATCGCCTGATCTTCGCAGCCGCGACATCCTCGAGGAACGCCCTGGCCTCCTTTCTCTTCGCCGGTGCTCGGTTTCCGCCGCGGGTCTCCATCGCATCTATCGCGTAGCTCCGAACCAGCTTCGGGAGGACCATCGCACACGTCGCGTGGCGGTCGAAGAGGTCGAGACCCATGACCTCCGAACCGATTGCAAAGAGCGCGCCGGTCTGAAATTCGCTGTGGGTCAACGCCGCGACAAAGCCATCGAGCGACCTCTGGTGACGATCGAAAATTTCTCCCATGGCCTGAGTCGGCGACGGCGCGCCCAAACGGGCGGCCTTTGCCGATATATCGGCCCACACCCTCTGTTGATCCGCTCGGTGGCTTCCGTCCACCTCGAGAGATCGGGAGACCGTGGCCGCCTTGACCGCCCGTCCCTGTGCGAAATGGTGGCGATCCGACATCGCGAAGTGGGCCGTCTCGTGCCGCCAGCGGCCCGCTTCCACGCACGAAACCGGGATTTTGACCGTCTCACGCGCCGGCGCGAGGACCGTCACGTTGACGGTCCGGTTCTGTTTGGCCCCGAGGAGTTCTTCACCGTCGAGAATCAGGACCGGGAGGTCGGCCGAGTTCTCGAAAAGCAGCTCCGGGACACTCCCATTGTCCGATATTTCGGATACCCGAGCGAAACCACGAGTCATGGCCTCGTGGAGTGTCAAATAGTCCAGGGTCTGCTCCGCTGGCCCTTCGAGGCCAAACATCGTCAGGTTGTCACACACCTTCATTTCACCCAACTTCACTTCTGACAAATACTTGGAAAAGCTCTTCATGTTGATCTCCTCTAATTTCAACAGTTGTTACCAGTAAATACCAGTTTATTGACAGTTCGATCAAAAGTCAACACTTCTTGACAGTTTTTTCAACCTCCTGCTACTGTCAAAGGGTGGTCGAAGAGAAGACCTTCACGATCGACGAGATCCAGGAGCTGACCGGCTTCGACCGGCGCACCGTTTCGTACTATGTCCAGGAGGGGTTGCTGCCAAAGGTCGGTCGAAGAGGGCCGAAAACCAGGTACTCGCAGCTCTTCCTCAATCGACTCCTCTTCATCAGGAAGATCCGCGATCTCCAGGACCGTGGGGCGACGGGAACGATGACCCTGACCGATTTTCGCGACCTTTTTCGGAGCGTGCCGGCCGAGACCATCGCCGAGATCCTCGAAGGACGTGAACCGGTGCCGGTCATCGGACAGGAGCGGCCCGAAGATCGGGCGGAGAGGGCCCTGCCCAGCGAACGGAGGCGGACCGTCGCGAGAGTCGTCGGCGACCTCCGCCGATCCGTCGCCGAGGAGGCGGTCTCGGATCGGTACATGTCAGTCGGCCGACCGATGGACGCCGAGCAGGAGCACCTTTTCGAACCCGACTACGAGGAGATCGGCGCCGACCGTGCCGACTTTGCGATGTTGGAACCGCCGGCGGCGGATGAGGATGGGGCCGCCCGGTCGGGCAAAGGTCACCGATTGACCGTCGACGCGATCGAGCGAGACCCGGATGCGCCGAAGCTGGACCGGCCGAGCGCTCCTCCACCGCCAGTCGGAGAGGAGCTGCGCGAGGCGCTCACCCGCCTGAGCGCGGTGGTCACGAGGCGTCCGCGCGCCCACCTGCGGACGACCGAAACGTGGACACGGACACGGATCACCGAAGACCTCGCTCTTTCGGCGCGCGGGCTCGATGAAAGGCACCTGCCCCTCCTCGAGCGGGTGGCGCAGATCCTCAGACGTTTGACGCGGGACAGCGACGTCTGACGGCATTCAAAAGCACGGCTGAAGGGGCGAAATACGACCCGCCCGTGCCCGACGAGGTGATCTCGGACGCGAAAGGGCGGCACGGATGCCGCCCTCGCGATTCATCAGGATTCCCGAAGTGGCACTAATCTTTCACGGCGACAGTGATTCTCGCTCGATCGATGTGGTCCACAGCCCACCTCAGGGTGGTGTGCTTGATGTCGAAGACCTTGTCGTTGCTCTTGAGGCTGTTGCTGTGCATTGCTCGATCGATGACCTGGCCATCAGAATCGAGGAATTCGACCAACATATCGAACTTCACCTTCGTGTCCGCCGTGGTTGCGCACCCGAGACGGGTCGTGATGATGGCCTGCATTTCGGCGTCGCCGGAGCTGAAGGCACCTTTGACGCCGCCCCCCTTCGCACCCACCACCTCGAACTCCACACTGCGGACGTCGATCTCGCCGGCCGCGCCGTCGAGGCTCATCTGGTTGAGCGGAGAGAACTTCACCGTTGAAGTGAAGGCCGTGCTCGGTGGTGCGGAAGCCTCGGTTTCGGTCTCCGCAGCGTCCTGGGCCGCCGGCTCGGCTTCTGCTTCTTCCTCCTGGGCGGCGGCGCCAATCGCGATGCACATCGTCACCACGAGTATCAAGCCCAGCCGCCAACAATCTGTCTTCATGTCGCACCTCCTCGTGTCACGGTTTCGAGTGATTCGGCAGTGTACCAGCCTCGAGCGCTCAACCCTTGACGAGCCACCCCTTGGCGCGGAGGAGCTCCCGCACCTTGTCCCGGTGATCGCCCTGGACCTCGACGTGGGTGTCTCCCGCCTTGCCCCCGCTGCCGCAGGCCCGCTTGAGCTCAACCGAAAGATCTCTGAGGAAGGCATGGTTCCGGGGCAGGCTTTCGACCACCGTAACCGTCTTGCCCTTGCGACCCGCCTTCTCGATCCGCAGCCTCGCGGTGATCCTGTCCGGCAGAGCCTGATCCATCTGGGAGGAGCACCGGCAGCTCTTTTCCGGCCACCCGCACTTCGGGCAGACCCGGCCCCGGTCTGTCGAGTAGACGGTGCGGGATCTGGTCTTCGCGCCGGTCACCCGTCAGTCCTTCGGCTTTGCCTCGGCCTTCTCGGGCCGCGGCTTCATCTCCCACAGGACGTTGATGATCTTCCACTCCCCGTTGACCTTGCCGATCTGGAGATAGTCGACCCAGTCACGGGCCACCGCCTTGACGACGGCGGCGTTGCCGAAACGGTCGAGAACCGTGACATCGGCCTGGCGCTCCTCGACCGGCACCTTGGTGCCGTAGCCCTTGCGGGTGTATTGGACCAGGGTCATGGCCGACATGTTTTCGACCCGGTCCCATCTGCCCTCGGGGTCGGCGCGGACGATGCGCTTCGCCAGGTCGGGATGGAGGGCCCGCTCCATGCGCTCCGGATCACCCGTGTACCATCCCAGCAGATAGTCGAGGGCGGTGGCCTTGATGGCGGCCTCGTCGTCGGTGTCGGCTGCAGTGGCGGGTGGTGCGAGGGCGCAGACGGCAACACACAGAAACATCAAAACCACTCTTCGAGCCATGGAGACTCCTTTCGACCGGAGACATGATACGCGGTTGAGTGGCCGTGTCGACGGGCACGGGCACGGGAACGGACACGGGCAGGGGTCTCGAGATCCGACTGCAACTTCACGGAAACCTCACGTACATCCAGTAGCATATGGGTTTGAAATAGGAGGTTGCGATGCCTCGTGCGCACGACGCGTTGTTGGTGGTCGATCCGCAGGTCGATTTTTTCCCCGGGGGGGCGCTGCCGGTAGCCGACGGACACGCCATCGTGCCGACCGTCAACGCGGCGCTGCGCGTCTTTTCACAGGCCGGTCTACCGATCATCGTGACCCGGGATTGGCACCCAGCCGACCACTGCTCATTCACCGCCCAGGGCGGGCCGTGGCCGGAACACTGTGTCAAAGGCACCGCGGGGGCCGAGTTCCATCCGGAGCTCGAGCTGCCGTCAATCTTCGCCGTCGTCCAGAAGGCGACAACCCCCGACATGGAGGCGTACTCCGATTTCGAGGGGACCGGTCTCGACGACGTTCTTCGTGGAATGAGGATCGAACGCATCATCGTGTGTGGGCTGGCGCTCGAGTACTGCGTACGGGCGGCATGCCTCGACGCCATCAAGGCCGGGTTCGAGGCGACGCTTTTGATCGACGGGACCCGCGCGGTCGAGGTGGCACCCGGTGACGGTGATCGCACACTCGAGGAGCTTCGTGCCGCCGGCGTCAAGATCCGGAAAGGACCGCCCGAATGAAATCGGCGTCGCCGCCGCCCTCGGCACTCGTCGTCGACCTCTATGAGCTGACGATGATGCAGGCTTACCACCTGCAAGGCATCGAGGGCCGCGCGACCTTCGACCTCTTCGTGAGGCGACTGCCGCCGGGCCGCGACTTCCTGCTCGTCGCCGGGCTCGAGACCGTGATCGAGCGCCTTGAAGGGCTGCGCTTCACGCCCTCCGATATCGAGTACCTCGATGGGCTCGCGAGCTTTCGAACCGATTTCCTCGATCGCCTCTCGCGGCTCCGGTTCTCGGGCGATGTGGCGGCCATGCCGGAGGGCACGCCAGCCTTTGCCGGCGAGCCCATCGTGCGCGTGACCGCACCGATCATCGAAGCCCAGCTTCTCGAAACCGTCATCATGAATCTGATCCATCTCCAGACGCTGATCGCATCGAAAGCCGCGCGGGTCGTTCTGGCCGCCGACGGCCGCGGACTGGTGGATTTCGGACTCCGCCGTACTCACGGCACCGAATCCGGGCTCTTCGGTGCGCGCGCTTCGTGGATCGCGGGCTTTGCCGCCACCTCGAATGTCGAGGCCGGCAAGCTCTTCGGCATACCCGTGACCGGGACCATGGCCCACAGCTACGTGCAGGCCCACGGCGACGAGGCCGAGGCGTTCCGGAGCTTTGTCGAGACCTACCCGGAGACGGTGCTCCTGGTCGACACCTACGACACGATGCGAGGGGTCGACCGGGTGATCGCGCTCGCCGAGGAGCTTGGCGAGGCGTTCGAGGTACGCGCCGTACGACTGGACTCGGGCAATCTCGCGGAGCTCGCACGCGAGACCCGCAACCGCCTCGACCAGGCCGGGCTCGAGCGCGTCCAGATCTTTGCCTCGGGAAACCTCGACGAGCTCTCGGTTCAGGAGCTGGTGCGATCCGGCGCGCCGATCGACGCCTTCGGTGTCGGGACCCGGCTCGGCACCTCCCAAGACGCACCCAACCTCGATATCGTCTACAAGCTCGCCCAGCTCGACGACCGGCCGCTGCTCAAGCTCTCGACCGACAAGGACACGCTCCCGGGCATCAAACAGGTGTGGCGCGAACGCGACGAGACCGGGGTGCCGGTGCAGGACACGCTCGGACTGATCGACGAGGATCTCCCGGGCGAGCCATTGCTCGTGACGGTGATGGAGCGTGGACGCCGTCTGCCCGGAGCCGCAGACGAGCTCGAAGCGGCGCGAAACCGGGCCACCGACGAACTGCGCCGCCTGCCGACCGCGATGCGCCGCCTGGAAAGCGACACCCCGCTCTACACCGTGGCGGTATCAGGACGGCTGCAGGCCTTGCGCACAGACCTCGCATCGAAGGCCTGAAGACTCGATGGCTGGAGCATTCCGGAATTTTTGCTTGTATTTATACCTTATTTATGCCATAGTGAGGATCCCGGACGACGTCCACGGTTCGGGCGGCTGAAACGGAGGATGGTCATGGAAACCATCACGAAACACGACATCGCAAGGATCTACCCGGCTGTCGAGGTCCTGCCCGACGAGCGGGAGGAGTGGCCCAATGACGCGACCAGGGAGTACCGCCGCTTGCTGCGCGAGCTCAACTCGTGGAGCCGCGACCACGATTGGCCGATGACGGGCAACTCGTGGATCGCCGAGGAGGCCGTTCGACGTTCCTGGTGAAACGCGCGAGGGCAGGACATACGGGTCAGTCCCTGCAGGGGTGGCACACGTGCGGTCCTCTTAGGCTTTGGCCAGCGAGGTTGCCGCCTGGACGATTCGATGCACATTCGGGAGGGCCGCGTCCTCCAGGTGACGTGCGAAAGGCAGGGTGTCTTCGACGCAAACACGGGCGTAGCGCGGTTTGAGCCCGGCCTCGAGACACACGGCGGCCACCTCGCCCGCCAGACCGAACTCTCGGTAGTCTTCGTCGACAACCAGCAGGTGACCGGTCTTGGTCACCGATCCGACAACGGTTTCGTCGTCGAGGGGGCGCAGCGACCGGAGGTCGATGACCTCGCAGGAGATGCCACCGTCCGCGAGCTTTGCAGCCGCTTCGAGTGCACGGTGAACGCCTACCGCCACCGAAACCACGGTGACGTCTCCACCCTCTCTTCGCACCGCCGCTTTGCCAAACGGAGTCGCATGCGGCGGATCGGGTACCTCTCCGGTCGCACCGTCCGCCGGCACATCGAATGACACAGTGTCCCTGCCTCCCCTGCCGAGGAACTCCAGCCACTCCTCGGACAACAGCTTCGGCTCGAGAAAAACCACCGGCCCGTCGTGGCGGAGGGCGGTCGTCATCAAACCGTAGGCGTCGGCCGGGTTCGAGGCCACGACCACGGTGAGCCCCGGTATCGAGGCCAGATTTCCCCACAGGGCCTGGCCGTGCTGGCCGCCGTCGCCGTAACCACCACCGCAGGGAGCCCGGATCACCAGCGGTGCCTTCCACTTGCCGCCCGAGAATCCCTCGAGCTTGGCGATGTGGTTGAGCACCGAGTCGTAGGCGACGGCGATGAAGTCGACCATGTAAAGCTCGACAACCGGCCGCAGCCCAGCCATGGCGGCACCGGCGGCCGCGCCGAAGAAGGCGGATTCGCTGATCGGCGCGGCCAGGACGCGATCCGCTCCAAAACGGGCGAAAAGAGGCGACCGCAGCATCGGGGCGTCTTCGCCGATCAGGACGATGGTGTCGTCGCGCGCCATCCCATCCTCGATCGCGCGGTCAACTGCCTGACCGAGGCTCAGCTCAGCCACTGTCTGCCTCCTCGATCCCGTCCAGCGCCGCTTCGACCGCGACATTGATCTCGGCCTCGACCTCCGCGTCGATGCGGTCCCTCTCAAGCTTGTGCTTCTTCATCGCGTTGCGCGCGGCCAGCATCGGGTCTCCACGACGCTCACGGGTCGGCGCTCGGCGCGCCCTGGCCATGGTCGACATCATCTTCGTCATGCCGCCGGCACGGTCCTTCAAGCCTCCGCCGCCCCGCGAAACCGCTGACGAGATGACCTTCGAGAAGGTGTCCTTGCCCTCGGCGACGGGTTGCCGCGCCATCCTCAGGAGTGGGTCGCCGAGGAAGTGGCCGTCGAGCCTCGGACAGGTGGCCATCAGGAAGCAGGGACCTTTGCCCCGCCGTGCCAGATCGATCAGCTTGCCCGCGGTCTTGTGGACGGCACGGACGTCGCGGCCAGCAACCGAATCGGTCCGAAAGCCGAATGAACGCGCACGATCGACCAGATCGCCGCCGGTCACGGCATCGGAGGCGGTCGCGATCGCCCAGCCGTTGTCGATGCACACCACGAGGAGCGGCAACGACCACGCCACCGCCAGATTCATGGTTTCCAGCGCCATTCCCGAGTTCATGGCTCCAGTGCCGGTGAAGGCGACCGCCACCCTGCCCGGGCGCAGGCGCCGATTGGCGAGGGCAAAGCCCGCGGCGGTCGGCAGCGAAGCGCCGACGATGCCGGATGTCGCAGCCATGTGCTCCTCAGAAAAGAGGTGCATGTGTCCGCCGCGTCCGCCGCAGATGCCGTCTTCGCACCCGAGGAGCTCGCGCAACATCGGCACCAGCGGAACTCCACGGACAACCAGTGCCGGCGAGCAGCGGTGGGTCAGGGCGAGGCCGTCACCTTCGCCGAGGCGAGTGACCACGCCGGCGGCAACCGCCTCCTCCCCCGTGCCGAGATGCATCTCGCCGGCAATGAGCCCGCGGTGCCACAGATCCTCGACCACGAGCTCAAAGCTGCGAGCCCGCAGCATCTGACGGTACAGTCCAGCAATTTCCATCCTGACTCTCGCGCGAGGATAACACCGTCAGCCACATACCTGATCGGATATGTGCGGAGGGATGCAGGATGCAGGATGATGGGTGCTGGGTGCCGGGTGTTGGATGCAAGATGCAGGATGCTGGGTGCTGGATACGTCACGTCGGTCGGTTGCTCCGCTGGAATGTCACGGGGTGGGCCGGTGGATCAAGCATCGAGCATCCAGGATCGCGCGGCCGGATGGGTGCGAGGGTGGGCGGGCGGAATCAGTCTCTGGCGTGCGCTTCGCCGGCGTGCGTTTTGACGATCCGCTCGAGCTGGTCGAGGGTGCTCTTCTGCTCGTCCGTGAGTTCGAGGTCTTTGAGCGCTGCGTGCAGACGGCGCCACTCCTCCTCGCAGACGAGGACGGCGTTGCCCTTCATGCCTGTGATCAGGACCGGACCCAGCCCGGAACACACCTGATCCATCACGAACTGAAACTCGTTCTGGGCATCGTTGCTCGGGACCCTTTGAATGGTCATTCCCTACCCCCGACTCTTCAATTGTCTCACCTCTGTCAACCCGGCTCCAAATGGAGCTGAATGCACATCGCGCGGCGGATCTCCGCCCTCAAATCGTCGTCCTCGATCGTTCCAAGGGGAGCCGCCAGGCGTTTCTTGGGAACGGTGCGGGTCTGATGCGCCATCGCAATGCAATCGCGCTTCAAACCCGCCGATCCGGACGGCAGCAACGCCTCGTTGGGGTAGATCCTCCTGCCCTTTCTCCTCCAGACGAGGGGCAGAACCGTCACCACCGGCAAGGCCTCGTTGGCGCTCTCCCTCGACACGATCAGCACCTGCCTGCGGGTCTTCTTGTCTTTTCCAGTCACCGGCTCGACGTCGATCGTGAAGACCGACCATTGGTACGGCGGTCGGGCGATCAACGATCTCGAGCCCCATCATCTCGAGAATTCCCGAACGCCTGCAGCGATCGGTCCACGTCTTCGAGGAATTCGGGGTCCTGCGAGGCAGAGAGGAATGCCTCGGCCAACAACGCCTCGCGGGCGCGGTTGACGCCGTCGGCGAGCGCACGTTGGACGAAGGCACTGTAGGAAGGCGCCGCGCCTTCCCGAACCACCGACCGCACGCCTTCGAGCAGATCTTCCGGGAGCGAGTAGGTGACTTTGCGCATTCTCTGTCGTGTCATGAATAGCGTCCCATAGGTATTGTAGATAATTATGGCATGAATGACAATACCACTTTTCACCCGGTAGCCAGTCCCAACCATCCCCTCCCCCGGACTCTCCCACTGGCTACCGGGTCCTTCTGCCACCTTCACTGTCATGAAAAAATCGGAGATACCCGGACTCAGCCACGACGCTCACGAGCCGGAACTGAAATAATGGCGCCGGAGTCTTCCATGGCGCACCACACCGTGAGGCAGGCTTACCTGGATCTGGCGGACCGGATCAACCGTTTCCCTCAGGGTGCGCCCCCGTCGGGGCACCTCTACCGAATCCTGGAGATGCTTTTCTCCGAGCGTGAGGCGGAGCTGGTATCTCTTCTTCCCATCAGGCCCTTCACGGCCGACCGCGCGGCACGGGCGTGGAAGATGCCGGTGGACTCGGCACGCAGTGTCCTCGACGAGCTCGCGGGAAGGGCGATCCTGCTCGACATCGAGTCCAACAATGGGAAAACCTACGTCCTCCCACCGCCAATGGCGGGCTTTTTCGAGTTTTCGATGATGCGCATCCGCGGCGACATCGACCAGAAGGTCCTGGCCGAGCTCTTCTACCAATACCTCAACGTGGAGGAGGACTTCATCAAGGATCTTTTCACCGACGGCGTGACGCAGCTCGGCAGGGTTTACGTGGCGGAGACGTCGCTTCCCCCCGACGGCGGCCTCGAGGTCCTCGACTACGAGCGCGCCAGCCATGTCGTCGAGAGCGCTTCGCACATCGGTGTCGGCATCTGCTACTGCCGCCACAAGATGGAGCACAAGAATCGCGCCTGTTCGGCGCCGATGAACATCTGCATGACCTTCAACAACACCGCCGCCTCGCTGACGCGACACGGCCACGCGCGAGCCATCGAAGCAGCGGAGTGCCTCGACCTCCTCGCCGAGGCTCGTGACGGCGGTCTCGTCCAATTTGGTGAAAACGTGCAGCAGAGGGTCAACTTCATCTGCAACTGCTGCGGCTGCTGCTGCGAAGCGATGATCGCGGCCCGCCGATTCGGCCACCTGCACCCGGTCCACACCACGAATTTCCTGCCCGAGCACGACGCGCGAGTCTGCACGGGGTGCGGCAAGTGCGTCGCCGCCTGTCCAGTCGAGGCGATGTCGCTGGTTTCGGCCAACGACCCGGACAAGCCGAAGCGCAAGACGGCAAAGCTCGACAATGACCTGTGTCTCGGCTGCGGCGTCTGTGTGCCCGCCTGTCCAGAGGAGGGAATCCGCCTTTCACAGCGCGCAGAAAGGGTCATCACTCCGGTCGACTCGGTCCGGCGAACGGTCGCGATGGCGACCGAACGCGGGACCCTTCAGCACCTGATCTTCGACAACCATGCCTTCGCCAGCCACAGGGCGATGGCTGCGGTCCTTGGCGCCATTCTGCACCTCGCGCCGGTGCAACGATCGATGGCGAGCGGCCAGCTCGGTTCGCGCTACCTCGAGAAGCTCATCGAGTGGAATGGCTCCAAAGAACACACGGCATAGGCCCTAGATACTCGATTCTCGATCCTCGATACTCGATGATTCGCCTTCCACGAGCTCGATATCTTCAGCGACCTCGGGTGGGCGGGCGGATCGAGCATCCAGCATCGAGGATCCGGAATCGGGCGGGCGGACGGGTTCGAGGCCGAAACCGGCTGGGTATCGACTCCACAGCTCAGCGATCTCGTCAGTCGGGCGCAGAACCTGCTTGACCAGGAACCACACGACGATGACGAGGAAGAGCGCCGTTGACAGAATGCTGCCTTCGAGCCCGAACTCGCCTCCGGTCACGAGCTCGGCGCCTTTCGGAGTCGTCACGAAGAGCTGGTCTTCGATCTTGATGCCGCTGACGTCGAAACCCCACAGCCAGCTCTGGGAGAAGTTCCACGAAAGGTGGAAGGTGATCGGCAGCCACAGTCTCCGGGTCTGGAAGTAGAGGATCACGAGGATGATGCCGGCGAGGAAGATATTTGCGATGCCGACCATCGTCACATCCGGGTTTCCGGCGTGACCCATGGTGAAGAGGATGCACAGCACCACACCGGCAATCCAGCGCCTGCTCCCTTCGGCCAACGCTTGCAGGGGATAGCCACGGAAGATCAACTCCTCGACCGTTGCCGCGAGAGTAAAGAGCACGAGAAAGAAGCCCATGGCGCCCAGGCTCGCCCTCAGGTCGGAGGACAACTCCATCGACACCGATCCTGTGGCCGCCAGAACTGCGGTCAGGAGGCCGGTGGCGACAACACCTCCGACCAAGCCGATCACGAGCTCGCGCAGCCAGCCGCGGCTGAACCCGAGGCCGAGGAGGGCCACCGGACGCTTATCGAAGAACTTCAAGGTTGCCAGTCCACCCAGGAGCAACGCGAGGTTTCCAATCACCCAGACCAACGTGTGTGTCCAGGAGAGAAAGTCGGATTCCGGAACGCCGGGGACCAGCAGTTTGAGTGGCGTCGTGATGGCCTTGGAGATCGCGACGACCGCAACCGCATAGACGAGCACGCGCCAGCCGGCCCGCCAGTCATTGAAGCGATTGCGAAAGATCCACCTCATGAGAGGTCGCTTGGGTTGGGACGGTGGGATCTCCTCGTCGACGGCCGAACCGTCGTGACGTGTGGCTTCCACGGCAATCTCCTCGTGCGTTCTTACGGCGGATTGTCCTCGTGGTTCGACAGATTTTTCAGAACTCTCGACCTGACGCCTGGTTTCGCCCATAATCGTCGGACTCGCGGGTGGCTCCGGACCCGCACGTGGAGGGCGCATCGATGACCGAGATCACAAACGCCCGGCGCGAGCGAATCCGCGCTCAATTCCCGGCACTGTCCGGCGATACGGTGTACCTGGAAAACGCGGGCGGCTCGCAGGTCCCCGCCATCGTCGCCGAGCACATTCGCGATTACATGCTGAGCAACTATGTCCAGATCGGTGCCGGATACCCGCTGTCGAAGACGGCGACCGAACTCGTCGATGAAGCCCATGATTTCGTGCGCATGATGATGAACGGTGGCGACGGAGAGGTGATCCTCGGACCCTCGACCTCTGCCCTCTTGCAGATGTTGAGCATCGCCTACTCGCAGGTCCTGGAACCGGGGTCCGAGATCGTTGTCGCCCAAACTGGCCACGAGGCCAACGTCGGCCCGTGGAAGTTCCTCGACCGCATGGGCTTCGCGCTCCGCTGGTGGGAGATGGAGCCCAAGACCTTCGAATGTCCCCTGGCAGACCTCGAAAAGCTGCTCTCCGAGAAAACCGCTCTCGTTGCCTTCCCCCACGTGTCGAACCTCCTCGGAGGAATCGTCGACATCCAGGCCATTACCGCTCTCGCGCACTCCGCCGGAGCGCGGGTTGTGGTCGATGGCGTTGCCTACGCACCGCACCGCGCGATCGACGTCTCGGCGTGGGACGTCGACTGGTACGCCTACTCGACCTACAAGGTCTATGGCCCGCACATGGCCGCGCTGTGGGGCCGGCGCGACGCGATTGCCGAGCTGCCGGGACCGAACCACTTCTTCGTGCCGGATAACGAGCTTCCCTACAAGTTCGAGCTCGGCGGCGCCAACCACGAATCCTGTGCCGGCGTCCGAGGTCTTCGCGCGTACCTGGCGTTCCTTGCCGATGTCGAGGACCCCGGGGCCCTCGACCGTCCGGCGATCGAGAGGGCCTTCGAGGTGATGACGGCGTGCGAGCTTCCACTCCAGAAGATGTTGATCGACTACCTCGACTCGCGCGACGACGTGCGCATCATCGGCCCCGATGATGACGGGCCGGCGCGGGTCGGCACGATCAGCTTCGTGCACTCGAGCAGAACCTCGGCCGAGATCACCGCGGCCGTCGATCGCTCCGGCATCGGCATCCGGCACGGCCACATGTACGCCTACCACCTGTGCGAGGCCGCCGGCCTCGATCCCGAGGACGGAGTGGTCCGCACCAGCTTCGTGCACTACAACACGCCGGAGGAGATCGAGCGGCTGATCCGGGTGTTCGACGAGGTGCTCGCCTAAGGGCGGTCGGTCCACGATATCGAGATACGAGTCGCGAGATGCGAGATAGGAGATCCACCCCCCACCCCGTGTTCCCCTCCGATTTCGTCTCTCACTTCGTTTCCAGCGCTGTCGAACGTCGTTGACCGAGGGACGCGCTCTTCGCTACGCTCCTCCTCGATGAATACCACGACAAAGTCTCTTTGGAAACGCATTTTGGAATGGTCGCGTGGAGTGGAGCACGCTCTGACCGCGGGGCCCAGGGTCCGGGCCGGTGTCGGTTTCGCATTCGCCTTTCTGACGGTGTGTGCCGCGGTCCTGATCGGCGGTGCGATGCGAATCGGGATCCACCCGATGCTGGATCCCATCATCGGGACCCTTCTGTTCATGGTGCTCTTCGCGCTCTTCGTCCTCGCGACGTACGTCGCCGTTCCGGTAGTTCGGATCCTCGTCAGCCTCGTTTCCTGGCGGGCATTCCTCGTCCTCGCAGGCTTGGTCGGCGCCATCGCCGTGATGAGCTCGTTCTTTTTCATGCTCATCGGCCCCTTTGCCCTGGTCATCATCACCCTGGGCGCCGCTGCCGGCGGGCTCGTCCGCGGTGGTTTCGGCGATGCCTCCAGGTCGAAAAGGGTGGTGCTCGTCAGCCTCAACGTGATTGTTTTCGCTGCTGTTTGCGTCGTTGTCTCCCGTTTTGCGAGCCGCGGATGGGACCGGCACCTCGTGGCCTTCGTTGCCGACCCGGTTGCCGTCGAAGCGCTCACGGCCGACGACCCGTCGCAGCCGGGTGACGCCACGGTCCGTACCCTCACCTACGGCAGCGGCACCGACGCGCGCCGGCCGGAGTTCGGGTCCGACGTCACATTGACCACGGAACCCGTCGATGCAACCGCCTTCGTCAAGGGCAGCGAGGGCTGGAGGATGAAGCTCCGCACGTGGTACTGGGGTTTCGACTTCGGGAACTTTCCGGTCAACGGCCGCGTCTGGTACCCCGACGGCGATGGCCCCTTTCCTCTGGTGCTGATCGTCCATGGAAACCACTCGATGGAAGAGCACTCCGATCCAGGTTACGCGTGGCTCGGCGAGCTGCTGGCGAGCCGCGGTTTCATCGTGGTGTCGGTTGACGAGAACTTCTTCAACGGGTCGTGGGGCAGCCACCTCAGCAGAGAGAACGACGGCCGCGGCTGGATGTTGCTCCGCCACCTCGAGGTCTGGAAGGCGTGGAACGAGGGGAGTGCAACACCCTTCGCCGGCAAGGTCGATATGGAACACATCGCGCTCATCGGCCACTCGCGGGGCGGCGAAGCCGCCGCCATCGCCGCGAGCTTCAACCGTCTGGCGCGGTATCCGGATGACGCTACGGTCGAGATCGGCGGCGGGTTTTCGATCAAATCGGTCGTCGCCATCGCGCCCTCCGACGGCCAGTACACTCCGGCCGGCCGACCGACACCGCTCGAAGACCTGAGCTATCTGACGATCCAGGGAGGGCACGACGCCGATGTGTCGTCATTCGCCGGCGCGCGGCAGTGGCGGCGCCTTCAATTCACCCACGACGGCGATTTCTTCAAGGCCAGCGTGTGGTCCTACCGCTCGAACCACGGCCAGTTCAACACCGTGTGGGGCGATGACGACTGGGGGTGGCCGTTCACGCTCTTGCTCAACCGAAAGCCGCTGTTGACCGGTGACGAGCAGCGGCGCATCGGCGCTGTCGTCATCGGAGCGTTCTTGGAGGCGACGCTTCATGACCGAAGTGAGTACCTTCGTCTCTTTCGGGACCTCCGCACCGCTGCCGCCTGGCTCCCGGAAGACGATTACATCACCCGTTATCAGGACCCCGGGTACACCATCCTGGCCGACTTCGAGGAAGACGTCGATCTGACCACCGGCACGACCGAGGGCACCGAGATCGACGGTGCCGGACTGGCAGTGTGGCGTGAGGAGCTCCAGAGCTACCGCAAGGAGGGCAGCAAACGAAACGGTGTCGTCGTCCTCGGCTGGCGCTACGAAGAGCGGGACGATGCGGGTGGAAAGGGTGAAGAGCTTGCCGGCCCCCCCAGGTATGCGGTCACGTTGCCGGACGGAACCAGCGGCGAACGGAGCACCGAGTTCGACTCGGTCTTTGTTTTCTCCGCCGCCGACACGGGCGACTCTCCACCCCTCGACGACGGGGACGACAAAGGCGAGGAGGCCGCCGCAGCTGAAGACGAGAGCGAAGCGGATGAGCGAGCCGAGGAAGAAGAGGAGCCGGAACCGGTCGATTTCACCATCGAGGTCACGACGGCTGACGGAAGCGTGGCGTCGGTCGTGCTGAGCTCGATCCGCCGGCTGGTACCGCCGCTCCCGTCCCGGTTCTCCAAGCTGCCGACCGAGGGCTGGGCCTGGGGCCGGGCCTGGGAGCCGACGCTGCAGACGGTCGAGGTGCCGCTTGCGGTCTTCTCGGACCAGATCGTCGACTTCGACCCGTCGTCGATCATCACCATCGCTTTCGTCTTCGACCAGACGCCCGAGGGTGTGGTCATCGTCGACGACATCGGCTTTGCACCCCGGTGAAATCTCGACCCCGAGAACCGATTCTGACGAGGTGCCGGCTAGACCGCCTGTGCTATTCGCAACAGGATACAGAATTTACGATACAAGGCCGCCCTCCCAGGCATCTGGCTTGCGAACCGTCCACCCCGCTTCGTGCATTTGGTCGGAGAAAGGCGCGGGTGTTTCGTGCATCCGGAGGGGCGGGCGGTTGGGTGCATCTTGAATCCGGGTTGGCGGGTAGGGGCTATTCGTCGACTTTTTTCTCGATGTCCGCGATCTTCTCGACCAGCCGCTCGCGGATTTTCTGGCGCAGGAATATGGTTTCCTGCACGTTCTTCGCCTCCGCTTCGGCGGCAGCCTTGGCCCGCGTCTCGAGCTCGGCAATCTCCTCGTCGAGTGCCTTGAGTCGAGTCCGGAGATCTTCGACCTTTTCGACCTGGTCCGCCTTGTCGAAAACCAGGGTGTCCGGCGAGCTGTCGCGAGTCGGCTGGATCGGTTCCTCGTGAGTCACATCGGGAATGAAGGCCCGCTTGGCCTCGATCTGCCGTTGGTTCATGAAGGTGGGTGAGACGATTTCCACACCGGCGCGGTGGAGGGTGTCGAGCACCGCACGGTGAAGCGCCGATTTCGAGCCCAGGAAATTCTTGGTGTCGCCGATCCGACCCGAAACCTCGTAGGTCACAGAGAAATCACCGAGCGCGCGAATACGGACAAAGGGCTCGACCAAGCCCGCGTGACCGGCGGCCTCGACCAGGAGTTGCTCGATGACGTCATGCTGGAGGTCGTAGCCGAGTGAAAGCTTTGCCGACACGAAGGTTCCAGACGGGCGGATGACCGTGACCGGGTTGGTCGCGAGGTGGAGGTTCGGCAGTGTGATGAGATCACTGCGTTCGTTTTGGATCTCGGTGTGGAAAAGACCTCGTTCGGTGACCCGGCCGAGGAAATCTCCGCAGCGAATGTAATCGCCCCGGTTGTAGTTCCGGACCGCCCGTAACATCAGCCCTGCCATCGCGTTCGAGGCCAGAGTCGTTGAAGAAAGGGCGATGACGGCGGTGACCGCAATACCGAAAAGGGAAATCAGGTTGCCCTGCATCGTCTCCTTGAGGGGCGCGGTCACGATCACCGCGACGACGAAGAAGAGCGCGAAAAAGGTCAGGCTCATCTGGCGCCTGAAGGTACCCTGGCCGGCCAGCTCGACCGACTTGCGCGTCATGCGGCGGTTGAGGAACCCCAGGAGACTGGTTCCGATGACGATCACCACCGTCATCGGCAGCAGGTCCAGGACGATCTCGATCAGCTTTTCCATCTTCGCTCTCCGTCAGCGAGGGTCTTCAGTACACTACCACGGGGAGGATGCATGCCTGACGCCGTGCTCGCGATCGACCAGGGTACGACCGGCTCGACGGCTTTGGTTCTCGACCGCAACGGTCGCGTCCTGGGCCGCGCGACCGAGGAGTTCACCCAGCACTACCCGCAACCTGGCTGGGTCGAGCACGACCCGGAGGAGATCTGGAGGGTGAGCCTCGAAGTCATCGGTGCGGCCCTCGGCGAGGCCGGGCTGGCCGACGGCGACCTCCGGGCGGTCGGCGTCACCAACCAGCGCGAGACCACCGTCGTCTGGGACCGGTCCACGGGTGAGCCCATCCATCGAGCGATCGTCTGGCAGAGCCGGCAGACCGCCGATATCTGCCAGGAAATACGCGACAACGGGCTCGAAGCAATGATCTCCGAACGAACCGGACTGGTGGTCGATCCCTATTTTTCGGGCTCGAAGGTGAAGTGGATTCTCGATCACTACCCGGAGGCGAGGCCCCGTGCGGAGGTGGGAGAGCTCGTGTTCGGCACCATCGACACCTGGATGCTCTTCAAGCTCACCGGCGGCGAGGTGCACGCCACCGAGCCGACCAACGCCTCCAGGACCCTGCTCTACGACATCCGTCGGCTGGCCTGGGATCCCGAACTTCTCGAGATCTTCGGCGTGCCCGAGGCGATGCTGCCCGAGGTCAAGCCGAGCTCGGGCGTGTTCGGAACCACGGTTCCTGCCGGCGCCCTGCCCGGCGGCGTGCCGGTGGCGGGCATGGCTGGGGACCAGCAGGCAGCACTCTACGGCCAGGAGTGCTGGCACCCGGGCATGGTCAAGAACACCTACGGCACCGGTTGTTTTGTGGTGCTCAACACCGGGTCCGACCTCCAGAGAAGCAGCTGCGGGCTGCTGACGACCGTTTGCTGTGACGCCCACGGCGGAGCCGCCTATGCTCTCGAGGGGTCAATCTTCACGACCGGCGCCGCAGTGCAGTGGCTGCGCGACGAGATGGGCCTGATCGGCAGCGCCGTCGAGACCGAGGAGGTGGCGTCACGGATTCGGGACACACAGGGCGTTTATGTCGTTCCCGCCTTCGCAGGCCTCGGCGCTCCCTACTGGGACATGGACGCGCGCGGAGCGATCGTCGGGCTGACCCGGGGCACCGGCCGCGACCAGATCGTACGCGCGACCCTCGACAGCATTGCGTACCAGACGCGAGACGTCGTCGACGCGATGAACTGCGACGGTTCGACCACCGTCCACGAGCTGCGAGCCGACGGCGGCGCCGCGGGCAACAATCTCCTCATGCAGTTTCAAGCCGACATTCTCGGCGTCCCGGTGGTCCGGCCGAAGTTGCTGGAGACGACGGCGGCGGGTTCCGCTTTCCTCGCCGGTCTCGGTGTCGGGATGTGGCGCGATCCGGGAGAGCTCGAAGACGCGTGGCGAGAGGACCGTCGCTTCGAAGCGGGGATGGATCCCGAGGAGAGGGATCGTCTCTACAGAGGTTGGCGGGCAGCGGTGGAGCGGGTCCGCGCCGACCGAAGGGAGGCGGGGAATTGAAGCGAGAAGACGGCT
Organism: Candidatus Sulfomarinibacter sp.; assembly: GCA_041560205.1. Lineage (GTDB taxonomy): Bacteria > Acidobacteriota > Thermoanaerobaculia > Thermoanaerobaculales > Sulfomarinibacteraceae > Sulfomarinibacter. The sequence continues at coordinate 19,528 of JBFFBV010000084.1, forward strand.
GGATCGAAAGCACCGACGGCAACCGCCTTTTCTGGCGACGCCACAGTCCCGAACAATCTCCTCGTGCAAATCTCCTCGTCGTTCATGGCCTCGCCGAGCACTCGGGCCGTTATCTCCACGTCCTCGACCGCTTCGCCGACGCGGGCTTTGACTGCTGGGCCCATGACTACCGTGGGCATGGACAGAGCCCCGGCCCGCGGGTGCACGTGGAGCGCTTCGACGAGTTCCTCACCGATCTCGCGGCCGCCCGGAGTTTCGTCCGCGAAAGAGCTTCGGATGTGCCGTTCTTCCTGATCGGACACTCGCAGGGGGGCCTCATCGTCCTGCGCGAAGCCCTCGCCAATCCGGAGAGTCTCGAGGGCGTGGTGGTCTCCTCTCCATTCCTCGGGTTGCACCCCGACGCCGCGCCGCCGGCGCCCCTGCACCTGGTGGCGAATATCGTCTCCACCTTCATGCCGAAGATGATGTTCTCCAAGGTCGCCGAGCCGAGCGCCCTGAGCCGCGATCCGCGCGTTCCCGAGGCGTATGTCGCCGATCCCCTGGTCAGCTCCACGGTGTCCGCACGATGGTTCACCTCGGTGCTGAGGGCCCACGCCGACACCCATGCTCGAGCTTCGACGCTCTCGATCCCGGCGCTCGTCATGCAATCCGGCGATGACACGCTGACCGATCCGGCCGCGACCCGGTCCTGGGCCGCAGCCGCTCCCGACGACCTGGTCGAGTACGTCGAATGGGAAGGGCTCTACCACGAGATGTTCAACGAGCCCGAAAAGGAGATGGTCTTCGCGCGCGTCGAGGCGTGGCTCTCGGAGGGCCTCGGCGGATAGCCTCCCACTCCCCTGTTTCACCACCAAGCCACCAAGGACACCACGAGGTTTTCGAGATCGGCTTGCGAAGAAGCGGATGAAACGCTGGCGCCAGGTTTGATGCACCTTCTCCCCTCAGAAAAAC
>JBFFBV010000085.1:0-20314 GCA_041560205.1 Candidatus Sulfomarinibacter sp.
TCGCGACCGCTATCACAAGTCGATGTCCGCAACCCTGGAAAACGTCGTCATGAACGACTATCACAGGGGCCTGGTGGACCTTTTCCTCCTCTTTCACTCCGGGGAGGTGACGCGGGCGCTGGCCAAGGTCGCGAAGACCTCCTCCGGGAGGCGAATCGACGGGGAGCGGCCGAACGGTGACGATATCCGGCAAGCCGTCGCGACGGTCATCGCCGATCTCCTGAGACGCGCGGCCTTGACCGCAGTGGATCATCTCAAGGAGCTGGCGGAGGTCCAGGTGACCCCCGCCCTCACCCCTCTGCTGGGAATCATCTGCCAGGACCAGCTCCTTCTCATCGACTCTCAACCACCGCAGAACTTGCTCCAGCTCGGCTCGTACATCCAGGCCCGATTCCGATACAACGCCGAGGCGATCGTCACGGCCAACAACGAGGTGCTTGAGCGCCTCCAGGAGTTGCTTTCGCGTCGCGCCGAGGTCGCCAACCTGCTGCGGATGGCGGTCGGCTCGAACCTCAGATTCGACCGCCCCGAGACCTTACTCGAGCCGAAGCTCCTGGACGCCATCCAGACCGCCGGTCTAGCCGACAGCCTCCATCTCTCGGTGGTGCAGATGGACCTTCTGCGTGATCTCGGCCTGCGACTCAAGACCTTCGAGCTGCTGTCCGCACTGAGGAGACGGGTCCTGCCGATGCAGCGCCAGGGAACCACCCTGGTGTTGAGGGGCCGCTCCTCCGCGACCCCGATCGCCAAGACCACCCGCCCCTACGATTTCACCGCGCCGGGCGTGATCGACTCGTCGGTGCGCCGCTTCGGCCTGATTTACGATCTTTCCAACTTCACGACGGTCCTCGAAGAGGTCCGCAAGGCGGGGCGAATGGCCGAGGAGCGCGCCCTCCAGTTCATGTACATCTTCCAGAACCGGCTCGAGGCGATCCGACTGAAGCGCCGACTCACCTTCGAAAAATTTCTTGGCGACGGGGCTTTCTACACCTCCCGCCGGGCCCTGCGGGTGATTGCAGCGGCGTGCGAGATCCAGCACGTCTACGAGCAGCTCCGCAATATCGGATTTCCCTTCAACCACGGAATCCGCATCGCCCTCAACTTCGGCGTCTACCGTTTGCTGCCGATGCTCCACCCGGGCCCGGAGGCCAAGCGCTTCGAGTTCTTCGGCCACGGAATCGTCGAACTGGCCCGCTTGACCACCGGCAAGAGCGCGCGCGAGGTCTCGGACATCGCCGAGTTTCTGATCCACTCCGGCTACGATCCCGGCGACGTCGAACTCTTCCTGTCTCCCCTGGCATCGGCCCGCAGCGGCCAGGAGCAAATCGCCACCCGCCCCTACTTCGCCACCATCGACGCCCACGGCGAGCTCGTCAACGAGGGCATCGTCGTCGCCCTGCCATTCATCGAGGAGCTGGAGCTGGAGCTCGAGATCACGACCATGGCGGTGGTTTCATTCGACCGGATTCGCTGGGTCGTTTTTCCGATCGACCCGGGGATGCCGGACACCCTGTACGTCGGTCTTCGCTACCTCGGTGTGGCCCGACTCAAGGGTCTGCCACCGCAGGAGCTCGCCGAGGCGGTAGTGTGGGTCGGGCTTCCCGCCGACCACGAGGAGATTCCCTACAAACGGCCCCTGGTTGGCCACCTCCGCCGTTTCGCGCAGGCCGACCAACCCGAGCAGCAGATGGATTCACCTGCTATCGAGAACATCGAGACCAACCTCCTGGTCATTACCTACGCCTTGGAGGACGGTCATCGCACGTGGATCTTCGGCGAGTACCGCGATTCGGACGACGTGCTGCTCCACGCCATCAAGGTCCCGATCCAGACACCGGAGCTCAAACCCGGCGAGCCGATGGAGATGTGGCTCTTCCGCAACCGATTCGAGCTCGCCAGGATCTACGAGAGCCTGCGCCGCGAATCGGCGGGCATCGCCACGCCTCTGGTCACCCTCCGCAACCGCCCGGGTTACCTCGCCTGCTTCCTCGCCGCCCCCCACCGCGCTGTGGGTTAAACCCGCTCCTGCTCCCGATCCCAACGAGAGTCAAGAGGAAAGGGTCAAGAGTGAAGTTCGGCGGGCGGGTGGGCTTGAGCCGTGACTCGTGAACCTCAACCCTCAAGCGCTTCTTCGAGAATCCTCCGGAAGCTCTTGAACCGATGCTCGGCGATCGCACCGGCTTCGACCGCTTCACGGACGGCGCAATCTGGCTCCTCGAGGTGGCTGCAATCCGGAAAACGGCACGATTCCGCGCGCTCACCGATCTCGGGAAAGGCCTCCTCGAGCTCGCCCGCAGTCACCTCCCATACCCCGAACTCCTTCAGCCCCGGAGTGTCGACCACGAAACCTCCGTAGGGCAGGGGCATGAGCTCGGCGGCGGTCGTGGTGTGCTTGCCCTTGCCGGTGCTCTCCGACAGCTCGCCGACCTTGAGTCGAAAACCGGGGTAGACCGCGTTGAGCAACGACGACTTACCGGCGCCCGACGGTCCGCAGAAGAGGGTGGTCCGATCGACCAGCATGCGTTTGACCACACCCAGCCCCCATCCGGTACGGGCCGACACGAGGAGCAGGCGGTTGTCGAGCTGGTGGTAGGGCGGGAGCCACCCTTCCACCTCCTCGAGCCCCTGGTCGATTTTATTGATGGCGATCACCGCCTCGATGCCCGCAAGGTGGCACGCCACCAGAAAACGATCCAGGAGCCCTGGCTTCGGTTTCGGTTCCCGTGCGGCGAAGACCAACAAGGCCTGATCGACGTTGGCGGCGAGGATCTGGGCGCGGTTCTTCGAGGGAGCTTTCCGCAAAAGGCAATTCCGACGGGCGTGCACGGCGACGATGACACCCTCCTCACCCTGCATCTCCAAAGTCACTGCGTCGCCGACAACGAGGCGGGCCGCCGGCGGGGTTCCACCCTCCCAGTTGAGCCTCCGCCTGGAGGCCACCACGAGGGTCTCGTCCCCCACCTGCACGCGCACGAGCGGGCCGTGCATGGCGATGACCGTGCCGTCGCGCATATCCATGTCGGCGGAGAGTATACCGAGGAGTTCTCCACTCCGCCTCTCGAAGATCGGCGGAGTCTTCAGGAAACAGTGACCAGTCGCCGGTACCCGCGCACCCCCACAGGCTCGCAACCTGGATACTGATGACTGGTTACCGGTTACTGGGTGGGCGGGTGGCTGCGCGCTCCAGCCGCGGCGGACGGGTGGTGAGCTCGTCGACCGCCTGACAGAAGCGAGCGAATCCGGGGTATTCGTCGGGCGTCACCGTTTGCGCGGGCAGCGCGATACGCAACACGGAGCGAAGGGACCCGTCGCCCTCTTCGAGGATTTCGTTCACCGACCCCCACTCCGCATCCAGTCTCCTCGGGGCCCGCCCTTCCGCCCTCCACCCGGGCGGCAGCACCAGCTCGAGCTCGACGCGGCGCTCCAGGGGCACCCGAAGCACCAGATCATAGGTCCGTTCCGGAAGCCGCGCCAGGGTCGGCAGCAACGGGTTGGCCAGCGTCAGGCTGCGGCATACGAGCTCACCGTTGTCGGCGTCACACGCACCCGGCACGGAAAGATCGAGGCGGACGGTGGCTCCGTCATCAGTCGTTTCGATCTCACCGTCGACGGCGTCGGCGCCGGGAAAGAGGGACAACGCCATCTGCCGGTAGACCATGCCCACCTGATCTTCGGGAACGCTTTCCACTCTCTCGAGGAAACGTCCCGCCTGCCCGCCGCGGAGGGGCATCGAGAAAGCGATCTGCGCGAGGCCCTCTTCATCGACGACCGCACGTACGACGATCTCCTCGACCAGATCCGGGTTGGGAAACGACGGTAATGTCTCGATCCGCGTCACCGGGTGGCGAGGATCCGAAAGGGGCAGGACAAGCCCATCGCTGCCCTGGAAGAGAGCGTGGATATGACCGACGCCTCGGCCTTCCTCTCGACTGTCAAACCAGATCTCTTCACCGTCGTGAGTCGCCCTCAGCAGTGCCACCGGAAAGGCGTCGAGTGTCGGCACCTGCAGCCTGTTGTCGCGCTCCGTCCACGGTCGAGTGAGCACTAGATCAACGTCCCATCCGGACTCCGAGAGCACGGTCGCCACGATTCCGAGACGATTACCCCGGCGTCGGTTGAAGCTCGCCCCGGCGGTCTCACCCACCGAGATCTCGCCATTTCCGCTATCAACGGTCTCGATCAGGGCGTCGACCAACGATCGGAGCTGCTCCTCGGCGGTGTCGCCGACCAGGACTCGGTTGCCCCACTCCCGCAGCTCTGGCGACGAGAGCATGACGGCCAATACGCGATCTCGGACGGCGTCACCGACGTCTTGCCAGGTGACGCCGAATCCGTAGTTGAGCCACGGCATCAGTTCCTGGGCGGCGGGCGCAAAGGGTTCGGTCGGCATCGGCGGCACCTTCTCGGCGCGCCAGTAGAGCATCCTTCGACCCCGCCACTCCTTTTCGCTGTGCTCGAGGCCCTCGAAGTTGCCGTCGACCTGGAGGTCGATCTCCGGCGGCACCAGGAGAATGTACTCGGAAAGGCCGAAGGCGCGGTCGGGATCGGCAAATCGGTAGATATAGGGTGGAAGGTGTCCGTCGCGCGACGCGCCGGTCGGTCCGACCCAGGCGACGTACTCCTCCTCGACGACATCCCCCGGCTCGACATCGGAGAGAACCACCCTGCCCTGCCCGGGCTGAATATCACTCGGCACGACCGACGTGCCGTCCGGCTTGAGCACCCTGATATTCAGCACGTAGGCGTCGGGCAGGGGCTGCAACATCGAAGCCCGCCGTGCGCCGACAGGGGTGTTGGCGCGCGTCAGCCCATGGTAGTAGTAGAGGCTCGAGCCATCGGCGAAGATCCGCTCCACCGCCTGGTCGAGGAGCAGCACGGCATCCACATCTGAACCGAAATCGCGATGTTTGGTGACAAAGTCTTCTCCATCGACCGCAAATGGTGCGAAGAAGGGCTCACGACCGTTGCGCCACGAGAGGGCGAGGAGCTGGAGATTGGAGGGCTCCCGTTCGAGGGCGCCGTCCAACGCCGCCTCCAACGCGGCTCGATCGCCGCCGGTCATCAGATCGAGCTCGTCGAATACCCTGAGATCTCCCCACCGCCCCCTTGCGCTCTCGAGCTCTCGACGCGCGGCCTCGGCGTCACCACTCTCCAGCAGCAGCTGCACGAGCTGGACGTTGAGATCGGGGTGCTCGACCGCCGGCGCCATGCTCGCGGTGGCCGCCACCGCCTCGCCAACCAGACAGCTCGAGGCGATCTCGCCTATCCACCGTGTCTCGACTGGGACTGCGCCGGCCAGGGCGCGAAGCAAGGTGCCGCGTTCTGCCCACCGCTCGAGTGACGCCAGGACCTCGAGCCGGAGATCGGTCACGGCGAGCGAGCCCGGAAGCTCGGCCGCGAGCTGGTCCAGGCCGTCCTCTGCCTCCCTGACCCACCCCCGCCGAACGGCCTCACGAATCCAGATGCGCAGCACCCGGGAGTCGTCCGGGTGGTCCGCGTTCAACCCCTCGAGGATCCGCACGGCGTCCTCGCTTCGGCCCTCCCGCATCGCGATGACCCTCTCGAAGAGACGCGAGCCGGGTATCGCTCCCGCCTCCCGCAGCAGTTGGCCGATCTCACGCGCACGGTCGGCGCTCGGCCCTCCGCCATCTTGGCTGAAGAAATGCCTGGCAAGCGCGAGCGCGGCCCAGTCATTGGAGGGATCCAGGGCACGCGCACTTTTGATGAAATCGTGTTCGTTCGACGGATCGCTTCTTCCCCGCGCCAGCTGCGCCGCGAGCAGCAGATCGGACACCTGGCCTTCGCCGCTCTCCACGCGACCTATCAACTCCGTTGACGCCGGCGGCAACCCGGCTTCGATCACAGAACTCGCCCATGGCCGATTCGCCTCCTTCACACGAGACACGCCTCGGGCCGGCCGACCTTGCTCATCGAGAAGGCTGACGCGAACCTGAGGGTTGTCGGGCGAGGCGATCTCGATCCGTAGTCGATGGAGACCCGGCTCGAGACGAACGCGATACCACAGGGTGCCCGGGTCCACCCGAGCGCAGTGACGGCGCCGATCGACCGGGTTGCCGTCGAGCGAGAGATTGTAGCCGCCACGAGCTTCGACCACCATCCAACCTTCGATGTCAGCTGCAATCTCGAGTGTCCACGACACGAGATAGACGCCGTCGGCGATCATTGATTGCGGCGGTCCGTGCAGCGCGTCTGCCGACCGCATCACAAGGCGGAAGGGCGTGGCCGGGTCTGACCACCTCGTGCCCAACGCGGGCAGCTCTTCATCCGGCGGCACGACCTCGCGCTCGAGGTCGATGGTGCTGAACACGCCAAACGGCCCGGCAAGCTCGGCCTCGACCAGAGCGCCGGCAGGTGGTCGCGAGCCGAGCAACGCGCCCACCCGCTCGACGACGAACGCGAGTTCCGGGTCATGACCGTCGGCAGCGACCGCCAGCACCTCCTCGGGCTCGGGGAGGTCCTCGACATTGGCCAGCCACCACGAGGCCGCAGCTACGGCGTCAGCGCTCGTGGGGTCGGAAGCGATGGTCTCAAGCGCGAGCTCGCGAGCCCTTTCGAGATCGAGCTCCATGCCGGCCTGCCACACTTCCAGCCAACCGGCGACGCCGATCGCCGGAGGCAGCAGACATACGAACAGCGCGACGATCAGGCGCCGGCGCGTGATCATGGTGCCTCCAGAAGGCGCCCGAGGTGGCGTTCGACCGCAACCAGGAACTCACGGAGTCCGTCGACTTCCTCGGCGGCGACCAGACCCGGCTCGAATCGCAGCGCGCCTTCGACCCGATAGCCGTCAATTTGTTCCTCCCAGGTGATCCGCAAGCTACCGAAGGCGGTCTCGAGGTCGACAGCTTCCGGCAGGGGCTTCGGCGGGCGCTCGAGGTCGACCTCCAAGCTCCACTCCAGCTCGGGCCGAACATTGACCTTCAGCGGTCCGTGACGCCCACCCCCCGGCACCATCCTGGCTGTCCATTCCACATTCCCCGGAAAGGTGCGGATGCCGCCACCGCTTGCGAGAGCGCTGCGCGCAACCGAGCCTGCGATCTCGACGACCGCTGGATCGCGCCCGGGCATCAGCTTCAGCTTCGGTTCGCCGATGAGCTCTGCCCCGGGGAACTGCTCCTGCATCCACCGTGCAAACCTCTGCGCCTCACGGCTGCCAGCGAAACGGGCGCGTCGAATGTCGGCCGCTTCCCCCGTGTCTCGAGTGGCGATCGTGATCGCCACCTTGGAGCCCTCTCCCGGCTCGAGCACATACCGTGAGGTCGCCTTGCCGGCGCCGAGGACCGGAGAGAATCGGGGCTCACTATGTGGTCCCTCGACCACCAGCACGAAGGCGTCTTGATCCAGGGGGGGCGGCGGGAACGGTGCGTGCCCGGATGCGGTCCCGTCCAGCCAGAGGTCGTCTTCCGGGAGATAGACGATGGCGTGGTTGAAGACCTCGAGCACGGCGAGATCGCTGCTCACCGGGCCGAGGTCCGCGGTCCGCACCATCACCATCCGCGCGGGCACCCCGATGGCGTCATAGAGAGCCACCAGAAGAGCCGCCTTGTCCTTGCAGTCTCCGATCCGGTGATGGAGGACCCAGTCCGCGGAGAAGGGGCGGAAACGGTGCTCGCCGAACTCCAGGCCGACGTATCGGATATCGTTGGTCACGAATCTGTAGAGGCGATCGATCTGGTCGCGCCGGTCTTCGTATCCGTCGACCAGACGCAGGGCGGTCTCCTCGACCTGCTCGGAGGTCCTCACCCTCGGCTCCACGTGGCGTGCGTACCAGTCCGCCAGGTCACCCCACTCGGGATGATTCGAGTACACGAGGTACGGCGTCACCAGCAGCCGAGGCGCGGCGGGCATGTCGGTCGGGATGGCCGGCTGGTCGCGCCACACCCATCGAAGATGGACGGCCCCCTCCCCATCCACCTCGCGCTCCGGCTCTCCTTCGAGATGGGCAAGCTCCCAGGCCGGTAAGAGCTCCTCCGGGCCCACAAGCGTGACCTCCGTTCGGGCGACCGGAACCCCGCGACCGAGGTAGACAAGGCCGCCGTTATAGGGTCCGGTTTCGTTCGCCTCGCCGGTCTCGGACAAAACCCAGCCCACCTCCACCAGGTCACCGTCCTCGAGCTCGTCGAATCGCAGAACCCTCAAGCGCGTGTCGTAGTACAGGTTGAACTCAGGTTCCGACAGTCTGGGCGTGTCGCCCTGCCGGGCACCGACCTCCGAGCCATCCCTTCGAAGGATGCGCGCCCGCAACACTCGAAGCCTCTCCTTCTCGGCGACGAAAGGAATGTGATGGGTGAGCAGGTCATCGGCCCTCGCCGCATCGGTGATCATGAACACCTGCTGAACCCTCTCCTCGGTCAACCGCGACGGCAGGAACTGGATCTGCCGGTGGTCGAGGAGCATGACGGCGGGCGTTGTAGGAGGCGCCGAGTCCGCCATCTGCCAGAGCTCGGTCGGGCTCCGAAGCCAGTCGAGATCTTCGGCCTCCTGACCGAGGAGCTCGAGCAGCCGCTGCGCCCGGCGGTCCTGGGGGCGGAGTTCGATCACCCCTCGAGCCAGGCCTGCCGCCCGCGCGTCGTCGCCCGCCCAATGCTCGACGCTTGCCAGCTCCATCATCAGGTTCACGTTCGTGGGCGACCGCTCGAGCCCGGCCGAGAGCAATCGCCGCGCCGACTCCAGCTCGTCCTCGGCGGTCAGCAACCGTGCCAGACGAATGCGCGTCGCCGGCTCGTCGGGGTCTCGCTCCAACCGATCGGAAAGAAGGCCTCGAAGTGCGGCGCCGTCGCCACAACTCTCGGCCAGGCGTTCGGCGAGATCGACGACCGCCGCCGAGCCCGGGGTGATCGCCGTCAGCCTTTCAACGGCCTCCTCCGCCAAACCCCATCGTCGCTCCTCGATGGCGGCCTCGGCGACGCCGACATTGATCCGCAGGCACCGCGGATACTCGCGGCCGAGCTCGGCCATCCTCGGCACAACGACCGCACCCCACAGGGCCGCGTCGAGATCGAGCATCGCACCCCGCACCACCGGTCCGGACCCTTCGGCTCCTTCGAGGAGTCGATGGGCCTGCTCGTAGAGAAGACGCTCTCCGTACCATGCCGCGAGCTCGAGCCGGGCCCACAGCAGATCCGGATCCTCGACCAATGCCTCGGCGAGAAGGTCGCGCGCCACGCCGGGCTCCGTCGTCGCCAACCATTCCAACAACCGAGCTTCGCCCGGTGACTCGAAGCGCGCATCCCGACAGGCGGCGCGCACTCCCCCACTTCCAACCGGCTCCGGTTTTCGTACGACGAGAAAGGCCGCGAGAGCCGTCGCGGCACCGGGAACACCTTCGCTGTCAGCGCTCCGAATTTCATTCCCGAGGTCCCTGACCGCCGGCGGGTCGCGCTCGACTGGGGGGCGGATCGTCGGCGGTTTCCGGACTTCCCGCACACCCAGGAGAGGCGAACCATCGGGCCGCGTGAGTCGAGCTCGTAACCACCACCGCTCGTCTTCGGAGGCCACCGCGACGGCAACGACGTTTTCGCCCGCACGCAACCACCCCCCACCGACAGCCTGGTCGGGCGCCCTCTCCAGAGGCCGCGGCGTGGTCAGCAGCTCAACCCCGTTGAGCCACACCCTCGCCACCTGTGCCGCCCCGATTCGAACAGCCACTGGCTGATCGCTGTCGCTGACGAGCGTCGTTGCGAGGTAGGCCATCTGGCGTTGTGGCGGCCACGCCAGCCCTGAAAGCCGGGCCCACCCGAGGGCGTCGGTGCCAAAGGCCTCCCGCCATTGAAAGGCTGCGGTTGGCGCCACGGCAATGCGGTCGAAGTCGGCGAGCTCCTCGAGAGGCTGCGGGCCTTGGAACCACCACGAGGTCAAGCCCCCCATGGTGCGGAAGTACTCGCGCGCCGCGGCGTGACGACCGCTCTCGACCTCGAACTGCGCCCGAATGGCGCGGATCTCATCGACCATCAACGGATCGACCTGCCGTGCGCCCGCCAGCCGGTCGAGGTTGCGCTGGGCGAGTGTCCAGTCCTCCAGCGTCCCACTCCAGCTGAATCCGAACACGAGGTGGTGGTAATCGGCCGGCTGCACTCCACCATCGATGGCTGACTCGACGTGCTGCTGCACCCGGTCCTCGATGGGACCGGCATCGACCATTGCGGAACCGGCAAGGGTGATCACGGCTGACCCGAGCAGAGCGCGCAGCTGCACCACGGCTTCTCTTGTGCCGGTCCCGGCCGAAAGGTACCTTCGCGCCCTCATCTACCGATCGAGTATGGCAGATCCCGTTCGCGCAGAAACGCAGGGGCGGGGGGTGGAACGCTCGGATCAGTCCGATACGGTTGCGAGAATCTCATCGAGATTCGAAATCCTCCGATAGGACCCGTCGGCGAACAATTCGTGGCGATCGATCAGCAAAGCGCCGAGGCCCGCATTCTCAGCGCCGCGGTAGTCCTCCAGCGGGGAATCGCCGATATGAATCGCCGCATCGGCTGCGAGACCCATCCGCTCCACGGTTCGATGAAAGATCTCCGGGGCAGGCTTCTCGCATCCCTCGATCGACGACACGGTGACGGTGTCAAAGCGATCGTAGAGATCGAGCGATCGGAGAATGTCGGGCAGGCGGCGGTCCCAGTTGGAGATCACTGCCAGTCGAACCCCCCGGGCTGCCAGCTCTTCGAGGGTTTTCACGGTCTCCGGAAAGGCCCTCCAGACGCTGGTCTCGCAGAAGGCGTCGTAGAGATCCATCAGCAGCGGCTCCCACGGTGCGTCGTGGTCCAGGCGTCGCAGGACCTCACGAACGAATGCACCCCACCAGGCGATCTCTCCGCCGGGCACAGCGTTGTAACGGTCCTGCCCCGGCGGTGTCTTTCGCTGCATCTCGGCCCACGCGTCACGGAAGACCGGGCCGACGTCCTCGGCGCGGACCGGACGCCCGTGGCGACCCAAGTGATGGGCGTAGATCTCGCCGGGGCTCGGATCGCTGTAGATGATGGTTCCGCCGGCGTCGAAGCTCACCGCGGAGAACCCGTTCTCTCTCATCGAGGGAGCATACCCGATCACGGACGCGGATCATGCTCCTTCGCTCCTCTGCACCTCTACTCCCCCGCTCCCCCGCCCCTGCACAGGAACGGCTAAGATACGAACATGCTCCACGCAGTCATCATGGCCGGGGGATCGGGCACGAGATTCTGGCCAGCTTCAAGGAAAGACCTCCCCAAGCAGCTGCTGTCCCTCGTCACCGACGTACCGCTGCTCCGGATGACCTACGAACGACTCGAGGGCTTGGTGCCTCCCGAGCGCGTCTGGGTCGTGACCACTGCCGCGACCGCAGAGGCGACCCGTGGGCTCTTGCCCGAGCTGCCGCCAGCCAACGTCCTCGCCGAGCCGGTGGGCTGTAACACTGCGGCGTGCACCGGCTTCGCCGCCCACACAGCGCTCGCCGGGGATCCGGAGGCAATCTGCATCGTGCTTCCAGCCGACCACGTGATCGGCGAGCCCGACCGTTTCCGATCGGCCATGGAGGCGGGCGCGCGCACAGTGGGGCGCGAGGGTGGATTGCTCACCTTCGGCGTGCAACCGACACGACCGGAGATGGGCTACGGATACCTCGAACTCGGACCGGAGCACGCTCGGGAAGGCGAATGGGCAGTCCACCGTCTCGAGCGATTCGTGGAAAAGCCCGACAGCGACCGAGCGCAGGGCTATGTCGAGTCCGGTCGATTCCTGTGGAACGCCGGGATATTCGCCTGGCGTGCGGTCGATCTCCTGGACGAGATCGAGCGGCAGCTTCCCGAGCTCGCAGACGGTCTCGAGCGGATCGCGGGTTCGTTCGGCAGCACCGAGGCCAACGCGGTCCTCGACGAGGTCTATCCCACCCTGCCCGCCACCTCGGTCGACTTCGGCGTCATGGAGAAGGCCGAGCTGTGTTGGACGATCCCCGTCGATTTTCAGTGGTCCGACATCGGGTCATGGTCGGCCCTCGAAGGGGTCTTGCCACACGACCATTCCGGCAATCGCGGGCGCGGGCGGACCCACGCAGAAAATGCGAGCGACAACGTGCTCGTCAGCACGGGTCCGATTATCGCCGCGGTGGGCGTCGATGATCTCGTGGTGGTCGCCACACCCGACGCCGTCCTCGTGGTGCCGAAGGCCGAGGCGCAGAAGGTCAAGAACGTTGTCGAGGCGCTTCGCGACAAGGGCTGGGACGACGTCCTCTAATCCCACCCGCCCCTCAACCCGGGGTGCACGATGCAGGTCCCACCCAGCCCCCGGAATTGGAAACCTCCCAGAATCTGGGTGGGTGGGTGGCCCTGTATTCTGCATCCGGGTGGAGGACTGGGCGGGTGCATCCTGGATCCGGGTTGGCGGGTCTACTTTTTCTCGCGAAGTCCGTACTGCTCCAGCTTGCGGTAGAGCGTCGACCGTCCAATGCCGAGCTGACGAGCGACGTCCGAGAGATTGCCCCTGTTGTTCTCCATCGCCCGCACGATCGCCTCGCGCTCGAGCTCCTCGAGGTTGAAGGTGCCGCTGCCAACGCCCGAATCCGCAGCCTTTCGACCGGTCTCGCCGGCGGCCACCTGATCGCCGCCGATTCCGGGAGGCAGATCGTCGAAGGTGAGCTCGAGCCCGGAGGACACGAGGAGCGTACGGTGAATGACGTTCTCGAGCTCGCGCACGTTTCCCGGCCAGCCGTGGCTCGCCATCGCCTCCATCGCCCGCGCTTCCACCCGGGTCACCCGTTTGCCCGCGTCGCGCGCGTACTTCTCGAGAAAGTGCTCGACGAGAAGCGGTATGTCCTCGCGCCGGTCGCGCAGGGGCGGCAGCGTGATCGGAAACACGACCAGCCGGTAGAAGAGATCCTGACGAAAGGGGCCCTCCTCCACCATCGTCGCGAGATCACGGTTTGAGGCCGAGATCACTCGCACGTCGAGCTCGATCGTCTGCGTGCCGCCCACCCGTTGCAGGACTCGTTCCTGCAAAACCCGCAAGAGCCTCGCCTGGGCCGAGGGAGACATCTCACCGACCTCGTCGAGGAAAATCGTCCCCCCGGAGGCCTGCTCGAACTTGCCGGGGTGGGTCGCGACGGCGCCGGTGAATGCGCCCTTTTCGTGACCGAAGAGCTCGCTCTCCTGCAGCCCTTCGGGGATCGCCGCGCAGTTGACATCGATGAACGGGCCATCCGAACGCAGGGAGGCGTAATGGATGGCCTTCGCCACCAGCTCCTTGCCGGTCCCGCTCTCACCGGCGATAAAGACCGTGATCTCGGACTCGAGCACCTTTTCGATCTGATCGTAGACCCTTCGCATCGCGGCCGAAGAGCCGACGATGGTCCGCAGGTGGTAGCGATCCGAGAGCTCCTCCTTGAGGCGCGCCACCTCCTTCTCGAGGCTCCCGTGCGACAGGGCGCGGTGCAATGTGGTGAGCAATCGCTCCTGATCGATCGGCTTGACCAGATAGTCATAGGCACCGAGCTTCGTGACCTCGACCGCGCGCTGCACATCGTTGTCGGCGGTCACCATGATGACCGGGAGCTTCGGGTGCCGCCGGTTGATCTCCTTCAAGACCTCGACGCCATCGATCTCCGGCATCATGAGATCGAGGAGGACGGCATCCGGGGCCTCACCGGAGCTCGCGAGGACCTCGGCGCCGGAGGCAAATGCATCGACCTCGTACCCGGCCCCCTGGACGATAAAGCTGAGCAGCTCCCTGATCGCCGGATCGTCGTCCACAATCCAAATCATCGTGGTGTCGGCCATGGTGCCCTCAGTTTATCCCGGCACAGCATCAAAGGTGAAGCGAGAGCTGTCGTGGCGTGCCCTCGCGGAGCCGGTTGTATCCGGGCGAAGCCTGAAAGGTGAAGTCGGATCTGTGTGCGGACAGATGTCGAGCTCTATCCGGCCGTGGTCTTTCGCCGGAGGCAGACGAGCGTGATGTCGTCCTCGGGCTCACGGCCATCGAGGTGGGAGGCCACAGCGGTGCGAAGCCGCTCGATCACCCCGCGCGGCCCGTGATCGCCGGGGAAGCCGGCACGGATCCGGCCGAGCCCGAACTCTTCCGGGCCCTCGAAGCCGCCCGCCTCGAGCAGCCCGTCGGAGTAGAGCAACACCGTGTTCCCCTCGGCGAGCGAAACGGTTTCGGAGACGTAGGTCTGGTCCGGAAGCAGCCCGACCGGGCGGCCGGTCGCGCCGAACTGCTCGACCACACCGCCCCGGTCCAGGAAAAGCGGAGGGTGGCCGGCGTTGACCCAGCTCAAGGTTTCGTCCACCGCGCTCCACTCCGCGGCAATCAGGGTCGCGTGCTTGCGCCCACGCGCGAGGCGGCACAGGATCTCGTTGACGTCGGCGACAACCGTGGTCAGGGGATCCGATGTCGCACGGCGAGACCACAGACACGCCTGGATGTTGGATGCGACGAGGCCCGCCGGAACGCCTTTGCCCGAGACATCGGCGACCACGATCCACCAACGGTCATCGCCGACCGGAATCACGTCCCAATAGTCGCCCCCGACCTCGTGACTGGGTCGGAAGAGGACCTCGATCTCCAGTCCCGGGACCGAGGCGCGGCCCTCGGGCTGCAGGGCTCTTTGAATCTCGGCCGCCAAACGGACCTCGCGACGCAGCTGCTCGCGTGCAACGATCTCGCGGTGGAGATCGGCGGTGGTGAGGGCGATGGCGAAAGGGACCCCGAGCTCGGCGAGAAACTCCACATCTGCACCGGAAAACCCATCGCCCCGATGGTTGAGGAGCTGCAGCACCGCGACCATCTTGCCCTCGCGGTCTTGGACCGGCACCGTCAGCAACGACCGGGTCTTGAAACCGGTGAGATGGTCGACCTTGGGGTCGAAGCGCGTATCCGCATAGGGGTCGTCCAGGATCTCCGCCACCCCCGAGCCAGCAACCGAACCGACGATTCCCTCGCCAACCGCCAGGCTCAGTGGGCCGTCGGTCAGACCCTGAGCCACCATCGATCGGAGTCGTCCGGTCTGCGGATCGACCAGGAAGAGGCTGCCGCGCTCGGCGTTGATGAGCCGGGTCGCGATGTCGACGATGTGTTCGCCGAGCTCGGCCAGATCAAGGGTCGAGTTGACCATCAGGGCGGCCTCGACCACCGCCTCCAGCCGACGGACCCTTTCCCGGGCCTCGGCCAGCTCCGTGGTCTTCGAATCCTGTTCGCTCAAGGTGCTCCCCAGTCGAGGCGACAGATCATCGTAGCGCAGAACGGAGGTCCCGTGGTCCTGGGGTCTTGCGGTCCTGGGGTCCTGGGGTCTTGGGGTCCTGAAGCCTGATGCCCGGGGCGGTGGAAAAGATTCAAGACCTCACGACCGCAAGACCTCAAGACCCTGGTGGGGCGGGTAAAAGGTCAATCGAGGAACGACGTGATCCAGACGGTCAGGGCCTCTCTCGACATGTCTCCACGGAGGGCGGTCTCGACGGCACCGAGGCCCGCGAGCGCGGTCACCAGGTCATCGTCCGAGTAACGGCCCGCCCCCTTGAACTGCCCACCGAGCGCGAAGAGCGACGGGGGTCTGCCGCGAGAACCGTGGACCGGCGACGGGCCGTCGGCCTCCATCAGCTTCAGGATCCGCGGACCAAGTCCGTTTTTGAAGACCCTCGGATACCAAAAGCTGTCGCCGGTCTTTTCCGGCGCCATCTCGTCCAGAAGGCCGTGCTGTGCCGCCAGTCGCCGCAGGTAGAAAAGGTTCTGCAGGAGCGCCGACACCTGGCTGAAGGTGACCTGCGAAACGCCCTTTGAAGACACGGTCCGACCCTGCCGGTCACGCACCTGTATGCCCTCATCGGCGGCCGACAGGATATCCAAGATCGGCTGTGACCGGCGCGCGAGAACCGCATCCGACACCACGTCGAGCGAACGCTCCTTGGGAAAGCTGAGAGCCAGCACGAGATCTTCATCGACCTCACCACCCACGGCGGCCGCACGCAGCTTGTGCCCCTCTTGCACCAGCAGCCGCGGTGCGAAGCCCAGACGATCGAGGAGAAGCCGCGAAGCTTCCGGCGTGAACCGGATATCGCCGGCGACCTTCGCCAGGAGCTTGCGCAGCATCGCTTCCTGTTCCGCAGACAGGACCGCGTCTTCCCAGGGCTTGGGGGCGGGGGGGACCGGCTGCCAACGAAGCTCACCGGCATCATCGACCGCATCGACGAGCTTGCCTTTGGGGCGGCTGTGACAGCACGCTCCCATGACCAGAGCGATCCCTTCGGAAAGGCCCTCGCCCAGCACCTGAACCACGGGCGCAGCATCGACCTCGGCCTTGTGCGCCGGCCGCGGGCCCGGCGGGCGGCGTGCGGGTATGTCGAGCCAGTTGCGGACCTCGGAAACCACCAGGACTCGCTGTGGTGCGAAGAGCGAGGGCGAGCAAAGCTCGACGGCCAGGTCTTCGGGGGTGATCTCGTCGGGCATGGTCTCGGCTTCGACACCGCCGTACTCGGCGCACACCGCTCTCAGAGTTTCGGCGACCGCCTCTTCGAGGAGGTAGTCGTCGGACGAGGCCACAAGATAGACCGGCGCGACCATCAAGGATGCCTCGAGAGATCGAACCATCGCTGGGGACAGCGCATATCAGGGTTTTGGGAGTTCACAGCCGAGATCAGGACCACCGGCTGTGCGCCTCAGATCTCTCCGCGGTCCTGAAGCTCCTGGCATTCGATGCAGTGGCGCGCCCACGGCACGGCGTCGAGACGACCCAATTGGACCTTCTTTTCGCAGGACACGCAGACGCCGTAGGTGTTGGCGTCGATGCGGTCCAAGGCGTCGTCGACTCGGCGCAGGATGTCACGCTCCCCAGCCGTCAGCTGGTAGCTGAGATCACGGATCACCGTGGACAGGGCGCGATCACCCAGATCCGGTGCTTCCTTGTCATTGGCTTCGGTTTCGCTGGAACGCGCCGCCTTGACCAGCTGCAGGAGGGACTCCCGTTTCTCCTCGAGTTTTTTGCGGTAGCGTTGCCGCTGTTTCTTGTTCATCGCTGAGCCTCCGAAGGGCGGTCTCGAACCACCCACGACACTGCGGCCTCCGGCTTTTCCTTCGACCGCCCCTTATTGTACGCCGACTCGGTGATACGCACCACCACCGAGAATATTGACGGCCCGGAAGAGCTGCTCCCACAACACCAGTCGGGCCAACAGGTGAGGGAGGGTCATGGCGCTCAGAGAGAGTTTTTCGTCCGCGCGATCGAGGATGTCGCGGTGGAGACCGAGATCGCTGCCAATGACAAAGAGAAGGCCGTCGACGCCGCGGTCCGCGATCTCGGCCATCTTCCGGGCAAAAGAGTCGCTTGTGAGCCCGGATCCGTGCTCGTCGACGGCCACCAGGCGCCACCCGGCGTCAAGATGACGCAGCAGCGCTTCAGCCTCCATGCGCAGCACGCGGTCAGGGTCCCGTTCACGACCGCCCGATGCGGCTCGAACGGCACGATCCTCGGCCGGCCACCTTCGATGAACACGCTTGCGGTAGGTTTCGACCGCGCGCTCGTAGGGGCTGGCCGAGGGCCGGCCGAGCCATGCGACCCGCACCTTCACCGCGAATCACCCCCGTTGATGCCGAGCTCGGCGGCGTCGAGCTTGGGTGCGTCACCCCACAGGCCGTCGAGCCCATAGTAGGTCCGGCGCTCTTCGGTGAAGACGTGGACGACGAACTCGCCGTAGTCGAGGAGCACCCAGTCAGACCGCCTCTCGCCCTCGACGTGGAGGGGCCGGCGACCGGCCTCCTTGAGCTGGCGCTGCACCTCCTCGGCGATCGCCATGACCTGGCGATCGCTGGCCCCGGAGCAGATCAGGAGATTGTCGGTGTAGGAAGTGAGCTCGGAGACCTCGAGGCCGACGATCTGGAACGCCTTCTTGTCGGCCGCGGCCCGTGCAGCAGTCTGGAGCGGTTGCAACGCTTCTTTGGGAGCCATCAGTCCTCCGCTGAGGAAGTCGGCAGGTAGAGACCATACTTTTCGATGTAGGAGTGGACCTCGTGGGGCACGAGCTCGCGGATCGGCAGGCCGCGGCTCTGTCGGTTGCGAATGGAGGTGCCCGAGATCGGGAAGGGCTCGTGATTGAGTAGGTAGACGGTTTGCCCCTCGGGGTCCGGAACCTCTTCGAAGGGCTCGACGAGCTGCAACCGTGGCACCAGCCGCTCGGGCACGCGCGCTTCGAGCTCCTCGCCCCACATGTGGGCGCGGTGGAGCACCACCAAATGGGCGGAGTCGACCAGCTCCTCCCACTTCTCCCAGCCGGCAATCTGCGAAAAGGAATCCGAACCGAGGATGAAGTAGAAGGTGGCATCCGGAAACCGCTCCCTGAATCGGCGCACGGTTTCCACCGAGTAGGTCGGTTGGGGGGCGAAGACCTCGTCGTCCGAGGTGAAGAAGTTTTCGTATGGGAGGGTCGCCATCGCGACCATGGCGAGGCGGTGGGTCACCGGTGTGAGCGGCGCGGCATCCTTGTGCGGCGGCGATCCGGCAGGGACGAAGTACACCGATTCGAATTGAAAGGTCTCCTGAGCGCGTACGACCGGCACCAGATGGCCGAGGTGAAATGGGTCGAAGCTCCCCCCGTAGATGGCGATTCGCCGTGTCATCGTTCTTTCCTGACCTCCTCGACCCGTTCGAACACGAGACCCACGAGCCGGTCGATACCCTCGCCGGTGACAGCGGAGATGGCCATCGACTGGACTCCGTAGTGCGAGGCGACCTGTGTCATCTCGCCGAGGGCCGCCTCGCGATCACCCACCGCGTCGAGCTTTGTCCCCACCAGCAGCCACGGTCGGTTCTCGAGCGGCTGCGTGTGGGCCTCGAGCTCACCCCGAATGGTATCAACTCGCTCGTCGAGCGGCGAGGGCGACGCGAGATCGACGAGGTGAAGGAGCACGGGACACCTTTCGACGTGACGGAGGAACTGGATTCCCAGCCCCGCCCCCTCGTGCGCCCCTTCGATGAGCCCCGGAATATCCGCCATGACCAGGGTGCGGAGATCGTCGTCGGCCGGACTGACCACACCGAGGTAAGGCTCGACGGTTGTGAAGGGGTAGTCCGCGATCTTCGGCCGCGCCGCGGAGAGTCGCGACAGCAGGGTCGATTTGCCGGCGTTCGGGAGACCGACCAGGCCCACGTCGGCGAGGAGCTTGAGCTCGAGCTCGAGCTCGAGCTCCTCGCCCTGACCGCCGTCCTCGGCCGTCCGCGGCACACGGTTGGTCGACGAGGCGAATCGTGTGTTGCCCCGTCCTCCGCGGCCACCCTTGGCCACCACCATCTCCTGACCGTTCTCGACCAGATCTCCAAGGACCTCAGCGGTCGATGCGTCGCGTACGACGGTCCCCGGGGGGACCTGGAGGCGGACGTCCTCGCCGCCGGCGCCGGTCTTGTTCGAGCCCCGCCCGTGCTGGCCCCGCTCCGCCCTCACCAGCCGTCGATTGTGGAGGTGGAGCAGCGTGTTGAGGCCCTTGTCCACGACCAGGACGACGTTGCCCCCGCGCCCGCCATCCCCACCGTCGGGCCCCCCGCGCGGCACATATTTCTCCCGACGAAAGGAGACACAGCCGTTGCCGCCGTCTCCCGCTCGAACGGTGATGCGTACCGAATCAACGAGCATCGCTCACCGCCGCGATCACGCCGCGATCGGCCGCTTGCTCTTCGATGTCATGCGGGATCAGCGACCGATCAGTTGGGATCGATGCTGATGAAACGCCCGTGCCGGCCCCGGTCCTGGAACTTGACCTGGCCGGCCGAGGTCGCGAAGAGGGTGTCGTCGCCACCACGCTTGACGTTGACGCCGGGCTTGAACTTGGTCCCGCGCTGGCGGATGAGGATGGTCCCCGCGGTCACCAGCTGCCCGTCACCGACCTTGGTCCCGAGACGCTTCGCTTTGGAATCACGGCCGTTTCGGCTCGAGCCCTGTCCCTTTTTATGTGCCATGATGCCCCCTACGCCTCGATCGCCTCGACCCGGACCTTGTAGTAGTCCTGCCGATGGCCCTGCGTCTTTTTGTAACCCTTGCGCCGTTTCTTCTTGAAAACGATGACCTTGTCGCCGCGGACCGGCGCCACGACCTGGCTGCGAACCACAACGCCGTCGACCGTGGGCTGGCCGATGCGGACGTCCTTGCCCTGACTCACCAGCATGACCTTGTCGAAGAGCAGATCGTCGCCCTTCTTGAGGTCTAACTGGGTGCGTTCAACGAGCAGCTCATCG
This sequence comes from Candidatus Sulfomarinibacter sp., assembly GCA_041560205.1. GTDB lineage: Bacteria > Acidobacteriota > Thermoanaerobaculia > Thermoanaerobaculales > Sulfomarinibacteraceae > Sulfomarinibacter. The sequence continues at coordinate 20,198 of JBFFBV010000085.1, forward strand.
CCCGGGCTGACCCGGTACTGCTTGCCGCCGTGTTCGACTATTGCGTAATCACTCATTCCACACCTCTCCCCAGCACAAAGGGGCCGTATTTGTAGCAGACACGCCATTTGATGTCAA
>JBFFBV010000086.1:0-20302 GCA_041560205.1 Candidatus Sulfomarinibacter sp.
AGGGAAGACCCAACGACAAGTCATTCGACTCCTCAAAACCTACGCCTGTCGGGAGCTCTACAAACATCTGAAACAGAGGCAATCGTCCGCTTCTTACGCTTGACAGCCTCATACCAGATTCATCCCGAGCGAGCGAAGCGAACCGAGGGATCTGTGGAAGCAAAAGACGACCGTTCCTAAACCCAGAGATTCCTCCGCTTCCTCGCTTCGCTCGTTCGGTCAAAATGACACGCTGCGGCTGCGGATGGGCAGAACGAAACCCGCTCCACATCAGGAACGGGAACGGGATCGGGAGCGGGATCGAAAGCCGCCGGCCCATCGAGTAATTTTGGCGAGCTGAAGGCTTACGCGCTGGTGACCTCGTCGAGGGTCGCGAGCAGCTCTGCCTCTTCGATCGGCTTCTGCACGTAGGCGTCCGGGTGGTACTTTTTGAAGCGATCGAGGAACTCGCCAAAGTCTGCCTTGAGGCTTTCTTGGATTCCGGTCACCAGCACCACCGGAACCGCGGCCGTGCGCTCGTCCTTGCGCAGCGCGATGAGGGTGCTGAGCCCCCCGCGCTCGGGCATCATGACATCCAGTAATACGACGGCGGGTGGATCTTCCTGGGCGAGCGCGATCCCCTGGTTGGGATCGGTGGCGCAGCGGACGCTCCAGCCGTTGTCGCTCAGCAGGGTCTCGAAGTAGGTCGTCACGTCGGGCTCGTCGTCGATGATCACGGCGGTTTTTTCGGCCATGGTGCCTCCCCGGTGGGCCTGTTTTCCACGAACACGATAGCACCGCGGAAGACGGTCGGCAAATCCCAAGATTTGAATGAGATTGAGATTAGCGCCAAATGTATTAATTCCTAGTTGACAGGTATGAATATTGGGAATATCTTGAACCCGCGATGAAGATTTCGACCCGAGGCCGTTACGCCCTTCGCATGATGCTCGACATCGCGCGCCACGGTGGACAGGACAAGCCGGTGAGCCTCGCATCGGTTTCCGAGCGCAGCGGGATCTCCCACGGATACCTCGAGCAGGTCGCGTTGGCCCTGCGCAGGGCGCGACTGGTGCGAGGGGTGGCGGGGCGCCACGGGGGCTACAAGCTCTCCTCGCCTCCCGACAAGATCACGATCCGCCAGATCATCGAAGCTACCCTGGGACCGGTGTGCGTGGTCGACTGTGTCGACGAACCGGAAGCGTGCCCGAGGGCGGACTACTGCGAGTGCCGGGTCGTCTATGCGTTGATCAACCTGCGAATCGGCGAGGTGCTGGAGGAGTTCACCCTGGCCGATCTCGCCGATCCATCTTGGATGAAAGAAACCGGCCAGGCTGTCGCCAGCCAGCTGGTCAGCCTGGATGCGAACGACTGAATCGATAGGCATTTGGAGGATCGGATCATGACTGAGAGGAAGATCGGCGACAAGGTCCTTCGCCTCGTGCGCGGGGACATCACCGACATGGAGGTCGAAGCCTTCATGTTCGACATCACCGAAGATGTCAAGCTGGGTTCGGGCTTTGGTGGTGCGATCCAACAGCGCGGAGGGATCGTCATCCAGAAGCAGCTCGACGAGATCGGCAGCTGCCCCACCGGCGAGGCGATCGTGACCGAGGCCGGCATTCTCAAGGCCGACTGGATCATCCACGCCAACGGCCCCAAGTTCCGAGAGGAAGACGAAGAGGAGAAGCTGCGCAAGACGATCAAATCGGTGCTGACTCGAGTCGACGAAAAGGGCATCAGGCGGCTCGCTTTTCCGCCGATCGGCACCGGTCTCTACCAGGTGCCGCTCGACCTGTGCACGCGCGTGATGGTGGACACGATCACCGACCATCTGGCCAATGGCAGCACCCTCGAGGAGGTGCTGATCGTGGCGCCCGACAACCGAGAGTTCAATCCCTTCAAGGCGAAGTTCGAGGAAGGAGCCTGAGATGCACGAAGTGAGCCCAGCTCTGCACACCGCCGAGGTCGTCCACTGGATCGCCCTGGTGGTGATGGCGATCGTCTACACCCTGAAGATTCGTTGGCTGTTGTCATTCAATCTGGCCAAGGACAAATCGGCGCCCGGCAACCCCGGGCAGTCCAACAAGCAACGAGGCGCTCGGTACTCGCTGTGGAATGTCGCGATGCCGTGGTCGATGGAGAGCACCCGCAAACCGAAAGGTTTCGTCTTCTATCTGAGCTTCGTCATTTTTCACCTCGGCGTCGTCGCCGGCATCACGCTTGCCTTCGTGAGCACCATCGCGCCCGATTTCCTGCGCATCGAGGGCGTGGGGTACACGATGTTGGCCTTCCTTATCGGTGCTTTCCTGGTGTCGGTCTACCGGGTGGGCCGCCGGATGTTCCGTCCGCTCATGCGCTTGATCAGCACACCCGATGACTACTTCTCGCTGGTGATGTTGACCATCTGGTTCGGGCTCGGCACCTGCACGCAGGCCTATCTGATGGGGATCTGGGGCATGAGCAGTGAAACCCTGCTGGTCGCCTACCTTTACCTGACCAGCTTCTTCCTGCTCTACGTTCCGTTCTCGAAGATTTCTCACTACCTCTACTATCCGTTCACCCGCACGTACATCGGCCGCGCTCTCGGCCAGCGGGGCAGCTACCCGGTCGTGCGGGCTTAGGAGTTGACAGTGGCAAAGCAAAAAACCCACAAGATCAAAATGATGGAAGAGCAGCTGGCGAAAAAGCTCAACCGCCAGGTGGTGGGCTCGCTCGTCGGTTGCGTTCACTGCGGGATGTGCGACGAATCGTGTCACTACGTGCTCGCTTTCCCCGACGACCACACGATGACCCCGTCCTACAAGGCGGACCAGGTCCGCAAGCTCTTCAAGGCCAACCACGACTGGACCGGAAGCGTCTTCCCCTGGTGGGTGGGTGCCGACAAGGTGCCATTGATCGACGACGACCTCGAGACCCTCAAGGACATCTCGTTCGGCACCTGCACCAACTGTCGCCGCTGCACCCTGAGCTGCCCGATGGGTGTCGACACAGCCACCCTCAACCGCATCATGCGCGGCCTGCTGTCGCACGTCGGCGTGATGCCGGAAGGCGTGCGGGTCGTGTCCAAGGACCAGTGGGAGCTCGGTAACCAGATGGGCATCCTCAAGGAGGACTACCTCGACACCCTCGAGTGGATGTCCGAAGAGCTCGAGGAGGATCTCGGCCACAACCGGGCCGCCATCCCGGTGGAGAAGAAGGGCGCCAGGGTCATGTACTGCATCAACCCGCGCGAAGTGAAGTACGACCCGCGCACCATCAAGGAGGCGGCCCTGATCTTCCACGCCGCGGGCGAGGACTGGACCATGCCTGAGGAGGGGTGGGACAACACGAACTTCGGGCTCTTCTCCGGTGACGACGGCCTCGGCGGGGCATGCGCGAAGAGGGAGTACGAAAAGGCACGCGAGCTCGGCGTCGACAAGATCGTGATCTCCGAGTGCGGCCACGGATTCCGTTCGACCCGCTTCGAGGGCGTCAACTGGGCGGGCGAGAGCGAGCCGGTGCCGATGGAGAGCTCGGTCATGACCATGCTCGACTACATCAAGGAGGGCAAGATCAAGGTCGATCCGACCAAGAACCCCGAGAAAATGACCTTCCACGACTCGTGCAACAACGCCCGCAGCGGCGGTTTCTTCGAGGAGCCGCGCGAGCTCCTGAGACTGGTGGCGATGGACTTCGAGGAGATGTACCCGAACCGGGCCGAGAATTACTGCTGCACGGGCGGCGGCGGGGCCATGTCGATGTCGGAGTACACCCCGCGGCGTCTGGAATCGGCCAAGGTCAAAGCGGATCAGATCCGAGCCACCGGCGCCAAAGTGGTGGTCACGAGCTGCCACAACTGCGTCGACGGTCTCCAGGACCTGATCAAGCACTACGAGCTCGACTGCGAGGTCAAACAGCTGGTCAATCTGGTCGCCAATGCACTGGTTCTCGACGAAGCGGAGAAGGTTGCCGAAGAGCCGAAACCCGGCGACATCGCGGTCACCAAGGTGGCGGAGAAGGAACCGCTCGCCGGCCGCAAGATTCTGGTGGTGGACGATGAAGAAGACGTCAGGATGTTCCTCACCACCGTCTTCGAGGACGCCGGCGCGGAGGTCGTGACGGCGACCGACGGTGACGAAGCCATTGCGATGGCCACCGAGCACCAACCGGATCTCATCAGCCTCGATCTCTCGATGCCCGGCAAGGACGGCGTCGAGGCCTTTGTCGAGCTGAGAAAGAACCCGGAGACGGAGGAGATTCCGGTCTGCGTCGTCACCGGCCACCCCGAGTTCCGCCAGGTGATCTACGATCGGCCGGTCACTCCACCGGAGGGCTATCTCGGCAAGCCGGTGGACGAGGACAAGCTGGTGGCTTATGCTCACCACATCATCGAGCACCGGGAGAAGAAGGCGAACTGATCTCAGCTGGCCTGACCGACTCGAATGGGAAAAGGAGAGAGTTCGTGGAGAAGGTCCAGCTGACCGTCCCCGAGCCGAAGGGTGAGTTCGAATCGGTATACCACCGGTACTGGGAGGAGATGCCCTGCTACCTGTCGGTGCACGATCGCGACTTTCGGATCATCGACGGCAACCGGCGGTTCCGGGAGGACTTCGGCGAGCGCATCGGCCAGTACTGCTACAAGGTGTACAAGGGTCGGGACGACGTCTGCCCGAACTGCCCTGTCGAGGCGACATTCGCCGACGGTCAGAACCACCCCTCGGAGCAGCTGCTCACCACCAAAGACGGCAGGGAAGTGCCGGTGATGGTCCACACCACGCCGATCACAAACGAGACGGGTGATGTGGTGGCGGTGATGGAGATGCACACCGACATCGGCGAGGTCAAACGCTTGCAGACCCTGCTCCAGAGATCTCAGGAGCGCCTCGCCCAGCTCTTCGAAGAGGTGCCCTGCTTCATCACCGTGCAGGGGCCCGATCGCATCATCCAGCATGCCAATCGGCGGTTTCGAGAGACATTCGGTGATCCGGTGGGTGAGAACTGCTTCAAAATGTACAAGCACCGTGACGAGCAGTGCCTGGTGTGTCCGATGCAGCAGACGTTCGACGACGGCCAGGCGAGAGAGCACGAGGAGATCCTCTTCACCAAAGACGGCGAAAAGCTCAATGCGCTGTGCACGACGGCTCCGCTTCGCAACGCCGAGGGCGAGGTCGAAGCGGTCATCGAGATGTGCATCGACATCACCCAGATCCGCGAGCTGCAATCGCAGCTGGCATCCATCGGTCTGTTGGTGGGCTCGATCTCACATGGCATCAAGGGCCTCCTCACCGGGCTCGACGGCGGCATCTACATGGTGAACTCAGGCTTCGCCAAGGACCGGCCGGAGCGCATCGAGAAGGGCTGGGAGATGGTGCAGCGCAACGTGGAGCGGATCCGCTCCATGGTGCTCGACATCCTCTACTACGCCAAGGACCGCGAGCTCATCGTCGAGGACGTTGATCTGGACGGCATCATCAGCGACTTCAGAGCGGGCCTCGAGAAGAAGGCGAGCGACGCCGACACCGAGGTGCGGATCAGTCTTGCCGAGGACACCGGGGTCTTCGCCGGCGACCCGCAGGCCATCCGGGCCATGCTCCTCAACCTGCTCGAGAATTCGCTCGATGCGTGCCGCATGGACAAGGAGAAGAGCGATCATTGGATCCGGCTCGATGTGCGGCGTGAGGCGCCGTGGATCGTGATTGAGGTCGAGGACAATGGTCTCGGCATGGACCAGGAGACACGCGAGAAAATCTTCTCGCTCTTCTTCTCGTCAAAGGGCATCAAGGGCACCGGGCTGGGTCTCTTCATCTCAAACAAGATCGTCGACAAGCACGGCGGGACGATCGAGGTCGACTCCGAGCAGGGCCGCGGCACCAAGTTCATCGTGCGACTTCCCCTGGATGCGAAGCCGAGCATTCAGCCCGAGGAAGAGGTGGCCGACTGATGGCGGACGCCGGACGACGAGTCCTGATCGTCGAGGACGATCCGGACATCGTCGAATATCTCAAGTTTTTCCTCGAGGACGAGGGCTACGAGGTCTGCGCGGCTGGACGCTGTTCGACGGCACTCGAGTTGATCGGAGACTGCCGGCCGCAAGCGGTGCTCATCGATGCGCTGCTGCCGGGGAAATCCGGTCTCGAGCTGCTCGTCTCGCTGCGTCGCGATCCGGAGTGGAGCGATCTGCCGCTGGTCATCGTCACTGGCAACGACAAGCTCCTCGAGGATGACTGCCAGTCCTATTTGGGTGCCCACGAAGGCGTGCGAGGCCCCGACGGCGTGCTCGGCAAGCCCGTCGATCGCGAGACCCTCTTGCGTGTGCTGAACACGCTTCTGAAGTGAACCGAGGCGCCGCTGTCGGTCAGGGTTTGGTAGCCAAGATCTGAAGCACTGCGGCGCGGCCACGGTGGTATTTTCCTTCGATCACATCGCGTTCGAGCTCGCGTGCGATTTCGAAACGGAGGCCGGGCAGCTCCTGCCGAACGATGCTGAGCTCCATCAGCAGCTCGCGGGTCCTGGGACCACCGGTGCCGAGCTCGAGCTGACGGGGTGTGAAACCTTCGAGGACGAAGACGCCGCCCGGGGCCAGGCCGCGGAGGCATTTTTCGTGAAGCGCTGCCCGAAGCACCGGCGGCAGATGGCAGAATATGGAAACGATGCCCTGCCAGGCGCCCGCTTCGATCTCATAGTCGGCGAGATCGGCAACAACTGTCTCGATCGCGACGCCTCGTTCATCCGCGAGGGCCTCTGCCTTCGTCAGACCGACGGTTGAGGCGTCCACCGCAGTCACCTCATGACCGAGGCCCGCCAAATACACCGCGTTGCGCCCTTCGCCCTCGGCTAGGCACAAGACCTTTCCGCGGGGGATCTGATCGGCCACCGAGACCAGAAAATCGTTCGGATCGGTGCCGTAGGCGAAGCCGGATTCGGAGAAACGTTCGTTCCACATCGGCTCAATGCAACCGACGATCACGCTCGCCGATTCCCGCCGATCGGCGAGCGACTACGGCTATATGCCTTTCGCACCTCCAGCATATGACGGAGCCAGGCCAATCGGCCACTCGCTGGCGACGGTGCATCACGATGGCGGCAGGCCGTCCGTAACCCCGGTTCCTAGAACATTCATTCTCACAACCCTTCAGCTTCCCCACTCAGGGTCTTGTAATCGCCATTGAGCCAGCGGTGGATGTCGGTCTTGTACCACCTCGATGTGCGACGACCGGAGGGCCCGCCGGCAAGCGCAGTCAGGGCGTTGTCGTCCCCGAGATCTGTGATGAACCTCCAGGATGGCGTGAAGGTGGTCTGTCGGCCGTGGGCAGTGAACACTCCACCCTGGACGATGGTCGCGCGATTCCCTCGCAACTCGACCGGTCCGTGGTCGAAACCGAGCCACCGCGGCAGCCGGCCCTCGAAGAAGATGTTCTTCATCATGATCTGCTGGCGCCGTCCCCATGGGGTGATCGCCTCGAGGCTGACCTCGGTCAGGATCTCCTGGAGGACCCTCGAGAACAAGCCGTCTCTGCCTTCTTCGCCGAAGCAATCTCCATCTTCACCGAGAAGCATGTCGTCGAAGAGGTGGTAGTAGTCGGCGACGATCGCCGTCGAATTCACCGTCGCCTCCCAGACCTCTTCTCCGAACAAACCCTTGCCGAAGACCTCCCTCAACAGGGCGTGGTACACGGTTTCGAAAAGGGTCGCGCCTCGTGAATCGCGGTCGTACCGGAAATCCCAGCCGGCCAGAAGGCGACCGGCGAAGGTCTCGGGGAGCAGCGGCCCCAAAACCTCCATGAAGCGCTCGGCCTGAAGGGAGTAGACGTCATTCTGGATACGCTGCATATCGATGAGCGTGTGCGATTCGCCCTCGCTCAACAGCTCCCGAATCCGGTCGACGCGGTACGAGCCCATCGGCAGGTTGATGACCAGCGGGCCGTCGATCGGGTTGAGATCGTCGTTGGCGGTCGCGAGAAAGCCTTCGACCGGATTGAGCTCGGAACGCAGCCGATCCGACGGCACGAAACCCTGCCATCTGGACTCCTCTCGCCACGCGGGCACGGGGTGAAGCCCGGAGTGAGTTCGATCGGGCAGCAGGCCCGATTGCTGGTAGCCGATGTTGCCGTCGCGATCTGCAATCACCCAATTGCACGACATCGTGACCTCGCGGAGCACGTGCTGGGCCAGGCGGACGGAGTTCACGAGCGGCATGCGGGCGAGGGCGTTGAGCGACGCGGCGCCGCCGACCTTGTGCGCGGACCACGCCCGGCTGAGGTAGAGACCGTTTTCGAGCTCGGGTTCGCGGGGATCGCTTTCCAGGACCCCGAGATCGGTCTCACGGATGGTGATCACGGTCGGGCTGCCGCCCTTGCGCTGGATCGTCTCGGCCCGGGTCTTGAGGGGCACGAAATCGTGACCGCGCCGATAACCGCCGTCCTGGCACTCCTCGACGAAATAGTCGATCATGTCCATGAAACCGTAGGTGAAGCCGAAGCTGAGCCTTCGCGTCCGGCCCATGATGAGGCCCGGGACGCCGGGCATGGTCGCCCCGATCCGGTAGTCATCTGTCGTGTGCATGACCGCCTCGTACCAGACGGCCGGCAGGCGGTTGCACTCGAGGTGGGGATCATTGCACTGCAGTGGATGGCCCGAACTGGTGCGGGACCCTGCGACCGCCCAGTTGTTGCTCGCCATCATGGTCGGCGTCGCACCGAGAAACCTCAGCGCCTCCGGCAGAAGCGGCCGGAGATAGCGGAGCTTGGTGATCGCATCCACTGTATCTGAATCGAGCCCGTCGAGATGGGGGCCCGTCAGCCTCGCCAGCCGGTCGACGGGGACCCCACCATGGATGGCCTGGATGAGGAATTTCTCCATGTCCTGCTGCGATTGGCCGAGGCCGACGTAGGTCATGAGCTTGATGGTCAGAATGGTGTCGGCGATGGTCCACCAGTCGGGGTCGTGGCGGACCATCAGCAGCTCGATCGGTCGGCGGTTGGTCCCGAGCCAGAGGTTCACCCCTTCCGCGTAGGCGTCGCCAAGCGTTCTTCCCTCACCGACGACATTGACAGCTTCCACCTTCGCGTATCTGGCCAATCCCAGCTCGCGCATGAAGATGTCGATCTCGAGCGTCTCGTCGTCGTTGATGAGGCATTCGCACAGCCGCCCCTGTCCGACCAGGCGTACCAGCATCATCTGCACGAGCCGATCATGTGCGTGGACAAATCCCAGACCACGTGCGAGGCCGATGTCGTCGTCCGCCCACAGTTCGATGGCGCCGTCCTCGGTCCGCGCGATTTCGATCGTGGATCCCCCGATCTCGATCTCCCGCCGCTTGCCGGTGATTCTCATTGAGCTCCCCCGTGCGGCCATTATTGACCAGAAAAGGTCATGAGGTCGTGAGATCGTGACCGCCCGGATCACCAAGACCCCAGGACCCCGAGACCCCCGGGCCCCCAAGACCCCGGGACTCCAATACCCCAAGCCCTATTCTCCAAGTTCCACCAAACGGACGACATAGCTGCTTCTCGCGGTATCCTTGAAGGAGCATGAGCAATGCCACCGAGCAGTTGAAGCGCGAGATCGTCGATGCGCTGAAGGAGGAGCGTTGGGGAGACGCCCTCTCGCGCCTCGAGATCTGGTGCGAGCGCTTTCCGAACCACGCTCGGTCGTGGCTCAACCGCGGCTACTGCCTGGTCCGGCTCGAGCGTTACAGCGATGCGGTGCCGGCGCTCGACCGGTGTCTCGAGCTCGATCCTTCGTCGGAGACTGCACAGGGCTGGCGGAAAAAGGCCTTGGCGGAGCTCGACGCAGCCCATTCGGTCGCCGAAGCCGTACCGGAGAGCATCCCTGCGGAGCTCACCTCGCCGCCTGGTGGCGGTGCGACCCGCTACGTGCCAGAACAGACGGCGGCGCCGCCGACATTCGGCACGATGGCTGCCGCCGACCACGGGCGGGGCTGGCTGGCCGGCACGGTGGTCGATGGGCGCTACGAGGTGCGGGAGGTGGCGCGCGGCGGTATGGCGGTCGTGTCGATCGCCTTCGACCGCGAGCTCCAGCGCATGGTGGCGGTCAAGACGCCGCTCCCCTCGGTGCTCGCCACCGAGGACGGACAGGCCCGCTTCCAGCGTGAGGCCGAGTCCTGGATCGCGCTCGGGGTCCACCCGAACATTTGCTCTGCGTACTATCTCCAGGAGATCGGCGGGATGCCGCGCCTCTTCATCGAGTACGTGGACGGAGGCGACCTCGGGAAGTGGTTGAAGGCCGGGGAGCGGACGAGCCTCGAGCAGCGTTTCGATGTCGCCATCCAGATCGCCAGCGGCCTCGACTACACCCACAACTTCCTGTGGACAGATGATGAAGGAGTCGATCACACGGGTGTTGTCCATCGCGACATCAAGCCGGCCAACGTCCTGTTGACCACCGAAGGTATCGCCAGGGTCACGGACTTCGGCCTGGTGCGTGCGGAGGGCTTCGAGGAGATCAACGAGGGCGATGTGCGGTCGCAGGTCGAGCCGACACTGCCGCACACCGGACGGCGCGAGGAATCCTCGATTGCCAGCGGCACCTGGCAGACCGTCACAGTCGACGGAGGTCTCGTCGGTACACCTCCGTACATGGCGCCCGAGCTCTGGAGACAATCCCTTCGGGGGACCATCGCCACCGACATCTATGCCTACGGCTGCATGTTGTACGAGATCTTTTGCGGCCGCCGTCCCTTCAGGATGCCCACCGACTCGATGTCGCGGACGCGGGAAGCGCAGCTTGGCGGCTGGATGCGCCTCCACCTTCGCGAGGACCCGCCCGACCCGCTGACCTTCGAACCGGGCCTCGAGCAAAGGCTCGCCGCGCTCCTGCGCGCGTGCGTGGCCAAAGAGCCCGAGAAGCGCCCACAGTCATTCGCCCTGATCCGCGGATGGCTGGTCGAGATGTATCGGGAGACGACGGGGCGTCCCTACCCGCGCCCGGAACCGCAGCGCACTCAGCTACTCGCGGATTCGCTGAACAACCGCGGCGTGTCGTTCATCACACTGGGCCTCTCAGAGAGGGCCGATGCGAGCTTTCGTGACGCCTTGGAGGCGGATCCGCGTCACCTCGAGGCGACCTTCAACGCGGGCCTGCTCGAATGGCGTCGAGAGGGCCTGACCGATGCCGAGCTGGAACGGCGGCTGAGCGAAGCCGTGCGCACCCAGGGCGACGCATCACGCAGTGAGCTGCTGCGTGCCCGACTCCGTCTCCTCCTCGATGACCCGGATGGCGCGGTCACTGCTCTAGCTTCCGTGGTCGAGGACGGTGAGGAGTCCCACGCGGTGCGACGGGAGCGCGGTCTCGCGCTGCTGGCTCGGGCACGGACGACGGGCAGCGGTGAAGATCTCGAGGCGGCGCGAGAGCTTCTCGCCGCGGTGGTTGAGGCGAGTCCGTCGGACCTTGCCGTCATCGTGGGCCTGGCCGAGATCTACTCGCGGCTTGGCAATCAGCAGGTTGCGGACGATGCTCTCGCACGTGCCCGTGCCCTCGAACCTGACCTCGAGGACAGTCTCCCCGAAGCCGCGGCGACCCACCTTCCCGGTCATTGGATCGGACGGACGATGAACAGCCCGGCGACTGTCCAAAGCCTGCTCGCGCTCCCCAACGGCTGGCTGGTGGTGCGGTCGATTGCCGGCGATGCCGCCGTCTGGGAGCGGAGCGGAGATCGTCCGCTGCATCGGATCGACCTCGGCGGCCCGGCTCGACAGGGGCGATCGATGTCTGCGGCGGGTGATGTGCTCGTTGCCTGCGTCGAGAACTCGCCGTTGACCCTCTTCGACCTCGCCAATGGAGAACGGCTCAGGAATCTGAAGACCCACCCGGGTGTCGCGACCTGCGTTGCTGTCGCTCCCGAAGGGCGTGTTGTGGCGAGCGGAGGGTCCGACCGCTGCCTGAGACTGTGGGAGCTGGAAAGCGGCGAATGCACACAGACGCTCCAGGGTCACGAGGCGTTTGTCAGCTCGTTGGCGTGGCATCCCAGCGGTCGAAGAATTGTCACGGCCAGTGCTGACGGAACGGTGCGGGTGTGGGACCTCGACCGGGATCGCTGCATTCAGGTCCTCGAGGGCCACCGCGGTCCGATTCGCGACCTGGCGATCAATGAGGACGGATGGGTCGCTTTTTCAGCGGGTCAGGATGGATCGATCGGTGTCTGGGATATCGTCGATGGCAGGAACCTCTGTTTTCTGAGGGGACACAGTGGAGCGATCACCTCCGTTGCCATGATCGGAGACACGGTGGTGACCGGAGGCGAGGACAGCACCGTTCGACTCTGGGGGCTGAGCAGGCGAGAAGCGCTGCGGGTCTTGAGGCTCAAAAACCCCGTCCACGACCTTGTCGTGACGGATGGGGGCAGACGCGTGACCGCGGCGCACGGATCTGCGGTGAGCCAGCTGCTCCTTCCCGGACGTGCGACCTCCCGCCTTCCGCTCGTGCTTGCGGACACGGCCGCCTCCGGGGAGCTTGCCGGTCGCGAACAGAAGTACCGTCGTCAGCTCGATCGTGCGCGGGAGCACATCGAGGCGGGCCGCATGGAGGAGGCCGTCGAACCCCTGCGCGCGGCGCGGGCGGTGGCCGGCTACGAGCTTCACCAGGAGGCGCTCGAGCTGTGGAACACGGTACTCGCGTACTTTCCGAAGCAGTCACCGCGGTCGGTGGTCGAGCTTCGGCGGGTCGGCGGCGGATCGGCTGTCGGCTCGTGCCGCGTGACTGCCGACGGATCGTCGTGCCTCGTCGGTGGCGGCGACGGTTCCCTCAGGCTCTTCGATCTCGCGACCGGCGCCGAAGAGCAGGTCCTGGCCGGCCACGGAGACGGCATCACTTCGGTCGCGGTCAGCGACAGCGGCCTGTGGCTGGCGTCGGCTGGCCGGGATTCCTGGGTCAGGGTCTGGGACACGGGTGACGGGGTGTGCCGGCACGAGTTCGAAGGCCACGAAGGAATCGTCCGGGCGGTCGTCTTCGACCCGGAGGGTACGGCGGTCATCTCGGCGGGCGACGATGGCACGCTCCGGCTGTGGCCTCTCCAAGAGGGCACGCTGCCAGAGCTTCTGGGGCGCAGCGAGGACAGGGTGTCCGCTCTCGCGGTGAGCGCCGACGGTCGTTTCGTCGTGGGCGGGGGCTGGGACAGTCAGGTCACGGTTTGGAGCCTGCCAAGGCGCGAAGAGCTCCGCCGGATGGCCGGCCATGAAGGCGCGGTCAATGCGGTCGCGGTCAGCCCCGATTGCCGGGTGCTGGCCTCGGCCGGCGAAGACGGAAGCATTCGTCTTTGGGATGTCAGGGCCGGACGGACCCGGCGAGTCCTCACCGGCCACGAAGGTGGCGTGAACAGGATCGTGTTCACCCCGGATGCCAAGTTCCTCCTGTCGGCTGGCAAGGACGCGACGCTGCGGTTGTGGAATGTCCGCACCGGAAGCGCCGAGCGCGTGGTGGAGGGTCACGCGGGCCCCATCACCGATGTTGGCCTGAGCCGTGACGGCGGTGCGGCCTTGACGGCCGGATCAGACGCGACGCTTCGCCTGTGGTTTCTCGATTGGGAGCCCGAGCCGCTGGAGCGCGGAAGGTGGGACGATCGCGCACGGCCCTTCCTCGACGTCTTTCTTCGCAGGCAGGAGGCCAGGATACCGGGTGAGGGCCCACCGGCCTGGAGCGAAGACGAACTTCGCGTCCTGCTCGAAGATCTGAGCAGGCGAGGTTTTGGCTGGTTGGCGCCAGAAAGGGTGGAGCGCGAGCTCGAAGCAATGGCCCAGGACCGGGTCGAGCGGAGAAAAGACGAGCAGAAGCGAACCCTTGACCTCGCCAGGCAACGACAGCGACAGGTGCGGGTGGCGCCGGCGAAAGAGATCGTCGCCGCCCTGACCAAGAACATCGGCCTCAAATTGGCGGGCGTCGCGGCGGCTGTGATTGTCATCCTGCTGGCAATCGCGAGCCTTCGCACACCGGACAGCGGCGAGGTGGTCTTCAACCAGCAGCTGCACAGCGAGGTGTCACTGTTGATCCGCGAACGCGGCATCCGGCTGAGGCGGGGCATGGTGCTGTCCTTCCAGAACCGCCCGACCATGGGTTCGATCAATTGCGCCGATGGAACCTTCCGGGATTTCGTGACCTTTGTCCTCGATGCCGAGGACGCGACGGATCCTCCGCTCGATCCGGGCGAGCCGGCGGATGATGTCGGCTTCAGGGATCGTTATGCAGGCGCCGTCAACTGCGTCGGCGCGCTCGGCGACCGGGCCGTCGTCGACGACGTCCTCCAGCGCACCAAGGACGATCTCCATCCCTATCGCCTGGAGGATCTGTTGTCGATCATGGTTCGTGTCGGTGGGGGCGAGGACCCTCAGGTCATCGACGCCCTCAACGACCGATCCGAAACGACGAGGCACTTTGCGGCCCTCAGCGTGATTCACGGTGGCGACGCGGACGGGATCGAAGGACTGGTCCAGTCCTTGGACAGCGAGCAGGGGAGGGTGGTCGAGGGGGCGAGCTATGTGCTGACGGAGTTGATCGCGCTCGGCGCCATCGAGGAGGCCGCAGCATTCGAAAAGGTGCGCACGCTGTGCCGCAACATCGATCCTCGCGTGCGCCGAAACTCTGTGCGGGCGTTGGTGCTCTTCGAGAGGAAAGGGGCCGCGCGCGAGCTGATGAACGAGGTCCTCGAGGACAGCGACCCCGATGTCAGGCAGGCCGCCGAGCTCACATACAACACCTTGCGTTCGGCCAAGATGTACGAGCTGTTTGGCTGACGCCTCGGCGATTCAGTTCCGATCCCGAACCGGACCCCGATCCCGAAAGAGTTAGGATCAACATTGCCACTTCGATCTGGAGGAACACCAATGCGTATCGTCCGCGTCCAAACTGATCGAGGACCCGAGTGGGGCGTGGTCGTTGACGAGGAAGTTCGTCATCTTTCCGAAGGACCGTTTGGCTCCCTTGGCACGGGGGACTCCATCGGGCTCCTCGACGATCTGACGCTGCTCGCTCCCGCTTCACCGAGCAAGATCGTGTGCATCGGCAGGAATTACACGGCGCACGCGGCGGAGCACGGTGCGGAAGTGCCGGCGGAGCCCCTGCTCTTTCTGAAGCCGCCGTCTTCGATCATCGCTCCGGGGGCCGAGATCGTGGTGCCGGAGCTGTCGTCGCAGGTGGAGCACGAGTGCGAGCTCGCTCTCGTGATCAGCGCTCGGTGCCGCGAGGTTCCGGTGGAACAGGCCTGGGAATACGTCCTTGGCGTGACCTGCGGCAACGATGTCACCGCCCGCGATCTCCAACGGTCCGACCCCCAGTGGACGCGGGGCAAGGGTTTCGACACCTTCTGTCCCCTCGGACCGTGGATCGTCTCCGGGCTCTCCGAGGAGGAGGCGAGGCAGTTGGAGATCACCTGCACGGTCAATGAAGAAGCCCGCCAGAAATCGAACACATCGATGATGGTTTTTTCGCCGGCTGCCCTCATCGCCTACATCACCCGTGTCATGACGCTCGAGCCCGGTGACGTGATCATGACCGGCACCCCGTCCGGCGTCGGCCCGCTCTTTGCTGGCGACACGGTGGAAATCGAAATCGAAAATGTCGGCGTGCTGAGAAACACAGTTGCTGCCGAAAGAAATCGTTCCTGAACGGCCCGCCGGGAACGGGTACGGGAACGAATTCAGAGCTTTAGAGATCTCTCCAATACGTCGCGATCGTCCCCGTTTCCGTTCCCGTTCCGGTACCCGACGAGAAGGTGTCGAGTCCGGTTTGAGGGCCCGAGCATTTGTTCTCGTGTACGTGTATAGTGCTGCGTCATATCGGGGGAGATTGATTGAACTCCGAAAATCCGGTGTCCGGCAAAACCTGCGTCGTGACCGGAGCCAACTCGGGTATCGGTCTGGAGATCGCCCGTGGGTTGGCGGTCGAGGGATGCCGAGTGCTGATGGTGGCCCGCGATCAGCGTCGGGGTGAAGAAGCACGATCGGATGTGGTTGCAACCACGAAGAACGACGAGGTCGAGCTCCACCTCTGCGACCTCTCGTCGCAGCATCAGGTGCGCCGGCTCGCGGAAAGGATCCTCGATCGCTGCGGGCGCCTGGACGTGCTCGTCAACAATGCGGGCCTCACCCTCGGTCGGCGCACCTCGACGGAGGACGGCATCGAGACCACGTTCGCGGTCAATCACCTGGCCCCGTTTCTGCTCACCAACCTGCTGTGGGACAGGCTCAAGCAGAGCGCGCCGTCGCGGGTCATCACCGTCGCCTCGGAGGCCCACCGCGGTGCAGTGATCGACTTCGAGGACCCGGGTGGCGAGCGCCGGTACTCCGGCTGGCGAGCCTACCAGCAGTCGAAGCTCGCCAATATCCTCTTCAGCCGCGAGCTCGCCAGACGTTCTCGCGGTTCCGGCGTCACGGCAACTTGCCTCCACCCGGGAGTGGTGCGAACCGGCTTCGGCGGCCGGGGACCGGCGTTTATCCGTTTCGGTGTCCGGATCGGCCGGTTCTTTCTCCTGTCACCGAAAAAGGGTGCCGATACGGCCGTCTGGCTCGCCAGCTCGCCCGAGGTCGAGGGCGCGAGTGGCGGATACTATGAAAAGCGGCGCCTGATGAACCCCTCGAGCGCCGCTCGCGATCCTGAGGCCGCGAAACATCTGTGGGACCTGAGCGAGCGGCTCACCGGTCTCGCTTCCGAGGAGTCATTGCCCTGAAACACGCGTGGGTCCCGTTGGCGGTTGCCGTGGCGGCTGCGATTGCCCCCGCTTGTGCCCCGACGCCGCGGGTGCAGAGCCTGCGCATGGCCTATCCCCACGAGCTGGTCACGTTGGACCCCCACGCCCACGCGGACGCGGTGACCGAGCTCGTGTTGTCGGCAGTCTACGAGAGCCTGGTCCGCTTCGATCCGGGTCAGCCCGTCAAGCCGGGTCTGGCCGACCGGTGGACCACACCGGACGACTTCACCTGGCGAATTCACGTCCGCGACGGTGTCCGCTTCCACAATGGTGAAAAGCTCATGCCCGAAGACGCCGTGACATCCATCGAGCGAGCGCGCTCGAGCCGTATCCTCGGGCACCAGCTCGGGGAGATCGAAGAGGTGCGCATCCTCGACGGTGATGAGCGTATGATCGAGATCACGACGGTCAGACCGGCGCCATTGCTGCTGACCCGGCTCGAGTCGGTCGCCATCGTGCCGAGCGACTTCAACCCCTCGATCCCGATCGGCACCGGGCCTTACCGGTGGCGGGTGGGCTCGGTCGAGGGGCCGGTCCTGCTCGAGAAATGGGACGACTATTGGGCCAGGGCGCCGGACTTCGACGAGGTGACGATCCAGTTCGTGTCGGTGTTCGAGGAGCTCGCCGATCTCCTCCACAGCCAGAGGCTCGATGTCGTAGCATCGATCGCCGTGAGCTCCGTCCGCGACCACGAGCCGCCGCAGTCCTGGAGGTTCGAGGCGCTGCCGACCGTGGCCACCGCCTTTCTCGGGATCAACGTCACGCGGCCGCCCCTCGATGACCTCAGGGTGCGCGAGGCGATCGACGACGCGATCGATCGGGTTCGGCTCGTTGCAGAGATCTTTCCACCGGGCCTTGCGACGCCGGCGGTCTCGGTGGTGCCACCGGAGGTCTTCGGCTACAGCCCCGCCCATCGGCACCACGGCGCTGATCTCGATCGCGCGAGACGGCTCCTCGGCGACGCCGGCATTCGAGCCGGTGCTCGCTTGGAGCTCGATCATCAGGAGCGTTACGCCTCGGTGGTCGGTCCTCTCGCCGACATCCTGGGCGAGATCGGGATCGAGGTCGAGCCGAAGCTCCACCAGTACGAGTCTTTCTACCGTCGCATCGAGGCGGCCGAGAACGAGCTCTTCCTCTTTACCTGGAACTTCACGATCGCGGACGCCTCGCCGTTCCTCGATGCGATCGTGCACAGCCGCGATCCGATCCGTGGCCTCGGGAACTTCAACGCAGCGGCGGTGAGCTCCCCCGAGCTGGATCGCTTGATCGAGGCGGCGGCACACGAAACCAGATCGGAGACGCGCCTCGAGCTCCTGCAACAGGTTCTGTCCGAGGTCGGCGCGGTGCACGCGTACCTCCCGCTCTTCCAACCTGCGGCTCTCGCCCTGGTGCGCGATGGCTTCGATGTGGTCGATCGGCAGGTACGGCCGCAGGATGTCCGGCTGAGGTGAGCTGTCAGCAAGGTTGCTTGGCATGGGATGAGCCCATCACTACAGACGAAGCGCAGCTCGGCTCGAAAGGACCTTTACGCGAGGTCAGGGATGAACGACAAGAAGGCGGATCTCGCGGGGCCCGGCATCAGTACCTATGAAGAGGTGGCGAAGATCCTGCCCACCGACGACGAACCGCTCAAAAAACCTCTCGATCGGATGGAGGCGGTCGACGAGACCAAACAGTTCATCGAGAAGGGCCTGGCCGAGGAACTCAACCTGACAATGGTCCAGGTGCCGCTCATCGTCGACCGCGACAGCGGGGTCAACGACTACCTCGACCGCGACGGCTCGCGGACGCCGTTCGACTTCCAATGCGGCCTCGGCCTCGACAAGAAGATCGACGCCCAGGTGGTGCAGGCGGCGACCACGTGGAAGAGGATGGCGCTCGCCCAGTTCGGCTGCGGGGTGGGGGAGGGCATCAACACCGATATGCGGGCGGTCCGCAAGGACTACTTCCTCGACCACGACCACTCGTCCTACGTCGATCAGTGGGACTGGGAGAAGGTCATCACGCCAGAGCAGCGAAATCTCGAATATCTGACGGACACGGTCAAGAGGATCTGGAAGGTGATCTATGGCGCCGGGCAGCACGTGAGGGAGCTCTTCCCCGAGCTCCGCAGCGACGCCTACCGCGACTTTCCCGAGGAGCTCACCTTCATCCACGCCGAAGAGATCCTCGAATGGTACCCCGATCTGCCGCGCAAGCAACGCGAGACCAAGATCATCCAGGAGTACCCGGCGATCTTCATCTACGGTATCGGCTGCCCGCTGGCCGACGGCTACCCACACGAGATGCGGGCCGCCGACTGCGACGACTGGGTTACCGAAACGCTGTCGGCCGATGGCAAGCCGATGCATGGCCTCAGCGGCGACATCCTGGTCTGGAACCCCGTCACGAGGCGATGCCACGAGCTCAGCTCGATGGGCATCCGGGTCACCAAGGAGACCATGAGGGTGCAGCTCGAGATGAGCGGCCAGCTGGACTTCCTCGATCTGCCCTACCACCAGGCGATCATCAACGACGAGCTCCCGCTCTCGATCGGCGGCGGCATCGGCCAGGCGCGGACCTACATGTACCTGCTGCGCACAGCTCACCTCGGCGAGGTCACGGTCAGCGTATGGCCGAAGCAGCTCAAGGAGACCTGCGCAGAGCGCAACATCCATGTCCTCGAGTAGGACTTGAAGACGAATTCAGATTTCGGAATTCTGATTTCGGAATGCCGCCCACCCTCCCGCGCACTGTGGGCCTTTCCCGGGTGGATTGAAAATCCGAAATCCGCAATTCGAAATCAGCCGGTGAGGGCGACTGCTTCCATCTCGATCTGCACGCCGAGCGGCAGCGCCACGACCTGCACGGCCGAACGCGCCGGTGGGTTCGATGGAAAAAACTCGGCGTAGACGCCGTTCATCGCCTGGAAGTCGGACAGGTCGGTCATGAAGACCGTGATTTTGACCACCCGATCGAATCCGCTGCCGGCGGCGAGCAGCACGGCCTCGAGGTTCTTCAGTACCTGACGTGTCTGGTCCTCGATGGTCACGGCTTCGATCTCGCCGTTGGCGGGGTTGATCGGAATCTGGCCGGCGGTGAAGACGAAGTTGTCGGTGGCGATGGCTTGCGAGTAAGGACCGACGGCGCCGGGCGCCTCGGCGGTGGCGATCACGTTACGCTTCGTGCTCATTCGAAACCTCCCCGGTTGCTTTGGGTAGAATACCCCAGCCGACATGAGCACCTTCTGGCGCATCGTCGCTTCCCCTGCACGGCTCTACAAACGGTTCATCTCGCCGTTCATGCCGCCGGCGTGTCGCTTCGAGCCGACCTGTTCGGTCTATGCCGCCGAGGCCATCGAGATCCACGGCCTGCTCGGTTTCTGGCTCGCCATCAAGCGTATCCTCAAGTGCCACCCCTTCCACCCCGGCGGCTACGACCCCGTCCCGCCCAAATCCGGCGAGATCGATAACGCTTAATCGTCCCGTACCCGATGGCGGCCCGCCGACCGTGGGCCAGGGGCCCACGGTCACGGTCGCTCACGACGGTCCCTCCGAACGCGAGCAATCGGAGGGACCGTCGATTCGCGCCCTCACGCGCCGCGAGCGGCGCGCAGGCGGGCCGTAGAAGTCCTACGGGTCGCACTCTCGGGAGGAATCCCGCCCC
>JBFFBV010000087.1:0-20226 GCA_041560205.1 Candidatus Sulfomarinibacter sp.
CGGATCTCACCTCCATTGCCTCGCGGTCTCCGGCCGCAGGAACGCATTCCGCCTCTGTTACGCTTTTTGCCATGGACCTCAGCGTTTTCGACATTTTCAAGATCGGCATCGGCCCGTCGTCCTCGCACACCGTCGGCCCGATGCGGGCCGCCAACTTCCTGCTCGTCAAGCTCAAAAAACACTGGCTCTTCGAGCGCACCGCGCGAATCCGCTGCGAACTCTACGGATCGCTCGCCTCGACCGGCCGCGGCCACAGCACCGATCGGGCGGTGGTCTGGGGTCTCCAGGGTGAAGAACCCGAGACCATCGACCCGGATCGTCAGGAGGACCTTTACAGACGCGCCGTCCGCGAAAACGAGCTGATGCTTGGTGGTGAACGGCCGATCGAGTTCGAAGCTGACCGTGACATCGTCTTCAGGCCGGACGAGCTGTTGCCCTTCCACCCGAACGGCATGCTTTTCACCGTCTTCGATGACTCTGGAGAAGAGGTGTTCGTCAAGGAGTTTTACTCCATCGGCGGCGGATTCATCGTCGGACACAAGACCGCCGAGGCCGATCGACTCATCAAAGAACCTGCAAAGGTCGAGCACCCCTTTGCGTCGGGTGACGAGCTCCTTCAGACCGCTCGCGAAACGGGAAAATCCATCGCCGAGATCGTCTTCACCAACGAGCACGCCTGGCGGACGGCCGAAGAGATCGAGGAAGGAATCGAGCGCATCCGCCGGACGATGAACGAGTGCATCGAGCGTGGCTACCGGCACCGCGGCGAGCTTCCAGGGTCCTTCGGGCTACGTCGTCGCGCGCCCGGTCTCCACGACACCCTCACCCGACAGGATGAGGGCGCCTACGGCGATCCTCTCGGGGCAATGGACTGGATCGTGCTCTACGCCCTCGCCGTCAACGAGGAAAACGCGGCCGGGGGTCGCGTGGTCACAGCTCCCACCAACGGCGCGGCCGGCATCGTGCCCGCCTGCATGCGATTCCTCGAGCGCTTCGTCAGGCGGCTCCCACCGACCGCGGTGCGTGATTTCTTCCTGACCGCCGGCGCCATCGGTATGCTGTACAAGACCAACGCGTCGATTTCCGGTGCCGAGGTGGGTTGCCAGGGCGAGGTCGGCGTGGCGTGCTCGATGGCCGCCGCCGGGCTCGCGCAGGTCGCCGGCGGCACACCGGAGCAGGTCGAAAACGCGGCGGAGATCGGCATGGAGCACAACCTCGGTCTGACCTGCGATCCGATCGGGGGGCTGGTCCAGGTGCCGTGCATCGAGCGCAACGCGATGGCCGCCGTTAAGGCGGTCAGCGCCGCCCGCATCGCGCTGCGCGCCGGAGGCAAAGGGGTGGTTTCCCTCGACCAGGTGATCCGCACCATGCGCCAGACCGGGCTCGACATGCAGTCCAAATACAAGGAAACGTCGAAGGGCGGGCTTGCCATCAACATCACCGAGTGTTGATCCGACCTCGCGGCACTCGAGATGGGGCCATCACCGGCATTGCTCGGGGCGTGAAACCCGCCTGCTCGAAAGCCGACTCATCACGGCACCAGATCATCACCGAACAAATGCACTCGGTGGTGATGCGCTCGATCGAGAGGCGCGCGTCCCGCCGATGGGTGGGCAAGCTGTTTGCCGAGGCATGCAGCAGGTGGCGAATTCTTGAGGCCCAACCCACCCCACCTCCGAGTTCAGCTACCGCTATCCCTTCGCATCGCATTTCACCAGATCTCGCAGGAACCGAGCCACCTCCTCGCCGACAATTCGGTGGCCGTCGGGTCTGTAGTGGCAGTGATCGAAAAAGACATCCACCCCGTATCTGCGGTACTGGGAGCGCAACGGCGGCAACAAATCCAGGGAGGGCAGTTGCATCCGATGCATCACCTCCGCAAAGCGTTGCTGAGGTTCATCACGCGGTGTCTCGACCTGAACCTGATATCTGACGGGGAAGAGCACGACCGCGAGCTGAACATCGCGCTGATCAGCGGCCGATTTCATCAACCAGAGGATCTCCTCGACCCGATGCCAGAACTCGTCGCTCCACGCAAAGCCCCAATCGACGAAGTTCTCACCCACCAGGCGATTGAAGCCTCCTGGGTTTTCGAACCAGCTGTCGCGGGTTGGCGGGTTCTGCTCATGAAAGGCATCCCGCTCGGTGTCGATCGACCGGAAGGCCGATCGGTCGAGGGTCGACCTCCATCGAAGGCCGTCGATCTTGCTGGACACCCACGATAGAAAGTAGCTTTGTTCGACGAGCGGCGGGAACCGAGAGATCTGGAGCGCGTATGACATGCGGGCGTCGTTGAGGTAGAGACCCACGAGCACGACATCGGGCTCGATCTGAAAGCCCGAATCCATGAGGATGGCGAGCTCGTTCTGCAGATCAACCGCTCCGATCCCACCGTTGATCACCCTGATCAGGGTCTCCTCACAGCCAGCTCGTGGGGTCGAGTTCAGGTGCGCCTCGGCGATCATCGGATAGGTCTCGTCCTGTTGCACCGAGCCCCCAAAGGTCACGCTGTCCCCGAGCACCAAAACACGCCTCTCGTTGGCGGTCTTCGGACCCACCTCGTCGTAACGGAAGTCGAGGGAATTGGTGGTGATCACCACATCTTCTCCGCTCACGACGTGGTTTCGAACCAGTGCCCGACTGCTTCGCTTCAGTCGCAGGCCGGTCGAGGTACGCACATAAAGCCCTGCATTGGGAATTCCGGTGGTTTCGATGGACTGTTCTCCGGTCGGGATCACAGCGCCGAGATCCTCGACCACCACACTCATCGGGCGATCGAAGAGCAGCCTCCATGCCAACTCACAAACGGCCAGGGCGAAGGCGACGCCAAGCACCAAGGAGACGAGGGGCGCAAGCCATCGAATCTGCCCTCTGAGCACACGGCTTCCGCCAGGGTCACTCATCCTTGCGTCCACGTCCATGTCCGTTCAATTTTAATCGCTGGATCGCTTCGCCACCACGCCACGGACCGGTGGATCCGGCCCGATTCCTTTCAACTTAAGCTCGAGGAATTATCGTTTTTCGGGATGGACGGAGATCGTGCGCTCTTCCATGACCTGGGCAAACACCAGGACTCCGGGCACGGCGGCTTCCACCATTGCAGTCAAGCTCTCGAGATCCGACGCAGGCTCGAAGTAGGCGGGGGGCGCGTCCTCCGCCGGCAGGTGCATGGCCACAACTGTGGTCGCTCTGATCGCCTCCAGGTACTCTCGAGCCCCCGGCGCATCCAGCAGATGCCAGTAGGGAACGAAGGCGGTGTCTATTCCCCGCTTGGCGAGACCGAGGGAGGCAAGCTCCGTCGCGTCTGCCAGGGTGTCACCGATATGGAGAAGTGTCACACCGTTCAGATGGACCACGAAGCCGAGGTTCTCAACTGGAAAGGCGCGGTTCCGCCCGTGGTGGAGATTCACGACCTCGACTCTGAAGCCGGTGAAATCGAGAAGCTCGAGTTCGCCCTCCTCCGGGTACACCGCCCACACCCTCGGTGAAATCGCCGAGAACCGACCCGCATCCGCTTGCAACAGGTCGACCGCCATTGGAGTGGTGATGAGCGCGGCGCCCGGGTTGGCAACGAGGTGCTTCCCCACCACCTCGGCGTCGAAGTGATCGGGGTGACGGTGTGTTGCGAGCACGAGATCGACCTCATCGAGGGGCGGCTCTGCCTTTTCACGGGTACGTCGCTGCACTTCGGTCGGCACCACGTACCCTTCGAGGCCGCGGTACAGCCCATCGACGAGGATGACCACCTCACCCGCCTCGATCAGGAAGCCCTCGTTGCCGAGGGCAGTGATGTGGACGAAGTCGTGGCGCTCTCGAGCTGCACATGCCGGAACGCACAGAGCTGCTGCTGCGAAAACGACCATCACGAGGTGGTGTTTCATCATCAGAGCTTAGGGTATCCCGGCATCTGGGTTGCCGTGGCGACCTCTCGAGTGATTGGGTGCGACTCGATCCTCGGCCCATTCACGAAACGGCACCCTCTTCCTTCGCCGCCGGCACATGTGCCGCACGCAATTCGCTGCTGAGGGTCGCTGACGGCCTTGCCGGCCACCGCCCGGCATGCAGACTCGAGGCTTCTCACGACCGACGAGCGGCAGATCGATACATTATAAGTCCAGAATTTTCAGCTATTTCAATGCGTTGATCAGAAAATATCTATATTTTCAGAAAAATTACTTGACAAAACCTCTACAGAGATCTATATTCAATCTCGAGGAGATCGACATGAACACCACACCCGAACTCACAGCCTGGGACTTCAGCTCCGAGCAGCTGCCCTACTACAACCAGCTCTACAAGACCGCGCTGAGGATGACGCGTTCGGTCCCCGAGACCGAGGACCTTCTCCAGGAGACCTACCTCAAGGCTTACCGCTACTACAAGGGTTTCGAGGAGGGCACAAACCTCAAGGCGTGGCTCTTCCGTATCATGAAGAACAACTTCATCAATACCTACAGGAAGCGAAAGGTCGAACCCCTGCAGCTCGAGCTCGACGAACTGCGCGACTCAGGCGACGAGCTGTCGGCTGCCGAGCTTTGCTTCGCAGACGCCGATCCGGAGATCGGAGCAGTCGCCGAGGAAATGGACCCCGACGTCGCACGCGCGATCAACGCCCTGTCCCACGACTACAAGATGGCATTGCTGCTCGTCGACATTCAGGGCCACAGCTACCACGAGGTTGCACAGATGCTGGCAGTCCCGGTCGGCACGGTGATGTCGAGGCTCTACCGCGCACGCACCAAAATCGAAAAGGCCTTGATCACCTTCGGCAAGGAGAATAACTATCTGACTCGAGCTCCCCGCAAGGTGCGCGACAACGGCATCGATCTCGAAAGCCTCTTCGGCGCTCCCTCGGCCGTCTAGCCAGCTCTCGATCTGCGAGCCTCACGGGCCTATTCCCGCGGATGGGCCCTTTACTTTTTCTCTTGAGCTTGCTTCTTGTGTTCCGCCTCGTGCTCCTTCTTGAGGTCTTTCCAGTTCGTGGAAAAGGACTTCTCCTCCTCCTTGGTCAGGATCCTGAACGGGACCTGGAGCATGCTGTTGTCGGCCTGCACGAGCAGGGAGTGCTGGCCCGTCTGAATCTTCTCTGGAATGCGGAAAAACAGCCGCCCGCGGCAAGCCTTTTGCCAGGAGGTCTCGAACTGATCGATGGAGAGGGACCGCGCCGGGTTGGTGGGATCCGCGAAGAAGCCCATCGCACACGCCATATCCGCGTGGATCGGAACGGAGTTGATGGAGTCGCGGATCGTGTTGCCCCTCGAGTTGAGAGCGCGCAGACGTCCCGCTTCGTTGGAGGCCGCCTGGCCCATCATCGGTATTGAACTGCCGTCTGGCATCCGAGCGAGAAGCTGTCCCGCGTCAGGGTCTGGTTCGGTTTGCTCTTGCGGAGAGTCACCCCAATTCCGAGGAGCATGTGCTCCTCACCTTGCGAGTCGTTGGCGAGCCGGTACCCGAGGGTGACAAAGCCCTCGTTGGTGTACGCCATCCTCACAAACTCGCCCTTGAGCGCGAAGATCTCTGGAACCACGGGTTCCGGTTTCACGACCTTCGGCTCCTGGGCCACAACGAAGGGTGTCGGCACAACGTCCACGACCAGCACGGCAGCGACACCCGGGGGCCAGTTCACCTTCATCTTGTCCTCGTTTTGCCTCGGAGCATTGGTCTGGACCGTGCATCTCAGCTGACACCGAGGTTCCGTCCAATCTGCGGTATACTCCCGCAACCGTTGTGACCAGGGAGGACACCATGCGTCGTGCGATCAGCGCTTGCCAGATTTTGTCAGTGGCCGCCACCTTTGGAGTCGTTGCAGGCCTCGCCCTCGGTGCTATGCCGGCGCTTGGCCAGGAGGCAAGCAACACCGCGAAGATCCCCACGGTCTATCGTGACGGTTACACGATCAAGATCGACGGCAAGCCGGACGCCAACGGGACCTTCTCGATGGTCTTCAAGCCCCATGGCGAGGACGGCACCGAGTTCACGGTCAACGTCGTCAAGGGAATGGGCGCGAAGAAGGTTGCCGCGGACGTGGCGAAGGAGCTCACGATCGCCGCCGGCGACCGCTACAAGGTCAAACACAACGACAAAAAGGTCGTCGTCAAGAAACGCAACAAGAAGTCCCCGCCGCTGGCGATCGAGATGACCAACCAGAAGTTCACCGGCATGTCGATCATGATCGGCACGTAGGGCTCTCGGACGCGATCGAGACCGACCTCGGCCTTCGGGCAGCGTCGATTCGCCGAGCCGCTCGCTCATCAGCGCCCTCCAGAGATCTTCGCCCCGTGGAAAAACGAGGAAGAGTGTTGCACATCGCGGTGTTTCCGGTTAGGGTGGAGTTGGTGGCCCGCGGAAGACGCCCGCCCCTCGATTGAGGCGTCGGCGCCCGGGTCGGCCCGTTCCGGACGGTCGAGCATCAGCAAGAACTTGTGCCTCGTCCGGTTCGCTCGCGGAGATCTGCGGCTCGAGTGTGTCTATGACATAGGGCCGGTTGCAGCAGACGAGATGTCTGGATCTCTCCCAGAAGAGGAAGGTAATGAACGAAAACCAAGATCAGCAAAAGCCCCAGCAACAGAAACAGGGCTCGCGTCGACGGCGGAGACGACCCCGCCGCCGAAGAGGACCCAAAGGACCGCCGATCCAGGTCGAGGGCTACCTGTGGGTGCGTGACAACGGTGGCCCCCTGCTGGTCGATTCGAAGAGGAATTTCGTCGCCGACCGCTCCGATCCTACCGTCCCGGCGGAACTGGTTCGCCCGCTGTATCTCGAGAGCGGACTCCAGCTCACGGGCCAGGCGCACTCCGGCGACCGGCCTCGGATGTCCGCCATCGAATCGATTGAAGGACTGGTGCCCGAGGAATACCGGAACAGCGCGATCCCGTTTACCGAGCTCATCAGTATCGATCCGATCGACCGATTCAACCTCGAGACCGAGCCAGAAATCGTCGAGCCCCGGGTTGCGGAGCTCATCGCACCGCTCGGCAAGGGCCAACGCTGCCTCATTGTCTCGCCCCCGAAGGCCGGCAAGACGACTCTTCTCCAGCAGATGGCCCACGCCATCGCCGTCAACCACCCGAACACCACGATCTTTGTCCTGTTGGTGGATGAGCGACCCGAGGAGGTCACCGACTGGAAGCGGAGCATCGCCCGCGGCGAGGTTTTCGCTTCCTCCACCGACCAGTCTCTGGAATCCCACATCCAGGTCTCGGAGATGGTCTTCGAACGCGCCCGGCGGCTGGTCGAAATGGGCCAGGACGTCGTCGTGTTCATGGATTCCCTGACCCGGATGTCGAGAGCGTTCAATAATCTTCAGAAGGGCTCCGGACGCATCCTGTCGGGCGGCATCGACGCCCGCACGATGGAGAAACCGCGCCGCTTCTTCGGCTCGGCGCGCAACGTCGAAGATGGCGGCAGCCTGACGGTGGTCGCCACTTGTCTGATCGACACCGGTTCACGGATGGACGAGGTGATCTTCCAGGAGTTCAAGGGCACCGGGAACATGGAGCTGGTGCTCGACCGCAAGCTTTTCGAAAAGCGAATCTTCCCCTGCATCAACATCCCGCAGTCGGGGACGCGCAAGGAGGAGAAGCTCTATCCGAAGGAGCAGGTCGAAAAGCTCTACCTGATGCGGCGGGCGCTCTCGTCGCTTTCGCCAGAAGCTGCAATGGAGCTCCTCCTGCAAAAGGTTCGTGAGTTTTCAAGCAACGAGCAGTTCCTGTCGTCGCTCCAGCTCAAGTGATCGCCTCCGGTTGAAACGAGATCCAGTCGCAAGCATAATGGCCCAGCGATGGTGACGATAGAGAACCTGAGGCTGCGGGACCCGGCGCTCGAAGGGGTCGCCGAAAAGGTCCTGGCCGGTGAACGGCTGGGGCGCCAGGACGGTTTGCTCGCGGCGACAACGGACGACCTTGTCGGTGTGGGGCGCCTCGCAAATCTGGTGCGCGAGAGGTTGCACGGCGACGTCACCTACTACAACATCAACCGTCACCTCAACCCCACCAACGTCTGCGTCGCTTCGTGCAAGCTCTGCGCCTTCTATGTCCCGTGGCGGGAAAAGGACAACGGATGGACCTACACCGTCGACCAGGCGGTGAAGATCGCCGCTCGTGACGTCGATGAGTCGGTCTCCGAGCTCCATATCGTCGGTGGGCTCCACCCGAAGCTGCTGGTCGACTATTACGAGGATCTCTTCCGCGCCCTCAAGCAACGGTTTCCGTGGATCCACCTCAAGGCCCTGACCATGGTCGAGCTCGATTTCATCGCCAAGGCCTCGCGAATCACACTCGAGGAACTCGTCAACCGGCTGCGCGAGGCGGGTCTCGACTCGTGCCCGGGTGGCGGTGCGGAGATCTTCGCCGAACGGGTCCGGAGCGAAATCTGCGATCACAAGACCGACGGTGCGCGCTGGTTGGACATCGCCCGCGCCGTCCACCGAGCCGGCATCAAATCGAACTGCACAATGCTCTACGGCCACGTCGAAACGGCCGATGAGCGCGTCGATCACCTGCTCGCGCTGCGCGAACTCCAGGACGAGACGGACGGCTTCCAGTGTCTGATCCCGCTCGCCTTCCATCCCGACAACACCGCCCTCGACCACCTGCCGCCGACCGGTGGTCGCCTCGACCTCCAGACCATTGCCGTCTCGCGCCTGGTGCTCGACAACGTCCCTCATCTCAAGGCCTACTGGATCATGCTCGGTGAGAAGATTGCCCAGATCGCCCTCCACTTCGGTGCCAACGACCTCGACGGCACCATCTTCGACGAACGCATCACCCGCGCGGCCGGAGGAACCGCCGGCACCGCCATGGCTCGTCAGCGCCTCGAAAGGCTCATCGCCGAAGCCGGCAGGGTGCCGGTTCTGCGGGACACGCTGTACCGTCCGATAGAAGACACGCCCGTTGTTGCCTGAAACCGGCGAAAGTGAAGAGTCGAGGGTCAAGGCCGAAGCCCACTCAACCTCTCCTGAGATCCATAACTCGCAACTCTCTGCTCTGAACCCTTAACTGAAGGACATCTCGCTCAGATGTCAACGGCTTCGACTGCTCCGAGAAGCATCTCTGAAAGCCACAAGAGGTACAGAGCGACCTGCGACTCGCGGCAGAGACGAGCAAGCTCTGGCGAGAACTGAATGGCGACGATGACCAACAGGCCGAGGAGGAACGCGGCCACGAGCCCGGCGAGCGCCGCTCCCAGGAGACGGTTAACCCAGCCGAGGTGAAGGGCTTTCAAGGTGTGCTCGATCCCCCACCCCGCGAGCAGGGCGAGCCCGGTGCACAGCAGGACGAGGAGGACGCGGCCTCCGACTGCTGCGATCCAGGGGATCCCGATCACACCTTCGAGGGCGGCCTGGGCGTCGGCGCCGGCGATGACCGCCAGCCACAGGCCAGCCGCCAGACCCCCACCACCGAAGATGATCCGCACCGCGCCCTTCCAGAAGCCTCCCAGCGTGAGGCCGAGCCACACCACGATCAGCACCCAGTCGATGACCGTCATGGAAGGAGCTGGACCGTCAGGCGAAGAAAGTCGGCCTCGGTGACGATGCCCTCGAGCTGCTGCTTCTCGTCCACGACCGGCAGGCAGCCGTACTTGTTTTCGAGGAGGATTCTGGCCGCCTTGGACACCGGCAGATCCGGCGGCACGGCGACGACGTCGCGGTGCATCGCCTCGACAACACGCACGGTGTCGAAGATCCGGCGCTGCTCGCTCGCCTCGACCTCGGCGAAGATCGAAAAAGAGGCAGCCAGGAGGTCACGGTGGGTGATCAGGCCGACCAGGGTGCGCTCGCGGACGACCGGCAGATGGCGGATGCGGCCGCGTGCCATACAGCGCTGGGCGTGGGCCAGGGTCTCATCCTCGGTCAAGGTGACCACATCGGTAGTCATGAGCTCGGACACGCTCATCTGGACCGACATCGGATACCTCCAGGGCACAGTGTAACCCGGAAGACGCGCCGAAATCTGTCGATCGACCACCCGTGCCCGTTTCCTTTTCCGTGCCCGAGCCCTATTCCTGAACGGCAGCCTGACTTCGTAAACGTTGGAGCCGCAAAGACGCAAAGAGCGCGCAGAAAAACGAAGGAGTTTCCTTGGCGTCTTCGTTGCGGGGGCGGGAGAGCGAGCGGCTTTGCGTCGTGGCGTTTTCAAAGCCGCTACCGCCAGGAGTGCTCCCCAGCAATGGATCGGTGCTCCGTCACCCTCACCTGCCTCCAGGAAAGGTAAACCGCGGCAACACCATCACACTCTGCCCTATGCCCGTTTCCGTGCCCAATGTTGACGTCGAAACCACAACGTTCTTCCACGCTGGCACGGACGCGAAAAGTGCTCTGAGACGGGCCGAATCCCCCGTCGTTCTGAGCCTACATGTACAGCCCACCGGAGATGTTCAGCACCACTCCCGTGATGTAGGAGGCGCCCGGTCCTGCCAGGAACGCAACTGCATCGGCCACATCGCGCGGCGTTCCGAGACGGGGGATGGCAACGTTCTTCATCAGCGCTTCGCGCTGGTCGTCGCTGAGCTTGTCGGTCATCGGGGTCTGGATATAGCCGGGCGCGATTGCGTTCACGGTCACGTTGCGCGGACCAAGTTCCCGGGCAAGGCTCTTGGTGAAGCCGATCAGACCGGCTTTGGAGGCGGCGTAGTTCGCCTGTCCCGCGTTGCCCATCAACCCGACGACCGAAGCCACGTTGACGATGCGACCGCTCTTCGCGCGCATCATGACCTTGGCCGCAGGTTGGGTGACGTTGAAGACCCCGTCGAGGTTGATGCCGAGGACCAGATCCCAGTCCGCGGGCTTCATGCGAATGAGGAGCTGGTCGCGGGTCACGCCCGCGTTGTTGACCAGGATGTCGATCCGACCGTGCGTCTCGTGAATCGCGGAAAGCGTATCCGCCGCCGCCGAGGGATCCGTCACATCGAGCTCACGACCCTCGGCCACACCGTCGGTACCGTTGATCTCGTCGACGATCTCGGACGTGTCGAGGACATCAGCACAGACAACCGTCGCGCCACCACCTGCCAGGCGCCGTGCAATCTCCGCCCCGATCCCTCGCGCTCCTCCGGTCACCACCGCGACCTGCCCGTCGAACTCACCCATCGCGTTCTCCTCCGTTCCCGTTCCCGATCCCGAAGATCTCAGGTCAGCTCTTCCAAGACCTTCTCGACGGTCTCGACCGTGCCGGCCTGGTAACAGATCGCTTCGCGATCGATGCGCTTCACCAGGCCCGAGAGCACGTTCCCGGTGCCGACCTCGACAAAGGTGTCGAAACCGTCGGCGCGCATCCGCCGGATGATCCCCGACCACAGAACCGGCGCGTCGACCTGGCGAATCAATCCTTCGCGGACCTCCTCAGGCGCCGTGACACGCTCGGCGTCAATGTTGCGATACAGCGGCATCGCCAAGTCTTGAAAATCCAGCTCGCGCAGCCTTGGTTCCAGTCCCTCGCGAGCCGGCGCCATCAGCGGGGAATGGAAGGGCGCCGACACCGGCAGAGGCAGGGCGCGCCGGGCGCCTCGCTCCCTGCAACGCTCACCGGCGCCAGCCACGGCGGCGGCGCTGCCCGCGATGACCACCTGGCCGGGAGAGTTGAAGTTGACCGCTCTGACGATGCCCCTCCCCGCAGCCTCCTCCTCGCTGCAGGCGGCCTCCACCTGGTCGTCGTCGAGGCCGATCACCGCCGCCATCGCGCCCTCACCGACCGGCACCGCCTGCTGCATGAGACGCCCCCGCAATCGTACCGTCCGGGCGGCGTCGGTTACGCCCAACCCTCCCGCGGCGACAACCGCCGAGTACTCGCCGAGACTGTGACCCGCGACCGCGCCGACCTCGAGGCCCGCGGCCGACAGCACCGCCCAGGCCGCTGCCGAGTGGGCGAGCAGCGCGGGCTGGGTATTTTCGGTCAGGCGAAGATCATCCTCTGGCCCGTTCCAGCACAGCTTGGAAAGCTCCGTTTCGAGACCGTCGTCGATCGTCTCGAAGGCCGAGGAGGCGGCGGGCCAGCGCTCGGCGAGGTCTCGACCCATGCCGACCGCCTGCGATCCCTGTCCGGGGAAAAGAGCAGCGATTCTCATGAACTGTCTCTCCCGACCGTGGAGCTCGCCAAAACCTCGAGAATCTTGTCACCGATGCGCTCGATCACTCCACACGAGGCGTAGGAGGCTGCGAAGTGGACCGCGTTGCGAATCGCCTTGGCGCTCGATTTGCCGTGGCCGATGAGGCAGGCACCAGCGACACCCAGCAGTGGCGCACCGCCATACTCGGAGTAGTCGACTCGGGAGCGGAGGTTTCGGAAAGCGCCCTTGGCCATCAGGAGCCCGGCGCCGTACATCGGCGATTGGCGTGCCTCATCCATCAGCACCCCGACCACCATCTCTCCAAAGCCCTCCGCAACCTTGAGGATCACGTTGCCGGTGAAGCCATCGCACACGATGACATCAACGTTGGCGCTGAAGACGTCTCCGCCCTCGACGTTCCCGATAAAGTTGATACCCGCGACCTTGAGCACCCGGTTGCGCTCGCGAACCTGTGGCCCTCCCTTGTTGTCCTCCTCGCCGACGGACATCAGCCCGACCTTCGGCGAGCGAACGCCGAGGACCGCTTCGGCGTAGAACGAGCCCATGACGGCGAACTGCACGAGTTGGTTGGGTTTGCACTCTATGTTGGCGCCGACGTCGAGGACCAGGGTGTGGCCTTCCTTCTTGGGCACGACCGCGGCCAGGGCGGGCCGATCGACACCGTCGATCATGCCCAGCGCGGACTTCGCAGCCACCCACGCGGCACCCGTGTTGCCGGCGGTCACCATTGCCCTGGCCTGACCCTCGTGCACGAGCTCCGCACACACGTTCAGGGACGACCGTTTTTTGCCGCGAAGGACGCTGATCGCCGGATCGTTCATCCCGACGACCTCCGGCGCGTCCACCAACTCGAGACCGGAAGGCAGGAAGCGAAAGCGTCCGAGCTCCCGTCGCAGCCGTTTCTGGGGACCTACCAGCTGGATGGAGATCCCCGACTCCGTGACGGCTTCGAGCGCTCCGCGGACGACCGCCTGCGGCGCACCGTCGCCGCCCATGGCGTCGACCGCGATCGGACCTTCAGCCGGTGCACTCATCCATCAACCGGCGAGCCTCGGGGTGCCCAGACATGGGGACTCAGTCGAGCTCTTCGACCCTGATGACCTCGCGGCCCTTGTAGCTCCCGCAGTGCGGGCAGACCTGGTGCGGCGGCTTCGGCTCGAAGCACGAGGTGCACAGGCTCTTGCCGGGGGTCTGAAGAGCGTGGTGGGCGCGACGCTTGTCGCGTCGCGTCCTCGAGATTCTCCGTTTCGGGTTTGCCATCGTCAGTCTCCAGTCCTGATGTCGACCATCAGCTTTCGCGGGTGCCACCGGCGAGGTCCGCGAGGGCGCCCCATCGCGGATCGATCTCGGGCTCGCAGCCGCACTCACCATCGTTGTTCAGATTCGCACCACAGCGCGGGCACAGACCCGCACAGTTCTCTTGACACACGATCCGCATCGGCATCGCGAGCAGCACCTGCTCGGCCGCGAGATCGCCCAAATCGAGCTCCTCAGCGCGAAGAAAGGCGACATCGAGGTCTTCCTCCTCGAGCGCCGCCTCGGCGTCGAAAGGCGCCGACGCCGGCATTCGATACTCGACCGAAAAGTCCTCGTCAACGGTCCACGGCACCGGCTCGAGGCAACGCGAACACGCCAGGGGTCCTTCGGCCGAGCATCGACCCGCGATCGAAATGACGCCTTCGTGCGGCCGCAACTCCCCCGCGAGGTGGACCGTCATCGGGCCGGCCACCTGTTCGGAATCGAGCCGCTCGGCATCGACAACCAGGGTCTCGTCGAAGCGGAGCGGCTCGTGCGCGAGTTTCGAAATGTCGATCTTCACACACACCTCTCCCCGCAGGGAACGCGAAGTATAGCACCTGTCTCGGTTTGACTCCACCCCACCCTTCGGTGGCGACCATCCTTGATTCGCAAACACGTCGCATGCCCACCTCATTCTTGGTGGGGGCGGGGTGTCACGGGGGAGCCAGAGGCGAAGCCGGACGGGTGGGTGGGTGAAGCTCGGATCCGGGTGGGCGGGCGCGAGGCTAGGTCGGTTCGGCTCGCGGGAGGCCGGTCGACACCCCGACGACGGCAATGCTCGCCCCGAGAGCGACCATCGAGATCAGGTTCCACAGTGTTTCGCCGGCCACGGGCAGGAATCGCAGGGCAAGCAGTGCGAGCACGCCGACAAAGACCTCCAGGCTGATCGGCAAGGGGTGGTGGATCCATCGCCGCAGCACCCCCGCGCCAACCCAACACCCCAAAACAGTAAGACCAACAGACTTAGCGGCGAAGAACACGATCATCAAGGATGCGACCAACGGAACACCGACGGCCGGACCGAGACCGAGCGCGGCCACCAGGGAAGCGGCGACCGTCAGGGCGACGAACATTCCCAGAGCCGGGACCTTGATCCCGAGCGTCGGCAGCGCCCACGAGCCATAGCGCATGCGGATTGGAAAGAGGAAAGCGAGTCCAGTCGTGACCATCAGCCAGCCGCCCGCCGTGAGCAGGCGCATCGAGATGTCGGCTCGGAGCGAGGGTCGGCGGGGAGGCGATGCCGGCAGGAGCGTCGCCAGGGACGCGAACGACAGGACCCTTCCACCGACCTCGACGCCCTCCGGCACCTCGGCCCTGCCGAGAACGGCGACAACGTGCCGTGTGACCTCGGCTCCCTCCGCCAATCGGATGTCCCCCCCGACCGCAACCGCGTCACCGTGGACACGCGCCCGAGGGCCGAGCACGAGGTCGGCTCCAAAGACGACGACGTCGCCTTCGACCTCTTCGTCGACCTCGAGCTTGGCAAGGACCGAAGCCCTGCCGGACGCGGCCGAAACCACCCCCGGAAGGCATGACACACAGAGGATGAAGAGTGAAAGGGCTCTCAGCGCTTGTCGCGCCACAGCGAGATCCTCCGCCATCGCAGGGCGGTCACGGCCAGCCCGACGAGACCGAAGAAGCTCACCAGGCCGAAACCGGCGAGGAGTGCGGGATCGAGGGTGGTTGCCGCCGCCCGGGCACCGGTGGCGACTGCGATGCCCCAGTCGGAAACACTGGTGGCGAAAGCCATCCAGCCCTGTGCCGACCACTCCGGCAAGAGGCTCAGGATTCCGCTCGCGGGCACCCCTCCCACCATCACAGCACCCAGCAGCGCGACCAGCAGCGATGCGGCGACCGGCAGGAATGCCACGATGCGGCGGCGGATCCGAACCGGGCGCAGAACGGCCAGAACGCGCTCTTCGATGGCGGCATCGGCGGGCGGAACGGCCTTGGCGAAAAGTAGTCCAAGCGCGCGTTCAGCGGCTGCGACCTCACGACAATCAGGACACACCTCGAGGTGTCGGCTCTCGTTCTCGCCGAGCCCTTCAAATCCGCCACCGTGCTCGGTGAGGATCTCTTGGATTGCCTGACAGTCGGTCGCCACCTGGGCCTCCCCTCGAATCATACCGCTTTCCTCAGAGGAAATCGGCCAATGCCTTACGTAATACGGAGTGGGCGCGAAAAAGTTTGTTTTTTACCGTGCCGAGCGGCATCTCCATGAAATCCGCGATTTCCTGGTAGCTGAGACCGGCGAAGTGCCGCAACAACACGAGCTCGCGATACTCCGGTCGGAGTCCCTCGATGACCTCTCGGAGCTCCGCCGCGAGGGCGGTGTTCTCGAGATGGCCGAGCGGGTCCTTGGCGACATCGGCCACGATGACCTCGACCTCGTCGCCGTCGGTGTCGGTGCGGTAGAGCGGCATCGTCTGCAGCCGTCGGCGGCGCAGCTGATCGATCCCGAGGTTGTGGGCGATGCGAAACAGCCAGGTGGAAAACCGATACCTCGGGTCGAAACGCTCGAGCGCCGACCAGGCACGGACAAAGGCTTCCTGAGACAGCTCCCTCGCCAGCTCCATGTCGCCGACAAGCTGGCTGAGGAACGCCGTCAGCCGTCGTTGATACCGTCGCACGAGGATTCCATACGCATCCTCGTCCCCGTCGAGCGAGATCTCGACGAGGCGCTCGTCCGACAGTTCGGCAGCCTTCTCGGTCACGGAGAGAGATCATACCTCGACATAGCAGATGCCAGATGCAACAACCACATCAGTCCTCACTCGAACCCGGTCAAGGGGTCGCCGGGCAGATCTGAAATCCGGTATCTGGTATCCGGTATCTGGGAGGAAAGGCGTGCTGCGCTTCTGCTAGACTCGCCGCGGAGGTGTGCCCGTGCGCAGACATTGCCCGATGGTTTGGATTCTGGTAGCGGCGCTGACACTGCCGGTGGTACCCGGCGCAGCCCAAGAAGACGAGGGCGGCATGCGCCGCATCGGTGGCCTGACCTTCGTCGACGAGATCGAGCTGACGATTGCCAACCTCGTTGTCTATGTCACCGACAAGAAGGGCTGGGCCATCACCGAGCTCACCGCGGACGATTTCGAGGTTTTCCAGGACGGTGACCGCAAACAGATCACGAACTTCAAGCTCTACACCAGTGAGATTGTCCGTTCGCAGTTCGACGACACGCCCGGGCTCGCCGTTCCCGAGGCCACACCGGTTCCCGATGCGACCGCCACCGGAGGACCCCGTCCCGTACACCTAGTCCTCTACATCGACAACGAGAACCTGCACCCGCTCGACCGCAATCGGGTCCTCTCTCAGACCCGGGAGTTCGTCCGCACGAGCCTGCATCCGCCCGCCAAGATGATGGTCGTCGCCTACCAGCGCTCCTTCGAGGTGCTGTGCGAGTTCACCTCAGACCCTTCCGAGGTTCTGAGCGCGATGCGCAAGGTGCGGAGATACACCGGCGGCCGGTCCGAGCGCGACAGCACCCGCAGGGACATCAGCGAGCGGATCAGAGAGCTCGACGAGGAGAACCGGGCAGGTTCGACTGCAGGTGGCGACATGCCGACCTCCCGCCAGTGGGCCGAGGTTTACAACATGATCCAGAACTACGCCAGGGAGTCGACCAATAACCTCCATTTCACCCTCGACTCCTTCCGTCAGATCATCACCAGCCTCACCGGCCTGCCCGGCAAAAAAGGCGTCGTCTATGTCTCCAACGGTCTGCCGATGACGCCCGGGCTGGAGCTCTTCCACGAGCTGAGCAGGGTGTCCAACGACACCACGATCCTCACCACCATGTATGAACACGACCAGAGCCGTCTCTACCGGCAGCTCGCCGCCACCGCCAACGCGCAGGACGTGACCCTCTACATGATCGACGCCTCCGGGTTGAACCTCGGCAACATGGGTTCCGCCGAGTACAGCACCGCGCCCGATCCGATCTCCGCTTCGATCGGTCTCACCAACTACACCGACAGCCTGCGCTATCTGGCCGACGAGACCGGCGGCATCGCCATCTACAACACGAACGACGTCACTGAGAAGCTCGGGCTCCTGACTCAGGACATGTTCACCTACTATTCGATCGGCTATCCCCTCCAGGCGAGCGGCCACGACAAGGTGCACAAGGTCAGGGTCAAACTCCGCGATGATCCGGCCTTCAAGGACTACCGGCTTCGCTATCGCACGAGATTCGTCGAGAAGAGCCTCGAGACCCGCGTCCAGGATGCGGTGGTCTCGAGTCTGGTCTTCGAGATCGACGACAATCCCATGGGGCTGGAGGTCGAGACCGGAATCGCCTCGGCAGCGACCGGCGACCGCTGGCTCCTGCCGGCGGTCATCTCCTTTCCCCTCGCGAACGTCGCCCTGCTCCCGGAGGGCGAAGACTACGTCGCCCGGGTTGTGTTTTTCATCGCGGCACGCGACCGGGACGGCAAGCAGTCGGATCTGGTCCGCCAGGAGCACGAGGTCCGGATACCTGCCGACGAGTACGAGGACGCCAAGTTCCAGCGGTTTTCCATGCAAACGCAACTGCTCATGGAGTCGGGCGTGTACAAGATCTCGGTCGCCATGCTCGACCCTCTGACTCGGCAGGACTCGTATCGCACCGTCAGCGCGGTGGTGAATCCGGGATAGGAGCTCTCAGCTCAGCCGCGCGCCCGGTCGCGAGGCCACCACCGGATGCCGCCCCTACAGGTCGATATACCCCCGGTGGGTCCGAACTTCGGTTCCCTTCCGATCGACCTTGACGCGGATCCGGTGCCAAGCCCCGTCGTCCTTTCGATTGCTCGGGTAGTAGCCGAGGACGTATTGCTCGCGCAGCTCCTCCAGGATCTGGACGAACACTCGTTGAATCTGGTGGATCTGATCCACAGCGATGATTCGGCCGCCGCTGTCTTCCACGGTTTGCTGGAGGAGTCCGAACTGATCCCGAAACTCCTCAGCGTCGCGCCACGCCGACCACATCTTGACACCTGGTTCGTCGGGAGCGGCCCCACCCGCCTCCCGGGTGAGCCGGATCCAATAGATCACGACCTGGCTCCGGCGCGCCTGCTCGTGGAGCTGATCCATATCCAGGACGCTGTGGCTGTCGACACCATCACTGAGAAGGATCAGGACCCGTCGCCCCTGTCGGTCTTGGAGGAGCTTCAGGGCCATGTAGAGATGGTCGTGAAGGGCGGTTCCACCGCTCGCCTCCGCTCCCGAGAGCGCGGTGGTGAGGAGGTCCTGATTGCCGGTGAACGGCGTGGTGTTGAGAAGCTGATGGGAGTAGACGAGCACCTTCGCCCTGTCGAGAAGGTTCATCCCCCGTACAAAGGCAGCCGCTCCGGCCGTTGCCTGAGCCAGACGTTCGCCGTGCATGCTCGCGCTGGCGTCGATGAGGAGGGCGGCGGTGAACGGAATATCGCCCGTGGCGAAGGTGGTGATTTCCTGGAGCTCATCATTGTCGCGAACCACGAAATAGCTGGCCTCGAGATCCAGAACCCGGCGAGTGCCCGCGGTCACAGTGACGTAGAGCTGCTGGAGCTCGACATCGAAGTCACGCGCGATCGGCACTGGCTCGGTGGTGATGGCATGGGCGGCGAGCCTTCCCCGGACGTCTCTCGCGATGACGCTGAGCCGGTGGCCAACGTTTTCTTCTCCGAGGTCGACCTCGATGGAGTAGGGAGGCGATGTCACCAGACCAGCAGCTTTGCCGTCGACGTAGAACTCGACCTCTGCCACTTCCTCGGCCGCAACAACTTCAGCCACAACCTCGACTCGTCCGATGACAAAGGCGTCGCTCGCCGGCTGGACGATGGTGACCCAGATCTCATCGTCAGTCGCAGCGTGTCCTGCGCACACCATGACCAGGACGACCATGAAACTCCCGATGAACCAATGACGACGGCCGGAGCTCGCCGAGCGGGGATTCACGTCGCGTCCTCCTCGGCCGTTGGTTGGATCCGCGCTTCGAGGGCCGCCACCAGGGCGGAGAGAAGCGGCTCCGCCTCCCGCTCGAGGGTCCCGATCCTTCCTTCGAGCCCGAGGGAGGGCCACGCCGGGTACCGCACCCGGGGCGACGTCACCGGGGCGTTCGCACGCTGGCAGATTGCCTCGACGACGGTGGCGGCGCTGGCCGTCTGGCCGCGATAGTCGAGAAGAAACGCCAGCTGGACACGCAGCGCCTGATTTGTCGGATACCGTTCCGTCGCCTCCCTGAGAATCTGCTCCGCGTCCACCAGGGGCAGCAGCCGCGCGAGCTCCTGGTAGGCGAGGATGGTGATCCAAGTCGGCGCCGAGTTGCTGATCAGGTGTCTGAAGCGACTCCTGGCCTCCTCGGTCTCATCGTCACGCGCGAGGTTGATCGCGAGCCGAAGCTCCCCCTCCGCGTTGTCCGGACGCGCTTCGACGAGGGTGCGAAGCGGCTCAATCGCCTCCTGGTAGCGGCCGGAACGCTCATAGGTCGCCCCGAGGGCTAGGAGCGCGATCGGATCATCCGGCGCGATCGCCAGCGCACGTTCGAGGACCTCGATCGCGGAGCTCACCGCCGCCGCCCGGATGAGGTCGGCCGCCAGCGAAACCAATAGCGTCTCGGCAAACTCGGGGCTCTTACCCAGCCGTCCATCCTCCGACGCCCGCTCGGCCAGCTCCGCCGCCAGCGCCCACGACAGCTCGGCGAGGCTGTCATCGCCGAAGGCCAGGTGCTGACGAAAGACGTCGCGGTGGAGGAGGCTGACCGGTCGCAGCACCTCGGGCTCGGTCACCATCAGTTCACGAACGATCTGCCGTTCGACCCTCGAGATCATTGCCAGGTGACGGTGACTGCCGGCACCCAGCGCTTCCCTTTCGGCTTGGACAACCGCGTCTCGAGCTCCGTAG
>JBFFBV010000088.1:0-20114 GCA_041560205.1 Candidatus Sulfomarinibacter sp.
GAGGTCTTCGCGACCTTGGCCAGCGCCCGCGTCACCTCCCCGGAGTGAAAGAGGAGGAAAAGGTCCACCAGGCCCCTGTGATAGTCGTTCATGACGACGTTTTCCAGGGTTGCGGACATCGACTTGTGATAGCGGTCGCGATGGGTCATCATCCGCTGCTTGTCGCTGTCGCCACCGGCATGCGAGCGGAGGCGGTAGTCGAACTCGGCTTCGACCAGGCTTTCCAGATCGCGTCGGAGCTTGAGCACGCCTTCCGACAGCAAGAGCGGATACCCCCAGGTCAACACTTTTTCCTCGTCGCGGTTGAAGATCGGAAAGGGAGCGGGCATGGATGCGGCCAACACCGGAAACAGCTCAGACCACCCGCCGTCCACCTCTTCCTGGGTCAAATAGAGGGGGTTGCGAAGCTCTTCGGCCAAAACCTGGCCGAAAGCGTCGAGGGTTTTCTCATCACGTGCCATCCCACCATTGTATCCGTCAGGACGGCCGATGGGCGTGAAGAGCTCCAATTGCGCACCAAATGATCTCTCGCAACGAGATGTGATACATAGTTTCTATGCTCTTCGAGGATCTTGTTCGCTCGATCAGGGATAGTCCGTTCTTTCACGGCATGCCCCCAGACGAGCAGATGTCGCTCGCCCGGCTCGGCGGCGTGGACGTCCAGCCGGCCGGGGGAGTTCTTTTCGAGCCCGGTGAAGTGCCGGCGGCGCTCTATCTGGTGCTCGATGGCGTGGTCGAGATCTGTCGCGTCGAGAGCGAGGAGATCGGCCTCCAGCCCGTGGCATACCTCGGCGTTGGATCGACGCTCTCAGAGGCCAAGGTCCTTACCGGCACCGCCCTCACCTCGAAGGCCCATTTCCCGGAAGGCGGTACCACGCTCCAGTGGCCGCGGCCGGTCCTCCTGCGCCAGCTCTACACATCGCGTGACTTCGCGCTTCATTACCTGCAGAGCCTCGCGCGACGCCTCGAAGGCACGATCGCCAACCTGGGGGCTCACAGCAGCAGCAATCTCCGTGGGAAGTTGGAGCACTTCGATCTTCCCGCGATCCTCCAAACAGTGGTCGAGTCAGGCGTCACCGGCGTGCTCGAGATCAACGACCAGGAGGGCAACTCCTTTGGCGCGATCCACACCTGCGACAAGATGATCGGTCGCATCCTTTGCGGGAACCTCACCGGATCGGAGGCCTTTCTCGAGATCCTCAACTCACCGCCAGCTCAGGGGACCTTCAGGTTCTCGGCCCTGAGCGTGCCGCCTGAGACCGATCAGTACCTCCCCGTGCAGCCCTTGCTCTTCGAGGCGGCCCGGATCCAGGACGAGTTCGGCCATTTCGCGGAGACGGTTCCGGAGACGGCGTTCTTACGCCCATCGTCCGCGCAGCTGGTGTGGAGCTCCGACTCGAATGCCGACCTGGTGGAGCAGATCTGGCACCAGCTCTCCTCTCAGCCGTGCGGCTGGGGCCTGTTGACCGAGTTGCTCCCCTTCAGCAGGGGGCAGGTAGCTCTTGCGGTTCGGGATATGCTCCTCGCCGGGGTCATCACCGTCGATCGACCGTACGAGGTGGGAAGCAGCGGTCAGGCGCTGGGTGCTTGAGCAGGGCGATCCGGCGCTTCGCCTGCGTGCGGAGAATCCTCAAGCCACCATCTGATGGACGATCTCGTCGGGATCGGGATCGGCGTTGTGGGGAGCACGTCCGATATTCGGCGCGGAGATCGTGGTAAAGACCGATATCGTACTGTTATGCCTATACTTGGGTGATGCGAGTGAGACGAGTTCTTCTGACCTTGATCGCGGTCTTCGTCGTGATCGCCTCGGGGACTTCCCTGATCCGCACGGTGCGCACCTTTTACCGCCTCGATTTTCCGGTTTCGTGGGTGGAAGAAGGCCTGGTCATCGACGAGATACCCTTGGGGTCGAGCGCTGAAACGGCGGGTCTGGCACTCGGCGACACGGTGGTGGAGGTCGACGGAGTGCCGATCGATCGTTTCGACGATCCTGCCTTCGTGCTCGCCGGAGGCGAGGAACACACCCTCGGTGTCCGCCATCCCGACGGTGCGGTGTCTGAGCTCCTCTTTCGTTCGCCCCCGCCGACCATCAACTCCGTCTACCTTGCACGAACCGCAGTCGGCTTTCTCGGTCTCGGCTGCGCGCTCTACGCCGTGTGGGGCTCTCGCAGACGAGAGGCCGCGACCTTTCTCCTGCTCGCGGTGGCGGCCCTGATTCTCGGCGCTGTCCCCAACCGCATCGCCGCCGCCGATCCGCTGCTCCAGGTCATTCGGCGTGGGGTGGGCGCCGCCCTGCCCTTCCTGATCGTGCGGTTTTTTGCCATCTTTCCTGAACGCAAGAACTCCATGCGGTTCTGGGACCTCTTGACCCTCACGGCGGCCGCCGCGTCGGCATCGACCGCCTTCCTCCCCGATGTCGAGGCGTGGTGGCCGGTCGTGACCTCCCTGCTCCGGGTCCTCTTCGTCTCGTCGATGCTCTTCGGTGTGTCGCTTCAGATCTGGCGATGGCGGTCGGCGTCGCGCGAGGTCCGTGTCCGGCGTCAGATCGAGTGGGCTGCGCTGGGGCTCTTTGTGGGGCTGGCGCCGTTTTTGGTGTTGGTGATGATTCCACGGTGGGTCGGCATCCCCTTCGAGCCCTTCACGTGGCTGGCGGTCTTTCCGATCAGCGCGATTCCCTTGACCTGGCTGGCTGCCCTCAAGGGGTATCGCCTGTGGGATCTGGAGCCGATCAGCCGCGATTCGCTCTCGGCCACACTGGTGGTAGTCACCGGCGGCTTCATCTTCGCGCTCACCAACCACCTGCTCCTGAGGTACACCGGTGGCGTCGGGTCGCTGCGAAATCTCTTCGCTTTCGCTACAGGGGTGCTGCTGGTCGTGTTGCTCCAGCCCGTGAGGCTGCGGGTGGAAAAGTTCCTCGACCAGTGGCTCCACCAGGGCCGGCCGGCGCCGCGGTCGCTGCTCACAGGTGCGAGCCGTGAGCTCGCGCGGGTCACCGACCCCCGCGAGGTCCTGGTCCGGTTGACCGAGACCTTGACCGAGGGGCTCGAGTTCGACCTGGTGGCGACGTATCTGCGCGTGTCCGGTCAGGTTTTCGAACGCATCACCGGAGATCCCGCGGCAGTTCCGAGCCGGCTGCCCGAG
Source organism: Candidatus Sulfomarinibacter sp. (assembly GCA_041560205.1). Taxonomy (GTDB): domain Bacteria; phylum Acidobacteriota; class Thermoanaerobaculia; order Thermoanaerobaculales; family Sulfomarinibacteraceae; genus Sulfomarinibacter. Next base: position 3,145 of record JBFFBV010000088.1, read on the forward strand.
GAGGTCGTAGAATCCGAGTTTCCGGGACGCGAGGAGGCGCCCTTCGCCGAGCGCGGATATGCGGTGCGAGTGCCGCTCGAGCGTGTCGGAACCGTCCACGGCCTCCTCTACCTCGGTCTGCGACGTGGCGTGTTTCCCCTCGGCACCGAGGGCGAGGAGGTCGTGGCCTCCTTTGCCGCCCAGGCGGCTTTGGCCCTCGAAAGTGCCCGTTACCTGGACGACCTGAGACGCCAGGCGGAGGAGTTTCGAATCCTCCACACGAATACCCAACGGATCATCGAGTCGTCGGCGGCCGCCATCCTGGTGTGTGACGCAGCGGCGCATATCCTGTCCGCAAACCGGCAGGCGGCGGGCATTTTCGGGCGTGACGCCGGAGAGCTGGTCGGGCTCGGACTCGGCTCGCTCGTCGACCTGCCCAAGGAGTGGCGGGGTGAGCTCCCGGTGCACGCGGTCAACATCGAGGCGCGCACGCACGCCGAACCACCGCGTCGGGTCATTCTCGCGGTCTCGGTTCTCGAGCTGGACAGCGGTTCGTTCAACGGCCGGGTGGTCGTGTTGCAGGACGTCACAGAGCTGCGCGATCTCCAGGACCGGATGCGCGAGCACGAACGCCTGGCGGGTCTCGGCCGGCTCGCCTCGGGTCTCGCGCACGAAATCAACACGCCCCTGACCGGGATCTCGTCCTTCGCTCAGATGCTCGGCAAGATGACGCCCGAGGAAGATCCCCGCGCGAACGTTGTCGAGAAACTGATCGACCAGAGCTTCCGCGTGTCGCGCATCGTGTCCAATCTGAGGGCCATGGTCCGCGATTCGGTGGACAGCAGGATGGTGCTCGATGTCGTGGGCATCGCGGTGCGTGCGGCTCGGGATGCGGCGCGCTCGCTCGGTGCCGAAGACCGCCTCGAGGTGGACGAATGTCCGGAGCCAGTGATGGTGTGGGCGTCAGTGGGTCCGCTCGAGCTCGCCGTGAGCAACCTGGTTCGCAACGCCATCGAGGCGTCCCCGCCCGACGGCCTGGTGCGGTTTGCCATATCCGGCGACGGAGAGTGGGCCGAGATCCAGGTCGACGATTCGGGACCGGGCATCCCCGACGAGGGATCCGAAAAGGTCTTCGAGCCCTTCTTCACGACCAAGAACGAGCGTGGCGGAACCGGGCTCGGCCTCGCCATCACGCGTGATATGATCGCCCAACTCGGTGGCAAAGTCGGCCTCGAGAATCTGGCGCACGGCGGTGCCCGTGCCACCATCAGGCTACAGCAATGGCAGGAACCGGAACCGTCCTCGTAATCGACGACGAGCCCGTCCTTCAGGATGTGCTCGGATCACTCCTGACGGGTGATGGCTTCGACTATCTGCAGGCGACCACCGCCGCCGATGGTCTCCAGATCCTCCGCGAGGAAGAGGTTGATGTCGTCCTCCTGGATCTCATGCTTCCGGACCGGTCGGGGCTCGAGCTCCTGCCGGATATCAAGGAGCTCGATCCCCACCTTCCGGTGGTGGTGATCACCGCATACTCGTCGGTCGAATCCGCGATCGAGGCGATGCAGGGTGGAGCCTTCCACTACGTTCCCAAGCCCTTCAAGAACGAGGAGGTTTTGCACCTCGTTCAGCGCGCAGCCGAACGGCGCGCCCTGCTGGTCGAAAACCTCGAGCTCCGCAGCCGGCTCGATGGGATGGGCGAGATCGTCGGCACCGGCCGGCGCATCAAAGAGGTCTTCGAGCTCATGCGGCGCGCAGCGCCAGCTCGGTCCACCATCCTCGTGATCGGTGAGTCGGGCACCGGCAAGGAGTTGGTAGCGCGGGCGATCCACCGCCTCAGCCCTCGCGGCGACGGGCCCTTCGTGCCCGTTCACACCAGTGCGATTCCCGCCGATCTTCTCGAGTCGACCCTCTTCGGCCACGTCAAGGGCGCCTTCACCGGTGCCGTGTCCACCCGCAAGGGCCTGTTCGAGGCCGCCCACAACGGCACCCTCTTTTTGGACGAGGTGGGCACGATCTCGCTCGAGACCCAGACCAAGCTCCTGCGGGTGATCCAGGAACGGGAGGTCCGCCGGGTCGGGAGCGTCGAGTCCAAGGCGGTGGACGCGCGGTTGGTGGCCGCCACCAACACCAATCTTTGGGAGGAGGTCCAGAGCGGGGCCTTCCGCGAGGATCTGTACTACCGCCTCAACGTCATCACGATCGAGATGCCGCCGCTCCGCGATCGTGACGAGGACATCCCGCTCCTCGCAACCCATTTCCTGCGCCTCTACAGCGAAGAAAACCAGCGCGAGGTCAACGGCTTCTCGTCCGCGGCCATGGATGCGCTGTCCGAGTATCGCTGGCCCGGGAACGTGCGCGAGCTCGAGAACGCGGTCGAGCGGGCGGTCGTACTCTGCCGCGGTGACACCATCGAGATCGACGAACTCCCACAGGCGGTTCGGGGAGAGATCCCGGGGACTTCGAGCCCGAGCGAATTTCCGTCCGACGGGGTCGATTTCCGCGAGTCGGTCGCGGAGTACCAGGAACATCTCATTCGTGAGGCGCTCAAACGGTCAAATGGCGTCCAGCGCCGTGCCGCCGGCCTTTTGAAGCTGAGCCCGACGACGCTGCACGAGATGATCCACCGCCTGAAGATTGAGCCTGCCCCCGAAGACTGACGTCCACTCCCACCCACCCAGATACAAGATACACGTCCGCCCACCCGCCCAAGCTGTTGTGTGGAAGGCCACGGCTTGCACCTTGAACCCTGGATCTGGTGGGGGTGGAGGGAATACGTCAACGGCCCCGTGGGGGGAACGGGGCCGCCGACAAATGGAGGTTGTTGCGGTCAGTTGAGTTTACGAATCATTCGCAAAAAGGTTTCAATCTTCCATTCATCCATCCAGATACAGGATGCACCCGCCCGCCCATCCCACCGGATGCAGGGTACAGATCCTATTCGGCTCTAGCTTTCGGCGAGAGATTTCTCTTGGGTGGGAGGGTGGCCCTGCTTCCTGCATCCTGAAACCCGTACACCCGGCGCCATGCGAGCGCCGGGTTACTCCATAACCCCGCCGCCGAGGCACTCCTCACCGTCATAGAGCACCGCAAACTGGCCGGGCGCCACGCCGGGATCGGCGGCCTCGATGAACTCGACGGTCAATGACCCGTCGCCGCCGTCTGCCACAGAGCACGATTCCATCCGTTCGCCGTGACGGATCCTCACCGTGAGTTCCGACCGTGATGGCGGGTCGGCGATCCAATGGGGATCGGGAATGCAAAATGAACGCCGGGCGAAGTCGCCAAGCTCGCTTGCGTGGGCGACGCGAAGGACACGCTCATCCGTGTCCTTGCCGACCACGTACCAGGGCCCCCCGGAAAGACCAAGACCACGGCGCTGACCGATGGTGTGGAACCAGGTTCCCCGGTGAGTGCCCAGGACCTCTCCGGTCAATGCGTGGTGGATCTCGCCCGGGCGGTCGCCGAGGTGGTGGCGTACGAAATCATCGAAGGGCACGCGACCGAGAAAACAGATGCCCTGGCTGTCGGGCCGGTCGGCGTTGGCGAGCCCGAAGCGGTGCGCCTCCGCGCGGACCTTTGCTTTCGTCAGACCACCGATCGGGAAGAGACAGCGCGCGAGCTGTTCTTGGCTGAGCTGACACAGGAAGTAGGTCTGGTCTTTCTTTGGATCCGCCCCACGAAGGAGGTGGAATCGACCCTTCCGCTCTTCGACCCGGGCGTGGTGGCCGGAGGCGATGCAGTCGAATCGTTCCCCGACACGATCGACCAGGGCGCCGAACTTGATCATCCGGTTGCACATCACATCGGGGCTCGGCGTGCGGCCAGCCTCGAGCTCGGCCAGCGCGTAGGCGACGACCGTGCCGAGATACTCCTGCTGGAGGGAGACCACCTCCAACGGCACCGCCGCCGATTCGCAGACCGAGCGCACGAACTCGAGGTCTGCCTCCCATGGACAGGACCCGAGGAATGCCATCTCGTCCTCGAGCCAGATCTTGAGGTAGCACGCGGTCAGGTCGTGCCCGCCCTCCTCGACCAAGCGCATCAGCGCGACCGAGGAGTCAACGCCGCCTGACGTGAGCACCGCGATCTTCATGGTGCCAGGATACGCTTTTCGGGCGGGGAAACGGGCACGGAGCGCCGCGCTCGGGGCGCGGCGCTAGCGCATGTACTTCTCGTGGATGAGGTGCTCGAGATAGCGATCGGTGTGGATGCCGTAGTCCTTGAGCAGGCCTTCTGCAGAGACGACGAAGGTGGCCTCTTCACCTGCGGTGCGTGAGAAGTAGACGCGGTGAGGCGCTCCCGGCGAGGTCACGTCGAGGGCGCAGAGATTTTCGGAGAGCTCTGAAACGAGGCTTTTCTCGCACACCGGGCAGAAGAACTCCCAGCGGGTGCCGGGAGCCATCTCCTCCCCGTGCGGCAGCTCGACCTCGTAGTTCCCGGGTTGCGGGTGGAGACCCGCCAGGAACTCTCGATCACCGCTTTGGGCCATGAGAACCACGCGTTCCTCGGGGTTGAGCGGAGCTTCGCAGTGGGGGCACGAGTACGTCCAGCGCATGACCTCTCCCTGTGGCAAGGATAGCGAAAAAAGCCCCCAAGGGGGGAATCGAGGTCTCGATCTCAGGGCAGGTCGACGCCCAGCTCTCGCAACTCGCGGCATGCTTGCTCGGCCCAGCCGCGGTTGGCGGCCGGGCTGGCCGGGCTCGGGTGGAGGATGCGGCCGATCGACACGTCAAGGCCGTCGAGCGCGGCACGGGCGCGACCCTCGGCGAAGGCGCCGACGCCGACCACATGCTGTGGTCGAAAATGCTCGACCGTCTGCCTCAGGGCGCGGTCGCAGATTTCGAGAAGCGGTCCCTTCTCGCTGGCCGGCAGCTTGTCGGGAGTGCGGTTGCGTCCGCCCTCTTCGAGAAAGGCGAGGGGGCAGTAGTTGGCGATGAAGAAACGCTTGAAAAAGCGTTCCGGTGTGCCGAAGTTCTCCCGCGCCCATCCCCACAGCCGTGCCCCGCTGACCTCGGAGCGCGTACAGGCCAGGCCTTCCACTTTGCGTTTCGGGTGCTCATCTGCGGGCCGCCGGATGACGGCGTCGATGCGCAGCCAGTCGCGGACCGCGCCAACCTCGCCGAAGGGTACACCCGTCTGCGCCATTCCCCACGGCCCGGGATTCATCCCCACAAGGAGGATCTCTTTCGGCGCCCCGCCATACCGTTCGAGGTACTGCGCGTGCGCCGGCCACGCGTAGTCGAGCGGGTTGTAGGTGTGGGCCACTGGCAAAGAAAAACTGAGGGCATCGACCTCCTCACCCAGCCTTCGGGCGATCGCGATGAGAAGGTTTGTGTCGACCATACCGGCGGTGATGGTACCAGCCATCCGCTTGCGAAGCCGTTTTTCGGGACATAAGTTGACGGTAACAATTCGCTGACGCGAGCAGTGATCGGAGGACCTATGGCTTTTGCTGGTATCGACGAGATCCTCGACTATGCCATTTCGAAGGAGGAGGAAGCGGCGGCCCTCTACACCGAGCTCGCCGAGAAGATGGATCGGCCGGGGATGCGCGATGCATTCCTCGAGTTCGCCAAGGAGGAAGAGGGCCACAAGCGCCACCTCGAGAGCGTCAAAGCCGGCGAGCTCCCGGCCCTGACGGTGCGACAAGTCCAGGGGCTGGGAATTGCCGAGCATCTGGCGGAGACGGAACCCTCCGCCAACATGACCTATGCCGAATCGCTCGCCCTGGTCATCAAGGCGGAGCAGGCGGCCTGCGAGCTTTACACGGGTCTTGCGGAGACCACCGATGACCCCAACCTGTCGTCGGTCTTCACCGCCCTCGCTGGCGAGGAGGCGAAACACATACGCCGCTTCGAGCTCGAGTACGACGAGGTCGTCCTGGACGGGGTGTAATCCTCCGCAGATCGCGTACCATGGTCGGCCAACGGAGGCCGCCATGCGTCGTTTGATCGTCGTCGCCGTGCTGATCGCCACAACGTCCATCGCTCTCGCCGCGGATCGTCCCGAGGGGCGGGCTTTTGCCACGAGATCGGTGACCTACGCGCGCCATGGCATGGTGGCGGCGGCACACCCGCTGGCCGTCCAGGCCGGGCTCGATGTGCTCAAGGCCGGGGGCTCGGCGGTCGACGCCGCCATCGCGACCAACGCGGCCCTCGGTTTCCTCGAGCCGACCGCGAACGGCCTCGGCGGCGACCTCTTCGCCATGGTGTGGGACCCGAAGACAGCCACGCTCTACGGTCTCAATGCCTCGGGACGTGCGCCGGCGACCCTGACCATCGACAAGGTGCCGGCCCGGTCGAACGGCACCATCCCCGTGTATTCGGTCTACTCATGGACAGTCCCCGGGTGTGCCGACGGATGGTTCGAGCTCCACGGCAAGTTCGGAAGGTTGCCCATGAAAGATGTCCTCGGCCCGGTGGCCGAGATGGCGCGTGAAGGTGCCCCCGTGCCGCAGGTGATCGCCGGTGGCTGGGCGCGCGGCGCCGCCCGCTTCAAAGACACGACCGGTTTCGCCGAGGTCTTCATGCCGGGTGGCAAGGTGCCTGCGGAGGGCGAGATCTTTGCCAACCCGGCACTCGCCCACACGCTCGATCGCCTGGCTGCGGGCGGCCGGGCCGCGTTCTATAAGGGCGAGATCGCAGAGCAGATCGTCGCCTTCTCCGACAAGGTCGGCGGCTTCTTCTCCATGGAGGATCTCGCGAATCACACCAGCGAGTGGGTCGAACCGATCTCCACCACCTATCGCGGGCTGACCGTGTGGGAGCTGCCGCCGAACCCGCAGGGCCTGGCTGCGCTGCAGATGCTCAACATCCTCGAAGGCTTCGACGTGGCCGCCCTGGGCCGCAACAGCACCGACTTCTGGCATCTCATGATCGAGGCGAAGAAGCTCGCCTACGCGGACCGTGCCCGGTACTACGCGGACATGGCCTTTGCCGACGTCCCGGTCGAAGTGCTCCTCGACAAGGGCTACGCCGCCGAGCGGGCGAAGCTCATCGACATGGAGCACGCGGCTGCGACTGTCCAACCTGGAAACCCCGCTCTCGAACACGGCGATACGACCTTCCTGGTGACGGCCGACGAGAGCGGCATGATGGTGTCATTGATCCAGTCCAACTACACCGGCTTCGGATCCGGTTACGTCGTGCCCGAGGTGGGCATCGGCATCCAGGACCGGGGTGCGCTCTTCACCCTCGACCCCGACCACCCGAACGCACTCGAGCCGGGCAAGCGGCCCTTCCACACCATCATCCCCGCATTCATGGGGTGGGACAAAACCCCGGACACCGCCTTCGGTTTGATGGGCGGCGGCATGCAGCCGCAGGGCCACGTCCAGATTGTCGTCAATCTGGTGGACTTTGGCATGAACCTGCAGGAGGCGGGCGACGCGCCGCGTTTCTACCACACAGGATCGTCGCAGCCGACGGGGACGGTCATGACGTCGGGTGGGGTTCTCCATCTCGAGAAAGGCCTGCCGGACGAAATCTACCGCGACCTCGCAAAACGCGGCCACGCGATCGAGGAAGCCAACCCGGTGGTCTTCGGCGGCTATCAGGCGATCCATCGCGACCCGGAGACGGGGGTCCTGGCGGGCGCCACGGAGTCGCGGAAGGACGGAATGGCAGCCGGCTACTGAGGTCCTGCGGTCCTGGAGTCTTGCGGTCCTGAGGCCCTCCCGCCCCGAGTCGAGACGATGTCAGCTCCAAGACCCCAAGACTTCAAAACCTCAAGATTTCAAGACCTCAGGACCTCAAGACCTCAAGACCTCGCGTTCGCGCTAAGATAGCCGCACATGCTTGAACCCATTCTCAACGATGAACAGCGGGAGCTTGTCAACGCGGAGCGCGAGCTTCTGGACGATGTGAAGGCAGTGCTCGAGGGCTGCGCAAGCTCGGTCGATGACCTCAAGGCACTGACCGACTCGGTGCGCCAGCTCGACGAGCTCTTCCTGCTGGTGGTCGTCGGCGAGTTCAACGCTGGCAAGAGCGCGCTCATCAACGCCCTCCTCGGCCGGGAGGTGCTGGCTGAAGGCGTGACTCCGACGACCTCGAAGATCCACCAGATCGTGTGGGGCGACGAGGTGCAACGCGAGCCCATGGGCGCGGTTGGCGAGCTCATTTCCGCGCCGGTGGAAAGCCTCCGCCAGCTGACGATCGTCGACACACCCGGCACCAACGCCCTCGACCGCGCACATGAGACGCTGACCACAGACTACGTGCCGCGGGCAGATCTGGTGCTCTTCGTGACCTCCTCCGACCGTCCGCTGTCCGAGAGCGAAAGGATATTTCTCGAGGCGATCCGCCAGTGGGGCAAAAAGGTCGCGATGGTGGTCAACAAGGTCGATATTCTGCGGGCCGAGGACGAAGTCGCCGAGGTGCAGACCTATGTCTTCGATAACGCCAAGCGCCTGCTGGGCGTCGATCCAGAAGTCTTCCCGGTGTCGGCCAAGAACGCCGCGGAGGCCGGCGACGATGAGACGCGGGCGGCGAGCGGGCTGCCTGCGGTCGAGGCCTTCCTGCGCGAGACGCTGGAGAGCGGCGAGCTGCTGCGGCTCAAGCTCAGCAACCCGCTCGGGGTGGCCTCGCACCTGCTCTCCGGGGCCTTGGAAAGGGTCACCGGCGGACTCGAGCTCCTTGCGGACGATTTGCGAACCGTCGACGACATCGAGCGCCAGACCGGCACCTGGGCCAGCGATGTCCACCGGGAGTTCGAGCTTCGCCTGTCGGACATCGACAATGTGCTCCACATCATGGAGCAGCGTGGAACGGAGTTCTTCGACGAGACGGTCCGCGTCGCGCGGCTCCCGAAGCTTTTCGATACGTCCGGACTGAAAGAAGGTTTCGAGAACGACGTCGTTGCTGATGCGCCGGAGTTGGTGGAGGCCAAGGTCGACAGCCTGATCGACTGGCTGGTGGACTCCGAGCTCGGCCACTGGCAAAACGTGGTCAACCATGTCAACCGCCGGGTCGCGGCTCACGCCGACCGTATGGTGGGCGAGGTCGGCGGACGCTTCGAAGCCGACCGAGCCCGTCTCCTGGATACGGTCGGCCGGGCGGCACGCGACGGCCTCGCCTCATACGACCGAGCCAGCGAGGCGCAGCGGATGGCCGAGGATGTTCAGAAGGCCGTCACTTCCGCTGCGGTCCTCGAGGTGGGTGCTGTGGGCCTCGGTGCCACCGTGGCTCTGGCTGCGAGCTCGACGGCCGCCGACATTACGGGTCTGACGGCGGCGGGGTTGATGGCGGCGCTTGGGCTTTTCATTCTCCCCCACCGCCGCCGCCGCGCCAAGGCGGAGCTCAAACAGAAAATCGCGACGCTCCGCGCAGAGCTGATGGAGGCGTTGACCGCGCACTTCGACCGAGAGGCCGACCGCGGCCGCCGCCGACTCGAAGAGACCATTGCGCCCTATACGCGCTTCGTGCGCTCGGAGTCGGAACGGCTCGAAGCAGACAGGGAATCGCTGGGCGAGCTTTCGGACCGCGTCGGGGAGATGACAGCGCGCGTCAGCGCGCTGTCATCCTGATCCCGAACCCCTGTCCGTCTCCGCTTCTGTGTCCGTGCCCGAATAACCAGCGAGCTCCTCCCACCGGGCACGGAAACGGGTGATCTACCGGACCTCCGGTAACGGCCTTCCCGGTGTCCACGGAACGCCCGCCTCCTCCATCTTCTCTTCGAGGGCTGGCAGATCGGCCTCGAGGAGCTGACGGAGCTGGGGCTCGATCCGGCCAAACTCTTGGCTGGCGATCTCCAATGCGCGGCGGTGGGTCGCAGTCGGTCCATAGTCCGACTGCCCGTCGGTCCTCGATGCCACCCGGAGTCGGTCCGAAACGGTGGGCACGCGCGGCTCGCCCATCGCGCGCCGCGAGCGGTTCCCGGAGAGGTCCCCGTCGAGGTCGTAGAGCTTCTGCTTGAGCGCCTCGAGCTCCGAGTCGAGGGTGCCGGGGTCGATCGTGGATCGGGCAAGCGCCTTCTCGAGGTTCTCGATCGTCTTGAAGCCGATCGCGGTGGCCTGCGAGGCGGCGCTCACGCCGCGCTGCAGCACAGCGACCTCTCGCATGAAGGCGGCGGTATCAGCCGGAGGCGTACCCTCCAGGACACCCTCGAAGACCCGCACCACCTCGAAGCTTTCGGGACCGGCGACCTCGGTGACCATGCCGTCGGTCTTTTTCGACAAGGTCACCGAGTAGGTCCCCGGAGGCGCCATGAAGCCGCTGTTGGGATCCCCGGCACGGGGACGGCCCCCGCGACCTTCCGTCGAAACGGTCTGGATTGCCGACGATGTCGGGGAGGTCAGATCCCAGGCCACGCGGTGAAAGCCCTTCGTGGCCGGGGCTGTGAGTGTGCGGACGACCTCACCCGCGGCGTCGCGAATCGTGAGCACCATCTCCGGTTTGGATTGGCGGCGTTCACGCTCGAGTTCATCGAAGCCGATGGCGGGGGTGTCCTTCCACTCCTGCTCCAGCTGCTTCTCTCGCTCGCGCCGTTCTTCCTCGAGGGATCTGAGGCTCTCAGCCAGGTAGTAGGTGAAGACGGCTCCGAAGGGTGGGTTGGGGGCCACGAAGTAGCTGCTGCCCTGACTCGCCTGACCGCGGCCGCCAAGCGGTCGCCGCTGGATATACCACGGCGCCTCGCGAACCGGGAAGAGGGTGGCTTCGCGCTCGAGCATCTCGTCGCTGACCTGGCGCAGGGGCGAGTAGTCGTCGAGGACGTAGAAGCCACGCCCGAAGGAGGCGCCGACAAGATCGTTTTCGCGCCGCTGGATGGCGAGGTCGCGGAAGGAGATGGTGGGCACCCCACCCTGAAGCTCGACCCAGTTGCCGCCGCCGTCGACAGTGAAGAAGATCCCGAATTCGGTCGCCACAAAGAGCAGACCTGGTTTCGCGTGGTCCTGAACCAGCCGCCAGACCAGGTGGCGGTCCGGCAGATCACCGGCGATCGACCGCCAGCTGCGGCCCCGGTCGGTGGTCTTCACCAGGTAGGGCTTGAAGTCGCCGTACTTGTGGTTGTCGAGACAGACATAGGCGGTGTCGGCGTCGAAGAGGTCGGCCTTGATGTCGTTGACGAAGGCGGTGTCGGGAACTCCCGGGATATCACCGACCGGAATCGCCGTCCAATTTGCGCCGCCGTCGGCGCTGACCTGCAACAGCCCGTCGTCGGTGCCGGCCCACAGCAGGCCTTCCACGATCGGCGACTCGGCGAGCGAGGTGATGGTGTTGTAGTTGGACATCGCAACGAGGTCCCACGGCGCGGTCGAACTCCACTGGCGACCCATCACCGGCAGCAGCAGCCGGTCCTCATTCTTGGTCAGGTCGGGACTCACCGGGGTCCAGCTGTCGCCGCGGTCGTCCGAGCGCCAGACCCGCTGGGAAGCGAAGTAGAGCCGAGTCGGCGAGTGCGGGCTGACGAGGATCGGCGAGTCCCAGTTGAATCTCTCTGGCGGGTCGCCAGCTTCGGGTTGCGGCTGGATGGAGACGACGCCGCCGGTGGTGCGGTCGGTGCGGTGCAGGCGTCCGTTCTGGCTCTCGGAGTAGACGATGTCGGGGTTGCCCGGCTCCGTCGCCGGCTGGTGGCCATCTGCCGAGAGGGTGATGAACCAGTCGGCGTTCGTAATTCCGTTGACGTTGTCGGTCCGGATCGGCCCGCCCTGGGTGTTGTTGTCCTGGGTGCCGCCGTAGACGTGGTAGAAGGGCTCCGCGTCGTCGACTGCCAGCTTGTAGAACTGGGTCACCGGCAGGTTGGCGATGAATCGCCAGTTCTCGGCCAGATCGAAGGTTTCGTAGAGCCCGCCATCGGTGCCGACGAGCAGCCAATCGGGGTCATCGGGCCGAAATGCGAGGGCGTGGTTGTCGACGTGCTTGGCCGTGTTCTTGACCTGGCGGAAGGTCTTGCCGCCGTCGTCCGACACCTGCATCCGCGTGTCCAGAATGTAGATGCGGTCAAAGGCATGCGGGCTTGCTTCCAGCTCCTGGTAGTAGTGGGGACCGGTACCGCCGGAGACGGCGTCCGAGCGTTTCTCCCAGCTCGCGCCCCGGTTGGTGCTGCGCCAGGTGCCACCCTTGCGGTTGTCGAGCTCGATGACGGCGTAGACAACGTCAGGATTCTGGGGCGAGACCGTGAGACCGATCTTGCCCATGTTTCCTTTGGGAAGTCCGCTCTTCAGCCGCGTCCAGCTCGTGCCGCCGTCGGTGGTGCGGTAGATCCCCGTTTCGGGCCCGCCGTCGATCACCGTTGCGACCGTTCGGTGGTGCTGCCAGGTCGCCGCGTAGAGGACCTTCGGGTCGCGTGGATCCATGATGACGTCGGTGACACCGGTCCACTCACCGTCCGACAGGATTTTGGTCCAGGTCTGGCCGCCGTCGGTCGTCTTGAACAGCCCACGCTCGCCGCCCGGTGACCACAGAGGACCCTGCGAAGCGACGTAGACGGTGTTCGGGTCGGTCGGGTGGACGATGATCTCGGAGATGTGCTGGGAATCGGTCAGGCCCATGTTGTTCCAGCTCGCCCCGCCATCGAGGCTCTTGTAGACGCCGTCGCCGAAGCCTACGTGGCGGCCGCCGACGTTTTCGCCTGTGCCGACCCACACGGTCTCCGGGTTCGACGGGTCGAGGACGACGCAGCCCGTGGAGTAGGAGTTTTCATCGTCGAAGATCGACTTCCAGGTCGTCCCAGAGTTCGTGGTCTTCCACACCCCTCCCGAGCCCACCGCCACGTACCACGTCGAGAGGTCGGTTGGGTGGAGAGCGATGTCCGCGATCCGGCCCGACATTAAGGCCGGTCCGATGCCGCGAAACGTGAGGCCCTTGAAGGCCTTGGCGCTCATACCCTTGGCCGATGCCTCGTTCTCGGCCGCGTCGAGTGGCATCACCAGCGCAAAAAAGAGGCAAAGGACGAGTTGTCTTTTCATGACTTCCCCCCGTGGTGAGGTAGCGTTCCCGCCGAAAATAGCAGGGTTTGAGGATTCCGGGGCGGGGTCTCCTCCGGCTCTCAGCGGGGCCCGTTCGACACCATCATTCGGAGGGTCGACATCGACGAGCGGGGCGGCGAGGTGGCTCAGATCTCGGCCGCTTCCCTCGAGGTCACAGCAGCGAGAACGCCCATATGATCAGGAAGAGGAACGCAACCGGAAAGACCCATCTCGAAAATCTGTTGATCGCGATGGCCCTTTCGGGATGATCTCCCGAGTTCAACGCGCTGGTTGCTGCAACCTGGATCAGGGCCACGAATACAAGAATTGTAGCCCCGAGGAGAAAGTAGTCCAACCGGGTGAGGTAGGAGACCGGCGGCAGCGATTGACCGAGGAGGAACCGGTAGGCGACCAGCGTGAGCATCGAGGTCACCGCGACACTCAGCCTCGGGCCGACATGCTCCGGAGCGAGCCAGAAGACCACCCACGACATGAAGACGATGATCGCCACCGAGACGAAGGCCTTGCCGATGTAGAAGCCGAGGTGGCGCCGAGCCACGAAGTTCCCTTCCAGGCCCGCGATCTCGCGTCCCCCTGGGATGACCGCGTAGGGCGCGGTCTGCAGCGCGAATGGCCCGATCGACCAGTCGGGCACCGTCATCTCGGGCGATCTGCCGATCCCGAACTCCTCGTTGGACGGCACGAACTCGATCTCCTCCGGACCGTAGCCGGGGACCACGAGTTGAACCGCGAAGCGGTGGCGGTCGAGAGGAAAATCGCGCAGGTCGAGGGCCGAGGCGAACTGGCCGTAATACCGTTGGCGATACACAACGGTGCCGTCGGGGGCGACGTCCACCGATTCCGGAAAGGTCTTCCAGATGCGCCGTTGGTTGATGATCTGGACCCTCGGGTTCCAGATGCTGCCGATGGGGAGGCGGCGTAGACCTTCCACTTCGGATGCGAGCCGCTCATCCCGCCACCTGAGCATCATGAAGACATCGGCGGTGAAGCTCTGGTCGGCGCCGTCGACCTTGGACACGTCGAGCAGGAAAAGGGTGCCTTCGATCGTGAGTGCTTCGCCCTCGACCCCCGGCCGCGTACCGGTCAGCTCTTGAGCACCAGTGACCGTAGCGACGATCTGGAGCAGGAAACACAGCAGAAAAACGGAGTGATGGGTGCATGTCGTTTTCATCTGCGCTATTCTACAGGCCGCGCCGATTCGGGAATCGTCCCCACAACGCAATTGTTCGAGAAAACGGAGCCGGTGACCGCCGGCGCCGAGAATCCAAGGAGGAATCATGAAGCGCTCGTTTGTTCTGTTCGCCATCGCTCTGCTCGCCCTGCTCGGGGGAACGGCCGACGCCGTCGCCGCCGACAACTCGCCAGTGCTTAGCCGCATCGTCGAAAGCGGCACCTTCAAGGTCGGCATGTCCGGCACCCAGCCACCGTTCTCGGTGATCTCGAAGTCGGGCTCTTTGATCGGCTACGAGGTGGACCTCGCCAATCTGTTGGCCGACGCCATGGGCGTCAAGGTCGAGTTCGTGCAGAAGCCCTTCGGTCAGCTGCTGCCCGCCCTCGAGAAGGGTGAGATCGACGCCATCATGTCGGGCATGACCATGACCCCGAAGCGCAACCTCAAGGCTGCCTTCGTCGGCCCGTACATCGTCTCTGGCAAGTCGATCCTGACCAAGTCGTCGACCCTGGCGGCTCTCAAGGAGGCTGAGCAGATCGACCGCTCGAACATCAAGATCGCGGCACTCAAAGGCTCGACGAGCGAAAAGTTCGTCCAGAACGTGCTCGAGAAGACCACCTACACGGCGGTTGACGACTACGACGCCGGCGTGCAGATGGTTCTCGACGGCAAGGTCGATGCCATGGTGGCGGACTTTCCGATCTGCGCCCTGTCGCAGATGCGCTTCCCCGACCAGGGTCTGGCCACGCTCGCCGAGCCGATGACCATCGAGCCGATCGGTATCGCGCTCGCCCCCGGCGACTCGCTCTTCGTCAACATGGTCACCAACTACCTCAGTGCCCTCGAGGGCATCGGTCTCCTCGACGCGCTCGAGAAGAAGTGGTTCGAGGACGGCGGCTGGCTGATCCAGCTTCCGTAGCTTGCAGCGATCAGCAGTCAGCTGTCAGCTTCGGATTGAAGGCTGACGGTTGATGGCCTCAAAACGACGGCGCCGAAGCGCTGTCGTTTTTTTTTTGGGCTATGATTCGCGAACCACATTGGGAGGCCAACGATGAGCGCAGATCAACCCAAAGGCGGATTCCGCGGCTATTTCGAGTGGTTCGTGCACTCCGAGGTCAGCGGCAGCCTGCTGTTGCTGGCGTGCACGGTGGTGGCGCTGGTGTGGGCCAACTCGCCGTGGGCCGCGACCTACTTCGACCTCCTCCACACCTATGTGGGGGTGTCGTGGGGTGACGCCACTTTCAAGCTCTCGCTGCACCACTGGATCAACGACGGCCTGATGGTCGTCTTTTTCTTCGTCGTTGGTCTCGAGATCAAACGCGAGTTGATGGTCGGCGAGCTGTCCTCAATCGACAAAGCCGGCCTGCCGGTCGCGGCCGCGATCGGCGGCATGATCGTGCCGGCCACCCTCTTTGCGTTGCTCAACTGGGGTGAGGCCGGTTCGCGCGGCTGGGGAATTCCGATGGCGACCGACATCGCGTTCGCACTCGGCATTCTCGCGCTGTTCGGGAGCCGAGCACCCATCGGCCTCAAAGTCTTTCTGACAGCGCTGGCGATTGCCGACGACCTCGGAGCGGTTGCCGTCATCGCCATCTTCTACACGGAGAGCATCAACGTGCTGTCGCTCGTGGTGGCGGTCACTTTGCTGGCGGTGCTGTTTGTCGCGATACAGGCTCGCTGGCGCCGAGGTTTCATCTACATGCTGATTCTCGGAATCTGGCTCGCTGTGTTTGCCTCCGGCGTCCACGCCACAGTCGCCGGCATACTGGTCGCGATGGTGATTCCCGTGCGTCCGCGGGTCGATCCGCATCTTTTCATGGACGAAACGGAAGAGCGTATCGAGCGGATGCGGCAGGAGGAACGAGATGCGCTGTGCCTCCTCAGCAACCGTGAGCAACTGAACATCGTCGAAGGCATCCACACCAGGGCCGCGGAGGCACTTCCGACCGGGCTTGTCCTCGAACATCACCTCCACCCGATCCAGGTGTGGTTGATCTTGCCGCTGTTCGCCCTGGCGAACGCCGGCGTCGCGATCGGCGGTGATCTCTTGGCGGTCCTGCGCAACCCGCTCGCCCTGGGGATCATTTTCGGTCTGGTGGTTGGCAAACCGCTCGGCATCGGCCTGTTGAGCTGGCTCGCGGTCAAGAGTGGCCGCAGTGCACTTCCCGAAGGGGTGGCCTGGGCCCACGTTTTCGGCGCCGGCTGTCTGGCCGGCGTCGGCTTCACCATGTCGCTCTTTATCTCCGACCTCGCCTTCGACAACGAGACCCTGATCGCGACCGCCAAGATCGGGATCCTGGCTGCGTCAATGGTGTCCGCGATTCTCGGTTTCATCATTCTCTCGAGGTCGCTGCCGAAGGGGTCAGGTGCCGAATGAGCGGTTTTGGCCGTTCGCTATCGCTATCGAAACCCTCTGCAACGGTGTCAATGGTGTTGATGTTTGTGAAATATGTGAATTTGTGAGAGTTCTATGACCTTTCGTCACGAGGAGCTTGATGTCTATCAGGTCGCGCTAGAGTACGTAGCGACCGCCTTCAGCCTTTCAGAGCGTCTTGAGGGTTTTGTACGACATGCGAGAGATCAGTTGCTTGGGGCGTCGCAGTCGATCCCATTGAATATTGCCGAGGGCAACGGAAAGGCTTCGGATCGTGATCGTCGTCGCTTCTTTGAAATCGCTCGAGGATCGGCCTTTGAATGTGCGGCAATCCATGATGTTCTTCAAGTTTGTGGGGCGACGGAGCGCGAGGAGACAGAAAAGGCAAAAAAGATGCTCGACCGTATTGCGCCGATGCTCACCAGGCTTGGAGGTCGGGGGTATTCGGTGAGTGAAGACGGCCAAGATTACGGCCATTCAAATCGGCAATAAATGTCGATAGCGATAGCGTGAACGAA
>JBFFBV010000089.1:0-20031 GCA_041560205.1 Candidatus Sulfomarinibacter sp.
CTCGACTGCGGCGTCGCTCCGCTCCGCCTCCGCTCGGGATGACAAAGGAAAAGGGCGCTACAGGTGGCGCCCCTACAGGACATCACCTGTTGCCCCCGTTCGGGGGCTCGACAATTGATTGGCATCCGCAAATCCCTGGGGCGTAAGCCCCGGATCTCGCGTCGAGGAATCGAATGGCCCTCAATAAGCCCAGCGGAAGCTGACGCCGTAGGTGCGGGGCATGCCGACGACTTGGACCTCGGCGTCGAACCAGTTCTGCCAGTCGTTGAGGTAACGGGTGTCGGAAAGGTTGCGGCCCCACAGGCCGACCTCGAGGCTGTCGCTGAGGCGATAGGCGACGCGAGCATTGAAGAGCCAGAAGGCCGGCAGCACTCGTTCGAACTCGCCCACCTGTGTGGCCTCGCTTTCGTAGCTGTAATCGACCGAGAACCGGAACCAGCGGTTTCTCGCCACAGGCAGCTGGTACTGAAGCATGCCGTTGTACTGCCAGTTGGGGAAGCCAATCGCACCGTCGGTTCGATCGAGATAAACCGGCGTGAAGAACTGGAAGTCTGGGTCCTGGTCCTGGGCTGACACTGCCAAGGCGTCAATACCCTGGAAATCCTTGAAACGGCCATCGGTAAAACCGAGGCCCTGGGTCAGCGCAAAGCGCGAGGTGATCTGCCACAGCAGCTCGGACTCGAACCCGTAAAGCTCCGACCTCGGGGCGTTCGTGTTGGCCTCGAGCGGCCCGAAGACAGGATCGACGATGAAGTCCTCGACCTGCTGGTCCTTGAAGTCGTAGTAGAAGACTGCGCTGTTCCAGTGCAGGGCGCCGCCTGAAAGGCGCCCCTTGGCACCGAGCTCGTAGGCGTAGAGCCGTTCAGGCCTCACCGCCAGGTACTGGAGCGTCGACGAGGTCGAGTTGTCGTTGAAGCCACCCGACTTGAAGCCGCGGGAAAGACTCAGGTAGAAGCGCCAGGGGTCGTTCGGGGCGAAGAGCAGGTTGATCTTGCCCGACCAATCGCCGTCGTCGATCGAGTCGGCGTACGGCTCCCCCGGCGTGCAATCGCCAATCGTCAGGCAGGTGGTCACCGAATCGGTCAGGATGTCCCCGGGCTGATAGATGCCGCCGAAGAGGCCAAGCGGATCAGCCAGGAGCTGTGTTCCATCGATGAGAATTGAACGTTTCTCCCGGCTGTACCTCAGCCCGAGATCGATCTGCCATCGGGAGCTGAAAGCCCACTCGGCTCGGCCGAAGACCGCGATCGCATCCCGGTCCTGTTCGGTATCGTTGCCGACAACTGCCGGGAAGATCTTCGAAGCGCGCACATCGAAGAAGAAGAGGTTTTCGACCGTATCGGTACCGCCGTAGATTCCCGCCATCCAGTAGAAACGATCGGAGGCATGGGAGTCCACCCTGAATTCCTGGCTGAACGAACGGACCGCTGTGTCGCGGACCCAGTCAACCTCCTTGACCCTGGATCCATCCCCGTCGAACCAACCCTCGCGATCGAAGTCCTGGTATCCGGTGACCGAATGAAGGGTCAAACTCCCTAGGTTCCACTCGATGTTGGCAGTCATCCCCGCTTCGCGGCTGTCCGTGTACGGTCTGTTCTTGTTCGTCCCGTAAGCCGGTTCGTCGCTCCAGCCGACATCGTTCCACTCTTCGACGGGCTCCACGTACTCGCCGAGGACGGTCGTCAACGGCGCCATCAGCCGACCGAGCACCGGGTCCGACTTGTTCCAGCCGTAATGGACTTCGATATCCGCGAGGAGCGAATCCCCGGCGTATCGCGTGCTGAGGCGGACGCCTCCGAGATCGAGCTCGCCGTAGCTCTCGCCAGTCTCGGCGTTGGTCTGCCAGCCGTCGCGAAGTCGCCGGCTCGAAAGTGCGAGCCTTCCCGACCATCGATCCGAGAATGGCCCGCTGACAAAAGTGTCCAGTCTCGAGGAGCTGTAGCTCCCGGCTTCCAGGTACACCCCGGCCTGGAACTCGTCTGTAGGTCGGGCAGATATGTAATTGATGGTGCCGCCTGTGGTATTGAGTCCGAAGAGGTCGCCCTGCGGACCTCGCAAGACCTCGACCCGTTCCATGTCGAAGATCAATCCTTCAGTGGTGACGTTGAAGGGGCTTGGCACCTGGTTGAGGTGAATCGTTACTGGCTGGCTGACGATCTCGTCGCCGTCGGTCAGGTGGCCGACACCGCGGATCTCGTAAGTCGAGTTGGCGCCGCCGTTGCGGTTGAAGTTGATGCGCAGGTTGGGGACCTTCTGCTCCATCATCACAGCTGAGTAGATGTCGAAGGCCCGCAGCATTTCCTTGCTGAGGAATGTCGTCGAGATCGGGACCTCCTGGATCTCCTGATCGCGCTTCTGCGCCTCGACGCTGATCTCGGCCTGAAAGATCGCGGTCTCGCTGCCGGCCGGCGGCTGATCCTCCGGATCAAGTGAATCGTCCGCAACTCCCGCGGCTGCAGCCAACAAGCAGACTATCAGCACATGGATGGTTGGAGTCGACGCCCTCATTCGACCTCTCTCGAGTGGTACGGGTTCGTCAACAACAGACGAGCGAGAGAGATTTCATTCAAAAGAGGCGCGAGACGCCGGGGAGCCCGTCAAAGTGGCGATCGAAGCTGAGGATTTCTTCGATGCCGTGTTCTCTCATGACGGCAAGGTGGATGGCGTCTCGCGCCGTCAGATTGGGATGGCCGATAACAATGTCGCGTGCACCCTCGACTGTCTCGAGGTGGACCGGCAGAACCTCGTCAACGATTTCGAGCATGACCTCGAAGCACGGTTGAATGGCATCGCGGCGATCGATCGCGACGTAGCGGTGGAGTACCTCTTGAAGGACCTCCGCGTCGGTCAGGAGACGACGTTTCTCTGCGACCGCTCGTTCGAGAAGGCGCCGAGCGTCGACCTTGTGAGGATGCTCGCCCCCGATCAGATACATCGGGACATTCGAGTCGACCAGGATCATTCGCCCTCGCCGTAGCCGCGTTCGATTTCACCCAACATCTGATCGATGTCAGCCGTTGGGTACGCGTGACGGTCAGCCGCGCGAATCGCCGCCAGTTTGCGTTCCGTGTCTCCACCCGCAACCTTTCGACGAGCCTCGCGAAGAGTCTCCCGCACGTACTCGGACACGGTCATGCCCCGTTCGCGGGCAGCGGCTCGAATTGCCTCCAACTCGCTCCGATCCATCACCACCTGCAGACGAATACTCATAATATGAGTATATCATGAGTATAACATGCTTCTCATCGAGCAACAACGACCATTGACAAACCACAGATACAATTTATAAATTGTATCTGTGGAATTCGATGAGATCCTCATCCGGGCGGAAGGACCCGAACGCACCGCGGCACTCGTGTCGTGGATTCAAGGGTTGTTTGCAGACGGCGAAACCGCTCCGATCCTGGTCGGCGGGGCCGCCGTCGAACTCTACACCCGCGGCGCCTACACAACCGGCGACGTCGACCTCGTAGGGTCGGTAACAGCGCCCGTGGCACGCGCACTGGAAAAGGCAGGATTCAGACGTCACGGCAGACACTGGATTCACGAGCCCCGGCAGATTTTCGTCGAGTTTCCCGGGACCGCGCTTGGTCGGAATGAGAAGGCATTGTGGCTCGAGGTCACGGGCCAACGCGTGCGAATCATTTCGGCAGAGGATTTACTGATTGATCGCCTGGGAGGGTGGGAGCACTGGCGATCGTCCGTCGACGGCGTCAACGCCCTGCTCCTCTGGCTGGCCCAGAGTGAACACATGGATGTCGATCGGGTGGAGAGTCGTATCGAGGATTCCGGATGGCAGAAGGCATGGAGATCGCTGATCGAGTTCGTTTCGAGGTGGGAGCGGGAGGATCCGTCCCCTGAGGAGATCGAGGAATGGGCGAACCGAGGCCCGTAATCGCCGCCGACCCACTCTCGAATCGCGCCCTCAAACTGAGTCGGCGCCGGCCGAGGAGCTTTGCCGAATGGCGCGTTCTCCGCCGCTGGGGCAAGCTGCCGGCATGGGAGATCGACGTGCCAGGTTTCCTCCTGCGCCAGGCGAGGGAAAAGGCAGGCTTGACACAAACGATGCTTGCCAAGCGACTCGGCATTTCCCAACAGGCGGTCTCCCGGGCCGAAAAGTGGAACTCCAACCCAACCATCGGCCTCATGCGGCAGTGGCTCGCAGCCTGCCAAGCACGCCTCGAGCTGAACGTCCGAAAACTTTGACCGATTCGTCAGCCGCCGCCGACGTTGTTAGAATGCCGACCCGACGATGATCTCGATTTCCGGTCTTCGATTCCGTTATCCAGGGGGTGAGTTCGAGCTCAACGTCACCTCGCTGAAGGTTGAAACGGGTGAAACGGTTGCGGTGATCGGGCCCTCAGGGTCCGGGAAAACAACTCTTCTCCACCTCATGGCAGGCATTCGGCTGCCGCAGGAAGGCACGGTCCTGACCGACGACGTGGAGTTCAACGACCTCGATGAAGGCGCCCGCCGCGATTTCCGGATTCGCCGCATAGGAATGGTGTTCCAGGAGTTCGAGCTGCTCGAATACTTGACAGTGCTCGACAACATACTCCTCCCCTACCGAATCAACGGATCCCTCACCCTCGACCGGGAGGTCCGAGACCGGGCGGTGAAGATCGCTCAGCAAGTCGGGATCGCCGACAAGCTGAACCGTCTCTCGACACGGCTTTCGCACGGCGAGAAACAACGGGTCGCGGTCTGCCGGGCATTGATCGCAGAGCCCGTTCTGCTACTCGCAGACGAACCAACAGGGAACTTGGATCCCACAAACACGACGAAGGTATTAGACATCCTCCTCGACGCGGCTGCATCAACGGGAGCGACGCTCGTCACCGTCACCCACGACCACGACCTCCTCCCCCGTTTCAATCGTTCCATCAATGTGATGGACCTGCTGGAGGTTCCTGAGAAACCGCAGATCACGCAGATGAACACAGATAAGGAGGGAAGCTGATGAGCGACGACTTTCCTCTACATGACGAAACCTACGAGATTCTCGGTGCATGTTTTGAGGTCTACAACGAGATGGGTTGTGGTTTCCTTGAGTCCGTGTACCAGGAGTGCCTTGAAAGAGAACTCTCCTCACGCGGAATACCGTTCGAAGCGCAACAGCCAATAAACCTGGAATTCAAAGGTCAGGAACTCCAACGGACCTTTTCACCTGATCTGCTCTGCTTTGAGAAAGTCATAGTGGAACTCAAAGCAGTCCGCAGGCTCCTGTCGGAGCACCGCGCCCAACTCATCAACTATCTGAAAGCCGGCCGTCTGGAGGTCGGCCTTTTGGTGAATTTCGGATCCTATCCGCAACTTGATTACGAACGTGTCGTCAATCAGAAAGAACGATTTCAGGTAATCCCTTGAAGTCACCGCCTCTATTATCTGCGTTCATCTGCGTGATCTGCGGTTACTCCTATGCGTGACATCCTTTTCCTCGCGTGGCGGTATCTGGCGCACAACCGGGTCAAGACGGCGGTGCTGATCGGTTCGATCATGCTGATCGTCTACCTGCCGGTGGCGCTGAGGGTATTGGTCAACCAGTCCGCTGCGGATCTCACATCGCGGGCGGACGCGACGCCGTTGCTGGTAGGCGCCAAGGGCAGCCCGCTCGAGCTCGCTCTCAGTTCTCTCTATTTTGAATCCGACACGCCGGAGCTCACGACGTACTCCGAGGCAAGCCGGGTCGACGACAGCGGCCTTGCTCAGGCCATTCCGCTTTACGTTCGTTTCCGGGTGCGTGGTCAGCCGGTCGTCGGCACCTCGATCGAGTACTTCGACTTCCGCGGCCTCC
This sequence comes from Candidatus Sulfomarinibacter sp., assembly GCA_041560205.1. Lineage (GTDB taxonomy): Bacteria > Acidobacteriota > Thermoanaerobaculia > Thermoanaerobaculales > Sulfomarinibacteraceae > Sulfomarinibacter. Next base: position 5,795 of record JBFFBV010000089.1, read on the forward strand.
GCTGTGCCGAGGGTCGCGTCATGGCCACTCTCGGCGAGTGTGTGCTTGGGGCGAAAGCCGCCGAAAACCTCGGTGTGACGGTCGGTGAAACGGTCATAACTTCACCGGAGAGCGTCTTCGATATCGCCGGTGTTTATCCGCTCAAGATGCGTGTAGTCGGGGTGCTCGAGCCCGTTTTCACCGCCGACGACATCGCTGTTTTCGTCGACCTCAAGACATCGTGGATCATCCAAGGCCTGGTGCACGGCCACCAGGACATGGCGGCACCGGAATCAGCGCCCGGTGTGCTGTCTCGAGAGGGCGACAACATCGTCGCCAACGCGTCAGTGCTGCAGTACACGGAGATCACAGCGGAGAATATCGACTCATTCCATTTTCACGGCTCGACCGAGAACTACCCGATTTCCGCGGTCATCGCCAACCCCCATGACCAGAAGTCGGGCACGATCCTGATGGGACGATTCGAGTCACCGGACGAAACGGTTCAGATCCTGCAACCGACCACCGTGATCGAGGAGCTGCTGGGAACCATCTTCACGGTTCAGAACTTCGTGGTGGCGGGAATGTTGCTGGTCGGCCTGGCGGCCCTGGCGACTGCTGTGCTCGTCTTCGCCCTGTCGCTCAGGCTTCGCAAACGCGAAATCGAAACGATGGCCAAGATCGGCGGTTCGAAGCTCCGGGTTGCCGGGGTTCTCGTGACCGAGATCGCGGTCGTCGTGCTGGCGAGCGTGATGCTCGCGGGCGTGCTGACGGGCGCCACCACCCGCTTCGCGTCGGCCGCGGTTCGACTGCTCTTGCTGCAGTAGAATATCGCGACGATGCAATCTCGCTTTGCCGCGCTTCTGGCTGGTTTCATTCTGATCCTCGCTCCACCTGCGTTCGCAGAGAGAACCGACGAGCTCATTCTTTTGAACGGCAACACGATCACGGGCGAGGTGAAGAGTCTTCAGCAGGGCAAGCTCAGATTCAAGACCGACAACGCGGGGACCATCTACATTGAATGGGAGTTCGTGCACGCCTTGACGGCATCGGGAGTTTTTGACGTCGAGAATACGGACGGACAACATTTCTACGGGAGCCTCTCCAACGCCGAAAAGTCGCACTTCCTCATGGTGATTGGTCCCACGGGACCAGTCGTACTCGACATGGACAGGGTCATCAGTATCGCACCGATCAAACAGACGTTTTGGAGTCGCGTCAATGGCTCGCTCAATATCGGCGCCAGTTACACATCGGCCGACAATATCCTCCAGTACTCGGTTGAAGGGGACGCCACATACCGCCAGCGTAGATACAGCGCGAGGACCACCCTGAGCTCGATCCAGACCCGGATCAACCGCGAGGACGAGGAAGGCCAGACCACGGTTCGGGACAGCCTCGACTTCGTCTACACCCGATACCGCAAGAACCGTTACTTCGCTGCCGGGGCGATCGACTTCACCCGCAGCTCCGAGCAAGGCATCGATTTCAGAACAGAAATCAGCTGGGCGTACGGCCGCAGGTTCAAGCAGACCAACAAGAGCACTTTACAGGCGGCGGCGGGCCTCACCGTCAGTCGCGAAACCCCGACCGGTGGGGAGCCAAGCGGTTATTTTCTGTCGGGCGCGCTGATCGCCGAGTACCATTTCTTCCTCTACAATTTTCCGAAGACCGACCTCTTGATCCAGCTTGGCGTGAGGCCTGGAATTACCGATTGGCCCCGCCTACGCGTCGACTTCAACGGTTCGATCAAGAGGGAGATCGTGACGGACTTCACCGTCAACTTTTCGATTTCCGACAACTACGACAGCGACCCGCCGGGCGGCGAGCTCGCTGCGAATCATGATTTCGCGATCGTTTTTTCCGTCGGCTGGACGTTTTAGGAGTGCTTGAGGGCTTGAGCGATCTCACGCTTCATGAAATGTCCAAACTGGGTTGCATCGCCATTTGGAACCGCAAAGACGCAAAAAGCGCAAAGAAAAACATCTGATGGATATCGAAAAAATAGGCTCAGCAATCGTTGATTCCGCGATCAAGGTGCATCGGGCGCTCGGGCCAGGCCTCTTGGAGTCCGCTTACCAGGAATGCCTTGCGTATGAGCTCCGAAAACGAGGATTCAAGGTCGCGTGTGAAGTGGTTCTCCCGGTCAGCTAGGAGGAAATCGAGATCGATGCCGGATATCGAATCGATATGCTGATTGAGGACGCTGTCATCATTGAAAACAAAACCGTCGATCGCATCCTCCCGGTGCACAGGGCTCAAGTACTCACCTACCTGAAAATGAAAGATTGTCGTCTCGGTTTTCTTTTGAATTGGCACGTACCCAAAATGGTCGACGGCATTCGAAGGTACGCGAACCAGCTATGAAAAAATCTTTGCGTTCTTTGCGTCTTTGCGGTTACAACGTGGCTCCGGTCAGCCCGCCATACCGTGAACAGAAGCAACTCACGAAGGAGGCTCCTCATGCGGCATCAGTCGGTTTTTTCGATGATGATTTTTGTTGCGCTGCTGGCGTGCGGGGGTGGGCCGGTGGTAGACGAGCCGGCATCGGAATCGGTGGCAAGCGACAAGCTCGTCATCTATACAGTCAACTATCCGCTGGCGTATTTTGCGGAGCGGATCGGGAATGATCTGGTGGAGGTCCATTTTCCGGCGCCGCGGGATGAGGATCCGGCTTACTGGAAACCGGACGCCGAGACCATCGCTGCTTACCAGGGTGCTGACGTGATTCTGCTCAACGGCGCCGCGTATGCCAAATGGACCGACCTCGCGGCCCTCCCACCGTCAACGATCGTTGATACCTCGGAAGGAATCGGCGACCGCCTCCTTCCGCTCGAAGGCACTGTGACTCACAGCCACGGGCCGGAGGGCGAGCACGAGCACGTCGGCTACGCCTTCACGACCTGGCTCGATCCAGAGATCGCGATCCAACAGGCTCAGGCCATCGCGGCGGCGATCGCCCTGCGGCGACCGGAGCAGGAATCAGACATTCAGCGTCGAATGGAGGAGCTGAAAGGTGACCTTATCGATCTCGACAGCCGGTTGCAGGTTGCTGCCGAAGCCATCGGTAACGCGCCGCTCTTATTCTCGCACCCGGTCTACCAGTACCTGATCAATCGTTACCAGCTGAACGGTGTCAAGGTCCACTGGGAGCCGGATGAGGCGCCGGACGGCCACGCGTGGGGCCACCTCGAAGAGGGGCTCGCCGCCCACCCGGCGAAGTGGATGGTGTGGGAGGGCGAGCCGCTCGCAAAGACGGTGGCCGACCTCGAAGCCAGGGGGATCTCGTCCGTTGTGTTCGATCCCTGCGGGAATCGGCCGGAGGAAGGTGATTACCTGAGCGTGATGGCTGCCAACGCTGCGGCTCTCGAGAAGATAACCCAGTAACCGCCTATCCACAGATCCCTCCGCTCGGTCGCGTTGCTCCCTCGGTCGGGATGACACGTTTGGCCTGTCATCCTGAGCGAGGCCCTTCGAGGGCCGAGCCGAAGGATCCCCTGACTTCCACGGAGGCTTTTAATCGGCGGCATTCTCTGGCTTCAGGGGATCCCTCGACGGCGGCGTCGCTCCGCTCCTCCTCCGCTCGGGATGACAAGCTATGTGTCATTCCGAGCGATGCCGGAAGGCGAGTCGAGGAATCTGTGGAAATGGGCGGGCGGCTGGATCTGGTATCTGGTATCTCGGATCTGGACGGGCGGGTCGGCTACACCCAGCGGTAGACAACGGAGTTGACGTTCATGCCGGCGCCGACGGAAGCGAGGATGACGGCGTCACCGGGCTTGACCTCCTGGCCGTTCATCTCACCCCGCGCCACGAGATCGACGAGCGTCGGCACAGTTGCCACCGATGAGTTGCCGAGCCAGGAGATGCTCATCGGCATGATACCGTCGGGGATCTCGGACACCTGGTAGAGCTTGAAGACGCGCTTGAGGATGGCGTCGTCCATTTTGGCATTCGCCTGGTGGAGAAACACCTTCTTGACATCGGCGAGATCGAGGCCGGCTCGGTCGAGGCTCTTTTTGACGACACCAGGAACGATTGTCAGCGCGTAATTGTAGAGCTTGCGGCCGTACATCTTGAGGTAAAGCGTTTCGTCGCCGTTACCCTGGTCATAGGACTCGCCCATCCAGAGCAAGCGTGCGTGGTCGATGGTGTCCGATCGCGCTGCGTGCCCGAGGATGCCGACCTCTTCATCGGTCTCACGCGCCTCGAGCACAGTCGCGCCGGCACCATCGGAGTAGATCATGCTGTCGCGGTCGTGGGGGTCGGAAATCCGGGAAAGTGTTTCGCCTCCAATGACCAAGGCACGGTTTGCATCACCCGACTTCAGAAAATAGTCCGCTTGGATCACGCCTTGGACCCAGCCGGGGCACCCGAAGGGCAGGTCGTAGGCGATGCACTCCGGGTTTTCGATCTTCAGGTGCTGTTTGACCCGCGCCGCGAGGCTCGGACAGAAATCACAGCGGCGGTTGTCGGCGAGAACATCGCCGAAATTGTGGGCGAAGATGATGTAGTCGAGGGTCTCCCGGTCGATGCCCGCGTCCTCGATCGCTTTTTCCGCTGCAAGGAAACCGAGGTCCGATGCGACCTGATCGTCCTCGGCAAAGCGGCGCTCGCCGATCTCGGTGATCTCCTGAAACTTGCCAACGGTTTTCGGATTGTCAACCGTGTCGATTGGCTGGTCGTAGTCCATGAAGAACCGGTTGCCCATGAAATCGTCGTTGCTCACCCGTCGAGACGGGATGTAGCTTCCGGTTCCCGTGATGATCGTCCGCCGCATCGCTCCTCCTGGCCGGTCCCACATCCATCCACCCAGGATTGGCGGCTGAACGATGGAACAAGGCGACAGGGTACAGGTTTCAGCGCTCAGGTCAATGGTCCACCAACTCGAATCGGCTTGATCTGTCCCCGTCTTTCAAGGATCAACAGTGTCTCCTTGGTAGAACATTTCGCCCGTGTGGACCTGATAGGATCTCCGCGTGACACGGAAAGAAACCGTTCAACCGGCACCATCTGTTTGGCCGTTACGGATCGCCGCATCGGGGATCTTCCTCGCCGAAGTGGTGGTGTTGCCCGGCGCTGCGAGCCCCTTCCGGTTGCCAAAGGACACGATCGTGCTCGCCGCGATCAGCCTCGCGCTTGCTCTTGCAACATTCGGTGCTGCCAGACGGAAGACCTTGGTCTTGGCTTCCGGGCGCTTGCCACTCATACTGCTCGCCCTCCCGGTGCTCCAGGCCATCTCTTCGGCGTGGAGCGCGAACCCGCTCCGAGCGATGGAGTCGGCGGCAATCTCGCTCATTTGGGTGCTGGGAATTCTCTGGCTCGCGACCCTGGAGCCCCGCTCCAGACTCCGGCTCGCAACCGTCGCGGCAACCGGGGTGATCGTCTCTGCAGCAGTCATGGTGCTCCAGATCGGCGGTGTTCAGATTTTCAACCTCGGTGTCCAATTCGCGACCGGCCGGCTGAGCCTCACCGGCCTCACCGGAAACCCCGCCGATCTGGCGATGGCTGCGGTCCTCCTCCTGCCCTTCTTTCTGGCCAGGATGGACGAGTCCTCGATCACGCGAGGCCGCTTCGTTCTCGTGACGGCTCTGTCGTTGGCGACGGTCCTCACGCGCTCGCTCACCGGTCTCGCGGCCCTGGCTTTGCTGGTCCTGGTCTGGCTCATCCAGCAAAAGTCTCGAAAGCTCTGGGCGAGGATGGCGGTGGTCGGCGCCGCGGTTCTGGCACTCGCCCTGGCAGCAGGGCTCGGCCCGCGCCTGATGAAGGCCATTGAACAGGCGCAGAAGGGTCAATGGTATGCCCTCTTCACCAATCGCGGTGACGGCTGGACGGCCGCCTCAGAAATGGTGCGGAGCCATCCGATTTCGGGGGTCGGAGCGGCGAACTACGATCATCTCTACTACCCGAGCCGGCTCGATTGGCTTGCCCGCCAGGGCGGTGTCGGCCGGCGCAGCGAACTCGCATCGCACTTCAACTGGGCGCACAACGATCCACTCCAGCTCGCGGCAGAGCTCGGGATCATTGGTGTGCTCTGGCTGACGGCGGTTCTCGTGGCGCTTGCAAGCATCCGAACGAGGGCAGGACCCCTGCTAGCTCTGTCTCTTGCAGCGTTCACGCCCTTCGCCTTGCTCCACTACCCGACCCACCTGGCGGTCGGCCTGATCCCGGTCTCTGTCATTCTGGCAGAGATCATCGGGACCACCGAAACGACACGCACAATTGCCTTTGTTCGTGGGCCAGTGCCGATCGTCGCTCTGGTGGTCATTGCCGCGATCGTCTCCGTAGGGTGGCAGCTCCGACGCACCGCCGCCGACGGGTGGGTGGGCAGCGTCGAGACAATCCTCGCGATCTCCCAACAGGCGCCGCCAGACGCAGCCGCGCGTCAGACAGCGAGTCTCGAGGCCGCGATCCTGGCCCGAATCGACACGATGCCGCGCCACGCGCCGACCCTTTGGCGGTCGGTCGGGCGGGCGCGGCTCCTTCGGAAGGACTATTGGAGCGCCGAATCGGCCTTCCGCACCGCCTACGCCGGTTGGCCTCATGAAGACGCCGACTTCTACCTCGGCCTGGCCTTGGTCTCCCAGGGTCGGCGGACGGATGGCCTGCGGCACCTCGGTCGTGTCTGCCGCACGAACCCCACGCTGGTCCAACTCATCCCTGACGAGAGCTTGAGACGGGAGGTGCAGGAGATGCTGAGGGCCTACCGATCTCAGTGAATAATTGGCCTGATGAATCAGTCAGTCCGCCATGCCCTGCGGGATGCAGGATACACGATACACCCACCCTCCCTTCCACCCGGATGCAAGGCCACCCGCCCACCCGGTATTGAGTCTGAGAGACCGAGGGGTGGGGCGGACGGGACCTGCATCCTGCATCTTGTACCCGGGCGGGCGAGCGGCAAAGCGAGGCCCCCCGGTGGGGGGTACCGAGGGGCCAGCGGAAGGAAGGAGGAGCTTCCGCACTCCTTCTCTCCTATGCCGGAGCCTGGCCCGCAGTTACAGCAGAGCTACTACCTTGTCTTCGAGGCGACCCTCTCCCGCTCGCATCGGTCCTGGTCGACGTAGTTGTCCGGCCACTCGAAGCGGCAGTTGTTGCGAATCACGTTGAAGACCGAAGCGTCGAGCCCGACGCCCGGCCCGCTGCGGCGCGTGATTTCATCCAGCGCCGCCCTCTGCTCCGCGATACATGCGTCGAAACCGCTCGTGCCATCGCCGTATCGACCCCGGCACAACGCGGTCATGTTTCGGTCGGCCTCGATGGGGTTGATCAGCGGCGGCGCTCCCTCGGCAACATTCGCGCGAGAGGCCGAACCGATGGCGGCCTCCGCTTCACCGAACAGCCTGATCGCCTCTCTCGAGAGCTCCCTCGCCTGAGAGTAGACCGGTTGGTCGTTGGAGATGGCGCCACGGAGGATGTCGAGCGCGGCGGCGGCAGTGTTCGATCCCCGAACCGCGACCTCGTAGGCCTCCACATACCGGCCCTCGGCCCTCACCATCCCGAGGTCCTCGCGGGCTGCATCGAGCAGGAATCCGGCGTCCAGGACTCGAGCCCGCCACTCGTCCCGATAAAAGGAGGTCCCGTCTCGGGTCTCGACAATGAGCCCGTACAAGGCCTGCGTTTCGGTCACGCAGTCGCGGACGGCCTGTCGAAAGAAATCGCTTTCGGTGTCGCCCCCGGAGGTCCTGCGTGTCTTTCCGACGGCGTTTTGATCGATGACCACGCTCTCACCCTCGGGCCGTTTGAGCTTGATCGATCCCGCCACCTCACCCAGGCTCTGTTGGGCCACTGCCGGCGCCACTGTCACGGTGGCCATCACCAGGCCGATCACAGGGGTCGAGAACTTCATCAGTCGCCTCCAGTCGCAGACCGAAATGCCCTCATGTATCCATAGTATCAACAGTTGGGGGCTTCTGGCCGTAGAACACGTCGTCGAGCCACAGCATGACGCGACGCGCGCTTGCCGATCTGCGGATGGCCATTCGCACCAGATTGTGCGCCGGGCTGTCGGGATGGGAGTAGGGGCAGACCCGCATGCAGCTCGCGCAATCGGTGCCGATGACATTCCAGTAGCGGTAGCAGGTCTCGGAGTCGATCGCCCAGCGCAGCCCGTCGTCGATTGGCGTCCGGTCACCCGAGGGGATGGCGCCAACCGGACAATTGGTGGCGCACTTCTTACAGAAGAGACAGAAATCGATCACCGATGTGTCGTCGCCAGAGGGGTCGCCCACCATGGGCATGTCAGTGGTCACGACGCCGAGCCGAATGCGGGGACCCAGGCGGGGCGTCATCAACAGCCCCATTCGTCCGATCTCACCCAGCCCTGCGTCCCGGGCCACCAGGGGAGCGATGACTCGGTAATTGCCGTCTGTGTGGGCACGGGCCGGGTAGCCGAGTCGTCGAATCCAACTCGCCAGGATGATCGCGATCTTCGCGCCCTCGGCGTACTGCCGCGCGGACTCCTCCACCACTGGGGCTTGCGGCGCGCAGGACACGCGTCGGTGGTCCATTTCGACTGAAAATGCCACCGCCCATCGGTGGTCGAGCTCGACCGGTGCCCCATAGCTTCCGGTGCCCCTGCCGATGTGGGTGTAAACGTGGTACGGGCGCAGCTCGGTCACGCCGACGTCGACAGCTCCCAGAGATCGCACGAGCTCCTTGACCGCCGAGCTCCAAACCTCGGGCGATCGTCGTTCCGTCTTCGGCGCGACCTCTCCATCGACATGATGCCGCAGAGCTTCGGTGAGGTCGAAACACGCCCTGGCGGTGGCGAAGGCCCTTGCTTCGGCGAGCTCCGCCTCGTCCGAAAGGAGCCCCGGAAGAGATCGAGTGTGGTCGTCGCCGGATTTGTTCTCCGGCCGCAGCGCGTAGTAGGCCTCGTATTCGGGCGACCCGTCGATCAACCGGCCCCGCGCGAACATGATGTCTCTCTCGTCGACCCGCCGGCTCGGTCGACCTCCGGGCTCCGGAGTTTCGGTCAACGGCACGAACCAGGCGACGACCACTCCAAGGAAGACAACGAATATCGCAGCGGCACCAGCAGTCGGCACTGGAGGTGGCGACATGGCGGCGATGATTGTTGGGACCGAAAGACCCGCCGCCAGGAGGAAGGCGACACGGGTGGCCCGCCGCTCGTGCTCCCGCAAGGACACGAATCCGAAGCCTGAGAAGCCAACCAGGAGCATGAGGCCCACGATCAGCAGCAACACCGAGGCGGCCGCATCCACGGTCCCACCCTAGCAGAGGAGAGATTTCAGTTGTCGGGAGCCGCCCCAGAGAACGCGGGCCAGACTAGGAAGCCACCTTGCGCGCGGTGCCGAGTTGGACCGGCGTGTAGCGGATGCCGTTGTCTTCCTTGTACGGCAAGGTGTGATCGTGCTCGTTCATGAGGATCTTGACCGGGATGCCGGCGGGAAAGGCCTTGCACCTGGTGGCATCGGGGCTGCGGTGGGCGCAGAAGGTGCACTGGCTGACCGTGAGGTCTCCGGGGTCGCCGACGATCGTGAATTTGACTGGTGCCATCTGCCTCTTCTCCTCGCGCCCGATCGCATGTCGTACCTGCAACGGCGCTTTTAATTACTCGTTGAGATCAAAGAGCAAGTTCGATGCCAACTTCTGGCATGATTTCACCATTCGTTAACAGTTGACTGGCTGTATCAGCCTAGAGCGGAGGTGCCACAGTGATACACATCACATTTGGATGCTCGCTTCGGTGAGGACCGGACCAGGAGCTCGAAGCCGGCCAGAAGGCCCTACCGAGGAGGGTCGTGAGGTCTTGAGGTCTAGAGGTCTTGAGGTCTTGAGGGCTTGAGGGCTTGAGGGGGTGAGGGAGGTGGTGGCGAAGTGCGTTTGTGGTGTAGGGGCGGGACATGTCCCGCCCTTCTTCGCCCGCCCCGTGTCATTCCGACCGAACGAGCGATGCGAGTGAGCGGAGGAATCTATGGAAAGGAAGCTCGACCCGGATATTCCATAGATCCCTCGGCTCGCGCTGCTCGCTCGGGATGACACAACTCAAGGGCGCCACGTGTGCCGCCCTTGGGATTCCGTTGGTCGAGGATTTGGCCTATAGAAACGCCTTTGGGTGGAGGCGGTGGAAGCCGGTGGCCTCCTGGTAGCTGCGTGCGAGCGCCAGGATCTGCGATTCGCCGAAGAGCCGGCCGTTGAAGGTGACGCTGGTCGGCGTACCGTCGGACCGGAACCCGTTGGGCACCACCACCGCAGGGTGGCCCGTGAGATTGGTGAGTAACAGATTCGACCCACCGAATGACGGCGAGACCCAGCAATCGAGGCCTTCGAGCAGGCGTTCCATCTCGCGCATCACGAGCGTGCGGGCACGATTCGCCTGGATGTACTCCACCGCAGGAATCGTCCGCGACTGCCTGAAGACGTTGGGCCAGGCATTCTCGATCTGCCGCACCAGCTCGTCGTCGCGCCCGGAGCGGGTCAGCTCGTCAAAGGCTGCGCCGGCCTCGGCCGAAAGGATGAACGAGAGCGCGCCCACCGGCAGGTCGGGAAGCTCCATCGGGATCAGCTCGACACCGATGCTTTCGAGCGTCTTCAGCGTCTCCAGGTCGAGCGCGTGCCAATCGCGGGCCCGTTGACGGTCTTCCTCCGTGTCCTCCTCGTCGAACTCGAGCTCGCGTTCGAACAGCGTTTTCAGATACCCCACCCGAAGCGAGCGGAAGTCGAGCTCGGCATCCCACACGAACGGGCGATCGACGGCAGTTGGGTCGAGACCGTCGTCGCCGTGGATTGCCTCGAAAACCAGGGCGCAGTCCTCGACGCTACGGCACATCGGACCGAGCTTGTCCATGCTCCACGACAGCGCCATCGCGCCGTGGCGGCTCACCCGGCCAAACGTCGGCCGCAGCCCACTGACACCACAGCGGGTCGATGGCGAGACGATCGATCCCCAGGTCTCCGAACCGATGGAAAAGCCGACAAGGCCGGCGGCGGTTGCAGAGCCCGGGCCCGCCGACGAACCGCTGGACCCCTGCTCGGTGTTCCACGGGTTCCGCGTCTTCTCCCCATACCAGACGTCCCCCCAGGCGAGGGCACCGAGGGTCAGCTTGGCGACCAAAACCGCGCCGGCCTCGTCGAGCCTCTGCACGACCGTCGCGTCCTCGTCGATGACCTGCTCTCTGAACGGCGCGGCCCCCCAGGTCGTCGGATAGCCCCTCACGGCGAGCAGGTCCTTGGCGCCCCAGGGCACGCCGTGCAACGGACCCCTCCAGATCCCCTGCGCCAGCTCCCGGTCGGCCCGTCGAGCCTGCGCCAGCGCGCGATCTTCCGTCAAGGTGATCACGCAGTGGAGCTCGGGATCGTAACGCTGCAGTCGATCGAGATACAGGGTGGTCAACTCTTCCGAGGAGATCGCACCGATTCGAAGGAGGTTGCCGAGCTCGGAGACCGGGAGCAAGGCGAGCTCGGCGTCGTCGACCGGGCGCTTCTCGAGCTTTGCTCGACTGGCGCGCCTTCGCGCCGGTGAGCTCGGCAACTCCATTCTCGGGAGGACCGGGTCGAAGTGGAGCGCCGGCGCCACCGAGTTCTCGAGAGGCACCTCGCGCAATTTCCCGTAATCCTCGCGCAGCTCCTGCAGACCGGACAGCATGAGCTCGCGCTCCTCGTCGGCGAACTCGAGCCCGGCAAGCTGCTCGGCGCCGATCAATGCTTCTTTGCTGACGCCACCAGACGCCTCGATCTCCGCCCACAGCAGGTTCGGCAGGGCCGTCCCCGCCAGTCCGAAGCCGGCAAAGAAGGCGGTGAATTTCCGCCGGTCGAATCCAGTTCTCGACGCACCCATCGAACACCTCCGTACGTTACGAAGCCGAAACCGCCGGGCTTGGCATCTCTTTGACGTAAACATCCTGCTTGGCATACGGGATCTCGATTCCGGCATGGGCGAAAGCCTTGTAGACCCTGCCGTTGAGTGCGTGGAGCACACGTCCTCGAAAGACGGGCTTCTCGATCCACGCCAGAAGTTCGAAGACCAGGCCGGAGGCACCGAATGAGCGGAACCGAACTCGTGGGCTCGGTTCCGAAACCACGTGCTGCACTCCCTCGACACAGCTCAACAGCACTTTCTCGACCTGATCGATATCGGACCCATAGGCCGCCTCGACCTTGACCCGTACCCGCATCTTTTCGTGAGGCCCACCGGTCTGGTTGATGATCTGGCTGTTGGCGATGACTGCGTTGGGCACCGTGATTTCAATGTCGTCGCGGGTCAAGAGCCGCGTCGATCGCATGCCGATCTCCAGGATCTCGCCGCGGATCGTATTGTCGAGAACAACGAAGTCGCCCACCTTGTAGGGCGAATCGGCAACGATAAATATGCCCGAGAACAGGTTCGACAGCGTGTCTTTCGCGGCGAAGCCGACCGCAAGGCCGATCACTCCCGCCGAAGCCAGCCACGAGGTCAGCGGGATCGACCAGGCCAGGCAGAACGCGTACAGAAACCCGCCCAGCACGACCACCGTCAATATCATGTCGAACAGGGGCAGTGTGCGAGGCTCGATGAACGTGATCTTGTCGACAAAGCCGCTCACGAGGTCGAGCAGCAGTCGTCCAACCCGCATGAGTGTGACCGCCCACATCAGGGCGATCACGGTCTGAATGATGCCGAGCACAAAGTAATTCACGCGCGCCGGAGCGCCGAATTCGAGGTACGCCAACGCGAGCCCGGTCAAGATGATCGTCCACACGATCGGCCCGCGAATCTGTCGAGCGATCTGATCATCGACGTCGGTTACCGTCCTCCGGGCGAAAACCCTGATCACCCGCACGAAGAGCATACGGACGATCAGTGCGAGCACGATCGCCCCAACCACGAATGCCAGTTGGCGGAGTTCGGGTCGTTCACTGATGGCCGACATCCACTGGTTGATGTTCATTTCTTGCCTCCAAAACTGCTCGATCGAAAACGACGCCGCAGTATAGCCCGCCCCTCTGCTAAACTGCCTGGCGCCATTCGCGCACGAAAAACGATCGCACTCGAGTCGATGTCAGGGGTTGGAGGAGAGACGATGGAGATCAGAGATTTCCGCAACGTGCACGAAATGCTCAAGGAGACGGTCGACCGCTACAGCGACCGAACGGCTTACCGGTCGATTGACGACAACGGTGAAATGGACGGCACCACCTGGACTGAGTTCTATGGCCAAGTTCGACAGGCCGGCAAGAGTCTCATTGCCCTGGGTGTCGGCACGAACGACAAGGTCAACATCCTGAGCTACTCGAACTACCGCTGGGTCCTCACCGATCTGGCGAACATGAGCATCGGATCCTGTGCCGTCGGCATCTACCACTCCCTGCTTGCCAAGGACGTCCGTCACATCGTCCAGCATTCCGACGCCGTGTTGGTTTTCGCGGAGGACGAGGGCCAGGTCGCCAAGATGCTGGAAATCAAGGCCGAGGTGCCCGAGGTCCGCAAGGTCATCCTCTTCAGCGGCACCCCTCCGGCCGACGACTGGGTCATCAGCTACGAGGAGTTTCTCGATCTCGGAACCGATGTCCCCGACGAAGATCTCGAGTCCAGGATCGCCAACGTCGAACCGAGTGACGTCGCCACCATCGTCTACACATCAGGAACCACCGGGGTGCCGAAGGGCGCGGTCCTCACTCACGACAACATCACCTTCACCGCGCAGTCGGTCTATCACTCGTTCTTCTCCAAAGACGGCGACACCACGCTGCTTTTTCTGCCGCTCGCGCACGTCTTCGCGCGCACCTGCGTTTTCACCGCCCTCTTCACCGGCGCCACGACCGTATTCGCGCGTCGAATGGACACCATCGCAGAGGACTTCAAGATCGCTCGCCCCCATTGGTTCCCGAGCGTGCCGAGAGTCTACGAAAAGGTCCACACCAAGATCATTTCCGGCGCCCAGGCCAAGGGTGGCGCAGCGCTCAACATCTTCAACTGGGCGGTCAACGTCGGATCGCAGGTCAGCGACCACAAGCTGGCGAAAAAACCGATCCCGCCGTTGCTGGGCCTCAAGTACGCGCTTGCCACAAAACTCGTCTTTTCCAAGGTGCAGGAAGCCCTCGGTGGCCGGGTCCGCTGGTGCATCTCGGGCGCCGCTCCGATCAACCCCGACATCGCCAAGTTCTTCCACGCTGCCGGGGTCTTGATCCTGGAGGGCATCGGCATGACCGAGAACACCTCCTTCACCAACATCAACCGCTACGACAACTACCGCTTCGGCTGGGTCGGCCCGACCGGACCGGGCATCGAGCAGAAGACGGCCGAGGATGGCGAG
>JBFFBV010000090.1:0-19848 GCA_041560205.1 Candidatus Sulfomarinibacter sp.
GAGGTGGCGTTTGGCGGCCTCCATGTCGCCGAGACCGCGGTAGGCCATGGCCAGGCTGTAGTGCAGCCGGTTGGCCTCCGGCGCAGCTTTCAACGCGGCCTGAAAGTACATGATGGCGTCGCCGAACTCGCGTTTGTCGAGCGCGAGCTGCCCCAGGCCGGCCATCGCGGAGGGCGAGCCGGGGCTCAGCGCGAGAGCCGCGTTGAAGGCCATCTTGGCGTCCTCGGCCCGGCCAAGCTCGCTGTAAGCCTCGCCAAGGCGCACCAGGGCCGCGAAGTCATAGGGTTGGAGCGACCACGCCGCCTCGTAGCGCGCTGCCGCCTCTTCGAGCTCGCCGTTGCGGCGGGCGACATCGGCCGCCAGATGGACCCAACGAAAGTCCTGAGGCACGAGAAAACGAGCGTTGTCATAGCAGGTCTCGGCCGCATCGAGCAGTTCGTAGGCGTGGTAGAGCTGGCCCAGCGTGCCGTAAGCGGCCGCAAGCCTCTCGACGCTCGCTGACGGATCGGCGATGGCCGCCTCCATTTCGCGGCGAGCCTGTCGCAGCTGGTCGGCAACCACCGTGTCGACGCCGGAGAGATCCGGTTGAATCACAGGCGCGAGTTCCGCCCGCACGGAAACATCCGCGGGTACGGATTCGGGCTCTTGCGTTGACCCCTCCGCTTGAAGAACGGTCAGTATCGCGCCTGCACAGAGAAAAGCCAACACTGAAAAGATGCGTGTCCGTGATTTCATTGCTTCTCCTGTGGGGCCGAATTCTCGTGGAGGGTTGTGTACCGGTCGATGGGGACATTGCGCCAGGTTTCCTGCTGACCCCGAGGCCATCGAATCCTGACCTCTTTGACAGCCGATGCTTTTCCGAGTCCCACGAGCACCCGCGGATCTCGGGACGAACAAAAGCTACCGTCGGTCCGGACGCGGCGCCACCGCGATGATCCATCGGCGAGGACCACCTGGATCCTCGCCCCCAACGCGTCGCGGCTGGCATTTTCGAGCCGGAGACGGAGGCCGATCCAGTGATTCCGGTTGCCGATCTGGTTGATCAACAGCCGCGTGGGGCCGTTGTTGTTGGCCACCAGCACGTCGGTGTCGCCGTCGTTGTCGACGTCACCGAATGCGGCGCCGCGGCTCACCTCGATCAACGGGAAGGTGTCTCCGGCGCGGTCACTGGCAACTACGAAGGTTCCCTTGCCGGTATTTCGAAGGAGGTGGTTCGGTTGTCCGAGGGGATAGGCATCGCCGGCTCGAATCCTTTCGTCGATCTTGCGTACGGCGCCGTTGAGAATCAACAGGTCCTGCCAGCCGTCGTTGTCGAAGTCGAACCACCCGGTTCCAAAACCCGTCTTGCCGAGGCTGACCGTGGCCAGGCCGGCGGCACCCGTACGATCCTCGAAGAGGCCGGTGCCATCGTTGACGTAGAGGGTATTGGTCTCCTCCATGATGTGGGTGATGAAGATGTCGTCGTCGCCGTCCTCGTCGAAATCGTCGGCGTCGACCCCCATGCTGGCCTCTGCCGCACCCTCGGAGTTGATGGCCGCTCCGGCCCACAGGGCTTCGTTGCGAAAGGTGCCGTCACCGTTGTTGATCCATAGCTGGTTGGGGTCGCCGTCGTTGGCAACGTAGATGTCGATCCATCCGTCCAGGTTGTAGTCGGCGGCGACGACTCCGAATCCGGCGCCGAACTCCTTGTGAATGCCGGCGGCAACCGAGACATCCCTGAACGTGCCGTCGCCTTCGTTCCGAAACAGGCGATCCGGGACCGGGTTGTAGGCGTCGGGACCGCAGAAATCGCGCGCGCTGCTCTTCGAGTAACACTCGCGCGTCGGCGCTGTTTCGAAGTCGACATAGTTGGAGACGAACAGGTCGAGGTCGCCATCGCGGTCGTAGTCGACGAAGGCCGCGCACGTGCTCCAACGCGTGTCATCGACTCCAGCCTTGGCCGTTACATCCTCGAAGGTGCCATCGCCGCGGTTCCGGTAGAGCTGGTTCGAGCCGAGATTCGTGATGTAGAGATCGATGTGGCCGTCGTTGTCGAAGTCTCCGGTCGCGACTCCCATGCCGTAGCCGCCGCCGTCGATCCCACTTGATTCGGTGACATCTGTGAAGCTCAGCTTTCGACTGCCGTCTTTGTTGACAACCAGGTCGTTGCGGTAGAGCCGGTCCTTTGGTGGCTCGGGACTGCGCCAGGGGAAGATCGCCTCTTTCATGGACTTCCCGAGCAGACGTCCCTGGACGAGATAGACGTCCAGATCGCCGTCACCGTCGTAATCGACAAACCCGGCGCCCTGGCCGGTGATCTCGGCGATCGTGAAGTGACCGGTCATGCCGTTGAAGTGGGTGAAGTCGATTCCCGCCGACTCCGCAACGTCGACGAAGACAACTGGCTCCGTTGCCACCGCGATCCTTGCCGTGGAAGCAAGCCACACCGCAAGCACAGCACCTACGGCGCGCTTCAGTGGGGAGAATTTGAGTGAGGTCAGAAAAGCAAGGCTCCGTCGCACAAAGCGTGCGTTCATTCAGAATTCGAGAATATCACCGCTGGCACCGGCCGGCCTCGCTGTGCTGAATGTAGAATCGAGGCGATGGCGGAACCCTCACCGAGCACACTCCGGCGAAATATCCTCCTCAACCTCCTGGGCCACGGGCTCCCGCTTGCCGCGGCGCTGGTTGCGGTGCCCTTGTTGTTGCAGGGGCTCGGTCCCGATCGGTTCGGCGTTGTGGCGCTCGCCATGACTCTCGTGACGCTGGTTGGATTTTTCGATCTCGGATTTGGTCGGGCCATGACCCAGGCGCTGGCAGCTCGAATCGGTCGCGGCGATGAGGAGGGCGCTGGAGCCTTGGTGGGGACCACCGCTGTGGTCACCGCGGTGTTGGGCGCGGTCCTGGCGGTCGCTCTCGTGGTGGTTGCACCGTTCGTGGCGTTTCGATTGTTGCAGATCCCCGATTGGCTCCAGGTCGAGACGCTGGCCGGGCTGAAGATCGTCGCCCTTGCCGTTCCGGCGGTTCTGGTCGCGAACTGCCTGCGCGGCGTGGCCGAAGCTCACCAGCGGTTCGGGGCGCTGAGCATCCTGCGTGCCGTCGTCGGATCAGCGCTGCTGCTGGTTCCGGTCGTCGTGCTCCGAGTCGATCCGGCCATTCCTCCGATCATGTGGTCCTTCGTCGGGATTCGGTGGTTCGCCCTGGTCGGATTCCTGTTCGTCGCCCGCGCATCAGTGCCTTTGAGATGGACTGTCGAGGGAGGGGCGGCGCTGATACTGGCCCGGCTCGGAGGATGGATGACCGTGAGCACGGTCATGGCATCGCTGATGCTCTACGCCGATCGTTTTGTTATAGGTGGACTCCTTTCGATGTCGGCGGTTGCCTACTACGTCGCTCCCTTCGAGGTGATTGCCCGGCTCTCGGTCGTTCCGGTGGCCGTCATGGGTGTGTTGTTCCCCGCGTTCAGTCAATTGATCGCTGCACGCGATCACCGGCTCTTCGGGGCCTATCGACGGGCGATGTGGACGATAGGGGCCTTCCTCGCGATGCCGGTGCTGGTGATCGTTGTTTTTTCGAAACCGCTGCTTTCGCTCTGGCTCGGGCCGGAGGTTGCGGAAGCGAGTGCGCCAGTGGCGTCGATCCTCGCCGTAGGTGCTCTGGTCCACAGCCTGGTGCAGCCATCCTTCCAATTGCTGCAAGCCGCAGGGAGACCAGCCATCCCGGCGATTTTCCAGACCATCGAGTCACCGGTCTACGCGATCTACCTCATCGGGTTGACGATAAGCTACGGCATCGTAGGGACGGCCTGCGCTTGGTTGATCCGGGTGACGTTATCGCTGGTCGTGCAATCGGCGCTGGCGCATCGATTCGTGCTCGCGCCATTGGCACTCGAGAGGTCGTCGTCGTGAAACCGGTGGTGGCGGTGGTGGGTGCATTTGACCGCTTCAACTTCGGTGACCTCCTGTTTCCCCACATGGTCCGACATGCTTTCGAACGCCTCGGCGTCGAGGCGACCTACCGGTGCTTTTCGCTGCGGGCGGCGGATCTCCGAAAAAGGGGAGGGGTGCTGACCGAACCGCTGGCGTCGCTGAAGAACCTCGACCTGCCGGAGGGAAGCATCGTCGTCGTGGCGGGCGGCGAGGTGCTGACGGCGCGTTGGCTGGATGCCTTTGCCGGACTCGGCACCCCTCACCAGGTGTTGGCGGCCAAGATACTTGCCCGCACATTCGGACCATCGGCGGTCGACTGGTCGTGTCGACGGCTCCTCGGGGGTGACCGCCCGTTGCCCTGGGTTTTGACGGCAGGCGACGTCGGCAGCGATTGCCCTGTGGCCTACAATGCGGTCGGCGGCATCGGCCTCGCGCGTCTCCCGAAGAGGCTTCGCGAGGCAGCTCGCGATCGTCTTCGCGATGCGGCGTACCTCGCTGTTCGCGATCCAGAAACGAAGGGAGCACTCGATCGGCTGGGGCTTGCGTTCGAGGTCGACCTCACCCCCGACTCGGCTGTTTTGGCTCCCGAGGTCTGCCCGAAAGAGGGGCTCTTCTCGTCGGCCTCGGAAACCACCCGCGCCGTGCTGCGGCGTCTGAACGGCAGGTACATCGCTTTCCAGGCCGGCCGGTACCCGGCGTGGGGCAAAGTGGCGATTCTCGCCGAACAGCTGCGAAAGATTCACCTCGAGACGGGTTTCGGAGTCCTCCTGCTTCCCCTGGGCCAGGCAGCCGGTCACGAGGACAACGAGCCTCTGCAAAGAATCGCCGGCCTCCTCGAAGACGTTCCCGCCGAGCATATCCCCAGTCCGGATGTAGCCGACACTCTGGCCTGTATCGCGGGCGCCCGCCTCTTCGTCGGCAGCTCGTTGCACGGAAACCTGATGGCCTTGGTCTACGGCGTGCCGCACGTGGGCTTTGGCGAGCGGGTCCGCAAGCTGGACCTGATGTTGCGCACCTGGGATCCAACCAGACCGAACGGCGCGACCCTTCCGTCTGCAATCGCGGCAGATGCCCTGAAGGTCCTCGAGGGCGATCAGCAGGTGTTGACCCGAGCTGCCTCTTCACTCCGCGAGGCGGCGTTGACCGCCTTAGAAACGCAGAGCCGTCTCCTGCGCTGATTCGGCGGTCTCCCACGCCGATACCGTTTCGTGATTGCGTGTGCCTGGAGCGTTATGATGAGGTCGATGTTCAGAAGCAGGCGACACTGTTCATGGCGGTAAACAGGTTCGGCAAATGGACAGCGGGCCTTCGATCCGGAGCGGCGGTCCTGGCGATCGCGGTCGTCGGGCTCATTCTCGGCCAGTATCTGACGGTCGCCCTCCCGTTTCGACGTTCTCTCGAGCTTCGGGCCGCTATGGGTTTGGCCTTCACCTCGATCCCGTTGGTGTTCGCTCTTCGCCAGGGCGGATGGCTTGGACGAGTTCGAAAAACTCCGAGGCCGGTGTTGATGGGTGTCGTTCTGTGGGCGGCCGCAACCGTTCTCGGTGCCGTCGTCGGGCTGCTGAGGGGCAACGAGCTGTACCTCGTCGCCGGTCAGGTTTTTTCGATGGCCCTGCTGCCCTATGCGTTCTTCACCGCGAGATCTCTCGACGTCGAGAACCGGCCGAGGGTCTTTTCGACTGCGCTGGTTGGCGCGGTGGTCGCGGCCTGCCTGCTCCAATTCGGATACTGGGCGTTCAGGTCGCTGTTCGGGGTGCCGTTGCTTCGACTCGCTCTGCCGAACAGCCTCTCGACCGTCGGTGCGTCGATCATGGCATTGATCGTCGCGATCACCTTGGCGGCTCGAGAAAACGGCCGTACGAGGCTGCTCGGATTGACCGCGATTCCGATCATCGGTGTCTCGATTCTCGGATCAGGCACTCGCTCGGCAGTGCTGGCGGCTGCCCTCGCGGTGGCGATCATGCTCCTCGTCGTCGGCGCGGCGCGGAAGGGTCTGCGAGGCTTGGCAACCGTGGTCGTTCTCGTGGCGACAGCGGGTCTCGTCGCGTTTGCAGTGTTTGCCGCCATCTGGAACGCCCCTCGAGATTCGGCGGTACCGCTCGAGAGCTTCCTGGAACCGTTCTGGGTGGCGCCGTCAGGTGGAGATCTGGAATTCGTTGATACGAAAGACGGCGTGCGCATGGAGATCGTGTGGAAGGTCGATGAACACGAACGGAAATATTGGATCTCTTTACCCTATCCGGTCGATCCAGAGGGAATGTTTCGGATCTCGGCAGAGATCAAGGGCGAGGGCACGGGCACCGGTTGGGTCGATTTCACGACCTTCACTCCGAGCCTCGAAGAATGTTCTCATCGGACGTTGAGGGCTACAGCGGGTGCCGGATGGCGCCGCATCGAATCAGCTGTCTTGACCGAGTTCAAAAATGCTCCTGTCGTCAGGGTCCGAGTCGGCGGAGACAAGGGGGCGATCGGTACATGGAGAGCGCGGAACGTGCGCCTCGACGAATACAAGCTGATTCTTCCACGCTCTCTGCAGCGCAATCTGATTTACCTGTACGACCGAATCGTGACCTCCTGGGAAATGTTCAGATTCGGAAAGCTGAGCCACGATCCCTCCATGCGAGTTCGCATCAAGGAGACCTTGGCTGCGCGCGACCAGGTGCGAGACGCCTCACTCGTGCTCAAGGTATTCGGTCACGGCCTCGGCGCGAGGTTGGAGTTCGAAGAACCAGGATTCAACGCACTCGCCCAGCGGATCGTGTTCAAAAACCCGAACTACATCCACAATTTCTACGCATTCCTCGCATTCAAGCTCGGGGCCGTTGGCGGACTGGCGATTCTCGTGGCGCTTGGAGCATGGATCTTCAGAAGTGTCCAGATGGTCGTTCGCAACAGCCAAAGCTGGGGCGCGGAACCTGGAGCGGCGTCATTGGCCGTATGGATCGCCTACGCCGCCTGGGGTGTCTTTTGTCCCCAGTTCATCGATTTTGCTGACGCACCCCTTTTCGGTTTCTTTCTCGCGTGTTGGGTTGCCGCGGAGCATTCGAGCGCTCGTGGCGAGGTTCCGTCAAGGTGAGGCTCCGTGGCTTCGGGGTCCACTGGCGGGGACCAGGGAGACAATTGAGCCGAAGTTCGAGAACCGACCTTATCAGCTCGGCACGAACGGCCTGAAACCCACCAAAACCACTCAAATTGATGAGAAAAACCGTCCGATTGGGTGATTGTGTTGTTCAAACGGCAGACATACCTTGTCTTTGGGGGCGTTTTTCGAGCGGTGAGAGGAGTTGGCCGTCACTGGTTCTCGATGCTCCGCGGCTTCCGACGACACCATCTGGGGGGTACGGGGGAAATGAGGGCGAGGGCTTCGCCTCGCCTGACGCCGGCTGCGATCGTGCTGGTGACCGCGGCCATTTCAGCGAGCGCGATGGGGGGAGCCGGCGAGCTCATTTTCTCGGACGGATTCGAAACCGGCGACACCTCGATGTGGGGGGGGGTCGTCGATCCGGACTCGCCGTATGTCAGGTTGAGTGCCGCAGCGATTTCGGTCAGTGAGAGCGCGGCGCAGGTCGAACTCCTTGTCGAGCTCGTCAACGGGGGCGCCGAAGACGTCGTGGTGAGCTGGGCGGCGGCGGGCGGCACCGCGACCGCAGGATCCGATTTCACCCCGGCCTCGGACCAATTGACTCTGAATGCTGTTCAAAACCTTGCGGCGATTGCCGTGCCGCTCCTTGATGATCAGACGGACGAATTCGACGAGCACTTTACGATCTCGATAACGGGCGCGGCCGGTGCCGTCATCGCATCCCCGAAGACCGCCCTTGTCACGATTTTCGATGACGACGACCCGGATCGGTTCCTCTCGTTTGTCGACCCATCGCACACAGCCGCAGAGGGCGGGTCGCCAATCGAGCTGACAGTCGTCCTCGACTCGCCGTCCGACAGCGAGGTGACCGTGCGGATCGTCACCGGCGGTGGTTCGGCAATGCCCGGCATTGACTTCGTGCCAGTTGACCAGGTGCTGGTCTTCGCTCCGGGAGAGGTCTCGAAGAACGTCGAAGTTTCGGTCGTCGACGAATCCACCTATGAAGGGACTGAAAGCTTTCCCGTGCTGCTGATGTCGCCGACCGGTCTGGCCGCACTCGGCAATCCTTCGGTTGCGTCTGTCGAGATCTCCGCGAGCGATTCACCACCGGAGGTTTACTTCCACATAAGCCTCGAAAACGATGCCCGGTACGGCGCCGCAGAATCAATCGGCGAAGCCGTGGTACCGGTTTTGTTGTCAGAGCCGAGCGGTGTAGCGGCCACGGTTCGATTCGAGACTATCGACGACCGGGCCATTGCCGGAGAGGACTATGCACCGGTTTCCACGACGCTCGTGTTCGGGCCAGGTGAGGTCGAGCGTCTGGTGAGGATTCCGATCTACGCGGATGGCATTGCGGAGATGGTAGAGATCTTCGAAGTCGTGCTCTCCGACCCTGCCGGTTGCGCTTTCGGCTGGAGCGGCCCGCGCGAAGGCGAAGTCTGGATCTACGACAGCCGCAAGCTGGCCTTTACCGTCGATTCCATTGCCGTTCCCGAGAGTGCCGGCAGCGTGGAATTGACCGTCCAGTTGTCAGAACCGTCCGACTCCAGGGTCGAGTTCGATTGGCGCACGGCAGGAGGCTCCGCGACACCGGACGGGGATTATCAGGAGACCCACGAATCCTCCATCCTCGAAGCGGGCGAGCTGGAGATCGCGATCTCCATACCCGTTCTCGACGACGACGTCGCAGAGGCCGACGAGACCTTCACCGTATATCTGGACCACACTTTCGAAGCCGCTATGGCCGAACCCCGGCGCGTGACAGTAACGATCGTGGACGACGACGGGGAGGGGATTCTCTTCGGCGATCCGGGTGTCGCGGTCGAAGAGGGGGAGGGCGCGGCGACGCTCACAGTTGTTCTCAACGAGGTCCAGGACCACCAGGTGTCGGTCGACTGGGTGGCAGTGGACGGCACGGCACGATCCGAAGATGATTACAGCGCGGCGGGTGGAACGCTCAGCATCCCTGCTGGAGATACCGAAGCTGAATTCCTCGTCGAGCTCGTGGATGATTCCATCGTCGAGGCCGACGAGACAGTGCAGCTGATTTTGTCCAACCCGGTCGGTATCGACCTCGGTGAGCCCTCGAGCGCGATTCTCACCATCCTCGACAACGACGATGTGCCGGTGATCTCTTTCTCGAGTGCGACCTATCTCGCGCTCGAAACCGAGGATGAGGTCGATCTCGCGGTGATGCTCAACCAACCGAGTAAAACTCCTGTCGAGGTCGAGGTGTCGACCGAGGACGGAACCGCTATCTCCGGCTCCGACTTCACGGGCGTGATGGAAACCGTGGAAATTCCAGCGGGCCAAACCGCAGCCGTGCTCACCGTCCCGTTGATCAGTGATGGGCTTGTCGAAGGTGACGAGGCATTTTCGGCTCACCTGGCGGCGCCGGTCGGCGCTGAGCTCGGCTCACCCGATTCGACAACCATCACCATCATCGATGACGCGTCGCTGCCCCGCGTCTCGTTTGCCGGGGCGACGGCCGTCATGGGTGAAGACGACTGGCTGACGGCGATCGATGTCGTCCTCGACAGGGTTCCCGAGTACGAGATGAAGGTCCGGGTCACATCGGTCGATGGGTCCGCCGTTGCAGGGGCCGACTTCCAGACGGTCGATCGGACGCTGACCTTCGCGCCCGGTGTGACCAGCTTGCCACTCACCGTCAGCATCATCAACGACCTCAGCTACGAACCTGAGGAGAGCTTCTCGCTGGCTCTCTCCGAGCCGACGGCCGGATTCGTTGGCGATCCGGCGACTGTCACCATCACCATCCCGCAGAGCGACTGGCCGCCCTTTGTCTATCTTGACGATGGCGGGAACTACACCGCCGAGTACACGACCTACGAGCAGTACGGGCAGATCACAATTCCGGTTCGACTGTCGGTGGCGAGCGGCTTCACGGCCGAGGTGGACTACGCGACGAGTGGCGGGACGGCCGCTCCAGGTGACGACTACCAGGCGGTCGCCGGGACGCTCGTCTTCCAACCGGGAGAGGTCGAACAACACATCGTGATCCCGATCATCGAAGACGGGATCGCCGACAGTGGCGAAACCATCCAGCTCCAGCTCTCCAACGAAATCGCCTGCACGCTCGACTTCTATCTCCCGAGCCAAGGAGTGGTGACCGTCCTCGATGATGTCTGGGCGTCCTTTACCGCGCCCGAGATCGCGGTCTCAGAAGATGCGACCGAGGTGACCCTGACCATCGTCTTGTCGAGCCCCGTGGCGGGCGGCGCCCTCGTCGTGTACTCGAGTGCGGATGGCACCGCCGTCGCAGGTGAAGACTACGAGGCGGTGGACGGCTCCATCTTCTTCACGACGAATGTCACGTCTCTGGCGATCGATGTGCCACTCATCGCGGACGACGCAAAGGAGGGCGATGAGTCGTTCACGGTGAGCCTTGGCGAACTTTCCAGCATTCCGGTCGGCGATCCCTCGACGATCACCGTGACCATCCAGGACGACGATGTTCCCGAGGTCGCCGTGTCGCCCGCGAACTACTGGGTAGGAGAGTCCGGGGAGGAGCTCGCGATCGGAGTGTCCCTCTCAGAAGCCGCCTCGACCGATGTTTCGGTCGACTACGCCACGGCCCCGGGGACGGCCACCGTGGGTCAAGATTTCGCCGGCACCAGTGGAACACTCCTCATCTCGGCCGGTGAGACGAGCGGCCAGATTCCAGTCTCCATCCTCGACGACGATGTGATCGAAGGGAGGGAGAGCCTCACCCTCACGCTCAGCAATCCCGTGGGCGCGGCGGTGCGCGAGGGTGGCACGGCTACGGTGACGATCATCGACGACGAGCTCGATGCGACGATCGGCGAGCCCGTTGGGCGCATGTATGGCGACGGCGATGTTCTGTCGATGGACGCGTCCGGCTCGGTCGTTCCAGCAGGCTACGACGTGTGGTTTGCGGTGCTTCGCGATGACGGCGCCGATCCGATGGAGATCGTGCATCTTGCGGGCGGCATGACCGACACCTTTACGACCTCGGGAGACGATCCGGCCTACCGGGTCAGGCTGGTGATCGCGGCGCCGGGGATGATGCCGGCCGATCTCGCCCTGCGGGGAGGGACGCTGCCGTGCGCCAACCCAGATCCTCCCTCCTCCTGTGCCAGCGACGAGGTGACGATCGAGCGTGCCGATCTGAACACATTCCCGTTCACCACTTCCTACGTCTTTCCGGATGCCGTCTTGCTCATTTGGGGTGGATCGAGCACGCCGAGCATGGAGCTCGAGCGCAGCTCGGACGGCGGCGAAAGCTGGACGGCGTTCCCGGAGCCGGGGAATCAGGACGGGGATGGCGGCCAGGAGATCTACACATCCTTCGCCGACAGGACCGTGGCTCCCGGGATCACCTACCACTATCGCATCAAGTGGAACAGTCTTGTGGACTGGTTCTACCTCGGGAACAGCGTCAAAGCGCCGGGGGACCCGGTGGTCACACCGGTGTGGACCGCACCGCGACCGGTGCCTGCATTTGAATCCGTCACCTGGAACTGTCCCGACGGTGCGAGCCGGTTCTCGTGCTACGGGACTCTGACCATGAACCTGGACCCGGAACCGGGGGAGAGCCTCGGTGGATCGACGATCAGCCTGTTCCTCAACGAGACGACCTTCGAGGCGCTCGATGGACGGGACAAGGATGTCCCGATCATCTGGTCGGAAACCTTCCCGTTCGCTGGCCGTGATGAGCCGGGATGCGTCGAGCGAAAAGGTGAGCCGGATCTTGTCGTCGAGGTTCCGCCGGCAGAGGATTCAATCACGATCGAGGTCCCCGACGTCCACTACGGCGCCAACAGCTTTCGCTTCGTTGTCGATGACGGACAGGGTGGTTTCTCCGAGCGAGCGATTCTCTACGGAATCCACGATGAGCTGGGAGAGCATCACGCGATCCACGACCAGCTCGTGCCGCTGCTGTTCGGTACAGAAGTGTCGGTGGAGGAGTTCCACCTGAGCGGCCTCGGCCCGGTCGGTATTCGCAGCCCCGACTGTGCCGACGGTGACCAGCGCAAGCCGAGCATCTGGATCGACGAAGAGGAGATCTACACCGCCGAGCTGTACTGGTATCACGCTACCGCCGGCATGATCAAAACCGAGGTCGGCACGGACGAACAGGGCGGGTGGGCGGCGACGCTCGACCTCACGGACGGTGTCGACCACCAGATCCGGATGCTCAAGATCTACACCTGCCACCCGGAGGTCACGGGTCACATCGGGCGGTCCATTACAGCTGAGGACGGCAGCCTGATCACCACGACGGAGACCGCACAGGAGGTCTGCGCCGATTATTCGCCGGTCGATGTCGATCCCATCCACGTGGACACGAGCTTGGAAGGACCGCACCCGCCGGTGATCGACCACACACCGGCCAGCCTCTTCAGTCTCTCTGACGAGGAGGTCGTGATGCTGCCGATACGCTTCCGCATCACCGACCTCCATCACGACGTGGACGTCAGCTCGGTCACGATCACCAACCAGTCGCTCGATCCGACGCAGATGGTGTGCGCGTTCTACGCCGAGGACCAGCTCGATCGCGACCACGGTGACTGGGGTTGGTTCGTCGCCGAGGTGCCGATGTCGCTGCCATCTGGTGAAACCGCCTTCGACAACCAGCTCCAATTCCAAGCCGTCGACCACGCCGGGCATCCACTGGACCACACCCTCGATGTGACGCGCGAAAAGCCGCTGGTGTGGGCCGAGATCGCCGATCCAATTCCTTCGGAGGCGGAGCCCAGACAGCTGGTGACCATTGACGGCAGTGGTTCGATTGTGCCGGGTCTCGGTGCAGGAGGCGGAGTCGCACGGTGGGTCATTTTCAGGCGACCGGACAACGCGCCAGGCTGGGTCAGCTACCGGGACTCCGGTTTCCTCGATGGACCCGAAGACCTCGTCATCAGGGTGCCGATGCCGGACTACGTGTCGATGAAGGCGCGACTCATCGTCGCCTCATCGATGGATGACTTCCCAGCCGATCCGTGGTCGGACGAGATCCCGTGTCTCTGGAACGAGGGTGATGGTCGCTGCGATGCCAAGGAGGTCGCGGTCGATATGGTCGACAACGACTGCTACCTCCAACCGACAACCATCGGCATTCGCATACTGAGCCCGGTCGCGCCGGATCCTGATCCGCAGGGCCTCGTGCCAATTCTGAACTTCACCCGGCTCGAGCCGATCCAGCTCGTGGCGGATACCACGACTGGTCTGTCGCCCATCGCGTATCGCTGGGTGCTGTATGACGCCGCTGATATCACTCTCGAGTGGCCGCTGGCCTACCTCGGGAACGGTGATAACGGCTGGTCGGTGGACAACGTCGACCTGACCGTCGCTGCGGCCGACTTCGGCGTCACAGCCGGCGACTACCGGCTCGTGGTCGAGGGCCGCCACCCGGTGGACGGGTGTGTCGACCCGGCGCCGGGGTGGTTCCTTGGACGATCGTCGGCCCTGGTCGTACGATTCGGCCACACCTTCGACGGCATCGCGCCCGGACGTCTCGTGGAAGGCGACACATTCCGCGTGTACTCGCGAAGCTGGGAGGAGGGCGATGCCGGTTACGTACTCCTCGATGATGACCTCTCGGATGAGGTCGGGCCGATCGTGCACGGGGGCGTTGTTCAGCCCGGCAAATACCTCGAGGTGACCCCTGATCCGGCCGAATTGACGGTCCTCGGCTCGCGCTGGCTCGTGAGTCTCGCCCCGTCAGCTGACGGTGCTGGGCGAAGCATGTGGTGGGACGGTCTCGCAGTCGAACCGGCGGGTGACCACGCGAACCCGCTCGAGGTCACAAACGAGGAGGACACGTCGTGCGGAGGCGTGGGCACCGAGTGTGCGCATCCGATTCTCGCTGGCCAAACCCTCAAAGGAGAGTGGGGCGAACCCGGTGACGAGGATTACTTCAGCTTCCTCGGAGGCGCAGGCGCGGTGTTCAGGGCAGCGCTTCGAAGCCATGCCGTTGATATCCCACCTGCCCACCCTGCAGCACCTGCGCCCGAGATCTTCATCGTCCGACCTGACGGCATCGCTTTTGCCGCTTCCGGTTCGCCGAGTCCGGAGGGCGAGGTGGTCGTCGAAACCACATTGAAGGTCGACGGTCGCTACCTCGTTGTCGCTCGCAGCTCGAAGGGTGCGGGAGAATATCTCCTTCGCTTGGATCGTACGGCGGACGGCGTATCTGATCGCGCCGCCTTTGGATGGACGAGCGAACGCGTTCATGTGACGGCCGAATCCAAACCCGAAGCGCGACTCCGGGTTCCGATATTGGACCGTGTGGGGAATCCTGTGGCCGGTGCCGAGGTGACCTGGGAGGAGGGGACACCGTGCGTCCCTGACAGCTTCTGCGAAACCGGCACCACGGTCGTGACCAGATCCACGATCGACGGCTGGTCCGCACTGGATCTCGAGCCGGCCGCGGATGCCCCACCTCTGTGGAGGCCAGCCAACGCCTTTGTCGAATCGGCAGCATCGGCGATGGGACCGACAGCACCCAACAAGCGACTGATGGATGAGCGCCGTGCCGAGGTTTACCTCGGTCGGGTGCTGGCCTCAGGCGAGGCGATTCTCGAATCGAGGATCTTCGACATCGCCACCGCGCGGGCCCTGATCGATGATTCACATCGGCGCAGCAACGATGGCGACGCGACCTTTGCCAAGGACGGCCCTCTGTGTGGCGGCCATACACTCTCCTGCAACTCGGACGAAGCGCCCGTCTTTCACGCGGCCCGGCTCGACCTCGCTCCGGGTGAGGAGATCGTCGATGTCGAGATTCGGATTCTGCGTGACGGTGAGCTGACCGAAGGTCTCGAAGGTCACACGGTGCTCGAGGACATACCGCTCGTGGTCGATGCGGCTGCAGTCGTTCGCCCGACCGTTGGTGACCTGCGCCTCGAACCAATCGAGGGGCCGATCAGTATCGCCGTTGCCGGAGACTCGGGAGGTGCCATCGCCTTTGAAACCGAGAGCTGCGACGTGATGGCGGTGCCTGCGGGACCGTTCACCTTCAAGACGGGCCGTGACGCCATCCACAGCTTCGTCGAGTTCGACGAGAACGGTGAAGCGTGCTGTTGGGCGCCGACGGAGCACCTCTCGGCGTCGGTCGTGGTCAGGATCGACGTCGACGATGGTCAGGGAGACCTGATCACGGTGAGCAGGGCGGCGCAGGCGATCGTGACGTCCTCCCCACGTCCTGCCGACCCGTGTTCGCTGCGCTTCTTCGAGACCGAGGTGCCGAGCTATGCGAGCTATGTCGACTACAACGCGATCGATCTCGGCGATGCCTATCTCACCGATGCCTGCGGCAATGTCATCGTCGGCCTTGGCCGCAACGACTCGCAATACCACGATCAGCCCGGCGATGAGTTCCGAATACTGAGCCCTGTTGGGCCCGTGCCCGGGGGGGTCTGGGCCACTGCCACCTCGAACACCAATCAGTGGATCTTCGAACTGTTCCTCAACGGGGATCCGGATCTGACGGTCGATTTCATCCCCGATGGGGGCTACACCATCGACTTCGAAATCGCCTCCCTCAACCCAGAGTGCGCGCCAGAGGGCATCAGCCATACGGTCAACACGCTCTCAGGTGAGCCGCAGGTCGTGCTGTGGTGGGACTGGGACTGGGACTCGGCCGGCAGCCCGCGGGGCTGGGATCCTGACGACAACCACATCCCGGTGGCTTCGGCTCTGCGCGACCGCTCTGGAGAGGTGGCGATGTGGAGGGTGCCGGCCAGCGATGACGGCAGCCTGGATCACTCCTTCGGTGGTGGCTTCAGCGATGTTCCCGTCAAGCTCTACGTCGCGGCCTACGATTCCGTCCCGATCGACGCCGATGGAAATCTCGGCGACTCGTTCCTCGAGCCGGTGGAAGGGGCCGAGCTCTGCACCGGAGTTGTTGAACGATGGGCCGGCAGCGACGGGCTGGTGGACTGGAATTCGCCCGTACGCACCTCGTGCGACACGGTCTGGAACACGTGGACCATCGGTCTTGCCAGTTCCGATCCAGAGTACGAGGGCAGCAGCCCGGCCGGCCCGCCGAACTCGTGGGTGCCGATGGGGCTCGGTGTGGGGATCGTCAAGGGCCCCGAGCGACCAGGCCACTACCTCCTGGTGGCGGAGCCCCTCGATCCCGGTTTCCGCCGTAACGAAGCCTGGCGAGTGATGTCGAGCTTGGTCCCCGACAGCTTCAAGCATTTCTGGGTCGACAGCCCGCCCGACGCCGCGAAGAACGATTTCGCGTGCGACCGTTGCGAGGACTGCGCCGGCGGCGATATCGGACTTCGCAACGGCAACGTACGCTACTCGGAGTTCGACCCCGTCTCAGGGCTGCCGGCGCCGTTGACGGGGCGCACCTACGACAGCCTCAACTCCCAGACCGGTGTCTTCGGACTCGGATGGGCCTCGGCCTTCGACGCGCGGGCGGAGGTGGTGTCGGTAGGTGCGGCGGGTGCCGGAGCACCGGCCAAGAGTGCCACGATCGAGACCGTCAAGGTCACGACCGAGGACAACCGCACCTTCGTGTTCCAAGCCGAAGCCGGGGCAGACTTCATCCAGTGGTGGCCGGAAGGGGGCGTCAGGAATCGTCTCTTCGACGCGGGATCGGCATTCGTCCTCGAGTTGGTCGGCGACCCCTATCGAAGGACCTTTAGGGCATCGGACGGACGGTTGGTGACACTCACCGAGATCGGCACGGGTCGCGCGTTCACGATCGTTTATGACAGTGGTATGCCCTCCCACGTGATCGACTCGTGGCGTGGATCCGTCGCTACAGTCGATGTGACTGACTCGCTCATCACCGGAATCACAACGTCAATGGGTTCGATCGGCTTCGAGTACGGCGGCGACACCTCCCTCGACTCGGTTACAGCTGCGGGCGAAGTCTGGCGGACCTATGGGTATTCGGCAGATGGCCTTCTCACCGAGGCCTTCGACGGCGCGGGCCATGTCATCGAGACCTATGACTACGTTGATGGGATGGCCGCGAGCTCGATCTCGGCCGGCCAATCGATCACGGCCATCGAGTGGGGGGCGGACGGTCCACGCCCGCCAATCATCGGCGAGAGAGTCGTTCGAACGGATTCCGCGGCGGGCGCCTCCACCTATTATTACCTGCGCTGGATTGCCGGCAAGCACCGTATCGTAGAAATTGTTGGCGAATGCGCGTGCAGCGGCAACGACAGGATCTATGCCTACGATCGCCTGGGCCACCTTTTGCTCGAGCAGGACGGCAGGGGCTACATCAACCGCCGTAAGCACCTCGGCGATGGTCGGCTGTCTCTCTCCGAAAGCGGTCTTCGTCCGGCGTCGTGCGATCCGGCGGACTTCCCGGAGGATCCATCCGTCTGCCGGTTGACAGTCGATGAGCTCGAAGCTCTGAACGAGGTTGATCTGGTTCCGACCGAGGCGTATCAGGTTCAGTGGTACGCCTACGACGATCCGACCTGGCCGAACCGCCCGACGCAGGTCTGCCGACCGAGCGTGCTCCAGCTCCCGGGACAGACGGATCGCGTCGCCTGCACATCGACGACCTACGATCCGACGACAGGCCAGTGGATCTCATCGACCGACAGCGGTTGGACCGGTCAGTCGGCGCTCGAGGCGGTCTTCGAGTCCCGCACCACGAGCCGGACCTTCTACGGTGGCGCTCTCTCCGAGCCGGTATTCGATCCGGGTGGTGCCTTTGACTCAGCCTGGCTGGTCGTTTCTCAGCCCGGAGATCTGGTGCGAACCATTGATGGTCCGCGCACCGACGTTGCCGATGTCATGCAATTTGTCTACTACCCGGTGGTCGAGGTTCCAGAGGCACCTGTCCCCGTCGAGTGGCGCGGCCGCCTGGCGGCGCAGATGGATCCCGAGGGGAACGTCACCCGCTACGAGGATTACGACATCTGGGGCAATGCGCGACGTATCGTAGGTCCGACCGGGATCACGACCGAGCTGACGTACGACGACTTTGGACGCGTGCTCACGAGGACCCTCGTTGGCGGCGAAGGCTGTGACCCGTTGGATGATTCCTTGTGTACTGCCGACCTTGTGACCACCACGACCTACGAGCCGGGCGGCGGGCCGCTCGAGAGTGTGACCTCGCCGGGCGGTTCGGTCACCGAGTACGCCTACGATGACTTCGGCCGCATGCTGACCACCGATCGCGGTCCGGCTCTCGGTGCGATGTTCGAGCGGATCGAGAACGAGTACGACGCGGTCACCGGACTCCGGGTTCGCGACAGTCGGCTCGCCTTCGAGGCGGGTGCCGGCTGGGTGGAGCACTCCCGAACCGAGTTCGAGCAATATCTCACGGGGCAGCTCGTCATGGTCGAGCGGCCGCGGTTCGAGGCCGATCCCGCTCCGTCGGAGGAGCACTACACCTACGACGTGGCGGGCCGCATCGCCGCGGTTCAAGATCCCAACCACACGTCGCCCAACGTCGAATACGTCTACGACCCGCTCGGTAGGCTCAGGCACGTGCGGCAGCTCCTCGATCCGACGGCGCCTGCCGATGAACAGTGGGCCGAGACCGCCTACGGCTACGATACGAACGGCAACCTGGTGGCTGTTACCGATGCCAACGGCAACCTCACCGAGTACGTGGTCGACGATTATGGGCAGACAGTGAGGATTACTTCTCCGGTCACTGGCGTCACTGAAATGACTTACGACCCCAGTGGAAACCTCGTCACTCGAATCGACGCCCGCAGTGTGACGTCGACCAGAGGCTACGACGCGAACGATCGCCTCACCGGAATCACCTATGATGATGGGGTGACCCCCGAGGAGTTCGGCTTCGAATATGACGCCGCGGGTCGGCGGATGCGTGCCGAGACGCCGGAGGTGATCCAGACCTTCACCCACTCACGTCGGGGGCTGGTGCTGACAGCCACGCAAGAGGTGGCGGGCATCGCCCACGAGACCGCATACGCCTACGATCTCGACGGCCAGGTTGAATCAGCAGTTTATCCGTCGGGCAGGACAGTGTCCTTCGTTCGTGACTTTGCTGGCAGGCCGACGGCCATCGCATCGACCGCCCCCGGCGGTGGCGCGCCGGTCACCATTGCCGAAAATCTCGCCTACCTGCCGTTCGGGCCGGCCGGGCATCTCGAGCTCGGTCCACCAGCTGGACGCGTCTCGGAGGATCGCGAGCATGACTGGCACTACCGGCGGACCTCGCAGCTGCTGGTCGACGCGGTGCCGAAAACCCTGATCGATCTCGACTACGAATACGATGCCGCTGGAAATCTGGTGACGGTGACCGAACACCTGGGAGATCGCTCGGCGGGCTACGACTACGATGACCTTGGACGGCTGATTGGCGTCACCTGGGCCGACGCCAATCGGTCGTTCGAGTACGATGCGATCGGCAACCTCGAGCGGATCGGGGCAGACGAAGGCCTGGCGGGTGAGGGTGAATTTCTCCTCGGCTACTTCGCGAATCCGGTGGGGAACAACTCGCCCGTGCTCGCGTCGACCGTGACGTCGCAGGGCGGTTCGCCGGTGAGCTCGTACGCTGTCCTCTCCGACGACGTCGGCAACGTCACCTCGGACGGCTTGACGGCCCTCAGCTACAACATGGAGAACCACCTGACGGATCGGGGCCTTAAGGGCGTTACTCTGGACTACACCTACACGGCTGACGGCCGCCTCATCCGATCTGAGCGAAGCGACACTGGTGTTGTGACCGAAATTGTTCTCGACATCGCGGGTCATCGTCTGGGCAAGCTCGAAGGGGGCGTCTGGCGCGATTACGTCTACCTCGGCGACCAACTCCTGGCGTACTTCGACGATGGTGTCTCCGAACCGGTCCAGGTCATTGCTGACCACATCGGCATGCCGATGATGGTGGTAGATGGATCGGGGACCGTCGTCTGGGAA
>JBFFBV010000091.1:0-19612 GCA_041560205.1 Candidatus Sulfomarinibacter sp.
CCCTTGTTGAAAAACCTACGCGACTTTGCGCCTTTGCGACGTTGCGTGAAGTCCGAAAAATATCCGATCATCCGATCACTCCCAGGGCCACACCAGTGCCATACCGGGGCCTCGGAACCAGACGCCGGTGATCGTCAGGACGACCAGGACAGCCAGGAGAAGAACGAAGATCGCCTGCACGACCTCTCCCCTGCTCGCGCCAAACTTCGCCACCAACAGTCTCTGAGAGGCAAACACCACCAGCCCGATTCCCGCCAGCGGCACCAGGCCTCGCGCCACCAGCGACGGCAGCCCCGCACCAGGCTGCAGAACCAGCTCGTCGAAGACGATCAAGGCGGGAGTGAGGACCAGGCCGGCCGCAGCCGAATACAAAGCGGTCTTGCGGCCGGTGGTGGTCAACAGCCACGGCCCGGAGAGAACGGTGGGATAGCGGAGATACGGTATCGCCAACAATGCCAGGGCCACGAGAGCAGGAATCGCGACCACGGCGATCAACGGGTGAAAGTGGAGCTGCAGCTCCTGAAAACCGACGAAGTACCACGGCGCCTTGGCCGGGTTGGTGCTCATCCCAGGGTTGGCCGGCGCACCGAGCGGCGCGTTGACGAAGACCGACAGGACGACGGTACCGGCAATCAGGGCGAGTGCCGCCGCGAGCTCCCGCATCAGCAGCTCTGGCAGGGTCGAAACGTAGTCGGGATTTTCCTCGTCCACCTCATCCGGCGGGCGCGGGTCCACCACCCCGCCGGCCTTTCTCACACGCCAGAAATGGAATCCCATCAATAGTATGAGAAAGACCGGCACGAGCGTGGTGTGAAAGGTGTAGAAGATGACGAGGGTCGCAGGCCCGACCTCGGCGCCGCCGCGCGCCATCCCCTGCAGCCACTCACCGATCCACGGCACGTATCCGAACATCCCCGTACAGATGGTGACGGCCCAAAACGCAAGCTGGTCCCACGGCAGGAGATAGCCCGTGAAGTTCGCAGCCAGGACACCGGCGAGCAACCCGAGACCGATCACCCAGTTGAATCGCCGCGGTCCGTGAAATCCACCGGTGAAGAAGACCCGCAGCATGTGGAGGAGGACCACGGCGACCAGAATGTTGGCGCTCCAGTGGTGCACGTTTCGCACGAGGCCCCCGAAGAGGAATTGGTCGTGGAGGCTCACCACCGAGTCGTAGGCGCGCTCCGGCGTCGGTTCATAGACCAGCATCATCAGCACACCGGTGAAGATCATGAGGCCGATCAGTACGAGCGAGCTTCCCCCGAGACCGAAAGTGTGGCTATAGGGCAGGGTGCTCCGGCGGACCCGAACT
Organism: Candidatus Sulfomarinibacter sp.; assembly: GCA_041560205.1. GTDB lineage: Bacteria > Acidobacteriota > Thermoanaerobaculia > Thermoanaerobaculales > Sulfomarinibacteraceae > Sulfomarinibacter. Next base: position 1,313 of record JBFFBV010000091.1, read on the forward strand.
GGTCGCATGTGGAGGACGAAGAACTCGAGGACCTTGCGCCGCCGCTCGCGCTCAGTCCGCGGTCGGATCGGCCGCGGGAAGATCGATCGCCACACCTCGGCGAGCAAAGCCCGGCCCCGGTCTTTTCCCTCGGGCCCGGGAGGCTTCTCATCAGACATCCCGCTGAATATAGCAAGCGCCCCGCCGATGGTCGCTTCATCGCACGCGACCCGTTGCTACAATCTCTGAGCCGATACAGAAACCGACCGACGCGCCGATGCGGGGTCAGGGTCGCGTCAGGGTCGGGCTTGGAGAGCGCCGATGGCAGACAGGGACGAAGATCGAAAGGGCGGTCCGCCGCCCGAGTCCGAATCCGTCGAGGAAACCCGATACCTCGATCCCATCGTTCCCGGAAAGGGCGACGCGCTCGAGTACATCGAGCCTCATCAACGGTCGGAGGCATCCTCGGGCGACCGGTACCTGATCGGTGAAACCCTCGGTGAGGGTGGCATGGCGGTCGTTCACAAGGCCACGGACGTCCAGCTCCAGCGCCCGGTCGCGGTCAAGAGGCTGCGCCAGGAGTATGCCGCGCAACGAGAGGCCCGCCAGCGTTTCTTCGCCGAAGCGGAGATCCTGGCTAACCTCGACCACCCGGGGACGACCTCGGTCTTCGAGGCCGGGCTCCTGCCAGACGGCGACTGCTTCTACGCCATGAAAAAGGTCCGCGGCAAGACACTTCGTGAGCTGATGGACGAGCGCATACCCGAGGACCTGATCGATCGCGCCAACCGCGCCCACTTCGTCGAGATCTTCATCCGGGTATGCCAGACGGTCGCAGCAGCCCACAAGCAGGCGATCATCCACCGAGATCTCAAACCGGAAAACGTCATGGTCGACGACCTCGGGGTGGTGTACGTGATGGACTGGGGGCTTGCGAAACAGCTGGTCGAGGACGAGAACGGCAGCCAGTCGGACTCGCAGCGGACCCAGCTCGGTGTGGTCATGGGCACACCGGCCTACATGTCCCCCGAGCAGGCCTCCGGCCATGCCGCCGAAAGCGACCGCCAGACGGACGTTTTCTCCCTCGGGGTCATCCTCTACGAGCTTCTTACCGGCATCAATCCGTTCCGGGGCGAAACCCCGGTGGATTCGATGAAGGGCGTGATGTACCACGACCCCGAAGCTCCTCGAAAACACAATCCGAGAATCGACCGCACCTTGTCGGCGATCACGATGAAGGCACTCGACAAGGACCCCTTCCGCCGCTACCGCTCGGCAGTCGAGTTGGCCGAAGACCTCCGCAGATACCGCGAGTTCTTCCCCGTGTCTGCGATCGAGCCGACCAGGCTCGAAAGGCTCGCCAACTGGTCGCGGCGGAAACCTCGCCTGGCGACAATCCTGACAACCTTGGTTTTCGTGCTGGTGATTGGAGTGCTTGCCACCGCCTTTCAAGCGTCGGTGGAAAACGCTCGTGTCGCCAAAGGTTATGGCTTTATCGACGAAATCGAGGATCGAATTGCGGTCATCGAGACCGAAATCGAAGGTCTGTCCGAGCAGCGTGGAGCCATCGAACCCGGGCCCGAGCGCCGCGTGATTGAAAACCGACTGACGGAGCTTCAGGCGGAGTTCGAGATGGCCGAGAAAGACCGCATGTCGGTCGCCCTCGCCATCACCGGATTCACGATCCTGTCGCCCGAACAGAGGGCCCGAGAGATCATCCGCCAGTCGATCTTCGAGGACATCGAGGAGCACATTTCGGTCGGCGATTATTACCGCGCCCGCGCCGGCATCAGATTCGCCTTTCGCTATATGGAAGGGAGAAACATCTTCGACTTCAGCGAGGAAGACCGCGCGCTGCTGCTCGACAAATTGAATTTCGTCAATCGCGAGATCGAGGCGATCGAAGGCCCTGCAGGCGAGCCCGCGGAAGCAGCCACGTCTGACGGAGAAGGCTGACACGATGCAAGGCGCCACCGGCAATCGTGGAGATTTTTTCCCCACAGGCATGGCTGCCCTGGTGCTCGTTCTTGCGATTTTGATCCCCATAGCCTGTGGTCGCGGCGGAACAGTGGCGTCGCGACCTGAAGATGCTGCCGGCGGACCGCCGACCATCGAGGAGCTTGCCAACGCCAGCTATGAGGGGATTTTCGACCAGTCGATCACGCTCGTCGACGGGCGTTGGGAGGGCGAGCCTTTCGTCGAGGGCGCGGCCTCGCGGCCGACAGCGGGTCTGGTGGATCACTTCGCCCTCAGCGGCGATCTCGACGGTGATGGCGTCGATGACACCGTTGCGTTGCTGTGGGAGGACTCCGGGGGATCGGGCACACGAAGCTACCTGGCGATGATGACACGCCGTGACGGCGAGGTCCGAAACCTTGCCACCGTTTTGATCGGCGACCGGGTCCAGATCCGGACTGGCACCATCGACGGCAACCGGATCACCCTCGACATCGTTCGGGCGGGCGCCGAGGACGCGGCGTGCTGCCCGACCGAGAAGGCGAGGGTTTTCTGGATCTTGAGCGAGGGCGAGCTCACGTTGGCGACCGACGAAGTCACGGGCACTCTCTCGCTCGCCGACCTCGAGGGGACCGAGTGGGTTCTGGTCGAGCTGGGAAGGGATCTGCGCGTTCCTGAAGACCCACAGGTCACACTCAGGTTGAGCGAGGACAGGGTGTCGGGAAAGGCCGGCTGCAACACCTACTTCGCCGGGGTCACTGAGCTTGCACCCGGGAGCCTCGCGTTCAACGGCATGGGCGCCACCCGCATGGCCTGCCCCGACGAGGTCATGGACGTCGAAGCCAGGTACCTCAAGACTCTGGCAGGCGCCTCGCGCTACTCTTTTCTGGCCGGGCGCCTGGTGCTGAGCTGTGGCACTGACGAGGAACCACTCCACCTCGTCTTCGCGCGACGAGAAAACCCTGCAGTGATCGCGGCGGATGGCGGTTGATCAATACCTATGCGTTCGCAAACACTGAATGGAGGGAGTCCCATGAAACGTTTTTTGATCCACTGGCTAGTCATTGCTCTCGCCCTGTGGGTGACCGCCTACATTCTGCCCGGAGTGAACGTCGAGTCGACGAAGTCCCTGGCGATCGCCGCCATCGTGCTCGGTCTGATCAACGCACTGGTCCGGCCGGTTCTGACCGTCCTGACGCTACCGATCACCATCCTCACCCTTGGCCTCTTCTACCTGTTGGTCAATGGTTTTACCTTCTTTCTGGCATCGAAGGTGGTGCCCGGGTTTTCGGTGTCGGGCTACTGGTGGGCGGTGCTTGGCGCTTTGATCGTCAGCATCGTGTCAGCTTTCATCGGCAGTTTCCTCGACAACGATTGAATTGCTCAGGCGGATCGTCAAAGTTCTTCGATCAGCCGCTCTCCAACCACGTGGTCACATCCGCCACGCTCTTCTTCGAAATCGACGGCACCCGGCACTCGGGCGCCGGGTACCCCAGGGGAAAGAGTATAAACGGCCGCTCGTTGTCGGGCCGAGCGAGGGTGCGGGTCAAAAACCGCATCGGCTGTGGTGTGTGAGTCAGTGTGGCGAGGCCCATCTGATGAATCGCCGCGATGAAGAGACCGCAGGCGATACCGACGCTTTCGTTGACGTAGTAGTTGGCGAGCTTGGCGCCGTCTTCGCCGATTGCATGGATCTGCTTGAAGACAACCACCAGCCATGGAGCGATCTCGAGAAAGGGCTTCCGCCAGTCGGTGCCGAGGGGAGCGAGCGCCTCGAGCCACTCCTCGGTCGCCCGCCCTCCCTCGTAGAACTCACGCTCCTCGGCCTCGGCGCCGCGCCGGATGTCCGCCTTGATCGCAGGGTCCGAGACCGCGACGAAGTGCCACGGCTGCCGGTTGGCACCCGACGGCGCCGTGTTGGCGGTCGCGATCGCCGCCTCGATCAGCTCTCGAGGCACCGGATCGGGCGCGAACTCTCGCACCGAACGGCGCTGGGCCATGAGCTCGTGGAAACTTCGACCTCGAGCCGTCATCTCGTCCTTGGGGAGGCGCTCGAAGTGCAGCGGGACCGACCGGTAGGCGTGCTGACTCATAGGCCCAAGCATACAGCCCACAGATGGCTGGCAAAGGCCAAGGTTTCTCCCAACCGACTGTCTGCGTTGCCACCGCCCAGCGGTTGTGGCAGACTGCACGCACGCGAGCCCAGTGCGACCGGCTGGTAGAAACCCGCCGGGTTACAAAGGATCTGAAGGGTCCGGGAGAACCGGCCGGCGGCGCACCACAGGAGGTCAGTGATGCAAAGAGTCGTCTCGTACGCCGTTCTCGTCTTCGCTGTGGCCTTGTTGTACCAGGCCTGCGCATCGTCACGCCACGACCTGAGCTTCGAGCCCGGCTCGATCGACACCGACAACTACGTGCGGAAGGTGGATCAGTTCGTGGTCATCGCCGATGGCTCGTTGTCGATGGCCGACCGCACACACGGTCAACGCAAGCTCGGGATCTCCGAAGACGCTCTCGTCAGTCTCAACGCAACGATACCGGACCTCGGCTACGATGGCGGGCTGAGGACCTTCGGGCGCGGCCTCTGTAAGAGTCAAGGCAAGACGGTTTCGATCATCGAGCTCGGCGAGTACCTGAGCTCGTCCTTCAGCGATGGCGTGGCGCGTTTCGGCTGCGCCAACGGCACGAGTCCGCTCAACCTCGCCCTCGACGCCGCCAGCGCCGATCTGATCAACCGGGATGCTCAAACCGCGATCGTGATCGTCAGCGACGGTCTCGATATGGGCAAGAAGGAGGTCGAGTCGGCCGAGGCATTGAAGTCGCTCTTCGGTGACAAGATCGAGATCTACGCGATCCAGATCGGGGATCATGGCAAGGGAACGCAGATGCTCGAAAGCATTGTCGCCGCCGGAGGTGTCGGGTATTTCAAGGCTGCGAGCGCGCTCACGACCTCAGCGGCGATGGCACAGTTCGTTGCGGACGTCTTCCTGTGGCCCGACGCCGACGGCGATGGCGTGGCCGACCACCTCGACCAATGCCCGGATACGCCCAAGGGTGTCGAGGTCGACGCCAAGGGCTGCCCGGTCGATACCGACGGTGATGGCGTGCCCGACTACCTCGACAGGTGCCCCGGAACCCCGAAGGGCGTGGAGGTCGATGGCATGGGCTGCCCGGTCGACTCCGACGGTGACGGCGTCCCGGACTACCTCGACACGTGCCCCGGAACCCCGAAGGGCGCAAAGGTCGATACCCAGGGTTGCCCGGTCGACTCCGACGGTGACGGCGTCCCCGACTACCTCGACACGTGCCCCGGAACCCCGAAGGGCGTTCCGGTCGGCGACACCGGTTGCCCGATTGCCGGCATCGAAGTGGCGGGCGACGAATGGTTCGTTCGCGGCCAGGTGCTCTTCGACCTCAACCGCGACACGATCAAGCCCGAGGCGGCGGAGGTCCTGCTCCGGGTCGCCAATTTCCTCAAGAAGAACCAGCAGTACAGGGTCGAGATCCAGGGCAACACCGACAGCACCGGCCCCCTGGCCTGGAACATGAAGCTCTCGGAGATGCGGGCGGAGGCGGTCAAGGACTACCTCGTGACCAACGGCGTCGCCGCCGGTCGATTGACGACCAAGGGCTTCGGGCCCAACGAGCCCCTGGCCCCCAACAACACCGCCGAGGGCCGGGCCACGAACCGCAGGGTCGATTTCAAACCGACGGTGCGCTGATCCTGCACTGCAAGTATTCAAGCTACGACCCGGCTCCGAGCCGGGTCGTTCTTTCTCGATATACTGTCCGCATGGTCGCAGGAACGACGCCGTCGACCCGCGTTTTCGCGCGCATCGTTCAGACGGCGGCGCTGGTGACGCTGATGGCGATAGCGGCTCCTGGCTTCGCCCAAGGAGAAGGGGATCAGAGCCCCCACCCCATCGTGTTCGGTATCTGGGGCGGAGGCTCACCCGTCACCGAAACCGAGGTTCTCGATCTCCGGATTCCTGCCAGCTTCAAGGTCTTCACGTCGGACAGGGACGATTGGGGTCTTCGCGTCAGGTTCGTCCTGTACGCTGGGGTCTACGACTTCACCCTCGACGAGGCGATTGATCTGGATCTCAGGTTCCAATCTCTCGCCGCGACCCCCGGGGTTGAATTCTTGGTGCCTGTAGGCAAGGGATGGATCCTCAAACCATTCGCCGAGATCGGGTATGGCCACGACTTCGACAACTCCCTCGATTTCGGCGTGTGGTCGGTCGGCATGCGAAGCATCGTCACCTGGCCGGTGAAGACGTGGTATCTCAGCTTTGGCACCAAGTTTCAGTACCTTTCGACCTTCACCTCGGACCTCGCGTTTGCCGACGACTACGGAGAGATCCGGCTCGGTTTCGATGCCCGCCATCCGCTGCCCTTCACCATCAGTGGCAACCAGGCTGATATCAGCGGCTACTACATCCGCCGACAGTGGGTCGACGCCTTTATCGAAAAAGAGAACCTCGACCCGCTCGAGATCAACTACACCAACGAGTTCGGCTTCACCGTCGGCACCACTCCCAAGGTCAAGCTGTGGTTCATCCCGTTGCCGCGGGTTGGGCTCGGCTACCGCTGGGGACCCCACATCAAGGGCATCAGGCTGAATTTCGGCTTTCCTTTTTAGGAGGACCTGAGGTCCATCCGGCCGCCTGACGCCCATCTCTTCTGATGAGGGCGGCCTCTTCCTCGGGTCCTCAGGTGCTCAGGCCCTCAACTTCAAAACGTATACAACAGCCTGATCGTCCAGCTCTGGTAGCCCAGATCGGTGTTGATGCTGTTGAAGAGAAGCTCCGCCTTGACCTTGCCGAAGAGCTCGACCCCACCGCCGAGGCCCCAGCTGCCTCCACTTCCGAAATCGCCCTCGAGAACGGATGAGACCGACATGTCGGCGTAGCCGAAACGGCCCGCAATGTAGGCGGGGCCGAGGAAGAACCTCCCGATGGCGTAGAGCTGGTAGTAGCTGGCATCGAGATCGACCGCGCTCGCCCCGCGCGAGAAGCCGTACTCGAGGCCCGCCCCGAGCTCGATCAGGGGCACCTTGAACGCGACCTCCAACCCGAGGTTGTAGCCGGTGTTCGAGCTCAGGCTGATGGCTCCGAGATCGAAGTCGCCACCGAAGTCCACTCCGACGGCCAGGTTGACGTCGAAGGCGTCGGCAGGCACAGCGGCCACCAGGACCGTGCACACGACCACGAAAGTGGCACGACGAAACATCTTTCCTCCTTGTCCCCGCGGCACCGTAGCACGTCTCTCGGAGTCACGGTCGAGCTCAGCGCCCGTTTTTTCGAATCGGCGCCGAATGTGTTCTGGATCACACGCGATCAACGACCGGTCGATGCGAGAATCGGGCACTTTCGCGGAAGGGATCGCACAACATGACGAGATCGCTTGCTCGATGGCGCCACCAGATCCCGCCGCCGTCAATCCGGCGTGTCGAGATGCGATATCAGAAATGGAGATAAATATCGAGAATAGCTCTTGACAATCGAAAAATCGGCCGATACGTTAACCCCAACTACATGATGGAGGGCGGATCATGTCGAAAAGAAAACTGGGTCTCGTGGTCATCGTGGTCATGATTGTCGGCGCGATCGTGCCGGCCCTGATCGCACCCGGTCTCTCCGAGGCCGCGGTCCAAAAAGTGGGGTGGATGGTCTACACACCGAACCACCCGAACGGTTGCGCGCCGCTTCCTTACGACTGCTACGTTATCTGGGTGTACCCGGATAGCCCCTGATCGGGGTTCGTCAGCACCGACCTGACGAAACCCATCAGGAAAGTCTATGCGGCACGCCCTGAGAGTAGTCGTGGTATGTGCCGGCGTAGCACTCCTCTGCGCTGGCGTATTCGCGTCGCCGGCTGACAAGCCCGCGATCTCCTGCAGCGCTCGGGCTGTCAGCCTCGAAACCCCCGCGTACATGGTCGTCGACGCGGTGGTCCGAGGCGACCGCCTCCTTCTCCCCGACTACACCAAAGGGCTGCGAGAAGTCGATCTTCGAACGGGCAAGGACCTGCGATCGGTCCTCCCCATGGGCACCCAGCGGGGCGAGGTCAGCGGACCTCAGCACCTGGGTTGCGGTTCCGACCGGTGCGTGGTCTTCGGTGACCGGTATTTCTGGGTCTACTACGACTCCAGCTTCCGGTTTCTCCACGAATACCCGGGCATGAAAAGCACGGCGGCAGGCCAGCCGCTGGTCTTCCCGGACCGCATGGTGGTGTACGGGACCGCCAGCCCCGAGGCGTCGGGGGGCGGCGTTCCCTCGTATCTCTTCATCCAGTACGACGATGGAGAGATCCTGCCGCTGCAGGAGTACCCGTCGTCCATGCCCATTCCGGAGATCGTCAAACGAATTCATTTTCAGGGAATCACGACCGGGGGTTTGGCGGCGTTGCCGGACGGCGGGTGGGCCTTCGTGGATCCCCGCAGCTACTCCGTCTTCGTCTTCGATGGCAACGACCGCCTCACGAAGGCGTGGCGCGGCACGAACCCCAGCTTCAGATCACCGAACTGGGGATCCTCACCCGAGGTCCACGACGATTCGGGCCGTCAGGCGTACTCGCGGTGGCAGCTCGCGCAGCCGCTGGTCAAGCGCCCCGTGCCTCTCGGAGAGGACCTTCTGGCATTTGTCGTCGGTTTGCCGGACGGCCCACTGTCCCAACGTCACGAGCTCGATATCTACCGAACGAGTGGCGAGCCGGTCGCCGTGGGCCTCCCGATCGAAGGTGTTCGCTCCGGTCGGCTCATCATCGCCGACGCCGGGGCCGGACGTCTGGTCCTCGTGGGCCAGGAGAGCTGGGAGCCCTCGGCTGAGACCACGGTCTGGCAGGTCGAGGTGCCGGACCTGAAGACAACGCAGTAACAGGAGCTCTGGAGAATATTATGAAGCGTTCCACGATCGTCATCTTCGCAGGGTTGGCGATGGCGGTGGGCATTGCTTCGTTTGCAGCGGAGGTGGTCGCGCCCGACGGGTCGGCCGTTGCCGATGTTTTGACGAGGCCGGCCGGGAATGGCGCGACTTGGGTTCGTGTCGGCCTCGGCGCTCCGCTTCTGATCACGCCCAACGCCGACGGAAATCTGCCGCTGCCTGGTCTCGCAAAGGCGGCATTGTTGATCCAGAACGCCTCCAGCGGCGAGCCCATCGAAGGCGGCTCGTTGTCCTGGAAGGTCCCTGGAGCTCCTCCAGAGATCGCCGACGCCACGTGGCGCGACGGCAAGGGACGACTCGACCTTTCGTGCCGTGGCGGTGAGAAGGTCGTCTTTCAGGCGCCCGGATACGCACCGACCGCGACCCGAGTTGTCGCCGACGGCCGCCGTCACACTGTGCTGCTGCAGCCCCAGGGCTCCGCCGTCATCGAGCTCGAGCCTGCGATCGAAGCTCGGATGTGGCTGGCCCGCGAGGACGAGATCGACGTCCTCACCCTGTTCAGGAATGTCGCCACGAAGCATGACATCCCCGACACCGGCGTGATCGACGTGGACGACCTCGACCTCGACGCCTCGTACGTCGGGGTCGTTGTCGCACAGGGCTTGGCACCGGCGGTCACGACCTTCCGCGATTTCTCCGAGCCAATTGCGGTCAAGCTCGCGGATGGGCTCGCAATCGAGGGCTTCGTGCTCGACCAGGAGGACGAACCCGTCGCTGGCGCCAGGATCGATGTCCTCGGCGAGATTGCCGAGCTCGACAGCTTCCGCTACACCCAGCTCGGTACGAGCTCCCCGGAGGGAGCATTCTCGCTCGGTGGCCTCCTCCCCGGCACGGTTCGCGTGCGGGCCTGCTCGCACGGCCGCGCCTGCGCCGAGGCTTCTGTCGAGCTGAGCGAAAACGCCAAGGCCGAAGCGGTCACCCTCAGGCTCATCCCTGGTCGAGACATCCTGCTGGTGGTCGAAAACGAGATCGGCGAGCGGACGGCCAAGGCGATCCTCTATTTCAACGACCGCGTGTATCAGACCGACGGTAACGGCCAGCTTCGCGTCCCGGGCCTGACCCGCCGCACGACCATTCCGGTCAAGATCTTCGGCTCCGGATTCGGCGTGTGGGAGGGCAGCTTCTCCACCGATCAGGACCGCGTCGTGATCACGGTCCCCGGCGGAGCAGTCATCGAGCAGCAGGTTCTTTCGTCTCGCCGTTTCTCGCCGGACGAGGTCATCGTACGATGGCAGGCCTACACCTCCAGCGGCCGCGAGGGCAAATCGGGCAAGGGCAGCTGGGACCCCGAGCAGGGCATCGCCCGCGCCTCGGGGCTCGAGGCGGGTACCTACTCGCTGTCGGTACGGCTTCCCGGCTCGGCAACCATGGTCTCGGAGCGGATCGAGGTCGCTTTGAGTGAAGAGGTCGCGCTCGCTCCGATCGTCCCAGATCGTGGTCTTGCCATCGCGGGTCGGGTCCTGGACGCCGAGACCCTGCAGCCGGTCTCCGGGGCCAGGGTGGAATGCGAGCCGGGTTCTCCGACCGTCTTCAGGGCGCCCGAGCTGCTCGGCGACATCCCGAGCACCCTGACCGACACCGACGGCATGTTCCTCCTCGAAGGGCTCGACCCAGGCGCCTGCAGGGCGATCATCACAGCATCGGGCTTTGCGGCGTGGCGCCTCGACGGGGTCGAGCCCGATGACGTCGGTTATGACATCGGCGACGTGGAGCTGGACGCCGGCATGACGATTGTCGGCCAGGTCTACGACCGAATGGATCGTCCCATCACAGGTGCCGTCGTGGAAATCAACGAGGCGGCCGCGTACGCCTACTTCGCAGAAGCCAAGGTGCGCACCGACCACGACGGCTACTTCCGGGCCGAGCGCATCCCCGTCGGCCGCTGGAAGGTGACCGCCAGCCACGGCCAGGAAACGGCCACCGATACGGTCGAGGGCGATGCTCGGGAGACCGTGGTCGCCGATCTGATGCTGGGCGGGATCCGGATCGAAGGTGAGATCTGACTCGGCGACGACCGCGCATCCGGGGGCGCCATGGTCCTCACCACCGAGGGCGCACAGGCTCCCGGTGTGGTGGTGATGATGCAGCGAGTCACCGACGACCGTCAGATCTTCGGTATCGACCAGCAGCCCATGCAATTCGCGGTCGGCCCGGACGGCCGCTTTGGCGGATCGGGCCTCGTTCCCGGCCGCTATTACGCTTCGTATACCCCACCCGGACCGGGTGGCGCGCCGATCACCAAAGTCCTCGATGTTCCACACGTGGACACCTACCAGTGTGCCATCCAGTACGCTGACGCAGCTGTCGAAGGCTACGTGGTCGACAGCGACCACAACCCGGTCGCAGGGGCTTCGGTTCTCGCCAACGCCGGCGACGGTATCCAGGAATCGACCGCGTTCACCGATGCCGATGGACGCTTCTTCGTGCGGGGGCTCGAACCCGGGCACATGGTGCTCACCGCCAGCCACACGGACTTCGCGCCGTCCACTCCGCTGGAGTTCGATCTCCGCGACGGCAGCGCCGAGGGGCCGGTCGTGATCGAGCTCCCACCGCACGACGGGGCCAGCATCATGCTCGCCGTCCACACCGTCGCGGGCTCTGCGGGCGGCGCTCCCGTCTACCTGGTGGGGCCCGAAACATCAACCGGTTTCACCGACGGCGGAGGCTTGGCGACCTTTTCAGGCATCCCCGCCGGTTCCTACCGCCCGTGTGGCATCGCGTACGGCGGAGCCACCGGCTGCGGACCGAACCTGATGGTCGACAACGGCGAGCAGCTTCAAGCGCAGCTCGACCTCGGCCGCGGCGGTTTCGTGGACATCTATGTCGATGACGAGACGCCGACCTTCGGCACAGCGAAGAGCGTGAGCGCAATGTCCGCCAAACGGGGACCCAGGATTCGCGTCATGACGGCCGACGGCGTCGATCTCTCGAGCCTGCTCTTCATGGCCAGTCCACCGCAGCAGATGGGTGGGGGCATCCGGATCGGGCCGCTGCAGGAAGACGACTACATCGTCTCGGTCACGACCGAGGCCGGACCGAGGGAAGGCCGGGTGAGGGTCCGCGAGGGCGAAGGGGTGTCGCTCGACCTGCGGTAGATCGAGAGACTTCGGGAAAAGACCAAAGGCCCCGTCCACGACGGGGCCTTTTCGACTCCTCTACCTCCGCCGGGCTCCTCCACCTCGTGACATGCCGGACGGACGGCTGGAGTAGGACCGGCTGGCGCCGCCGTACTGTTGGGAACGCGTGCTCCCGCGCTGGCGCGCCGAGTAGTCTCTGCTGAGGGAAGTTCCGCTCGACGGCGGACGGTAACTCCCTGTCTGGCGGCTGCCCGTCGATGGTCTGGACCCCGTCGACGGCTGGGTCGGGGGACGCGACCCGGACGAGGGCTGCGCGCCCGTAGACGGTCGCGAAACGTCGCCCGTCGAAGGCCGGCTGCCGGCCGTCTGCCGGTCGCGCGTCGAGGGAGTTTCGGCTCTCGACCAGCCTCCGTCCTGGCGTCGGTCCCAGCTGCCGTTCTCGTTCCGTCGATACACGTTGCCGTTACGGTCGGTGTACACGTTGTTGGCCCGGTCGCGCGCGACCGTCGGTTGCTGCCGGCTCCCGCCGGCTCGGTCCTGAGTCCTGGCCACCCGGTCGGCGTTCCCCGGTCGCGCATAGAGATTGTCGTTCGGCCGCGATCTCCCATAGGGCGTCGCACGGGGACGGCTGCCCGCGGCAGAGCCATGGCGATATCCGGCCCGATAGCCCGCTCGGTAACCGGCACGATAGCCGACACGGGCCGCGTGCCACGGATAGGGCCGCCACATCGCCGGCCCCCACCATCCGCCGCGCCAACCCCAGCCTCCCCAACCACCGAAGCCGATCGAGAAGGTGAAGCGGCCGGTCGACCAGCTGACACCGAAGCTCCAGCCCCACCAGGGGTTCCAACGCACGTGGAAGCCCCAGGTGGCGGGGCGGGGGTAGTACCAGGGACCCCACCATGGCGAGTACCACCAGCCGGTGCCCCAGACGACGCAGCCGTGCGAAACGTAGCTCGAGGTGTACCCAGGTGTGTAACCGACGTACACCACCTCCGGAGTCGAGTCGTAGACCTTGACGTAGGTGACGTTGTAGAGGGGGTGGGACGGCGGAATGGTGTAGATCTCGTCCGGCACCTGCTTGCTTACCGTCCACGGTCCCGTCGCCGAGGGAGAGTCGTACCAGATGCCCTGGTCACAGGCGTAGTAACGACCACCGGACCAGATCACCGCTGCCGAGGTGTTGACCGCCCAGGTCATCTTCGTGCCATCGATCGGCTTGAACTCCGGCGCACCGTCGTAGGTGACGGTGAAGGACGCGCCGGCGGTCGTCTTGACGGCGGCGGTCTGGGGCACCGATTGCTCGAGCAGCGCCTCACGCGCCTCCTCGGTGCCGGCAACCGATGCGCGAAGATAGCCGACGTCGGAATCGGCCGGAATCTGGGAGAACTGCTCCGAGAGCTCGTCGTTGGCAACCCAGCTCCAGGGACCGTTGTCGAGATCGTTGGTGCGATACCAGCGTCCTGAAAGCAGCACGTAGTAGTTCTGGCTCGCGATCTCGAAGACGACGTCGGAATCGGTGTTCGAGACCACCATGATCTCGCTCTCGGACAGCGGCTCGAACTCGGGCTCGCCGTCGATGAAGATCAGCTCCGCCGGCACCGTCGAGACGACGATTTCGGGAACCCGGTCGTCGGTCGTCTCGCTTTCGTCCGTTGTCACTCCCTGCTCCGCCATCTGCTGTTTGAGCTGCTTGTCGACCTCCTGAACATCCTTCGGGAGGCCGCGCGCCTCCTTCCACGGACCCATGACATCGGGTGCCTCGAACCACATCGAGTCCGACGCCAGATAGACGCGTTTTTTGTGTTTGAGAATGATGTATGGGGTGTTGATCACGCGTTCGAGCTCCGAGTTCTCGATCTCTTCGAACTTCGGCTCGCCATCGATCAGGATCAGCACTGCGGGCACGTACTTGATGATGATGTCGGGTGGATCGTGCTTGAGCCCGGCCTCCTCGCGGAGGGCGACCTCGGCGTTCTCGAGCAGTGGGATCAATCGATCGAGCTCGATTTCGAGATCCCACTTCGGGATCTCCCCCTCGAGGAAGTCGGCGAGCTTTTGCTGTCGCTCCTCGGTCGCTTCGGGGAAGGTGACGGTCGGGATCGTGATGTCAAAGAAGTCCACCATCCGTTCATCGCGATCGACCTCGAATCGGCCCGATATCCAGACCGCACCGAAGACCGGGGCGCCGTCATCTTCCTTCACCGAAACCGCGGCGCGCGCCTCAAAATCGTCATCCTCCCAGCTATCGATTTGCGGCTGGTACATCGTGACGGTGAAGTTCTTCCCCCCCATCACCCTCGGCCAGGTGTTCTCTTCGATCGTCTCGTCCTGAGCGATTGCTGGAAGCGCGGCGGCCAGAAGGACGATCGGAACCATGAGGTCGCGCAGGGGTGCTCGGTTGATCAAAGGACCTCCTCTGTCACATCAACGTCGGGATCGAGGCTTCTCTTTCCGCCCCTGAGCACGAAGAGCGGGGCTTGACCCCGCTCTCGATCTCGCATTTCGGGGCAGAATCGCGTTATCCCGAGAAGGACGCGACCGCCGACTCCTCGTCGTCGAACATCTCGAATACGCCAACCAGCTGCGCCATCGTCAGCAGCTTGCGAGCCTTGATGTTGACGTTGAGCAGCTTGACCTCCGCCTCGTGCGAGGTGGCGGTGACCTTGCTGCGGATGAGCTCACCGAGACCCGAAGAGTCGATGGTCGTCACGGCGTCGAGGTTGATCACCACCTGCTTGCCGCCGTTCTCGAGCTCATCAACCAGGGTTTCGCGAAGCACCACGTCGCCCCTGCCGATGGTGAGCTTGCCGTCGAGGTCGAAGATCGCGACATCGCCGACCTTGCGTTTCGTGATTTCCATGTCAGTCCCCCAAGGCTCGCGCAGCGGTCAAATCCGCCCCGAGCGTGGAAAAGTCGAGACATTATCGCACAATTGCAGCGGAAATCTAGTCGGTGTCGCGCTCCGATCGGCCAGAGAGCATTTCAGCAGCGCCTTTTGCGACAGATCGAAGGTGGAGATCGCGTTGCGGGAACGGGATTTCGATGCCGGCTTCTTTGAGCGCGGCGGTGATGCCGACGCGAAGATCGCTCGACACCTGGATGAAGCTCGCCCTCGTCCACGCGCGAAGCTCGAAATCGAGCGAACTCGCACCAAAGCCGAGGAAGAACGCTTCCGGCGCCGGATCGTCCATCACATCATCATGCGCTGTGGCGACACCAACGAGAATGTCGATCACGGTCTGTGGATCCGTGCCGTAGGCAACGCCAATCGGGACATCGGCCCGCCGACGTTCGTCACTCAAGGTCCAGTTGACGACCTCCGCCGAAATCAGATTGGCGTTGGGCACGATGACCTCGGCCCCCTGCAGTGTGCGGACGATGCTTGCCCGCATGCCGATGGTGTTGACGGTGCCGAAAAGATCCGCCAGCTGGATCCTGTCACCGACCCGAATTGGGCGTTCGAAGAGCAGGATCAGGCCGGAGACGAAGTTGTTGACGACATTCTGCAGACCGAAGCCGATACCGACTCCGAGCGCACCGACGATGAGGTTGATTCTGGAAAAATCGAGGCCCGCTGCAGTGGCGGCGATCATGATGCCGAGGACCACGATCGAGTAGTGGCTCAGCCTCGTGATCGCGCCCGGCACGCCGCGCGGCAGGTCCATCTTCGGCATCACGTCGGTCTCGAGCACGAATCGCAACAGCTGCGAGATCCTGAAAGTCAGCCACACGACACCAACGAAGATCAGAATATCTCCGGGCGAAAAGGAGAAGTCGCCGATCGCGATCTTTGATATGAAGGCTCTGGTGAGGCCATCGATCACCCCGTCGAGAGCGCCAAAGCCTTCCAGGGTGAACAAGGCCCAACCGGCCATGGCGAGAATCTGAATGATGCGAAAGATCGTCGACCGAACCGTCTCTTCATGGAGCCTGACGATGGCGAGGCGACGCGCGGTGGCGGTCAGAAGAGCAACCCGCACCATCGCCCGTAGCAGCACCGCCGCCACCCAGAAGAGAACTGCTGCGTAGATTCCGGACAGCGTTCCCATCGTGACCAGCTGCGCGAGGCCCACAGAACCGATCACGTTCAAGAAAGCACACAACGCCAATGCGACGAAGGCTGCCCTCGCACCGAAAAGGACGAGGTTCTTCCAGCCTCCGGCGAGCTGTGTCTGTCCACCGCGAATCTTGTCCACGAGCCAGTACAACGAGGCGGCCGCAACCACTGACAGCGCGACGAGAGCCAGACGGTTGATGAGGTCTCCTTCCGGCGCGATGCTGGAGATCTTTTCGACCAGGTAGATCAGGGCCAGGAGATAGGCCCCCGAGCGCATTGACGGGGCGACGATCCTCGGCAGGAGCCTCAGGAGGGCGAGGAGCAGGCCAAGGCCCATGAGATCGATCCACGCGGCCGGCGCCCGCGGGTGGAATATCTCGCCGAGCAGCATCGTGACGATGAAGGAGGCGGCAAGCGGACGGTCGAGGAGTTCGACGGTGGGTTGCAGCGATCGATCCTGTCCGACCCACAGCTTGGCCCGTCGGCGAAGAAAGACCAGGACCGCGACGAGCATCATGAAAAACACCGCTTGGCGCAGGAGCCTGTCGTGACGATCGGCGACGTAGTCCTCGATCGACCGCGAGCTCTTCGTCCACATCGACGAGAGTTGTTCGGCCGGACCACCTTCGATCCCCGGTGCTGTAATCGACTTCCACAACGGTGGGCTATCGATGCCGACGATGCTTCGGCGCCGCCGGGCGATCTCCTCTCTCTGCGACGCCAGAATCTCGTCCACCTCGGCCTTTGCGCGCGCCACATCGGACTGGAGCGTGAGCACGGCGTCGCGATTTGCCCGGACCTTGGTCTCCGCCGTTTCGATGGCTTCGAGAGTTTCCGCGACCTGTTGACGGAGGGCATCTGGCAGCTCCACCTCGTCTGCCGATTGTCCCGTCAGCTCCCACAACTTGCGCCGCTCCGCGAGTTTCTGCACTTCCTCGGCAATCGCGGTGGAATCTTCCTTGAGGGTGTTGAGCCACGCGTCCAATCGGCTCGCCGACCGAAGCCAGGAGATCTGCGCCTCTTCGATGACCGACGCCGGCCCAGCGGCATCAAGCCGCCGCCGGGTCTCCTCCAACAGTTCGGCGAGGTGGCCTTTCTCTTTTTCGAACTCCTGCGCGATCGCGTCGACCTCCTTGCCGACATCGGTGCGAGCGGCCGCCTCACGCAGCATTGGAACGATCTCGGCCGCGCGGTCGGGAATCTCGGTCGCCGGAATCGGGGTCGGCGCGGGTGTCGGGGTCGGTGCCGGGGTCGCGGTGGCTTCTGCCGCCTCCTGTGCACAGACCACTGTGAACCCCGCCGCCATGAGGATCGCCGCCAGCACAATCAGGAGCGACATGGAGGGCTGCGGCGCGCATTTTCTCGCGTGCATTCGAAGTCTTATCATGAGCATTCACCGTTCTGAATATGGTGTCGCAACGGAGTCATTCTACTGGACACAGAATCCGTGGAATAAATACGACTGGCGCATCATTCGTCATCCATCACCACGCAGATCTTTGGTTCGGCTCGCAGGGAAGGAAATCCGAATGATCGTCAAACGCCTGGGCCCGATCGTCGCGGTCTCGGGCCTTCTCTTCGGCCCCGCAACCGCTGACGCCCAGTTCGACAAGACCTGGAAGGACTGGTTCGGGCATGTCGCCATCGGCTATTCCGGGACCCAGGCTAACACCAGCAACATTCTCAAGAATGGTTGGAACATCTCGGGCGGCGCGACCTACAAACCGAGCGAGTGGCCGCTCGGCATCGTCATGGAGCTCGGCTACAACGACTTCGGCATGACCCGTGACGCGCTCGACTACTTCGAATCATCAGGCGGCAGCGGCACCATCTGGTCGCTCACCGCCGGTGGCATCTGGGCTGCCAAGACCAGCGGCAAGGTGGGCTTCAACCTCCAGGCCGGGATCGGCGGCTACTACATCCAGGGAAGGCTCACCGAGCCCGGCCGCATCTGCGGGCCGATCTGCGACCCCTTCTATCCGTGGTGGTGCTGGTGGGGCTGTGTCCCCGGCAACGTCGTCACGGACTCGGTGTCGTCCACCAACTTCGGCGCGGCGATCACCTTCGAGCTCAACAACGACTCGGTGATCTACCTCGAGGCCAAGTACCACTGGGTGGACACCAGGGAGGCCACGAAATTCATGCCGATCGTCGTCGATTATCGCTGGTAGCGAAGCACAGCGCCAAACACGGCGGAACCCCTCTTCCGCCGACACCGCCCGCGCCCCGCTTTCGGCGCGGGCGTTTCTTTTTTTCGCTATCGCCTTCGCTCACCCTATCGCTA
>JBFFBV010000092.1:0-19448 GCA_041560205.1 Candidatus Sulfomarinibacter sp.
AGACGGAAATCTCCGGTCTCTACCCGGAGCTGGCCTCGAGATGGCACGAGTGGGCCGAGATCGACCCGGTCAACGGCCGGCTCGAGACGGACCGCCAGACATTTCTGCCCGGCGATCTCCTGCCGAAGGTGGACCGGATGTCGATGGCGCATTCGCTCGAGGTCCGGGTCCCCTACCTCGACAACGAGGTCGCCGACTTCGTCCTCGCGTTGCCCGGGCGTCTCAAGCAGAGCCGTCGCCGTGACAAGATCCTCCTCCGCCAGGTCGCCGACGGGCTGCTCCCGAAGGCTGGCGCGTTGCGCCGCAAGCGTGGCTTCGAGGTGCCGATCGGCGCCTGGCTGCGCGGTCCCCTGCGCGGTGCCCTGACCGACCAGCTGGCGCCCGAAACTCTTTCTCGACAGGGCATCCTCAACCCGGCCGGGGTGGCGGAGATGGTCGACCGGCACCTGCGGGGAGATCGAGACCACGGACGCGCGCTGTGGGGGCTGCTGGCCTTGGTTCGCTGGCTGGACACCGGGGGGTTCGGGTGAAGATCGCCCTCCTTTCCCATCTCGCCTCGACGACCGCGCCCACCGGCGCCGAGCGATCGCTGGCCCTCCTTGCTCGGGGTCTGGCCGCACGTGGGCACGAGGTCGCGGTGACTGCTCCCGGGAGGTGGGGTCTGGCCGGCGAGCTCGAGCACAGCGGAATCCCGGTGCGGCGAATCCCAGTCAGACCGTGCTGGTTGGTGCAATGGGGTCCGCAGCCGATGTGGCTGCAGGCGGCCCGGGGGCTCCGCTTCGCGCTTCCCGATCTTGGCGCGCGAGTGCTGCACCGGTGGTTGTCCGAAACCTCGCCTGACGTTGTCTACGTCAACTGCCTGCCCCATCTGCGCGGCGCTTCGGCTGCACGTTCCCTCGGCCTGCCGGTCGTCTGGCATGTACGGGAGATGATGCCTGTGGGGCGACGCCGCCGATGGTTCGCGAAACGGCTTCGCGCCGGTGCGAATCGCATCGTTGCGGTGAGCGAGGCCGTCTCCGGATGGCTGGGGGAGGAGGGTCTCGGGGACCGGGTCGAGATCGTTCACAACGGAGTTGCGCCTCCTGCAGACGCGATCGACCGCCTAACGGCGCGAGGTCGTTTCGGTCTCCCTCCGGATGCCGTGATCGTCGGGCTGTTCGGCCAGCTCGTGGCTCACAAGGGAGCCCTCGATCTGGCTCGTGCGGCCCACCGCGCGGTTGGCGAAGTCGATCGCCTCCATTTCCTGATTGCCGGGCAGGGCCCGCCGTCATTCGCCCGATCGCTGGAGGGTGAGATCGCGAATGGGCCGGCCGCCGGATCAATCCACGTGGTGCCGCCACAACCAGAAATCTGGGGGCTCCTGTCGGCGGTTGACCTCGTTGCCTTGACGACGCTGTGGCCCGATCCGCTGCCGCGGGCCATCATGGAGGCGATGGCCGGTGGAAAACCGGTGGTGGCCTACGCCAACGGAGGCGTGCCGGAGATGGTGGTTGATGGCGAGACCGGGCGTCTCTGCCGACCGGGGGAGGTCGAAGACCTCGCACGCGCGATCGTCGAGCTGGCGCGCGACAAAGGTCTTTGTGACCGCTTCGGTGCGGCGGGGGAACGACGTGCGCGGGAGCATTTCAGCGTCGAAGGCCACGTCGACCGGATGGAGTCGGTGCTGGACGAAGCGGCCTCAGCCTGATCCGCGGTCGAGCATCGGCATCAGCGCTTCCGCAGCAGTTGCGTGCTCTGGCTTGGAAAGCTCGTCATCCAATTGCCGGCTCAAGGCGTCGGGATCGGGGTGTGAGGCCAACAGCCGGCCGGTGACCTCGATCAGTCCGGGGTCCCGAGGGCTGCGGTCGAGAGCAGTCACGAGACGGCCGACGGCGTCGTCCCACCGCCCGAGCTCCATCAGAGCGAGAACGGCCACCTTCGCACCGGGCGGCGTCGGCGGGTGGTGCTGCTCGAGGATTTCGAGCTGCGACAGGGCCTCGGCCGGTCGGCCCGTATACAGAAGCGCTGCCGCCAGATTGTGACGCGGACGGAAGAGCTGCGGTCCCCGCTCGGTTGCCTGCCGATAACATTCGCGCGCCTGCTCGAGCTCGCCGCGGTCGAGATGGACATTTCCCAACCACTCCCAGCCATCGGGGCCGTCGGGAAAGATCTCGATGGCCGCGCGGGCGAGGTTCTCCTGGTTGGCGTAGACCCACAGCGCCCGTTGCAGTCCGACAACCTCGGTGACAAGCGCTGCGACGACGATTGCCGGAACCGCCCAATGTAGGCGTGGTCGGCTCGCGGCCAATCGGCGGTGGGCCTGGAGGCCGATCTCGGCGAGTGCGAGGCTGGTCATCGCGAGCGGGACGTAGAGGTAACGACCGAATCCACCCCATCCCGGAACGGTCGCCACCAGCGCGATCGGCAGCAGCATCAGACCGGTTGTCAGTGCAGCGGCGAGCCCGAGCGGCGCCCGCTTGCGAAAAGCTATCGCGATTGCCACGAGGAGGATGCAGAGCGCAGTCGAGGCTGCGCTTGTTCCCCACCCGATCTCGCCGTACTCCCAGGAAAGGTGGCGGATGCCGATCGGCTGCATGGTGAGCATGGCGCGGAGGCCGTCCAGGAGCAGCACCGGGTAGATCTTGAGGGCTCCAACACGTTGCAGCGAGTCCGTTCCAGTTGCCTGAAGGCCGGCCAGCACTGCCGATCGCACCACGACGAACACGACGCCCGCAAGCACGGCCGGAAGCAGATATCGGGCGCGAACCCGGCGAGCGACGATGAGGAAGAATGCGAGCGCGGGCAGCGCCGCGAGGACGATCTCCTTGGAAAAGAGCCCGGCGAGAAAGACCAACCCCGCCGCGACGGCGAAGCCCCACACGTCGCCTCCCGCTCGGCCGCCCGCCGCGCGCCGATCGAGGATGAAGACCGCTCCGAGAAGCCCGGCGGCTGCCAACGGTTCGGGAAGGGCGGAGGGCCACAGGTAGGCCTCCGCCGTGACCGGGTGGCAAGCGAAGAAGAAAACACCGAGCGAGGCGGCGGTGCGAGACTCCAGCCAGCGAATGGCGAGCTTCCACAAGATCAGGCAGACCAGCAGGTGAGCAGCCAGAACAGCGGCGTGAAACCAGAAAGGATCGGGGCCGTTGATCCGGTAGACGGCGGCCAGAGCAACCATGAACAAAGGCCGGTAGGTGTCGACGCCATCCGCTCCACGGCCCTCGCCGCCGGCGGACTGAACGACGTTGTGGGTGAAGTAGAAGGGGATGCGACCGGGGTCGCCGATGGTCGGTGAGTCGACGATCTGCTTGAAGTCGTCCCACAGGAACTCGGCGCGCAGGGCCGGCGAAAGCAGTGCGGCGACGAGCGCCAGCAGCAGGAATGCCTGCAACCTAGTGCCGCCGGTCAGGTGCTTTCGAAGCCAGCCGGTGGGTGCCTTCATCTCAACCATTGTCGCAGGACCCTTCGGGATGCCTGTGGATGCGCGAGCCCGGCGTCACGAATCGTCGTTCTCTGCGGGGGAAGGCCTCCGTCGCGCCGCGACGGCGCCGTGGCCGACAAGGACGACCAGCACCGCGGCGGCGGCGAAGGAAATCCAGCGCGCCACCCGCAGAGCGGGAAACGCACGCCATCTCAAGCTGACGATGTGGGACCCGGGGGCGAGATGATGGGCGATGAGGCCCGTGGTCGCGTGCTCGTAGGTTTCCACCCTCTGTCCGTCGACGGTGATCACCATGCCCGGAAACCACACGACCCTCCACAGGAGGGTCCCACCGAGCTCGGATCCGACCTCGAGCTGACGCTCGATCTGGCCCCACTTGATGACGCGAAGCACCGCCGACGGATCCTCGAGCACCGCGACCGGACGATGGCGTATCGGATCGAGGCGGGATGTGGCCACCCCTCTGAACTCGTCGAAGAAAAACCCTGGCATGCTCTGCGGCACCAGACAGAGCTCGACCAGGTTTTCGTGGCGCCAGTACCAGCCGCCGCTGCCGGCTTCCCAGGCAACTCGAGGGTCAGGAAAAACAGAGCCGGGAGCCGCCGGGGGCGGCTCGGGCGCCGAGAAGACGGATCGTGGCACGGTGCGATCCCAGCTCGCGAATGGGATGGAGACGGCGGCCGTCAGCGCCGCCACCAACCACGCCCGCCGAAATTCGAGTTGCGAGACCATTGCCGCCGCGAGAAGAGTCAGCACAGCGGTGATCCGCCACGGGAACTGGAGCTTGGACAGGATCGGAAGGGCGTCCCACACGGGACCGGCCGGGCCCAGCGTGACCACAAGGCACACGACGGATGCCGCGAGGAGACCGCCTTCAGTGAAACCCTTCTTCTTCTCGAGAGGCAGCAGCAGGTAGCCCGTCACAACGAGGGCAAAGGTCGCCAGCAGGACGAGGGAAAAGAGGGTGTTGAGATTCCAGACTTCGAAGCCTGCCGAGAAGAGGGTGTTTGCTGACGGGCGAAGGCGTGAGGCCGCGGGGCCGAAACAGATGTCGAGGTTCAAAAACCTTCCGGCGAGGGCCTGGGGCACGAGCATGAAGGTCGCCAGGCCGAAGCCGAGGCCGACCCCCGCACCAACCTGCCTTCGCAGTCCCCGCAGCTTCGGTGACACGAGGAACCACGCGGCGAGACCGATGCCGAAAAGGACCGCCAGCGGGATATTCGTCAGCAGGAAAGCTGCGGTCGCGAGCGCCAGGAGACTCACCCGGCTCGTCGAGCGGAGTCGCCGATCGGTGGCGATCCACAAGACGACGGGCGGCCAGATGAATGCCCAATGCTCGGCGAGCGCGCTGCGAAGATAGAGGTTGATCAAGCGGTAGGGCGCGACCGCGTAGACGACGGCGGCCGGCAGGGCTGCATTGCGGGCGCCGATGGACCGCAACCAGCCGTATGCGGCCGCACCCGAGAGGAAGTGCGCTATCAAGGCCGTCAGGCACACGCCGGTGATGACCGGGAGGCCGAGCAGAACCGGAACCGCATTGGTCGCTCCGGTGAGCGGGGGAAAGAAGACGAGCAGTGGCGAGCCGTATCCGGCGTTGAAGCCACCGGCCCATGCCGGCAGGAGCGCGCCCTCGCGTATGTTGGAGGCCGTCTGCTGGGCGATGATCAGGTAGTTGACGATGTCCTGGCCGGAAAGCACGCGGCCCGCGAGGAGCGGCAGGCCGACAACCGTCGTCGCGAGAACCAGGGCGAGCAGGTGGGTCCTCGTCTGAAGGCCGTTTCCTTGAGTCACTCATCGAGTTTAAATGAGCGTCGGCTGGTGCGAGGCAGAATCCGTGCCTCGACCGTCGCAGCCCGAGCCCTGTCATCGCGCAACGGCCGCCCCGTATAATCAATTGATGCCCAGCCTCGCGTGCTTTGCCTCTCCATCAGGAGCTCTGTGGTGAGCGTCGGCGCCGTGGTGGTGAGCCACGACTCGGCCGAGGACCTCCCCGCCTGCCTCGATGCGCTGGCGGGATCACCCGTGCTCGAGCGGGTGGTTGTCGTGGACAATGCCTCGCGAGACGGCTCGCGCGAGATCGTCCGGGGCTTTGCCGACCGGCGAGTTCGACTGGTCGTGGAGGAGGTCAACAGCGGTTTCGCCGGTGGCTGCAACCGCGGCTATCGGGAGCTCGGCGACGAGGTCGACATCCTGGCCTGTCTGAACCCCGACGTCTCCGTCGCTCCTGATTGTTTCTCGTTTGCCCAGACGGCACTCGAAGAGGATCCAGGGCTCGCGGGTGTCGCCCCGCTGCTGATGCGATCGGACGACGTGACGGTGGATTCGGCCGGTCAGCTTCTCAAGGGCTGGACTCTGGAGGTCGAAGACCGGGGTTACGGTGCCCGGCTCACTCCCGAGCTCGAGCAACCGACGAAGGTGCTCGCCGCCTGCGGCGCCTTGGCGGTGTACCGCCGCGAGGCCTTGGACGCGATCGCGGATGAGCACGGGCCGTGGGCGCAGCACTACTTCTGCTTCTGGGAGGATCTGGAGCTCGGCTGGCGGCTGGTCAACAGGGGATGGCGTATCCAGAGCTGCCCGGACGCTGTCGGGAGGCATCGCCGCGGCGCCGGTGCGGCTGTCGGCGAAGGTCCGCTGAGGTGGCGAAGAACGCCGGAGCTCGAGGCCTGTATCCTCAGCAACCGGTGGATGACGCTCATCCGCCATCTCCACCCCCTTGATCTCCTCCCGCGCCTGCCTCTACTCTTGATATGGGATTTGGGTCTGGTGGCGGCCGGCGCCGCACGCCGACCGGCCCTCCTCGGACACCTTCGGCGGCGGTGGCCGATGGTGCTGCGCGAGTGGCAGAGCCGAGGGCGAAACCGCCGACGGAGGTTGCACGAGCTCCCATGACGATCCGCCTCATCCTCGGGTTCTTCCTCGCCTACTTCCTCGCCATCGTCGGCACGCCGATGGCGCGAGAGGCGGCGCTGCGCTTCGGAGTGGTCGACCGGCCCGACGGCGCGCTGAAGAACCACGGGCAGCCGGTGGCCTACCTCGGGGGGCTGGCGGTCTTCATCGCCTTTCTCCTCTCCATCGGTATGACCTTCGAGTTCGACCAGGATCTGCTCGCACTGTTGCTCGCCTCGACCATCGTCATGACGGTCGGTCTGATTGACGACTTCGGCGCGTTGACGCCGAAGCCGAAGGCCATTGGCCAGGTCGTCGCGGTCTTCGTGCTCATCAAGTCGGGGATCATGGTGCAGGTGGCGATCATGCCCTGGTGGCTGCGGATCGTGGTCACCGTGGTGTGGTTGGTCGGGCTCTCCAACGCCTTCAATCTCGTGGACATCATGGACGGCCTCGCGAGTGGGCTGGCGATCATTTCCGCGACCTTCCTGCTGGTGGTGGCGCTGCTCAACGGTCGCCTGATGGTGGCCGCATTCACCGTTGCCCTGATCGGGGCGCTGCTCGGCTTCCTTCGCTCG
This sequence comes from Candidatus Sulfomarinibacter sp., assembly GCA_041560205.1. GTDB lineage: Bacteria > Acidobacteriota > Thermoanaerobaculia > Thermoanaerobaculales > Sulfomarinibacteraceae > Sulfomarinibacter. Next base: position 6,883 of record JBFFBV010000092.1, read on the forward strand.
AACTTCTACCCGGCCACCATCTATCTCGGTGACTGCGGAAGCCTCTTCATCGGTCTCACGCTCGGCGCGCTGGCGATGGTGATGGACTACACGCAGCACAACCCTCTCGGCTGGTTGGCGCCGCTCTACATCCTCGCCGTGCCGATCATCGACACCGCCTATGTGACGGTGCTCCGAATCAAGGCTGGGCGAAAGATCTACTACGGCAGTCCTGACCACTTCCCTCTGCGGGTGCGGAAACGGCTCGACGGCTGGACGGCGGGCACGGTGGTCGTCAGCTACGCGGTGGCGGTGGTCTTCGGTGCGATCGGGCTGGTGGTGCTCTTCCTCGATCCCGTTGCGACGCTCATCGTGACCGCGGTTGTCGGCCTCGCGGCCATGGGTCTTCTGATCTGGTTGGCAATGGTGCCGATGGAATCGTGATGGAGCCGGTCCTGATCGTCGGCGGCGGCCTCACCGGTCTGGTGGCCGCGGAGCAGCTGGAACGGGCGGGAGCTCCAGCAAGGGTTCTCGAACGCGAGTCCGAGCCGGGCGGCGCATGCCGGAGTCTTTCGGAAGACGGTTTTGTCTTCGACTACACCGGACACCTGCTCCACGTCGCTCGGCCGGAGACCGAGGCCTATCTGGACGTGCTCGGCCTGTGGTCGCGCCTCGAGGTCCACGAACGGCGAGCGGCGGTGGTGATTGGCGGGAAGGCGACCCCCTATCCGGTCCAGATCAACACCCATGGGCTCGCACCCGAGGTCCGGCGCGATTGCCTGATCGGTTTCGTGCGAGCGTGGGCCGAGAACGCGAGCGCCGAGCCCACCGATTTCCGGGAGTGGGTGCTCGAGAGATTCGGTGATGGTCTGGCGGAGCACTTCTTCTTCCCCTACAACTCGAAGCTCTACCGCGCCCGGCCGGAGGAGCTCAGCCTCGACTGGGTAGGGCGCTACGTGCCCAAACCGAAGCTCGAAGAGGTGATCGACGGCGCGCTCGGCCTGCACGACGGGCGGGTGGGGTACAACGCGACCTTTCGATATCCCGCCACGGGCGGAATCAGCTTGCTGCCGAAGGGAGTTGCCGATCACCTGAGCTCCCTCGAGCTCGAGCGAGAGGTCTCCCGCGTCCACCTCGGCGAGCGCTGGGTGGAGCTCGCGGACGGGGAAAGGATCGAGTGGCGGAAGCTCCTGTCGACGATCTCGTTGCCCGCTTTGATCGACAGTGTGGTCGATCCGCTCCCCGAGAAGATCGCGTCGGCGCGCGGCGCACTCCGCTGGGTGAGAGTCCTCAACCTCGCGCTCGGAGTCGAGGGTCCCGCGCCGACCGATCAGCACTGGTTGTACTTTCCCGACCCCGAGCTTTCCTTCTATCGGGTGGGCTTCCCCTCAAATCACGGCGATCTCGCGCCCGCGGGATGTCACACCGTCTCAGTGGAGGTCAGCCTGGACCCGGGCGGGGGCGACGTGGAGTCGATCGCAGCCGGTGCCCAGGGGGCCTTGGTTGGAGCCGGCCTTCTCGAGGAGGAGGCGGTGCGGGTGCGCCGGGTCACCGTCCTCGATCCCGCCTACGTGGTCTTCGACCACCCGCGGCGGGAGGCGGTAGCGACCCTGCGACATTATCTACGGGACCACGGCGTGATGCTCTCCGGCCGCTGGGCCGAATGGAAGTATTCCGCCATGGAGGACGCCATCCTCGACGGCATGACCGCAGCGCGGCGTCTTGGCGGCGGCGAGTAGACCTGCAGTGGCCACCGATTCGACGCCGATTCGCGTCCTGCTGGCCATCACACGGCTCGAGCTCGGCGGTGCGCAACGGGTCGTCCTCCACACCGCCCGCGAGCTCGACCGTGCGGTCTTCGCCGTCGCTCTCGCCTGGGGACCGGGAGACATTCTCGATGACGAGGCGGCCGCGGTCCCGGATCTCGAGCGCTTTCCGATCCCGACCTTGGTGCGGCCGATTGCGCCGTTTTCGGATCTCCGTGCGCTCGGCTCGCTCCGCTCCGCGATTCGGTCCTTCCGGCCCCAGGTCGTCCACACCCACTCGTCGAAAGCGGGGATCCTGGGCCGGCTGGCGGCCCGGCTCGAAAAGGTGCCCGCGGTTCACACGGTGCACGGTTTCGGCTTCACCCCGTTGCAGTCGGCGCCCAAAAGGGCCCTGTTCAAGGCGGCCGAGAAATTGATGGCCCGTTGCACCGATCAGTTCGTGACGGTGTCGGAGGCGGATCGCAGTCTCGGCGTCGAAATGGGGCTCTTCGATCCCGAGAGGACCCGCGTCATTCGCGCTGCGATCGATCTCGATCGCTTTCGTACCACCGGCGATGGCGCCGCAGCGCGTCAGCGTCTCGGAGTGCCCGAGGGCAGACCACTGGTGACCCAGATCGGCAATTTCAAGCCCCAGAAGGCACCGCTCGACTTCGTACGAGTCGCCGCCGCGGTGTCCGAGAGGCAACCGACCACCTGGTTCGTGATGGTCGGCGACGGCCCACTGCGGCAGGCGGCCGAAGATCTCGCGCGCGAGCTCGGGGTCGCCGACCGGATGGTCTTCAGCGGGTGGTGGGACGACGTGCCGGGGCTTTTGGCCGCCACCACCGTGTCCGTGCTGACCTCGCGCCACGAGGGTCTGCCCTGCTCGGTGGTCGAGTCGCTGGCGGCCGGGGTGCCGGTGGTGGCGACGGCGGTCGACGGGACGGTCGAGGTCGTGCACCCGGACGAAAACGGCTATCTCGCCGCTGCGGGTGAGATCGAAAAGCTGGCCGATGGGATTTGCAGGGTGCTCGAAGACCCGGAGCTGCGGAAGCGGATGGGAACGGCGGCGCGTGAGGGCCTCGAGGATTTCGACCGGGGATTGATGGTGAAACACCAGGAGGATCTTTACAGATGGATGGTTTCGAACAGCCCTTCCTGATGACCTACGCCTTCGCCCTCGGCGCGGTCGTGGGGAGCTTTCTCAATGTGCTGATCTATCGGCTCCCGCGGGAGATGTCGATCCTGCGGACGCCGCCATCCTCCTGTCCGGCCTGCTCGATCCCGATCAATTGGTACGACAACATCCCACTCTATTCCTGGCTCGTGCTGCGCGGCCGTTGCCGCGCCTGTAAGGCGCCGATATCTCTGCGTTATCCGATGGTCGAGCTCACCAGCGGTGTCCTGGCGGTGGCCGCGCTGGCTCGTTGGGGTCTCAGCGTGACCGCATTCGAGATGGCGATCTTCGCCTGGGTGTCGCTCGCTCTCGGCCTCATCGATCTCGATTTCAAAATCCTCCCCAACGTCCTCACCTATCCGTCGATCGTCTTCGGGCTCGTCTGCTCGGCCCTCGGTGGCTACACCTGGTGGCTCGACAGCCTGGTGGGCGCAGCTGTTGGCGCCCTGCTGCCGACCCTGGTGATCGTCCTCTACAAGCTATGGCGAGGAATCGAAGGCATGGGTTGGGGCGACGTCAAGTACCTGGCTGCGATCGGCGCGGTCGTCGGTCTACGCGGCGTCATCGGTGTGCTGGTCCTCGGATCGATCATAGGCGCACTCGTGGGCCTCGCTTTGATGGCTGCGGGTCGGGGCTCGGGGAAGACCGAGCTCCCCTTCGGCTCGTTTTTGGCCCTGGCGGTGATCGTCTGGCTCTACGCGCCCTCGTCCTGGTTGGCCTGGAGTCCGCTGTAAGCGGCCGCCAGCGCCTCCTCGAGGCTCCGGTCCTGGTCGGGGAACACGGTCCGGAGATCGAGCACCACCTGGTCGTCCTCGATGCGCGCCACCACCGGGGGTTTTTGTGCACGGAGCCGGTCGGCGAGGCCCTGACCGCCGGCGAGGCCGAGCCCGTAGCTCGGCATGGTCTCCTCGGGGGTCGTGCCGCCGCCAAGAGCCGCCCGCGTCGCGCGCCCACTCACCGGCACCCCGCGGGCGCGCAGGCGGCGGCCGAGGCGCCGGGCGCGGCCATTGAGCGCATCCATGGGCGTTTCGAGCATTTCGTAGAGCGGGATGTTGCTGAGATGACCGCTGTGGTGGGCTTGGAGCGTTGCCTCCATGGTCAGGATCGCGGTCTTGTCCGGCCGCAGCGCCCGGTACAGCGGGTGTCGGGCGAGCGGCTCGACCCACTCGGCCCGGCCGACAATCAGGCCTGCCTGCGGACCACCCAGGAGCTTGTCACCGGAAAAGCACACGATGTCGGCGCCCGCCTCGAGCAGCTCCGGGACTGTCTGCTCGTGTGGCAATCCCCAACGGCTGAGGTCGTGGAGGGCGCCGGAACCCTGGTCCACGACGAGGGGTAGACCGCGGGCATGCGCGAGGTCCGCCAGCTCACCAATGGTCGGCTCGGTGGTGTAGCCGACAATCCTGAAGTTGGATTGGTGTGCGACGAGAATTGCCGCGGTGTCCTGGTTGATCGCGGCGGCGTAGTCACGGAGGTGGGTGCGGTTGGTGCAACCCACCTCGACCAGCCTCGACCCCGAGGCCCGCATCACATCGGGCAGACGGAAGGAGCCGCCGATCTCGATCAGCTGGCCGCGGGAAACGATCACTTCCCGCTGATCGGCGTGCGCCTTGAGGATGAGAAAGAGTGCGGCGGCGTTGTTGTTGACCATCACCGCACCGGCGGTGCCGCAGACCCTGGCGATTCGGTCGGCAAGAGCCGCCAATCGTTGGCCGCGACGCCCCTCACCAACGTCGTACTCGAGGGCGAGGTATGATTTGAGGGATGGCGGAAGGCGTTGCGGGAGCGGCGCCCTGCCGAGGTTGGTGTGCAGGAGCACGCCGGTGGCATTGATCACCGCCGGATAGGAGCTGGCGGCACCGGTGCGGAGCGCGTCGAGAATCTCGCCCTCGAGGGCCTCGGCGGCCGGATCGATCTCCTGCCCGGAAACCTCGCCGGCGCTCACCCTCTGCCTGAGCCGGTCGACGGCGACACGGCACGCTTCCATGACCGGAGCATGGCCGTACTCGTCGATTGCGGCCCGGATGGCCTGGAGGTCGAGGAGGCGATGAATCGCTGGAATGCGCCGATAATCGGATGTCACGGGAGGTATTCTAGCCTACCGAGGGTGTCGGCTTTCCGGCGTTCGACCGTCTGGAGGCAGGGATGGAGCTGATCGAACAGATCGCGATCCTCGAACGGGCGCTGCAGGAGCACATCCGCAAGTGGGAGAGATATTTCTCCGGCGTGGACCGGGTGCCGCCCCAGGAGGAGAAAGAGCGCATCAACCGGCGCATCCGCATGCTGAGCGAGCAGACTGTCAACCGTCGCGCCGAGCAGTTTCGGATCGAACAGCTCCAACACCGTTTCATGACCTACTCGCAAAACTGGGAACGAATGCTCCGCGAGCGGGAGGAGGGGCGGAGCATCAAGCCCCACACCGATTCCGAGCTTCGCCGGTCGGTGACGACAAACGTTGCGGCGGCGGAAACCGTAAACCAGGCCGAAGAGGGTTCGCTCTTCGACCGCTACCATGCCGCCAAGGCCGAGCGCGGGCTCGATGTGGGCGTCGATCGGGCGACCTTCGACAAGCAGATCGCCGAGCAGCGCGAACGGATCGAGGAGCGGCTCGGCCGAAAGGTCCGATTCGACCTCCAGGTCGAAGGTGATAAGGTCAGGGTCGTCGCGAAAAAGATCAAAAAGGGGTAGACGAGGGATGGCGAGTGGCTCGAAGCAGTCTGGCGTCGGCATGCTTGTGTTGGTGGTCCTCGGGATGTCGGTGGTCCTCGTGGCGGTTGCCGGCGAGCCCATGTTCGTGCGCTGGCTGGTGGCGGACGACCCCGGTGACGAGGCCATCCGCGAGTATTGGGAACGAGCCGAACGGGACGAGCTCGAGGCTCCAGCCCTCGTCGATCTCGGCACGATGCTCTTTTATCGCGGCTATCCCAAAGACGCCGTGCGCTATTTCAAGAGGGCCCTCGATCTCGATGCCGATTTCTACGAGGCGTGGTTCCGGATCGGCCTGGTGGAGCACAGCGAAGGGAACCTCGACAACGCCAGGCAGGCGTACAAGCGCTGCCTGAAAAAGCTCACCGGCCATGGCTGGTGCAACTTCTACCTCGGCCTGCTGGAGGAGCAGCTCGGGCACAGCTCGGACGCCATGCACTACTACCGCCGGGCCCTCAAGTTCGCGCCGGAGCTGGCCGATCCCAAGGTCAACCCGGAGGTCATGTCCTCTCAGCTCGTGCTCGGCGTCGGCCTGATGGATCAGGACCGCCGGCGATTCAAAGGCTCGCTACCGATGCCGTACCTCGAGCCCGACGAGATCGATTCGGTCAAGCGGCGGCACGAGTCGGAGCCGGCTGCCGAGGTGGAGGAGATGCCAATGCCGGAGGTGTCGCCACCCCAAACGGAGCCACAGGAAAGCGTTCCACAAGGTGTCGAGCCGACGCCGACCCCGGGGGAACCGGCGCCGCCACCGCGGCCCAAGGCGCCCCGGCGCGCCCCACAGCCGACGCCCGAAGCCGTCGGCGAGCTTGGCTCCGCCGGGGAGCCGAACGTCGTTCCCTACGGCGTGCCGGCGGTCGAGAGTACCTCGAACGAGGCTCGCCTTGTCCCTCGTCGCTCCGACCCGCCGGTCGTCGCGGCTGTGTTCTCGTAACGCCTCGCTTCGAACCGCTTTTCAGACGTTGAAACGGAAGTGGACCACCTCGCCGTCCTGAACCGGGTAGGTCTTGCCCTCCAGCCGCAGAGCGCCCAGCTGACGACAGGCGGCGAGCGAGCCGGCCTCGAGCAGTGCGTCGTGCGGCACCACCTCGGCGCGGATGAAACCGCGTTGAATGTCGCTGTGGATCACTCCGCCCGCCTCCACGGCCGGAGTCTCGGTGCGGACTGACCAGGCACGGCACTCGTCCGAGCCCACGGTGAAGAACGAGATCGAGCCGAGCAGGCGATAGGATTCGCGGATCACGCGGTCGAGCGCGCGATCCTCGATGCCGTACTCCGCCATGAACTCCTCTGCGTCCGCGCCTTCGAGCTGAGCGAGCTCGCGCTCGAGGGTCGCGCAGACGCGGGTGAAGGCGACGCTGGGAGTGTCGGCCCAGTCGGCCCAGTCCTCACTCGAGAACTCAGCCTCCGACACCCGGTCCTCATCCGTGTTGAGCACGACGAGCACCGGTTTGAGGGAGAGGAAGGTAAACCCGCGAAGGATCTTCTCGTCCTCCGGGTCAAAGGCTTGCGCGCGGAGCGGTCCGTCGTTTTCGAGCACCGCCTGACACCGGCCGAGCACTTCGGCCTCTCGCTCGAGATCCGGCACCCTTCGCTTGGCGAGGTCGCGCCGGATGCGGTCCAAGCGTTTCTCCACGATCATCAGATCCTGGAGGATGAACTCTTCCTCGATGTGTCGGAGGTCACGCTTCGGATCGACCGTAGCGAAGGGGTGAGGCACGGCCCCGTTTTCAAAAGCTCTCACAACCACCATGAGCGCGTCGACCGCGCGAAGCTCCGGCAGGTTGAAGGCCGCCTCGCGTCGATGCTCCTCCGGGATGCCCGGCACGTCCACGTAGCGCACCGAAGCGGGGGTGGTCTTTTCCGGCCGATACATTGCGCTGAGCGCGTCGAGGCGGGGGTCGGGAACCCGGGCGATGCCGACCTGGACGGAACCGTGGCGTACCGTGGATGCCTTGGGGTCGTGACCGGTGAGCAGACCGAAGACGGTCGACTTACCGCTCGCCGCCAGCCCCATGATGCCTACTTCCATCGCAATCCTCCCGCCCCTGGCGTATTTCGGCGCCAAAGGTGGCATAAGATAGCACAATTCAGCCCAATTTCGCACTTCCCGAGAGGATGCCAGGCACGCCGACATGAGGTTGAGGACAACATCATGTCGGGTGCCAGGCACCTCCGTTGAGCGTGCTGATGCCGAGGCTTCTCGAGAGGGTGGACGGAAACTCATAACTCAAAACTCTCAACTCACAACTCGGCGCTCGTGACCGCCGCCCGCTCTTCTGTTACCCGACGACAGGCTGGCGGCGGATGAGCATGGAGGGCGCTCCGATGAAGCCGCGGCTGGTCTGGAACCACCGCAGATCGGTGCCGACCGCTTCAATACGCCGCAGGAGCCGTCCGAGACTTCCGCGAAGCTCCACCACCGGGTGCCACCCCCGAACCGTTCGACCGTCCAGCCAGACGCCGGAGGCGATGATGCGGTAGGTGTCGGTCGCCGCTTCGAAGCCGACCGGGGCGAGCGGGCGCAACAGATAGAGAGCTCGATCGGCACTCCCCAAGAGCTCTGCCGGTGCGACGCCGCTTCCGGTCACCGTCTGCAGGTTGGCGATTCCGGTCTGCGGGTAGTCGCGATAGGAGATCCTGAGGGCTCCGCCACGGGAGGTCTCGGAGAAACGGGCGGCATCACGGTACGACGCGAGGCGGTGGCGCGGGACACCTTCGTCGACCAGCAGGGTGCGGGTGGCCGGGAGCCCTTCGCCGTCACATGGGCCGGTGATCGGGGCGTCCGGGTCGGTACGATCGTCGACCAGGGTCAAGGCGGACGCCGCCAGGCGGCCTTCGCCATCGAGGATTTCCGGAAGAGGGTCTCGGTCTTCGGCGGTCGCCAGGAAGAGCGGGGCGATCGAGGCGAGCAGCTGGGCGGAGACCTCGGGGTGGAGAATGAGATCGCGGAGGCCGGAATCGGTAGCGACTCGGCCCCGGGTGAGGAGGGCCCGGTCGGAGACCTGCGCCGCTGCGGCATCGGTGTCGAAGACCCGGGTGTCTGCGATGTGGAGCCAGTCGCGCCAGATGCCGCCCCGCTCGCCGACGAGCTCGACTTCAGCCAGAAGAGAGCTGCCGGTGTCCTCGTGCCGCGCCACCCAACCGTCGCCGGTGGCCAGGATCCACGCGAAAGCTCCCTCCTGGATCACCGTGCGGCGGAGACGGAGGTGTCCGCCGGCGCGTTCGGCCAGCGCCCGGCCCAGCTCTTCGCCGACATGACCCGCCCATCCGGTCGGCGGCAACGGCCGTGCGGGCCGGATATCGGTGGTCCCGAGCCGGCGGTGTGGGGGAAGCGGATCCGTTGGCACCGGCAGCTCGGTCGCGAGCGCGCCTTCGGCCGCCCTTCGCGCGGCCTCGCCCTCGAGACCGGATGCTGCCGCGAAACCGGACCGTCCGTCTCGCCATGAGCGAACCGCCACCCCTGTCTCTTCGACCTCGATGACATCGAGAGGGGCTCCAGGGGTCACCGCGACCTCGCGCGTGAAGGAGGCCTTGGCAAAGAACTCCCAGCGTTCGCTTGGCCGGGTCTCGAGCTCGATCCGCGCCGACTCGGCGGCGGCGTTGAGACGATCGAGATAATCGTCGACACCCATCACAGGACCTCGAGGCCTTCGACGATCAAGGAAGGGGACTCGGAGCCCGTGGCCAGGGGCGCGCCGTCTTTGACGCACCAGCCCAGGCGCCAGTCGGCCGTCGGGTCGGAGCCAATCCGAGGGTCGATCCCGGCAAGGATTTCGAGAGCCCCTCCGGTGAGCTCACAGGGCGCGAGGGGCCTTCGCCGTCGGCCATGTCGCAGCTCCCACCCGCGCTCCACCCGCAGGACCGTTCGGGCCGAAAGGGGGTCGACGGTCGCTCCGCCGATCCGCGTCACCACAAGGCCGTGCTCGAGGTCGCACTCGAGCTCCTCCGGCAGGAACTTCCCAGGTGCCACGATGAGGTTTGATTGCCGTGTCACAGGTGGTCTGTTCCAGTCGGCGCGCCGTCCGCGGCCAGGCTCACCGCCGAGTTGCCTCGCGCCCTCCCGATCGCACAGAAAGCGCTGCAGGCGGCCGGACTCGACGAGTGGCACCGGTCGCGCCTCGACACCTTCGTCGTCGTGGTTGAAATACCCGGGAAGATCGGCACGCGTCGGGTCATCGATAATCTCGAGCGTCGTCGCCGTGATGGTCGCACCCATGAGGCGGGCCAGGGGGGATGAACCGATCGCGACGAGATCGGACTCGGCCAGGTGGCCGATCAGCTCGTGGAGGAGGGTTCCTGCCGTGCCCGCGGTGAGCAGCACAGGTAGACGGGTGCCGGGCTCCGGCTCCCAGCATTTCGACGGTCGTGGCTCCAGCACCTCGGAGAGCCAGTGGCCGAGCTGCGGGTGCCCCCAGACCGCGAGGAGAGCGATGGGCTGGTCGTCCGAACGCTCGACACGCACCAAGGGCGCGCTTGCGACACCGACCCAGCCGGAGTCTCGCACTACCGCGGCGCGACGGCTCAGGAAACGCACGACCGACGGTGCCGGCGCCAATCTCGAGGTGATCTCGCACGCCCACTCCATCCACTTTCGCGGCGGGTCCATCTCGGCCCCGGGTGCCGGCCGTGAGGGGGGAAGCGTGACCCGGTCCGCCTGACGGGCGAGGAGCTCTGCGATGGCTGGCGTCGAGATTCCGGTGCGCGCGTGCAGCACCAACCGCGACGGAGATCGCCATCTCGCGGCCGCGCCCTCGAGTCGGCACGATTCCACCTGCAGCTCGCCGGCGGAGGCGACGACGCGCGTCTCGAGCCGTTGTTCGAGGTAGAGGTCTTCGAATCGAGCGCCGCCCCCACGCAGATCCGTGCAGCGCTCCGCAAGCAGCTGCAGCCACTTCGGATCGATTGGGGTCTCAAAGCGAGGCGTCTGGCGCATGCGCCATGGTACCTGCGCCTCTGCGGGTTGGAATCGAGTCCGCGGTAGAATGCTCGGAACCGAAGGGGGACGTGAATGAGCCGCGAGGTTGTCGATCGGTTAGCTCAGCGCTTGGACGCCAATCGCGCCGGAGGTGGGCAGGAAAAGATCGACCGGCAACACCAGCAGGGGAAGCTCACTGCCCGCGAACGGATCGAGCAGTTCCTCGACGAGGGCAGCTTCGAGGAGATGGACGCGCTGGTCGAGCACGGCTGCACCGATTTCGGGATGGAGCATCGGAAGACTCCGGGTGACGGTGTGGTTGCGGGACACGGACGCGTTCACGGTCGTCCGGTCTTTGTTTTCGCCCAGGACTTCACGGTCTTCGGGGGGTCGCTCTCGGAGGCCAACGCCGCCAAGATCTGCAAGATCATGGACCTGGCGATGAAGGTTGGCGCGCCGGTGGTCGGTCTCAACGACTCCGGCGGCGCGCGGATCCAGGAGGGGGTCGCCTCGCTCGCCGGCTACGCGGACATCTTTCTCCGCAACACCCTCGCCTCAGGGGTCGTCCCCCAGATCTCGGCCATCATGGGGCCGTGCGCGGGTGGCGCCGTCTACTCGCCGGCCATCACCGATTTTGTTTTCATGGTCGAGACCACCTCCTACATGTTCGTCACCGGGCCCGAAGTCATCAAGACGGTGACCCACGAAGAAGTGACCAAGGAAAAGCTCGGTGGCGCGATGAGCCACAACTCGGTTTCCGGGGTCGCACATTTCGCCTCACCCGGAGACACCGAGTGTTTGGCGACCATCCGGAAGCTCCTGGGTTACCTCCCTTCGAACAACGCCGAACGTCCACCGGTCGCGGCCACCGAGGACCCGCTCGTTCGTGAGATCCCGGAGCTCGACGACTTCGTGCCTTCGGACCCCAACAAGCCCTACGACATCACCAAGCTGGTCCGTTGGGCGGCCGACGAGGGAGAGTTCCTCGAGGTCCACCAGCACTACGCGAAGAACATCGTGGTCGGTTTCATCCGGCTCGGTGGTCGAAGCGTCGGCGTGATCGCCAATCAACCGGCCCACCTGGCGGGTGTTCTCGACATCAATGCGTCGGTCAAGGGAGCGCGCTTCGTTCGCTTCTGTGACGCCTTCAACATCCCGCTGTGGATCGTCGAGGACGTTCCCGGCTTCCTGCCCGGCACCGAGCAGGAGTGGGGAGGCATCATCCGCCACGGGGCGAAGCTCCTCTTCGCGCTTGCCGAGGCGACCGTTCCGAAGGTCACCGTGATCACGCGCAAGGCTTACGGCGGCGCCTATTGCGTGATGGGTTCGAAGCACATTCGCACCGACCTCAACTTCGCGTTTCCAACCGCCGAGATCGCGGTGATGGGCCCGCAAGGGGCAGTCAACATCCTCTACGGCAACGAGATCAAGAATGCCGATGATCCCGAGATCGAGCGGACACAACGAGTGGAGGAGTACCAGGAGCTCTTCGCCAACCCCTTCGTGGCCGCCGAGAAGGGCTATATCGACGAGGTCATCATGCCGCGTGTCCTGCGCCGCAAGCTGGTTTCGGCCTTTGCCATGCTGCAGACCAAGAGGGACACGATGCCGGCAAAGAAGCACGGGAACATCCCGCTGTGAAGCTGCTCATCGCGAACCGGGGCGAGATCGCAGTCCGTATCATCCGTGCCTGCCGCGAGATGGGGATCGGGACGGTCGCCGTCTACTCGGAGGTCGATCGCCTCGCGCCGCACGTGCTGATGGCCGACTCGAGCTACCCGATCGGCCCGGCGCCGGCCGCCCAGAGTTACCTCGACATGGACAAGCTCCTGACCGCGGCCGCCGAAAGCGGCGCCGAGCTCCTCCACCCCGGCTATGGATTCTTGGCAGAGAATGCGGAATTCGCGGAAAAGGTCGGGGCGGCCGGGCTGATCTGGGTCGGTCCTCCACCGGCCGCGATGCGGGTGATGGGCTCGAAGACCGAGTCCCGCAAGCTCGCCCGTGACGCCGGCGCGCCCGTGATTCCCGGCCTGATGGAGCC
>JBFFBV010000093.1:0-18634 GCA_041560205.1 Candidatus Sulfomarinibacter sp.
GAGCAACCCAGGGTGAGATCCCGAACGACGGAACCGGAAAGGAAACAAGCCGCCCGCGAGGGCGGCGAATTGGAGTTTTTGGTGGAGCCGATGGGGATCGAACCCACGACCTCAGCATTGCGAACGCTGCGCTCTCCCAACTGAGCTACGGCCCCACGCGCGGCGGATAGTAGCGTGAAAGGCAACGAGATTCAAGTGATGTCCAGCTCGTAAGCGCGACTCCTGCCGCGACGTCATCCAAGGAGAGTTAAGGGTGAAGAGTTAAGAGTCAAGTCGGTCTTGCCGGTCGAGAGACTTCTTGACCCTTAACCCTTTACTCTTTACTTGAGCTGATCGGCTAGGTGATCGGTATCGAGTTTCAGGGTGATTCATCAATCTTGAATGCGACTTCTATGGTGGCCTGGTACTCCAAGGCGCCATCGCGGATTCCGCCGCGGAACTCCTTGACCTCAAACCAGGAGAGGCCGCGGAGGCTCTGCGAGGCCTTTTCGACGGCGGTTTCGATCGCCTTTTCGTAGCTGTCGGTTGAACATCCTGTGACGGTAATTTTCTTGAAGACCGTTTCTGGCATCGTGTCCCCCTGTGTCGTGTGGCTTTGACTGAATGCAACCCGAATCGCTCCAGGTCTGTTCCCCGATTATTTCTTCTTGCTCTTCATTTTCGTTTCGCCGGCTTCATCGGGCTCGCCGTCGAGACCGGACCACAGCCGCCACGCGGAGTCGAGCGGCTCGCCGCCGTACCAGACGGCGCGGGTAAAGCTCTCGACCCACGGATCGAATCCCGGGATGATACGGAGGTTATCCTCCATGGCGAGGGTGGCGGGATCATTGGGCAGCTTGTCGAGCGCGGCCGCGGCCCGGCGGAGACGCCAACCCCACGAGCTCTCCTCGTGGCACTGGTCGAGGCGGCGGGCCCACAACCGCAGCATTGCGGCTGTACGCACGGCGTTCGGTTCCTGACCGTGCGGAACCATGCAGGGAACGAAGGGGTCCATCCCGACAGCTTGCAGCGTGACGCCGGCCGTTCGCTCGAGGGCGTGCAAGCCGCGGCTGACGTCCGCGTGGAAGAGCGCGTTTTCGAGCTCGTCCTCGATCCCGGTGCCCTCGCAGCCGTCGAGGATCCGGTGGCGGTCTTTCGGGGTGAGCAGCAGCGGCGCGGTGACGGCAAAGCGGGCTCCCGCCTTCTTGAGATGCTCGATACGTCGCTCCACCTCGGCTCCGGCACCGGGAAAAGGAAAGAGACCGAGCACTGCGCCCCAGACGCCCTGGCTCCACGCCTCGGGAAGCTGGAGGCCGTTGCTGAGCGGAAAGGGGAGGAGCGGCAGCAGGATTGTGACTCTCGGGTTCTCGTCGAAGGCATCGAGGCCGAGATCAGAGGGCGTGAGCTCGGGGTCGTCGAGGACCACGAGCGCGTAGCTCCCGCGCTCGAGAAGGCGGTGGAAGATCTCCTGCCGCTCCGCCGCGACCCGGGCGAAGACCATCGCTCGCAACGGTTCGCGGGGAACCGATCCCTCGGCGGGGAGGATCCGGACCGGTGCGTCTTCCCACACGACTCCGAGCTTGATCGGATCGAGGCTCACCTTTTGACCTGGCATGTAGCCCGGGCGGAGCACGTGAGTGACCGGAAAGAGGTCGGGGTAGGCGGGCTCGATCCTACGCATCGCCACCGCCGAACATCTCGTCGAGAGGCGAGGATTTGCCGCCGCCGAGGTTCTTCGCCACATATTTGGCGAGGACATCTGTTTCGAGGTGGAGGCTGGCGCCATTGCGCAGCTTGCCAAGTGTCGTCGCCTCGAGAGTTGCCGGGATCAGGGCGACCTCGAACCAGTCCCTTCCGAGGCCGGCGACGGTGAGAGAGACGCCGTCGATGGCGATGCTGCCCTTGAGCGCCACCTCGCTCGCGCGATCCGAGGGCAGGGAAAGGCGCCAGGTCTGGAAATCTCCTTCAGGTCTGATGGAGAGGATCCTGGTCACTCCGTCGACGTGGCCCTGGACGATGTGGCCGCCGAGGCGATCGCCGAGCTTGAGTGCGCGCTCCAGGTTGACCACGTCGCCCTTGCCGAGACGCCCCAGGAGAGTCTTCGCGAGTGTTTCCGGCGAGAGGTCGGCTTTGAAACCGGCGGCGCTTGGGTTGACTGCGGTCAGACAGGCGCCGTTGACGGCCACGCTGTCGCCCTCCTTCGGGTGGTCTCCGTCGGCCCACCGTGCGGAGATCGCGAGCTGTGCGCCGCCACCCGAGCGCCTGAGATCCTCGACGGCGCCGACGGTCTCAATCAGCCCCGTGAACATCGGCCTCCTCCGGCCGCACGGCCCGGACCTCGAGATCCTCGCCGTGGCGGTCGATGTCCTCGAAGATCAGCCGTTGCGCGGCCTCAAGGGTCGCGATGCCGCGCCCCGCAACTGCTGACGGCCCTTTCCCGCCGATGACGAAGGGTGCGATGAAGAGCGCGACCTCGTCGACCAGCTCCGCGTCGTTGAACGAGCCGTGGACGGTCGGACCGCCCTCGACCAAGAGCGCCGCGACCTCTCGTCGGGCGAGATGATCGAGGAGGGCCTCGAGGTCGACGCGCCTGTCGTCACCCGCCCTGAGCTCCACGAGCTCGACTCCGGCTTCGCGGAGCCGCCGACGGTCCTCGGCTGTTGCTTCGATCGTGTGATAGATGAGGGTCCACTCCGGGTTTTGCTGTACGACGATCGATTCGGATGGCGTGCGCAGCTTCGAGTCGAGGATGATCCTTCGCCAGCCCCTCACAGGGTTGAGCCCGAGCCTCCGCGTCAGCTGCGGATCATCCGCGAGAATCGTCTCGACGCCAACCAGAATGGCGTCGTGCTCTTCCCTCAGTTCGAGGCTCCGATGACGCGCGCCCTCGCCCGTGATCCACTTCGATTCACCCTCGCGGGTCGCGACCCGACCGTCGAGAGAGACGGCTGCCTTGAGGGTGACCCACGGGCGGTGGAAGCGAGCCCAGTGAAGCCACCGACGGTTGAGGGATCTCGATCGTTCGGCGCCGGGCCCCTCGTGGACCTCGACCCCTTCGGCTCGGAGTCGTTCGTTGCCGCCTCCTGCCACGCTCGTTGGTTCGGCGAGGGCCACCACCACCCTTCGCAGGCCTGCCGCCAGGATGGCGTCGGTGCACGGCGGCGTCTTGCCGTGATGCGCGCAGGGCTCGAGAGTGACATAGAGAGTGCCGTCTTTGGCCCTTTGGCCGGCGTCCTCGAGGGCCACGATCTCAGCGTGGGGCCCGCCGAAGGCAGCGTGGAATCCCTCACCTGCGAGCTCGCCCTTGGCATCGACGATGACCGCGCCCACCATCGGGTTCGGGGAGGCGCCATAGCGCCCGCGGGCCGCAAGCTCGAGGGCGCGCTCCATCCAGTAAAGGTCGGTGTCGCGTGGACCCGAGTGGATGGAGCCTGGCTCCGGCCCGACCCGTTTCGGGTTGGCTGGAGCTCCGTTCCCCTGTTCTGGTACCCCCGGATCCGTTGGTCTCATGCACCCCGCCTCTGGTTGTCCATCACCTATGCAGTTCGTGGTGGAGCGTTTCCCGAATCGATCTCGAGCAGCGAATCCACGAAATCTTCCGATTCGAAGGGCAGCAGGTCATCGACGTCTTCACCGACACCCACCCATCGTACAGGGAGCCCGAGCGAATCGGCAATGGCCAGAATGACCCCGCCTTTGGCGGTGCCGTCGAGCTTGGTCAGGACGACGCCGGTGACGCCTGCGACCGCGCCGAACTTCCGAGCTTGCTCGATCCCGTTGGACCCGGTCGTGGCATCGAGAACGAGCAGGACCTCGTGGGGCGCCCCCGGCACCTCGCGTGCGGCGACCTTGATGACCTTCTCCAGCTCCTTCATCAGATTGCTGCGCGTGTGGAGTCGACCGGCGGTGTCCACGAGGACCTCGTCGAGGCCCTTTGAACGTGCCGAGGCGATCGCATCGAAGACCACCGCCGCCGGGTCCGCTCCCTCCTGCTGATGGACGACCGGTGCGCCAACCCTCTCGGCCCACACCTTGAGCTGATCGACCGCCGCCGCCCTGAAGGTGTCGGCGGCGGCGAGGACCACGGTCGAGCCGGCCTCCTGCCTGCGCTTGGCGATCTTGGCCGCGGTCGTCGTCTTGCCGGTTCCATTCACGCCGACCAGGAGCGTGACTCGCGGCGTCCCGTTTCCATGAGTGGCCGGTGCGCCCTTCTCCGCCTCGTTGAGAAGCGACAGCAGCTGCTCGCGAACGGCGGGCCGCAGCTCCTCGACGGTCGTGATGCGACCGGACGTGATCTGGTCGCGGAGCGCTTCGACCAGACGGAGAGAGAGCTCGACTCCGGCATCCGAGGCGATCAAGGCCTCTTCCAGGCGATCGAGGTGGTCGGGTGCCACCGGTCCCGATCGGCGGAGCGCGTCGCCCGCCTTTTCCAGGAACTCGGTGTGGGTCATGAAGAGACCGCGCTTCAGTTTTCCGAGCAGAGATCGAGCCATCACACCCCCGTGCCGTCGAGATTGGAGTTTGCTTCTGTGGTCGGCGCCGAGCTCAGACGATCTCTTTGGCGATGACATCAGCCGCACGGCGCAACCGGTGCAGGGCGTGTGCCCGGGAGCCACTCCGATCCACGACGAGCACCACATAGTAGCCGCGGGGGAGGGCCTGCGTCAACGTGACCAGTCGGCTCCCTTCGAGCACGAAGGAGTCAATCGTTCCGGCGTCGACGGAAGTCGCCACCTGGTCGAGCTGGCGCATGAAAATGCTGTGGTACGCGCCCTCGACCTTGAGGTCGAAAGGGTCGTTGTGGCGAGTCACCCACTCGACGGCTTCCCCCTCGGGATCGACAAAGATGGCCCCCACCGCCTGGGGAACATCGACCAACAAGTTGGTCAGCAGGTAGTTGAAAGGCATTCAGTCTCGCCGGCTAGCTGGCGCCAAGCAGGGTCTTGGCGGAGGCCGCGAAATCCGAATCCGGCTCGTCCGCGATAACGCTCTCGAGGTAAGGCCGCGCCTCGTCGTCGCGACCCGCGAGGAGGAGTGCTTTGCCGAGCTCGAACGATACCTCGGTCTGCTCGGGGAAATTGAGCTTCGCCTCTTCGAGCAAGGCGATCGATCGATCCAGCTCTCCTTGCCTCTGGGCGAGCTCGGACAACCTCATATAGGCGTCATATACAGGGTTCGGGAGAGCGATCGCACGGCGAAAGTGATCTTCGGCCGCACCCAGCCGGTTACGCTCCATGTAGGTCAGCCCGAGGTTGTAGTGGACCTGTTTGAAATGCGGGTAGGTTGAATCCCCGAGCACCGCCACGAAATCAACCTCGGCGAGGTGGTTTTGACCCATCGCCAGATAGGCGGCCCCACGGTTGTTGCGGGCGTCGGTGAAGTCCGGCTGAATCCGAATGGCCTGGTCGAAGTTCTCCAGTGCCTGATCGAAATCGGCCTTGCGCAGGTGGCAGAGCCCGATCATGTTGTAGTTCGTGGCGTTGCCGGGTGCGACCCGGTCGGCCTCGTTGAATCGTTCGAGAGCCTCGTCATACCGACCTTGCTGCATATAGACCAGCCCCTGCCGCATCAGTGTGAGCGAGTAGAGAGGATCGATTGAAGGTGCCTGTTCCTTCTTCTTTTTTTTGGGTGCCGCCGGCGGTTGCTCGGCGGAGGCGATCGAGCCAAAGAGCACTGCCGTCACGATCATCGAGACGCAGGCTGCAACTGCGATCAAGGGTTTCATGAAACCTCCGTTGATGCGGTTTCCTCGACGTTGGTCATGGGCGGGCTGATGTCGCCGGCTTCGACGGCGGCCATGAAGGCCTCCACGACGACCGGGTCGAAGCGCGATCCCGACATCGAGCGCATCTTCGCGAGCACATATTCCAGGGTCATGGCTTGCTGGTAGGGCCGGGTGGTGGTCATCGCGTCAAAGGTGTCCGCCACGCCGATGATACGCGCCACCATCGGGATTTCCTCGCCCTCGAGATGATCCGGGTAGCCGGTACCGTCCCAGGTTTCGTGGTGGTTGCGGATCCCCGGGATGATGTCCTTGAGCATCCGGATCGGGCTCATGATCTGGGCGCCGATCGCAGGGTGCTGACGCATGATCTCGAACTCGTCATCCGACAGACCCCCCGGCTTGTTGAGGATGCTTTCGCGAATCCCGAGCTTGCCGACGTCGTGCAGGATGGCGGCGATGTGGACCCTGAAGACCTCTTCCTGGTTGAGTCCGAGGTGTCGCGAGATGGCCATCGAATAGGAGCTCACTCGCTCCGAGTGGCCGCGGGTGTAGGGGTCCTTGGCGTCGATCGCGGCGGCGAGGGTGCGGATGGTCTCGAGGAAGAGCTCCTGGTTCTGTCGGAGCGCCTGCTTGAGCTTGCGAACCAGGGCCTCGATATTCGAGGCCATGTCGTTGAAGTTGCTGCCCAGGAGGGCGATCTCGTCTTCGCCGCGAACCGTCGCGCGGACCGCGAGGTTCCCCTCGGCGATCTGGGAGGTTGTGGCGGCGAGGTTTTGTAGCGGGTTGATCAGCCGCCGACTCAGGACGAAACCGATACCGAGCGATATGAGCGCGGCGATCGCGGTAGACAAGATAGTCCGCGCCTGCATGACCCGCACCGGCGCATAGGCCGCCGAGGTCGGGCGTTCCATGAGGACGCCCCAATTGAATGAACCGACTGGGGCCATCGACCCCAAGACCTCGCCAGCATCCTCATCGACTGGGTGGTCGTAAGCCAGGGTTATCCGCTGTGGGCTGTAGAGGAATCCCTGGATGAGAGGTGAGTCCAGGAGGCTCACCTTGCGAAGGCTCGGGATCGACGAGATCACGACCTCGCCTGCGTCGTCGACCACGCTCACCAGCAGCCCCGAGTAAACGTTCTCCCCAAGCTGGTCCTGAAGGGGTTTGAGATCGAGGACGCCGTGGAGCGAGCCCCACACCTCGCTGCCCCGGGAGCGCAGAGGAAAGGACATCATGGCCATCGGCGCCTTTCCCTGCGGTACGTCGTAAATGATCTCTTCGACCTGCTCGCCGTCGAGCACCCTGTGGTGGGCGGCCTCCATGGCATCGTCGAGAAGATCTCTCGTCTCCCGGACGAGCTGCGGCGAGCGAACGTACGCGCCGGTACCGGTACGGGGAAAGATCTGCAGGTGGACAAACGCGCGGCCGGGCTGGCTGCCGATGCCCTGGAGAAGCGACTCGAAGCTGTCGACGTCGATCTTGTCAGCTGCCTCGAGAGCCCGGGCCGTGCTGGCGAGTATCGTTCGGTGGCCGGACATGAAGGATGAGATCTCGCCCGCCAGGCTCACCGCTTGCCGTCCCAGGTACCGTTTTTCGACGGTTTCCAGGTGGGTCCGGTTGTATGAGGACAGCAGCAGTCCGACCAACACCATCGGGACCACGGTGACAAGGACCAGGGTGGCTGCGATAGGGTAGGTCAGGCTTGATCGGAGACGTGCTAGAAAGCCCATTGAACCCTGTCGAATATATCATGACGGGGCTCCAAATGGCTTGAAGGCAGACGGTATGATACTCGATTTATTGTGTTTGGAAGAAAGATGAACCTTGATCGCAAAACCGCCGCTCGGACCCTCAGGGAGATCGCCACCCTTCTCGAGCTGCAGGGCGAAAACGTCCACCGGGTGCGCGCGCTGGCCAATGCCTCGAGAACGGTGGAACGGATCGAGGGTGACCTCGCGGAGATGGTGGTGAGCGGTGAGATCCTCGAGCTCAAGGGAGTGGGCAAGGGCACGGCGGCGATTCTCGAGCAGCTGGTGGACGGCCGAAAGCCCGCGGTTCTGGAGGAGGCGGAGAAGGCGGTCCCGGCGGGTGTTCGCGAGATGCTCGGGATCGCCGGGCTTGGTCCCAAGAAGGTGCGCTCGCTGTGGCAGGACCTGGGTCTGGAGAGTCTGGGCGAGCTCGAGTACGCCTGTCGCGAGAATCGGCTCGTCGAGCTGCCCGGCTTCGGGGCCACGACTCAGGAGCAGCTGATCGAGTCCATCCGCTTCGCCCGCACGGCGGGTGAGCGGCGGTTGATCAACGTGGCGTGGCGCCGTGCCGAAGAGCTGGCCGTCGTGCTCGGCAGTGTCGAGGGGGTCGAAGAAGCCACGGTGGCGGGCGAGGTCCGTCGCCTCTGTGAGACCGTAGGATCTCTCGACCTCGTGGTCGTTGCGGGCGACGAAACCGCGGTTGGTGATGCGCTTGCCGTCCGGCTCCGGGATGTCGAGATGACCACCCCCGGCCTGTTCAGCGGGAGCACGGAAGAGGGCCTCGCGGTGCGGGTTCGTATTGCCTCGCCCGCCGGCGCCGCGGCGGCCCTTCTGTGGGCAACGGGTTCCGACGACCACAGCCGCGAGCTTGCTGAAAGGGCATCCGCCAGGGGCCAGAAACTGGACGGGAAGGGGCTCTGGCGGGACGGCCAACAGCTCGAGTGCCCGGACGAGGCCGCAATTTACGAGGCCCTTGGCTGCCAATGGGTGCCGCCTGAGCTCCGAGAAGGGTGTGATGAGCTGCGGTGGGCTTCCCGTGGCGAGCTACCCGAGCTGGTTTCGCTCGAGCAACTGCGCGGCGTGCTCCACAATCACACCACCGATTCTGATGGGGCGGCGTCGGTCGAGGCGATGGCGGCGGCCGCGAAGAACCACGCTTGGGAATTCTTCGGCGTCGCGGACCACTCGCCGGTGGCGAGCTACGCCAACGGTCTCAGCGCCGATCGCTTGCGGGACCAGTGGAGACGTATCGACGAGTACAACGCCGCCAACGAGGGCATCCGAGTGGTCAAGGGGCTCGAGGCGGACATCCTGGCCGACGGAAGCCTCGACATCCCGGAAGGCTGCGAGGAGGACCTCGAGTACGTGGTCGCCTCGGTCCACTCGTCGTTTCGCCTGGCGGAGGAGACGCAGACGGATCGATTGGTGCGTGCGGTGTCGCACCCGGCGTGCCGGGTCCTCGGCCATCCGACGGGCCGCCTCCTGCTGGCTCGGCCGGGATATCGAGTCGATCTCGAGAAGGTGCTCGCGGCGTGTGCTCGACATGGGGTGGCGGTCGAGATCAACGCCAGTCCCTACCGACTCGACCTCGAATGGCGGTGGGCCCGCCGTGCCCTCGAGCTCGGTCTCAAGCTGGTCGTCAACCCCGACGCACACTCGACCGAAGGGCTGGATGATGTGCGGTGGGGGGTCGCGGTCGCGCGCAAGGCGGGCGCCACCGCCGCCGACCTGGTGAACTGTTCCGAGATCGAAGACTTTCTTCGCAGGTAACGAATGAAGAGTCAAGAGTCTAGGGCGAACGACGAAACACAACCCCCGGGGGGTCGGGTGGGCTTGACTCTTGACTCGTGACCCTTGACTCTGGTGGACCTGCCGTGCCTTTCGGGATAATCTCGATAGAGGAGGGACCGTGTCCGATCTGGTGCTCGTCGTCGAGGATGATCCCGCCAACGCGGTGCTGGTGGAGGCGATTCTGACGACCGTCGGCGGTTTCGACGCCGTGAGCTGTGATGACGGCGACGAGATCCTGGATGTCATCCGCACGCGTCCTGTACGGGCCGTACTCATGGACGTGTCGCTGGGAAACACCAGGATTGCCGGCGAGAAAATCGACGGTGTCGAGTTGACCCGTCGAATCCGCGACCTCGCCGAGGGGATCAACCTGCCGGTGATCCTCCTCACCGCGCATGCCATGAAGGGGGACCGCGAACGCCTCCTCTTCGAATCCAGTGCCAACGACTACGTGGCCAAACCGATCATCGACCAGAAGGGGCTGGTCGAGCTGGTCGGCCGCCACATCAAGGCGGCCGAGGCGGTGAGGGCCGAGCTCGAAGCGCGGGACAGGACTGATGCCACCTGAGGGCGCTGCGGAGTCACTCGAACTCTTCACATCGGGTTGGATCGACGCGAGCCGTCCGTTGAGCCCGTCGACCCCCGTGTGGTCCGGTGACCGGCCCTTCGAGCTCGACCAGAGGCGCGAATCCTCGTTCGTCCTGAGTTCGATCACCACGACCTGTCACGTTGGCACCCACATCGACGCGCCGCTCCACCTCGATGCCGCTGGCCACGGGGTCGAGGGCCTGCCGCTCGAACGGTGCGTCGGTCCGGCCGAGGTGGTGAGGGTGCCTGCTCTGGGTGATGCGGTGACACCGGATGAGCTGCCGGCTGGTTGGACACCGGGAACATCGAAAATACTCTTTCGAAGCGACTCCTACCCGATCGACGCGGCGATCGAAGAGGGCTTCACCGGTTTGTCTGCAGAACTGGTGAATTGGCTTGCGGATCGTGGCGTGGAACTGGTCGGGATCGACACGCCCTCGGTGGATGTTTTCTCGTCGGAAGATCTCCCGGCGCATCATGCCCTCCTCGCCCGCGGCATGACGTGGGTCGAAGGGCTGTGGCTTGGCGATGCCGAGCCGGGGACCTACCTTCTCGTTGCGCTGCCGATCCTGATCGAAGGCGCCGATGCCGCCCCGGTCAGGGCGATCCTGAAACCGGTGAATCGCTGATTCTCGATACTCGATCCACCCACCCGAATTTGCCCGCTGATCACGCAGAATGGCGCAGATGGAAAAGGCCAATCATCTGCGCCATTCTGCGTGATCAGCGGGAAGTTCGTTCGAGCAACTCGGGCAGTCACGGTCTATATGGGCGGAAAATGCACCATTTGACATCATCGAACATCGAGCATCATCCCGATTCTGGATCAACCTCACTGAACAGCTTCGCGGCCTCTTCCGGTGGCGTCGGGTTGATGGTGTAGCCGGAGCCCCACTCGAAACCCGCCAGACGGCTGGTTCGCGGTGCAAACTCGAAGTGCCAGTGATAGTCGTGCTCGATGGTCGACCAGTAGTCCGGTCGACCGGGACGTGGATGGGGGTTCGGGATCGTGTGGAGTACCAGGTTGTAGGGCGGGTCGTCGAGCAGCGCCCGCACGCGGCGAAGGAAGTCGCAGAGGATCACCGCCAATCCCTCCAGCTCGTCGTCCGATACCTGCGCGAAGTCGTGTCGGTGTTCCTTAGGGAGGATCCAAGTTTCGAACGGCGAAGCGGCGGCGAATGGGGCCATCGCGAGAAACCGATCCGTCTCGAGGCAGATGCGCTCTCCGAGCCGCTGCTCCTGTCGAATCAGGTCGCAGAACAGACAGCGCTCACGGCGGGCGAAGTGGTCGCGACACGAATCGAGCTCGTTGACCACCACCGTCGGGATGATGGGAGTGGCGATCAGCTGCGAGTGCGCGTGGTTGATCGACGCCCCTGCCTCCACGCCTTTGTTCTTGAAGATCAAGACGTAGCGAAGCCTTGGGTCGCGTCGGAGATCGACGAGCCGCGCGCGGTAGGCTTGGAGAACCAGCGCGATCCCGTCGACACCAAGGTTGGCGAGCTCCGTGCCGGTGTCCGGCGTCTCGACGATGACCTCGTGTGCGCCGATTCCGCTCACGGAATCGTTGAGGCCGACCGCCTGCCGAGTGACCTCGCCTTCCACCTTGAGGGCCGGAAAAGAGTTCGCGAAAACCCGCACCTGCCATTCATTCGATTCGGATGCGATCGGGAGCCTGAAGATCTCGGGGGCAGTCTGTGCCTCGTTGCCGCGGGCGAAGGGGTCGTCCTCGGGAGCGAGGGCCTCGCTGGTGTCGGCAAGCACCCCCTCACCGGGTCGCTGGCTGCGTTCGGGAGCGATGATGGTCCATCGGTGTTTGATGCGGCAATATCGAAGCTCAGACACACTCTGTCCTTCCGTTACGGAGTTGGTCCTCAGCTTGAACGGTTGGTCGAGATCGACCGGTGCTTCGATCCCGGCCTGCTGGCAGGCGTCCGCGAGGTGATGCCGATAGATTCGATCATAAAGGGGTGCGAGGTCAGTCGGGTTGTCGTCACCGAGCCACCAGAACCAATCGGAGCCTTCGGCCAGCAGCAGCGAAGCCGGCCGCTCCCCGCCTTGCTCCTCGATCGCACGTCGAACATCGGCGAGAACCTCCCAGGCGTGGGTTTTTTCGGGGTGACCGATCCAGGTCGCGAAGATCGAGTTGATCCAGGAGCCCGGATGAAGCCTCTCGAGGGCGTCGGGCTCGGTCCTCTCGCAGACCGACTCGAGGGTGGCCGGCCGAAGCTCGGGTCCCGCGTGGTTCAGACGATCCATCAGCTCGCGGAGAAACCGACCGCCGCCCTCCGGGAAATGGAGCCACGGGTTCTCCCCGTCGAGCGCGATGACGATCGAAGCGCTTTCGTCGAGCCCGCGCGCGATCCCCTCCAGGCGACGTGCAAACGACTCGGCCGCCTTGCCTTCGTCCTCCCACCGGCCGTACTCGAAACCGATGGCGTCCGACAGGCCTCGATCGCGGAAATAAAGGACCGGTCCGCCGTCGCCGAGGCGCCATCCTCGGTACAGCTCTTCCGCCGTGCAGCCGTCGTCACGGAGTGGGAGATCGAGGCTGCGTTCGAGGATCCCCTCGTCGGTGACGAGCCAACGCACACCGGCTTCGCCGTAGAGTTCGACAGCTGCCTCTGAGACGGAGCCCTCGGGCGGCCAGCAGCCGGTGGTGCCGAAACCGTGCTCCCTCATGAACGCCAGGCCCTTGTCGAGCTGCCACAGGGCGTCCTCCGGGTGCCGGAACTCCGGTACGCGCGGCGGCTGGTGGGGAGACCAGCTGGTTTCGACCACCGTCGTGTCGATCAGGAGTGGCATGATCGGGTGGGCGTAGGGGCTGGTGGCGATCTCCACTCCAGGGAGCTCTGCAATGCGGCGCCAGCGGTCGATCAACTCACCCGGTTGTGCACGCAACCAATCCGCGATGTGCTGATGATCGCCCGCGCGAAAGGCTTCCCCACGATCGTGAAGGGGCGCGAGTCTGTCGTCCGTCCATGCCTGTTCACCCGCGTGCGCGAGCATGAAGAGAACCTGGAGATCGCGAAGATCGGCCAGGCCAAAGAAGCTGTTGAGTCGCTTTTCGGATCCGCGGTCGGGTTTGCGGCGGGCGAGATCGGCAAGCTTCGGATAGCGGGCCAACTGACGCGCATCGACGTGAAAGGCCCACGAGACGAGCGTGTCGCGCTGTGCCTCGCTCAGATCGATGGCCGGGGTGAGCACGGCGTCCAACACCGGGTCGACGACGGTGCCGTCGCGGTATGCGAGGAGTTGTTCGAGAAGCGTCGGAACGATGTTGACGACCTGCCCGCTCGCCGACGTTGCCTCGATGGCGCGGGCGAGGGTCGTGTACGCACCGCCGGCGTGCACGGCGACCCACGGCGCGTGGGAGGTGCCGTCGGCAGTGCGGTAGGCGGGCTGGTGGAGGTGCCAGAGGAAAGAGACAGTCGCCATGTACGAGCTTCGTCAGTCGTCGCTCGATCCGTAGTATCGGTTGTCCATGGCCATCATCTCTCCGTAGGCCTCCTCGGTGGTGAAAGCCGATGGTTTATCGTTCCCACAGGCCGAGCAAATCGCGTCCTTGACCCGCGTGCCGTCCCATTCGAAGGTGTAGACCGGCGAATCGCAGTCGAGACAGATGATGTAGTCAGGTGTTTCGGGCATGTCGATCACCTCCCGCTCAAGATCCTATTGTCCCCGCAAACCGGCCGTCTGTCACTATTCGATGCCAATGCCAAGCTGATGCAAGGGCTTGAGGGCCTGGGGACTTGAGGGCTCGGGCCGTCACACCTTCAATTGGGAGTTCGTGGGGGTGGGTGGGCAGGTCCTCACGCCCTCACGTCCTCAGGCCCTATAGCGTCTGTACACCGGCGTGGAACGCGGTGGTCGCGCTACGCTTCGTCGGGCAGTTCAAGATCCAGCAGATCGATGATTTCCTGCCGGCCGAGGCTGGAGATGACGTCCTCCGTGGGAGCGACGACGCGCTCCATCAGGTCGACCTTTGTCCGAATGAGCTCGTCGATCCGCTCCTCGATGGTGTTGCGTGTGATCAGCTTGAAGACCTGGACGAAGCGCCTTTGCCCGATCCGGTGGACTCGATCGGTCGCCTGGTTTTCCTTGGCGGGGTTCCACCACCGATCGTAGTGGAGGACGACCGAGGCGCCGGTGAGGTCGATGCCGACGCCACCGGCGAGCAGACTCGCCAGGAGCACCCGTTCGTGTTGTTCGGAGTTAAAGCGGCGAACGATCCTGCCGCGATCGCGGCTCTCTCCGGTGAGCACGAGGTGTTTGATCTTCCGGCGGTCGAGATGGCTGGACATGAGATCGATCATCTTGACGTACTGCGAGAAGACGACGACCTGCAGACCGCCGTCGAGCGCCTCGTCGAGGATCTCGTCGAAGATCTCGGTTTTCGCCGACCCGGCGGCGGGAAGCTCTTCCCCCTCGACCAGTGCGGGGTGGTCGCAAACCTGCTTGAGACGCGTGAGGAGGGCGAAGATGTGCATGTAGGGAATCTCGTCCTGCTCCTCGCGCAGCAGTGCGATGATCTCTTGGGACCGCACACGGTAAATGCGCCGGTAGACCGCCTCCTGCTCCGGCAGGAGGTGACAGTAGCGGATGTCCTCCACCTTGTCCGGGAGGTCGGCCAGCACCTGGTCTTTGACGCGGCGCAGGGTCAAAACCCCGAGACGCTGGCGCAAGAGGTGGAGTTGGTGGTGGGTCGGATCGCGGTGGGTCGTTCTGAACTCCCGCTCCGAGCCGAGGTAGCCGGGGAGGATGAGGTCGACCACCGACCACAGCTCGAGAAGGCGGTTCTCGAGCGGTGTCCCGGTGAGCGCGAGCCGGAACTTCGACGAAATCTTGCGCGCCGCTCGCGCAGCCTTGGTGCGTGGATTCTTGATCCGTTGCGCCTCGTCGAAAACGGCGACCGCCCACTCCCGTTCGATGATCTCGTCGGTGGAGCGAAAGAGGATGTCGTAGGTGGTGAGGACGATTCCGCCTCCCGAGAACCCCTCGAGGGAGCGCGACGGACCGTGGAAGAGCCAGACCGGGAGATCGGGCGCGAACTTCGCGAGGAGCGTGTGCCAGTGCTCGAGTACGCCCCTCGGGCAGACGACCAGCGTTTGCGCGTCGGGGTCGCGATCGGCGAGGAGGCAGAGCATGCCCATCACCTGGTGGGTCTTACCGAGGCCCATGTCGTCGGCCAAAAGGGCGCCGACCCCGACCAGATAGCGGCTCCATAACCAGGCGACACCGGCCGATTGATAGGGTCGGAGCTGGGAGCGAAGACCCGGTGGGCTGAGCGACTCCGGTGTCTCGCGACCCTGGAGAACCGCCGCGAGCTCGCAGAGCTCCTTGTCCGGACCTTCCACCGGCAGACCGGATTCGGCCACCAGCCGAATGAAGGCGACCCGGCCGCCGAGCATCCCGAGGTCGCGCCGCCGCTTGGGCATTTTGAAGCCGAGCTCCTGCATGAAGCTCGTTTCCGGGGCGCGGACGATGGTTTCGCCGATCCGGGTGAAGCCGCTGTCGATCATGACGAGAGCGTCGGCCCAGGGAATCTCGGTTTCGGCAGCCTCGTAGCGGGTCCTCACACGGACCTTGCCGTTGGGGGTGGTCTCGGCCTCGAAGGCTACCGGCGTCGGGAGCTGTGGCTGGCGGAAGGTGGCGAGCTGCCCCTGCGGCAGGTACCAGGAATGCTGGCGGAGCTGCGGGTGGTCGAGGTTGAGAAAGCGCAGGGCCTCCTTCCCCTTGAGAACGCGGCGGCCCTGACGGTGGAAGGGCACGAGGGGGGTGGCCGGGTCGAGGAGGCGGCAGAGGTGGGAGCCGATTCTCGCCCACCGTCCGTGAATCCGTCCGTTGAGGCCGGAGCCGGTGAAGACCTGGCCGGAACCGAGGCGGTAGCCCGGTTCGAGGATGATTCCCTGCTCGTCCCAGGTCGAGGTGAGGACCGGTCGCAGGCGGGCCTCCGACAGCTCGAGATCGGAGAGCTCGCCCTCGAGCCGGATGGTCGGCAGCGACCGGAGCATCGGCAAGGCCCCCGGGAGGTTCGAAGCCGTGAAGAAGACGAGGCGCGTATCACCCGATGGCAGGGCGATTCGTATCTCCACATCGTTTCCTTCGAGTCGTGCGACAGCAGTCCCGGTCTTTTGCAGCGAGAGCTGGAGCTCGAGCGCCGAACGCAGGTCGTGACCCGTGAGGTGGCTGAGATCGACCCGCTCTGCCGCCGATCTCCCCGGGGAGATGAACGGGTGGCGGGAGTTCGCGCGCCACATGGCTCCGGGGCCCAACCGTTGCATCGTGGCGCGGATATCGAGCCATTGCAGCAGCGTTGCCGTAGCGTGGAAACACGGCATATCGCGTTCGCCGCAGACCGAGCATGCGCACGAGGGGAAGGTGCTCTTACCGACGTCGGAGATCCGCACCGTCGAGGCGGGAGAGGTCAGCTCGGCCTCGAGATCCTCGCCCGTCCAGGTGATTTTCGCCACCTTCCGGTCCTGATACAGGTGGTACCCGCGCTCCGCGATCCCGCGCGGCAGCTTGCCGAGCACCTCACCGGTGTGGATTTCGAACAATCCTGACCGGGAGCTCTTCCGGCCGGGTGTGGGGTCCGACGTCATAGCCCATCAATATAGCAGGATCTCGCTCACGATTCCCGTCATTTTTGGGGGTATTTGGTGATCGAGATCTCCCTTTGAGTAGAGGAACGGAGGGACAGGGGAGGCGGGGAGCAGGGGAACAGAGAAGCCGTGGGAGTGGGGATCTCCATGAGCTTCTGCCCTGGACTTTTTCCAGTCAGCGTGGACTACTCAGCGGGCGGGAGAGGGCGGCGAAGGCGAGGGCGAGGACAATTCCGATGACGCCGATGCCGTACCACAGAGCCTCTGGGCTGACCCTTTCGTAGGTCGCGGTGCCGACAATCGGGCCGATGACAAATGCGGTCGAGAAGGCGAGGGAGTAGGCGCCCATGTATCGTCCGACCGAGTCCTGGTCGGCACGCTCGGCGACCACCACATTCGTGATCGGCATCGACAGCATCTCGCCGAAGGTCAGCACCACCATCGACGAGACTGCCGCGATCCAAAGCGGTCCGAGAGGAAGAAGGGCGAGACCCGCGCCGACGAGACATGCACCGAGACCCACCATCCGCAAGCGGTCGCGGTCTTCAACCGCGCGGATAAGCAGCATCTCCGCAATGACGATCAGCAGCGCATTGAGTGCCAACAGGAGGCCGATAGACCGTTCCGACCAACCGTAGAACGAGCGCAGGTAGAGCGGCATGGTCGACCAGACCTGGAAAAACGCCATCGCGATCACCGCCACCAAAGCCAGGAAGACGAGGAACGGCGGATCCCTCCAGGGCGACCCGGTTCGTTTCGTGCCGTCGTGAGGTGCCCCTCGGCCTTCTCGGGTCCCGACCTCGAGGGTGAGCAGCAACATGATGGCTGCGGCCCAGCAGGTCAACGCATCGCCGACAAAGAGCCACACGTAGCCGTAGACCGCGAGGACGCCGGCGATGGCCGGACCGATGGCCATGCCGAGGTTGGCCGCGAGGCGAATCAGGGCGAAGGACCGAGCCTGGATCTCGGGCGGGCTCGTGTGAGCCACCGATACCATCAACGCGGGCCTGAATGCGTCCGAGATCGTCGCCAGGACGAGCACTCCGGCGGCCAGGGCGAAAAAGCCATCGAGACGGGTGAACGCGAGAAAGCCGAAGCCGGCGGCGACGAGAGAAAGCTGCTGAACGCGAAGCGGCTCCATTCTGTCTGAAAGCCAGCCACCGAGGTAGGAGCCGACCATCGATCCGATCCCGAAGCAGCCGATGATGAGACCCGCCGAGGCCGTAGTGAGCTCGAGGTCACGAGTCAGGTAGAGGGAGAGGAAGGGCAGGACCATGGTGCCGGCGCGGTTGACCAGGAGGGCACCCGCGAGCAACCACACTTCGCGCGGGAGACCCGCAAAGGCGCTGCGGTAGGCGGAAATCAGCGTCCTGAAGATCTTCACCTGCCGTCTTTCGGGGAGCTCGGCCGTTCTGTCATGGGCTGAAGAGTATACGTAGGGGCCAGTCGATCGTACGAAAGCGTGGTCTTGAAGCACTGAACCAGGAGAGGAGCTGGCTCTTAAATATTCAATTTATTGATTTTAGTAATGATCTTAGGTAGTATGACTCAGTTATCAATTTTTTCAATAAAAAATACTTGACAAATAAAATATCAGATCCTATATTGTGGCTGTGAGTGAAACACGAAGGGAGGAACAACCCATGGTTATGCTGACACGGTGGAACCCGACGAGAGAGACCTCCAACCTGACGCAGCGGATGGAGCGCCTGTTCGACGAGATGGTGGGCCGAGGCCTGTGGAGAGACTCGGAAGAGCGTTCCCTGCGCGGGTCCTGGATGCCGGCCATCAACATCCTCGAGCGTGAGGACGCGATGGTGATCACCGCCGACCTGCCCGGCCTCAAGGCCGAGGACGTCGAGGTGACGGTGGAGGAGGGGACCCTTTCGATCCGCGGCGAGCGCAAGCTCGAGGAGGCGGCAGAGGGCGAGGCCTACCACCGGGTGGAGCGTCTCTACGGTGTCTTCGAACGGAATTTCACCCTGCCGAACTCGGTGGATGTCGAAAAGATCGGAGCCAGGTTCAGCAACGGTGAGATGGTCCTCACGCTGCCCAAGCGCGAGGAGTCGAAGCCGCGATCCGTCACGATTAAAGTCGAGGACTGAAATCTCGTCTGAAACTCGGCACAGGAAAACCCCGGCATTGCCGGGGTTTTTTGTCTCCTCCCACCTGCCCGGATACACGATGCAGGTCCCACC
>JBFFBV010000094.1:0-18061 GCA_041560205.1 Candidatus Sulfomarinibacter sp.
ACCTACGCCGAGGTCGAGTGGGTCGTCTCCTGGGAGTCGCTGTAGCCGAAGGCTACCCCGTGCCCGTGCCCGTCTCCGTTTCCGTGCCGATGTCAAACATCGATGTTTCGCCGGGTATGGCATCCGGGCATGGGCACGGAGACGGATGCGGAGACGGGAAAAACTCGTTGACCTGAAGTATCCTGCCGGCGGAGGACAGAATGCTGCGTGATGAAGTCAAACGGATCTGGCCCGAGCTCGAGTGGATCGCGGACGAGGACCTGCGTGAAAAGACGACGGATTGCTGGGAGAGGGCCTTCGAGTACTCACCCCTGACCCCGTCCGATCTCGAGACCATCCCCTTCACCCTCAAGGTGCCCGACTGCCCGGTGAGCTTCATGGCCCACAAGCGCGCGGTGGTCCACGTCGCACGTGATGCTGCGAAGACCGTCGGAGATTTCTTCGGCGAGGCGCTGCCGGTGGACATGGATGTGCTGATCGCCGGGGCCATCCTTGCCGATGTCGGCAAGCTCCTCGAGTACGAGAGTGACGGCGAGGGCGGCAGCCGGCAGAGCGCGCGCGGCAAATACCTCCGTCACCCGTTCACCGGGGTCTCGGTGGCGATGGAATGTGGCCTGCCCGATGCGGTCTGCCACATCGTCGCGACCCACGCCGGCGAAGGCAGCATGGTCGCCCGCACGACCGAAGCCTGGCTGGTGCACCACGCCGACTTCATGACCTACGAGCCCTTCGTCAAGCGACTGGAGCTTTGAGGTACTCCCTCCTCCCTCTCCTGTTCCTGCTCGCCAATCCTGCCTCGGCGGCCGATGGCGAGAAGCAGCCGGTCGAAAATGTCGGAACCATCATGGTTGCTTTCGGCGCCCACCTCGACAGCCACCCGCTGGCCGAAGCCGAGGACCTCTACAAATTCCTCCACCAGGCGGTCTTCGGCCCCGAACACGCAGTCTCGAACCGTCAGGCGGCGGCGTACAGGATGGAAGGAGAGGTGAAGGATCTGGGTCCACCGTTTGATGGTGAACTGCCGTGCGAGCCATTGGGCGGCGAGATGCCTCTGGTCCGAGTCAACCTCCGACCGTTCGTCGCCAACGGGAGCGACCCCGATCTCTTGCTCGACGCGTTTGTCGAGAGCGCCAACCGGGAGCGCGGAAGCGGACGGCAGATGGAGACCGTCCTGTCGCTGGCGGCGAGCTACGTTGAGTGTGCGGGACGGGGCGAGCTGACACCTGAAATCAAGCAGCTCGCCGACCGCGCCGCGGAGGCGGCCTTCCCCGCGATCCACCACAGCGAGATTTACGTCGAGGCCTACCGCCCGGCCTACCGGGTGATCGAGAAACACTTCGCCGAAGACCACGGCTGGTGCGACTGAGCTTCTACCCGTCTGCCGAAACAGAGCCCCGGAGGGGCGACAGATGGTGAGCCTGGGGCGTAATCCCCAGTTCCAAGGGCCTCCAACTTCAGAACCCTGCAATAATCACCGCCGAAGTTTCGGTTGCGGCTGGAGATGAGCCAACGCATGCGTTTCCTGGTTTTCTTCTCGATCGTCATGGGGATCTGGCTCGTCTTCCACCTCTACGTGGGATGGCGTCTGTGGGGTTTGCCGGTCTTTGCCAGCCCCAAAAGCCATCGAGTTCTGCTGCTCGGTCTCGCGGCTCTGTACTTCTCCTACCCGCTGGGGCGCATCCTCTACCACCACGGCTGGCCCCGCCTTGGCACTGCCATCGAATACGGTGGCGGGTTGTGGATGGGCACCCTCGTGCTGCTCCTCACCACTCTCGGGATCGTCGATCTGGTGACCCTCTTCGGGGGAGTGCTCAAACCATGGGTCATGACGCTGCGCGCGGGCGCCGTCGGTGTGGCCCTCATACTGGCTGTTGTCGCGTGGGTCGGGGGATACGTTCGCCCCCGAACGGTCGAGCTCGAGGTCGAGCTTCCGGGCCTGCCTCGATCGGCGGATGGCCTGGTTGTCGCTCAACTCACTGATCTTCACCTCGGTGCCCTCATCGGTGAACGGCGCCTGCGATCGGTCATCGAGCAGATCGACAGCATGAGCCCCGACCTCGTCGTTGTCACTGGTGATCTGGTCGATGGCGATGCCGGCACGGTGGAGACGATGGTTCCGGCCCTTCGAACTCTGACCGCGCCATTGGGTGTGTACTCGATCCTCGGCAACCACGAGATCTACGCCGGTCCGGAGAGGTGCCGGACGCTGATGCGCGACTCCGGCTTCGTGGTCCTCGACGCCACGGCTGTCGAGGTCGCAGACGGTCTGTGGGTTGTCGGCATTCCAGACAGTGGTCGGGGCCCTGGCACCGACGGCCTTGATGGCGCTCTCGAAGAATCTCTCTATCACGTGGGGGAGGGCGCCGCCGTCATCTTTCTCCAACACGCTCCCGTCAACGAGGAAGCGACCGCCGCGGCGGGTGCAAGTCTGATGCTGAATGGCCATACCCACGGCGGCCAGATATGGCCTGTTCACTACATGGTGCGCCGCGCCTACCCGCACATCGCAGGAGTTCGGAAAATCAACGGCATGACCCAGGTCGTCAGCCGGGGTGCGGGTCGCTGGGGCGCTCCGATGCGTCTCTTCGCTCCGTCCGAGATCTACCGGATCACCCTGAGGTCGCCCGAAGCTTTATGAGCCCCAACTCCGGTATTGTCAGCCGCGCCCTCCAGTGCTAGAGTTCCCTCCGCGCCAACGTAGCTCAGGGGTAGAGCAAGTGATTCGTAATCACTAGGTCGTCGGTTCAAATCCGACCGTTGGCTCCATTTTCTTCAGTGGCTTTCAGTGCAAAGAAATGGGTTGCCATGTGCGCCGAGATGGGAGGCTACGCTCATCCTAGCGTTCAACCCACCTTCAAGCGTCGACCGAGTGAGAGGCTGAGGTTTGGCGAGGGTGAGATCCTCGCCCAAAACCGCGGAGAATCGCAAGGCCGCCGGACGACACGGTGCCCCGAGCCCGGAACACCCTGCTGTCGCCACCTGGTGACCTCCGAGAACACGTGCCGCGTCGGAGACGGGTCATGCTGAATCGCTGGTTGGCGACGAACGGGAGAAACCTGGTCGGCCAGTCGGAGGTGTGGCTCAGGAGATGTTTTCGGGGAGCTTCAGTGGCGGACTTCACCATCGAATGTTCCTGATTGTGTTTCGCAAAACTGTGGTTTCTTGGACGCAGATCACAACACAACTCGATTTCACAGAGAATTGATCGTCGTCACCTCGCATGAAGAGTCGCTTGCGGTTACATTTGAAGAGGAGTGCACAACGGCCGCACCACCTCATGTGTTTCATCCTTTCTGTTCTCGTGTCGGCCAGTTGATGTGGAGGTTCACATTGGAGATTTCGTGGAGGAGATCGTGATTGGCTCCTCGAAATTGCATACGATCGATACTGTTCACATCGCCTCGATGATTGCCGTTGCGTTGTGTACCGGGATCGCGGTATCGACGGCCACGGCGCAATCTGATTGCGCGGTCTGGATCGACACCCTGCTCGACACGAGCCAGACTTGCGTCAACGAGCCTTGGCGCGAGCGCGCCATGGGTGTGCAGAGCTTCCGCTGGAAGGGCCACGACTACATCATCTTCAGCCGGGGCAACGAGCTTTCGATCTACAACATCGACAACCCGGTCGTCCCCGTTCTGACCGTAGAATCCGAGTACAATTTCGGCAACCGGGGCGACTCCGACTACGACCTCCTCGACTTCGACGTGTGTGATGACTGCCGTTATGGTGTCTTGGCCCACAAGGTCAAGGGCACGGTGGTCTTCGACCTGGGAGGCGGCAGCGTGCCGGGCCTTGCTGCCGGTGCGTACTGGGCCAGCAACCCCGGTGACGCGTTTGCAGGCGGTTCGACCTTCCAGAAGGGCGGGCAGCAGTATCTCGTCCTTTCGACTTTCCCTACAGACTGCGGGACCTTCGGCACGGGTCTGTACATGCCGAATGGGCTCAGCACACCCAGCTTCGTGGAGTGCGTGGAGGTCGGAGGGGCACCGGTCTTCATCAAGGGGATGCACCCCTACACCGTGGGGAGTACGCTCTACCTGTACGCGAGCGACGCAGGGGGCCAGGCCCATGTGTTCCGGGCCGACGGGGCCGGAGCCGGGCTCACCCTGACCCATCTCAGCTCGCCGTCGCTGATGAAGGCCCGACAGTACACGTTGTCGATCGACGCCGACAACGCGCGTGCGGCCTCTGGCCGCGCCGACAATGGTGACGGTGAGGTCACGATCTGGGACCTGTCATCACCAACGGACCCGCAGGCGCTGTTTAGCGTTCCGGGTGAGACGAATATTGTCTCCCTCAGCTTACCCAGCGCCGGCGCCGACGCCACGATGTTCACCGCCTACCAGGGTGATTTCGGTTCGGAGCGGTCGTTCATCGTGGACCAGAGCGGACCCCTGGAGTTCGGCGGCGGCGACCCGAGCTTTTGGAGCGATCGAGACCTCTCCCACAACCAGCTGCCGGGCTGTGGAGTTCCCGTCAGCAGCGCGCTCTCTCCGGACGGCTCGGTGCTCTACCTGAGCCGCAACGTCATGCTCCAGGTTTTTGACCTGTCGGACTGCCTGAATCCGACCCCGGCCACCGCCGCCCTGACCCTGGCGCCGAGCACCGTCTACCCGGGCGAAACGGTGACCATCAGCGATGCCACCACGGGCTGGATCGACCGTTGGGCGATCTGGGTCACCGAGGAACCCGGGAGCGTTGTGGCTGCGGGCACGACGGTACCTACACAAAGCAACCCCCTCAGCCTCGACTTCCAGATTCCGGCGGCCGTCGCGGAGGGCACGGACTACCAGGCCCACATAGAGGTCGAGAGCGATGCGCTCACGCCGAACGATCCGAGCGCGGATGCCTGGATCGGGATTGATCGCGCACCGACGGTCGCTCTCTCGGTCGACCCCGAGGCGGTGATTTCCGGTGAAAGCGTGAATCTCCAGGCGACCGTGAGCGGCGGCTCTCCCACGGAGTACCAGTGGGAGATCTGGGCGCCGGGCGCAGTGACGCCCGACACGCGGACCGGAGCCACGGTGTCGTCACTGGTGCTGCCGGTCTCCGGAGAGTGGAGATTTGTCGTGATGGCCAACTACGCCCACGGCGCGAGCGGCATCAACGATCTCCCTGATGGAAGCAGGTACGGCGATCTGGACGGGGATGGCTTTTACGAGTTCGAGAGTACATTTCTATTCGACGTCACATCGGTGGCGGCGGATTTCAGCATCTCGCCTTCGAACCCGCTCCACACCCAGGTGATCACGCTCGACGGCTCGCTCTAGAGGCCGGTGGGCGGCGATTTCAGCTACGCCTGGCTCGTGGAAAGCTCACTCCACAGCTACGACGGTTGCGGAGATGCTGCTCAGTGCACCATCCCCGCTCGGTCCCTCGACCCGGACACCACCTACACCATCACCCTGACAGTCACCAACAACGCCGACTTGGCGACCTCGACGAAGACCCATCAGATCTTCATCGGCGATGGGAATGTGGAGCCCACGATCAGCTTCAGTCCAACAAGCCCGGAGGTCGGCCAGATCGTCATCTTCACCGTCAACGGCGTGACGGGGGAAATCCAATCGGCGAGCTGGGACATGGGTGGACCGGGGTGTGACGGCGCCGACTCGACACCGGAGTGCGTCCCGAGTCTTTGGGACGACTGTAAGACCCTGAGTTACAAATACGCCTCCAACGGGGACAAGACCGCGTCGTTGACGGTCGTGTTCGAGGGCAGCACCTTCAGTGCACCGGATCGCACCGTCAGCGTTGAGCCGAGCGGCAGCTGCGATGGTGGCGGCTGCACATACATGCTGAGTTCGGCGACCGAAGGATACTCGCACGAAGGAGGCTATGGGTCGTTCGACGTGAGCACCTGGGCTGATTGCGAGTGGACGGCTACGACATCCTTCCCGTGGATGACAATTTCATCTCCCATCGGACCCATAACGGGAGGTGGCACGGTCAGCTACTGGGTGGACGAAAATGATGGCCCCGAACGCCTTGGGAGCATCGTCGCGGCCGGTCTGAATCATGCTGTCACCCAGACCTCCCCTCCGACCTTCGTCGATGGCTTCGAATCCGGTGACACCGCGGCGTGGTCGAAAGCGTTTCCCTGAATCTACCCACTGGAGAATGGGTGCATCTCGCAGGCACTCGGCCATGTGACTCGGCGGTGGTTTTGGGTCCAGGGATGCGACGATCGGTTGAAGGTGGAGCGACCTCGGCCGACTTCTTCAGGCTCGGGACATCCTTGACGATGCTGTCGGTGTGGGCCAGGAACATCGCCTGGACCTCGGCGAGCGTCGCCTCCACTCTTTGTCGGGAATCATCTCCTTGCGGAGCTCGTGTGCTCTCTTCTGGGCGGCTTCGATGGTTTCGAGGCTCTCGGACTCCGCGATGGTCAAGATGGTCCAGTCCGAGCCCCACATGTGGATGAAGATTCGGAAGCTCAAAACATGCTCGTTCTTGGTGCCAATCGGTTTTATCGTCTTCTCCCATGATTCCAGAACTTTGTCGATATTCTGGGACTGGGCCTTGGAGGAGGAGACGACAAACACGTGCCCCTCTTCTTTCTTCTCCTCCTGAGCCCAGACCACGGGAGCCATCAACACAACGATCCCGACGACGACACACACGACGTCTCCTCTCATCGCATCCTCCTTTCTCGCCAGATCCCGACGCACTCAGCCTCACCATCTGGACACTTCGCCCAGATGTGACGTTCAGAATCGACTGCGCTTTTTTTGTCCCCTATGTGGGTCGCCCCTTGAAGGGAGTCACACGAGAGCAACCGCATATGGGCGGTAAACGATGCATCCCGAGGTAAAAACCGGGTGCCCTGCAGAGAATCGTCGCGGCAGCCTATTTCTTAGCGGTTGCCCATCCTTCTGTTCCCGCGGTCTCGAAACCGTCCTCGAATATCGTCTGCGGACGCGTGTTCTCCCAAAGTTCCCACCCGCGCCATCGTGCGACCAAGGTGTATCGGTTGGAAATCACCGGGGAGTAGATGTCGATGTTCCCACCCGTGCGACGTGTGATGACCCAGCGATTTCTCCGGTTCTCGAGGTCATGTTTGAGCTCACGCCGTTCGGCTTCGCTTGGGAGGTGGCGCGTGAACGTCGAGAGAAAGCGTGTACCGGGTTCGAAACCCTCGGCAACATACCAACCAGCGCCCCAGCCGATGACGATCATTGTTTCGCTCTGCGACCTCGGGAGGCCCGCCCAATCCGGAACCGACCCCGCGAAACTGATGCCGATTCTGTGCCCCGGTTCGGTTGGGTAGGGCACTCCCTTGACCTGTTTGGCCTGCAGGTATTTGGCTCCGGCGGAAGCGAAGGCCAGCACCAACAGACAGAGTGCAACTCGGTGTTTTCCTGACGGAGAAAGGACCGAGGCGGAAAAAGCGACGACAGTGATCATGACTGGGAGGTGGGTCAGAAAATGCGGGAAGTCGGGACGCTCCCAGAGGAACTGAGGGAGGTACGCGACGCCGACCATTGCGGAAGCAACGACCAGAAACTGCACACCGAAGCCACGTCTCCACCGCGTGAGCTGATGGGCGAGCAGACCGCCATACACGAACACGGGAAGAGCGGCGAGGACCGGCATTGCCTGCGAAGCGAGCTCCAGTGGACTCCGCGGCAGCCTCTCGGGAGGGAAATTCCACACGATGTGGGTCCTGCTCGAGATTCTCTCGGCAACAAATGTGAGACGTTGGGCGACGTGAGCGACGAATGACACGGCGTCTCCGCGGACCAACTCGATTGCGACCCAAAACCCGAACCCGGTGGCCGCCGCAGGCAGTGCAGTTGACACGAGTTCCGACGGTCGCCTCCGCCGTATGACCCAAATGACGACGACCACCGCCATGAGGACTGCCCCGTCTTCGCGCCAGCCGGCAAGGAACCCGGCCAGAGCGGCCGACACTCCGAGGTGCCGTTTCTCTGGCTGCGCAGTGTCCGCGAGCAGGAAGACCGAACACAGCACCACTGTCGAAGCGAAGAGCTTCTCGCCGGCAATGCAGGAAAACATGATGGCGATCGCCAGTGCCCACGGGAGCGGCGATTGGTCGCGCCGTCTGAGAGTGAGGAACAGCAGGAAGACGGCGGCTCCACCGAGCAGCGATTGGCCGAGGCGGAGTACCCAGAGCTCCTCGCCGAAGATTCGCATGATCGAGCCGTAAAAGGCGTACTGGCCGGTCGGGTAAAGGACCATGAAACGTTCGAAGAGGTTGTCGCCGTGCGCCCAGTGTCGCGAGAGCAGGTAGCGAAAAGCCTCGTCGCCCAGGCTGAAGGGGCGCCACAAATCAAAGCTCAAGAACGCCACGACGCCGAGCGCGCCGCAGACTGCGGCCTCGATCCATACACGGCAGCTTGCCTCAACGGTCATTCGGCCTTCGAACCTCCGGGTGTGGCGCAGTTTCCGAACCGGCGAGCGACCATCGACATCCTGTCGACGGGCTTCGAAGATCGCGGCGGCGCCCACCGCCACCTGGCCGCAAAGGCGAGAATCGACAGTCCGACCCGGAGTCGCTTCCAGCCCGAGTAAGAGGTGGTGCCACGTGGGCGCTTCTGTCGTTCGACAGGCACCGACGTGACTCTTGCCCTGCTGAGGCCGATCATCGGCACCACCTTAGGATCCTCGACCGGCCACGCTGCGAGGGCCCGAACCTGCCGCGCGCTCAAAACCGCGAAGAGCCCGGCGTCGCGGGGTACGCCAGAGATCGAGCTCTGGACCGTCTTGAAAAGTGATGAAGTGAGTCGCCGGAACCATGATTCGTAGCACCCGTGGCGGCCGCCGAAGACGACGTCGAATCCGGACTCCGCGGTTTCGAGGAGCCGCGGTATCGCCTCCGGAGGATCCTGGAGATCACCGTCGAGCATGACCACCCACCTGCCCTCGGTGACCTCGAGGCCTATCATTAGTGCCGAGTTCTGTCCCCGGTTGTGGTCCAGATCGAGCACGCAGACCGCCTCGTTTCGTGCCGCCATTCGTTGCGCCTCTCGAAGATCGTCCTCAGGCGAGCGATCGTTGACGAGTATCAGCTGGTAGCTCCATCGATTGGATGCCATCACACCGGCAACGCGTTCGCACAGCTCCTCGATCGTGTCGGCCGTTCGGTAGAGTGGGACGACAACGCTGACGTCGTACGGTGGCGCCGGATTCGAATTCACGAAGCTTCCCGCTCATCCACGAGCTTGACCCAATCGGCGGTTTGCGCGATGCCCTCCGCCAGGGAGTGGCGAGGCTCCCAATCGAGGAGACGGCGCACCTTGGCAATGTCCGCTCGCCAGTGCGGCCTGTCGGTCTCATGGGGCGGATACGCGCCGGTACCTACTCGAATTTCTCGACCCAATACTCTTCCGACTTCTGCGACGAGCTGCTCGTTCGAGGTCTCCACGCCGGTGCCGACGTTCATGACTTCACCGAGCACCGCTTCGGTTGCGGCGGCGCGGAGGCAGGCTTCGACGACATCGTCGACAAACACGAAGTCGCGCCTCAACCCCGGTCCCGTGAGCGGCAGATCGTCTCCGGCCATTGCTGCTCGGATTGCCGTTGGGACCAGACGATGTCGCGCTTCCCAGGGTCCGTAGACCGAGAAAGGCCGGAGCACGATGACCGGTCTCCGATCCCGGGTCGCCGCGAGCATGGCGAGGCGGGTTGCGGCCGCCTTGGTGACGCCGCGGAGGGAGGACGCTTCGATGGGGTCGGATTCGCGGTGGGCTTCGGATGACCGGCCGTACTCGAGCGACGAACCTAGATGGACGAAGCGCGGGAAATCGACCTCGGCGCAGGCCTCGAGGAGATTCGTCAGGGTGAGGATGTTTCCTCGGACGACGTTGCTCAGGCGCTGATCTTGGTGATAGGCGCTGTACACGGCGGCGTTGAACAGGAGGGATGGCTCCACGGCCCTCAACACCGCGCTGACGGGAGACGGCTGCTCGAGATCCACCTCGTGAACCGTTGCTTCATCCGGCAAAGGTCGAATCGAGTCGCCACCTTCGGGCCGAACGAGAGCATGAAGCTCGTAGCCGTCGTCGACCAGAGCTCGGCAGAGATTCGCGCCGATGAAGCCGCGGGCACCGGCGACGAGCGCGACGCCTTTTCGGATCGTCATCTCTCCGCCGGTGCCGGGATCGACCGGATCATTTCGTACAGTCTTTTCGTGTCCGATGCGACATCACCAGGACTCCTGCCGCGAAGCTCCGACCACAGAGACCGAATGCGCCCGACCTCTTGAGCCATGTTGCGGTCGGCGACGTCCCGCTTGAAAGATCTGCGAAGAAAGCTGAACGAACAGTTCAGGCGTGCCATTTCGCCAAACAGTAGCCGAAATGGGATCGGTTCGCCCCCATCGACCACGGTCACCCCGCCGAATCCGAACGGCGTACTCGCAAATGCCCGGCGCAGATCCTCGACTGTGCCGTCTGCCACCGCCTCGAAGATCGAGATCGAACCGCGACAGATGGCGAGGTCGTTGAGGCCGACGTAGACGGAGGCGAGTGGAAGTTGCGCCAGCCGCTTGGCCTTGCGTACGCCGGATTCGGTCTCGACCAGGATCCCGACCTCGCAGCGACCATCGACGAGGTCGAGCAGCGACTCGACCTCGGCGGATGAGTCGACCATCGGCAGCAGCAGCTGGGTGGCGCCGGCGGAGACCGCGTCCTCGACCTCGCCAGGGGTCCACGGCCCGTGACGGTTGAGGCGGCAGAGCCGCGAGGGCACGTCGAGCTCGGCCAGCCGCCGCAGATCGTCTACCGTGTCGCGGTTGATTTCGGTGTCCCAGTCATTCTGCCGTTCTTCCTTTCCCCGCCACTCCCAATCGACGATCAATGTCGTGATTCGTGCCTCGAGGGCTCGACTGACGAGGGATGCCTCGGTTGCGAAAAGGATGAGCTCGAATGGAGCCGATGGCGACATCATTGCCTCTGCGCCAGGACCACGAGCGATGATCCCCAAGGGAGCCTGTGCCCCTTCAAGAGACGAACCTCGACCGAGTTTACGGAGCCGAGCATCCGTGAAACCCGCTTGGAAGGGTAGCGCTCGAAGTGCAGCAGTCGCCTGATGCGAGATCTCCGCGCCAGCCAGAGCAATGGGAAAAGAAGCGCCTGGTAGTGGGTCCAGTGGATGACGGACCAGCCATGCGCCTCGAGTTCGCGGCGCAGATCCAACCGACGGTAACGGCAGCGGTGACCTGCCGCTTCGTCAAGCGGGCTCCAGAGCGACGGAAAAGCAGGTACGGTCAGCAGCAGGCATCCCTCCGATACAACCAACCGTCGCGCCTCTGTGAGAAAGCGGATTGGATCCACGTGCTCGAGCACGTCGAGCGCCATCGCGAGATCGAATTGGCGATCCGCCAGCGGAACGTGGCAGACATCGGCCTGCACCAATATCGTGTTCAGAGTATGCCGCCTTGCCTGTCCCAGGGACTCGGCGTAGGCATCGACCCCAACAACATTTCCGAATCGTTGAGCGAGCACGGGTAGCTGCGTTCCCCCGCCGCAACCGAGGTCGATCGCGCACTCAAACCCTCCCTCGAACCGGTCGTCGAGCACAGCTTCGACGAGCGCCCTGCGAGGACCGAACCAGAAGTGACTCCCTTCGATCGTCTCGAGGTGAGCTCTGCGATCGCCGGTGAATCCGGGGGGCGTCAAGCCTGGGGCGAAAGACCAGATGCCGTCAATGGCGTCGACAGTGGTGTTGCACTGGCTGCAGGAGAGGGAGTTCACTCCCCTTTGGAGCGTGGCGCCGCACGTGGAACATTGCCAGGTCAGGATTGCTTCACCCCCGCGACGACCTGGAAAGCGAGAAGAGGCTCGATTGGAGTCAAGCTCTCAAGCATTTCTTCGAGTCGGCCGCCAATACCCGTGTTGGCAATGAACGGGGGAAAGAGGCCGTATCGGCTGAGCCGTGGCCGGCTAAATCCGCTTCGCGTAAAGGTCTTTTCGAAGATGCCGGGTCGCATCCTCGCGACGCCCCCATCCCCTCGCCAGGTCATTCGCCGCGTCACCATGATCTGCAGGTAAAAGAGCGGGTTGTAGGCGTTCGGTTCGCAGAAGGCTGCAGTTGCTCCCGGACGCAGGATCTTCGCCACAGCGCCCAGGACGGCTTGCAGCTCCTCGAGATGGTGCAGAAAGAAAAATCCAACGGCGGCGTCGAAGGGCCCGTCCAGGAATCGGTCGATTTCGGCGGCGTCGCAGCAAACGGTCTGGACGAGGTGACCTGGATCGTGAGCACGGAGCTCCCTGAGCAATTCCTGAGAGAGGTCCACGCCGGTGACCCGGTATCCCCGCTCCGCGAGCAGGAGAGAAAACCTCCCCATTCCGCAGCCGATTTCGAGGATCTGCGCTCCCGGTTCAAGATCGAGATTGCAGAGCACGGCTTCGAGGTGGCGCTCCGCGTAGCGGCTTCCGCCCGGCCGCATCCGCGGCTTCTCCTCGGGCCGCGAGAAGTACCGTTTCTGATAGTCGATGTGGTCCGAGCTGACAGGTTTCTTCGCCACCCGGCGATCGTACACCAACGCTTCATTCGCTTCGCGAAGAATGGGTTGAACCGCTCGAGCGTTCATCGCACGACCACTTCGATTGGAAAGGTCGCTTGATGGCCGACGGTCGATCCCGGTCTCGTGAAGCGGGAAAATGCGGTGACCGCCGCTGATCTGACTGCGATTCCGGGGTGGAAGCAAATCTCTAAAAAGCTGCGAATTGCAGATCGCCTCGCGTGGTGTCGAGCGTGATATTTCGTGGTACGTACAAGCCTTCGATCCAGACGATCCACTGGCGATCAAGTGAATCGATGACTTGATTGGCCGCGCGCGAGATCTTCTTTGGCGAGTCGACAGGTGTTCCTCCGCCCCAACGTTGGGCGGCCGCGGGTTCCGTTGACCAGATGACGAGCGGCACGTTGAGGGCGCGGAGGAACTGCTTGGTCGCCTCGATGCCGAAGAGGCTGGCGTCGTGCTTTTTGTCACCCACGACCAGGACGACGACCCGCGGGCGGCCGGAGCCTGCGGCCTTGAGGCCGGCGATCGCCAGCGCCTCTGCCACCTGCTGGTTCTTGGCGCCGCCGGCCAGATCGCTGGGTCGTGGAAAGATGTGCGACGCGCACCAGTCGAGGCCGGCCTCCTGGATGCGGAACAGGGGCGAGATCCAGAACGATTTCTCGAGGCTCGCCTCGTGCGCCTCGAGCTGGCTCGGGATCGGCACGACTGATCGAAAGAGCGCCTCCTCCGCTCCTCGACCCTTGATGGATCGCGATCCTTTCCAGATCTCCAGGCGCCTGGACCGTGACAGGCGCCGGTCCCGGAACCAGCCCATCTCCTGCAGCTGCTCGGACGCGTTTTGGTCCCGAACCATGAAGATGCGGCCTCCCGGGCGCTCGACGGTGCTGACCTTGACGATTTCGCCGTTGACCCGGAATGAGTCCTGTAGGAATTCGATGGTTGGCGCCGCGTTTCCCGCAACGACGATTGGCACCGCGGTGAGCTCGGCCTGTGTCGCGCCGCTCGCCCCCTGCGTGAAGGTAATCGCCGTATGCGCTGTTGACCCGTCGGTGAATTCGACCTCCGCCGTCACGATGTGGTGCGACGAGGGGTCGGTCTTCGGAAGTGGAATGAGTGCGGGCG
Source organism: Candidatus Sulfomarinibacter sp. (assembly GCA_041560205.1). GTDB lineage: Bacteria > Acidobacteriota > Thermoanaerobaculia > Thermoanaerobaculales > Sulfomarinibacteraceae > Sulfomarinibacter. Next base: position 13,616 of record JBFFBV010000094.1, read on the forward strand.
ACTCGAACTCGAGCGGCGTGCCGTCGAGTCCGACGGCGATGTTCTCGGGCTCGACGAAAAGCGCGCTGCCGATGACCAGCCGGGCGGCCGATGGCGATGCGCCCTCGGCACCCAGGAGGATCAGGCGAAGCTCCGATTGGGACTTGGGAAGGTTGACGAGCTGCCGGGCGGTTTTCACTGTCCGCCCGGATTCGTCCCGCGCGATGGCCAACAGCTCGTGGGGGAGAGGATCCCGCCCGAAGTCGCATTCGAGCTTCCAGGGCTCTCCCTCGATCACGCCGACGCTCTCGCCGTCGAGGACGATCTCGACGGAAACAACGGCTTCGCCGACCACGACCTCGACCGGGTGGATGCCGGTGACCAGGGACAGGAAGAGGGTCGCGAACTCGAGCATCGGGTGACTGAGAGACTCCTTCGGAAGGAGTTATAGCACCGGCCGAGGTGCTTTCGTTGGTGCAGACACATGACTGAACACAACCAAAGGACCGCGAAAACAAACGCCGCCCGGTGACGGGCGGCGCTGCACCAAAATCCGATAATCTATTTACGGCGTTTCGTGCACGATGTTCCAGAGGAAGTCCTGGTGGGAGCCGCAGATTTCACCGAACTCGTCACTGGCGGCCTCGGCCTTTTCGTTGATCTCGGCAAAGATCGCGTTGCGGGCGGCGAAGAGGCTTTTCTGATCGGTGCCGGTCATCGTGGCGATGCGGCGCCACTTGCCGCCGAAGTAGTGCTTGAGCCAACCCCATGAGGTGATGTTGCCCTCTTTGACGTGCTTGTTGTAGATCGGGGCGAAGCTCTTTTCGACGATCTCGTCGGCGCGCTCCTCATCGCTCATCTTGCAGTGGAAGTAGACGGAGATGCCGAGCTCGGCGCGCTCCTTCGGAACGAGGCCGGCGCCCTGGGAGCCGACACCGACCTGCCAGATGTAGTCATCGTGGGCGTTGCAGATCTCGCCGAAAACCCGGCTGGCTCCGGGGTTGCTCTTTTCGATCCCAGGGGTGATGGCGTCGGGCGCATCGAAGAGGGCATCCAGGCTCGGTGCGGCGTAGTAGAGGAGGCGGCGCCACTTGCCGCCGGTATGGTGGGCCAGCCAGCCCCACTGGGAGATGGTTCCCGCCTCGACGGCGGCGTCATAGGCCGGCGCCCAGACGTACTTGGCGACTTCGTCCGCAATCTCCTGCTTGGCGGTGTCGCAATAGAAATAGGTCGCATAGATATAGGTAGTTGGCTCTTCCTCCTGTGCAACCGCAATTGCCGGCGCACACAGGGCACAAGCCGCGAAAAACAACAAAGACTGACTCACACGACGCATACATACGCTCCATTCTCGGGTAGGGCGGGGGATTGGATCGGCCGACGGATCGGATCGTCCAACCCTCGCGGTTTGCTGATGGCGCGCGGGTGAAATCTCCACCTCTCCAGCGCGCCGCGATTTCGTTCTGTTGTTTGCTGCATTGAGTGCGATGACCCTATCCCACGCGGTCGTTAATTGTCAAGAGACTCAATCTCTAATTGATGGGTGGAAGAGAATCACAGAGCGCTCGAAACGGCGGAGTTGTGCGCCACGAGGCGAAGAAGGCGTAAAATGGCTTGATGGGCGAATCGATCATCGGCGTGCTCGGAGGGATGGGACCGGAGTCGACCGCGGACCTCCTGGTGCGGATCACCCGCTGCACGCCGGCGGCGGTCGAGCAGGACCATCTTCGGGTCCTCATCGATTCGAACCCGAAGATCCCCAACCGGACCGATGCGTTGTTGTCGGGTGAAACAGGACCCCTCATCGAGGCGCTCGCGCAAACGGCGCGTAACCTCGAACAGGCCGGGGCCGAGATTCTCGGCATGCCGTGCAACACCGCCCACGCCTTCCTGGCGGATATCAGAAGCGCGGTCGACATCCCGGTGATCGACATGATCGGCGAGGCGGCGATGCGGGCGCTGGAAATCTTCGGGGATGGAACGACGGTCGGCCTTGTGGCCACCGACGGTACGCTCCGAACGAGGCTCTACCACGAGGCATTGGAGGACGTCGGCCTGGTGCCGATGGCGCCGACTCTTTCCGGAGTCCAGTTCGCGGTGATGGACGCGCTCGAAGCGGTCAAGCTGCACGGGGTTTCGGAGGATGCGTCCAACGCGCTCGGCGTGGCGGTCGCGAATCTCGCCTCCGAGGGCGCGACGGCCCTCATCGCTGGATGCACCGAGGTATCGCTTGTGCTCTCGCGCTACTCGCCCGACCTCCCGTGGCTCGACCCCGTCCAGATACTCGCGGAAGCATTGGTGCGCGAAGCGATGGGTGAAGTGAGGCCACTCACCGCAGAATGACCGACCATATCGAAAGCTTTTCTTTCTCCTGACGAGTTGAATCGGTGGCGGTGGCGCGCCCTGGAAGTCGTCGCGTGGATGGTATCCTCAACCGGAGTCAACGACGATTCGGTCGAGCGGCGAGACCCCTGGCCAAGGTGATATCGGAGACCGTCAACGGAAAATTGGGAGGATCGTCTTGCGCCACGCGTTCATTTTCCTTGTGAGCCTGATCTGCTGCCTTCCGGCCTTTGCCCAGCAAGACCCACGCCCTCGGATCCGCGACCTCGGTGTCGAGCCCGGAGTGCTTCAGCCCGGACCGCTCAACGCAATCACCGATGTCGTTGGCGTCAGGGTGGGCCACCGGACGCTGGTCGAGGGTGAGGGCATCCGCACCGGCGTGACCGCGATCGTGCCCCACGACGGCAATGTCTTTCAGTCGAAAGTGTCGGCGGCGGTCTTCCCGGCGAATGCCTTCGGCAAGGCGGCCGGCTTGCTGCAGGTGCAGGAGCTGGGGAATCTGGAAACGCCGATCGTCCTCACCAACACCCTGTGCGTGGGAACGGTGGTGCAGGCGGTGGTCGACTGGACGCTTCGACAGCCCGGCAACGAGGAGGTGCGATCGGTCAACGCGATCGTCGGCGAGACGAATGACGGATACCTCAACGACATCCGGACCTGTTCGGTCCGACCACTCGATGTTTTTCTCTCCATCGAGGAGGCAGACGACGGCCCGGTTACGGAGGGCTCCGTGGGTGCGGGCACCGGGACCAGCGCCTTTGGTTTCAAGGGTGGGATCGGTACCGCCTCGCGGGTGCTGCCCGAAAGCCTCGGTGGGTTCACGGTCGGCGCTCTCGTGCAGTCCAACTTTGGCGGAATTTTGACGATCGATGGTCACAGGGTTGGTGAGGCACTGGGACAGTACTCCTACCGCGAGGCGGTGGAGGAGAGCGGCGGCTCGTGCATGATCATCCTCGCAACCGATGCGCCGTTGTCGCCACGGAATCTCGAGCGCATGGCGTCGCGGGCGGTGATGGGTCTGGCGCGCACCGGCTCCTTCATGTCCAACGGCACAGGTGATTTCGTCATCGCCTTCTCGACTGAAAATCAGGTCCCCAACAAGGAGCTTTACACGACTCGCAACGAGGAACTCCTGTACAACGCATTCACGAGCCCGCTCTTTCTCGCAACGGTGGAGGCTGTCGAAGAGGCGGTGCTGAACTCGATCGTCAAGGCCTCGACCGTGACCGGGCGGGACGGCAACACCAGGGAGGCGATCCCGATCGAAAGGCTGGTCGAGCTGATCGAAAGCAGGGAGGGTGCGATGGGCCAGGAAGAGCACGACAAGAGGGTCGATTACGTGGAGCTGCCGGTAACCGATATCGAAGCGGCGAAGAGGTTTTACTCGGCTGTGTTTGGCTGGAAGATGCAGGACTGGGGCCCGGACTACGTGAGCTTCGAGGATGGGCGCATCGCAGGGGGCTTTCGCCTCGAGGAGGAGGTCGCTCGAGGCGGGCCGCTGGTGGTCATGTATGCCGTCGATCTCGAGGCCGTGGTGGCGAGTGTGAGGGCCAACGGAGGAACGATCGTCCAAGGGATCTTCAGCTTCCCGGGAGGACGTCGTTTCCACTTCACCGATCCCAGCGGCAACGAGCTCGCCGTGTGGTCGGACAAATAGCAGATTCGAAGCTATTCAACACGGTATCGGTCCGATCCCGCTCCCGATCCCGAACTGAGCTTTCGAAATGGACACCAAACTGAAGTCGCAGGGCGATCGTAAACACCAACGGAGGTCTTCATGACAATCACCCGATTTGCATCCCACAGGCAAATCTGCATTTTTGGATTGATGACTTTGATGGCTTTCGTGCTCGCAGGATGCGTGTCGGTGAAGGAATCGGGAACACAGGTCTCTTCGCCCCCGCCCCAGGTCATGACCAGCGTCATGTTCGACGCAAATTACCGTAACGCCGAGGTCTACGTCGACGGCGAGTTCCGCGGCACAGCCCCGGTGACCCTGCGTTTGGCGGCTGGTACCCGAAAGATCGAGGTGCGGCTGGAGGGATTCGAGACCTGGGAACGCGAGCTGGTGGTGGTCGCCGGCAACGACACCCGAGTCGCCGCGACGCTTCAGCCCGAGTAGCG
>JBFFBV010000095.1:0-17725 GCA_041560205.1 Candidatus Sulfomarinibacter sp.
CAGCTGGAAGCGGTGACGGCGCCCATGGCGTTGAAGGTGAGAGTGGTCGGGGCGGGTGAGAGCCCGCTGTATCCGGATGCCGAGAAGGTGAAACCGTTCGCACCTGCAGCGTTCACGCCGTCGCCGCCGGAGGTCTGGTTTTCGATCACCGTGTATCCATCCCCGATGAGCTGCCGCAGTGAGAGAGCGCGCCCGTTGAAGATCGATCCGGGCCGGGCACCGTCCTTCACGGTGAGGGTGAAGGTTCCGTCCTGGTTCCAGTTGGCACAGCTGGAAGCGGTGACGGCGCCCATGGCGTTGAAGGTGAGAGTGGTCGGGGCGGGTGAGAGCCCGCTGTATCCGGATGCCGAGAAGGTGAAACCGTTCGCACCTGCCGCGCTCACGCCGTCGCCGCCGGAAGACTGGTTTTCAATCACCGTGTATCCATCCCCGATCAGACTGCGCAGGCTGAGACTGGGAAGGGATTCACCGGCGCCTGCCCGGCTGCCGTCGAAGATCGAATCGGGCCGGCTGCCGTCCTTGAGCGTCAGGGTGAAATTGCCGTTCTGGTTTGACCAGTCGCCAGCGAAGCTCACGGCGACCCGCCCGTCCTTCTTGTCTGTGTCGCCGCCGTCGAATGTGAAGCTGATCGTCGGCGTCGGCGCGATCCCGCTGACGCCGGACGCGCTCCAGGTGTATGGGCTGCCGGACGCAGGTGCAGCGCAAATCGGGTCCGTCTCGGCCTGGCTCTGGTTCTCGATAACCGTGAACTCGATCGAGGGCAGGGATCGCAGGGCGAGGTTGATTGTGTAGTTGCGATCAGGATCGACGCCGTTTGTCAGAGTCAGTGTGAAGCTGCCGCTGTTGCCGCTGGCCCACTCCGAGGCCTGGAATCCGCTCCAGGTCATCGTCGCCTCGGTGTGCAGCTCGTTGGGCTGGCCGGCGCCGTCGTTTTGGTAGGCGAAGGTGATGTTCGCCGTGGGCGCGAACCCGGACAAACCCGAAACCTGCCAGTCCCAAGGGTGACCCGGTGTCGGCGAAACGCTCTCGACGAACAGCGGCTGGTTGTCCTGCTCGCCGTACTTGATGCCATCCCTTACCACTGCAAACAGCGTGATGTCGGTGAGATTCAATGTGGCATTGGCAGGCGCGGTAATCGTCGCAAACAATACTGCCAGCAGACAGCAAAAACTTCCGATGAACTTCGGCCGTTTCGTATTCTCGTTGGCCACCATGTTTGCCATTGCTTCCTCGAAAAGCAATCCAATTAAGAGCAAATATAGTGCTTTACCTGCATGGGTGCCACGTTCCGCATGGGTGCCACGTTCCGCATTGTTGCATTGTGAGTTGGCACCCCAGCTAGCTGCGGTGAATCAAATCTTAGATGTTTCTGATCACGACCTGATGTGAGTGATCACTGCTCGCGCTGCGACACCAGGTCGCGGACGGCGGCGAACTGCTCGCCGGTACCGTAGACCACCAGCACGTCGCCCGCCTGCAGCTCGAGGTCGGGCGAGGGGTTTGGTTGCAGAGCGCCGTCGCGGTCGATGGCGACGACGGTGGCGCCGGTGTGCTGGCGCACGTCGAGGCGGCGCAGCGAGCAGCCGTCGGCGTGGCAGCCCGCCTGGATCTCGACGCGGCCGACGTCGGCAGCCATCCGCAACGCATCCATGGTCGGCACACCGTCGGCGGGCTCCATCCCACGCAGTGCGCCGTAGTGAGCCGCGCGCAGAGCCTGGCGTTCGCGGCGGACCATCGCCTCAGATGCGTCGTAGAGTTGGAGCACACGCGCGGTGAGCTCGATCGAGGTCTCGAACTCCTCGGGGATGACCTGGTCGGCGCCGAGCTCCTCGAGTGGTTCGACCTCCAGAATGTAGCGAGTGCGGGCGAGGATGGTGACCTCCGGTGACAGTCGACGAACGGCCGCCACAACCTGCCGGGTCGCGGCGGCATCCGGCAGTGCGGCGATCAAGCCCCTCGCTCGGCTGACACCAGCTGCGTACAGTACGGCTTCCCTGGTCGCGTCGCCGTAGACGGCGCGGCCGCCGCCGGCGGTGATCTCACGGATGGCTGCCGCATTGAGGTCGATGACGACGTGCGGCACATCGAGGGCGGTGAGGGCGCGGGTGACGTTGCGGCCATTGATGCCGAAGCCGACCACAATGACGTGGTCGTCGAGTTCACGGCCTTCGTCTCCGGTGACGACAGGAGTCGGGCCCGGGCGGCGACTTTCGACCCACCGCGCCAGTGGGCCGGCGGCGCGCAGGACGAAGGGCGTCGCGACCATGGTCGGAACGGTCACCGCCAGAAACATCGCGGACACGGAGTCGCTGCCGAGACCGAGGATGGAGGCTTCGGCAGCCACCACCACCCCCAGCTCACCGATCTGGGCGAGAGCCATTCCGGAGGCCGCGGCGGTGCCCAGCGAACGCACTGCCGGCAGGATTGCGAGGGTGGCGATTAGAGCCTTACCGACGATCACCGTAGCCACCAGCCCGGCCAGCAGCCCGGGCCGCTCGAGCCACAGGTCGAGATCGAGCAGCATGCCGATCGAGACGAAAAAGAGGCTGTTGAAGACGTCCCGCAGCGGCGTCATGTCGGCCACGATCTGGGCCACATATTCGGACTCGGAGATGACCATGCCGGCGAGAAATGCGCCGAGGGCCATCGACACTCCGAACTCACCGAGCAGGACCGCGGTTCCGAGAGCGATCAGGACGATGGACAGCGTGAAGAGTTCGCGGCTGCGGGTGGCAACGATCCGCGCGAACAGCCATGGAACCACGAAGCGGGCGGCGACGATGACCCCGGCCACGACCGCCACTGACTCGGCGGCGATGAAGGCCACCTCGCGCGCCGAACCACCACGGCCTGCCAGCAGCGGCAGTGCGAGCATGACGGGGATGACGGCCAGGTCCTGGAAGAGCAACACCCCGACCGCGGTTCTTCCAACCGGGTTGGAGGTTTCACCCCGGTCCTCGAGCAGCCAGATGACGAGCGCGGTGGACGACAGTCCGGCGGCAAGGCCCCAGGCAATCGCCTCCGGCCACGCAAGACCCAAGGCGCGGGCCAGCGCGGAGATGGCCAGCGCGGTCGCGCCGTACTGCAGGCCGCCGCCGCCAAGCACGGTGGCCCGCATGCGCCACAGATCGCGTAGCGAGATCTTGAGGCCGACCATGAACAGCAGCAGCATCACGCCTACTTCGGCGACGATCTCGATCTTGTCGCGGTCGGCGACCAGCCCGAGACCGGCGGGCCCGATCGCGATGCCGGCCAGGATGAAGCCGACGACCGGCGGCACCGCCAGCCGCCGTAGCAGCAGCGCCGCGGCGACTGCAACCGCCATCACGACCGCGATCTCAGTGAGCACTCCGTGCATCAGATCCTCTTCAACCTCGCCAGAGACTATACCTGCCGCGGATATGCATGGGTGCCATGGGTGCCACGTTCCGCATTGTTGCATTAATGGGTACCACTGATCACAACCTGACGATGTAGTGGAACACGGGGCTCTGGATCGCTGAGTTGTGTTCACTCTCTGCCGGAATATTCACATCAATACTTGACAAAAACAACCTATGCATTTATAACTTAGACTGATCTGACAATTAATAGTTGTCACAAGGCGGATCAACAGGTCAGGAGGAAGTCATGTCTCGCTTCCGTATGTTTGTGCTGAGCTTGTGGGTGACGTGTGTCTGTGTTGGATTGGTGGACGGTGAAGAGGCGGTGGAGGAGGCTTCGGCCGAACCACACTCTGAGAACCCCGTGGTGTTCGGCGGGGTCGAGGTCTGCGGGCCAATCTACGAAGCTTTCTTGTTCCTCGGCCCTAAGGATGAGAACGGAAAGCTCGACCCGCATCAGATCGAACCCTGGCCGCACCCGTCGGGTTTATTTCGCGCCACATTCTCGCCCCCTGAGGGCGTCACGATCGAGTTTGGCGGTGTGGAGGCGACTGTAGTCCACCTCGGTGACTTCAAGGGGCAGACCCAGACCGTCATTGCCACGTGGGACCTCGGCACAGAGGGTGGAAAAGCTGTCTGGGAGGCGATGAACAGTGCGCTGCTGGGAACCCATGGAGAGCCCGCCGACGAGAACGATGGGGCTGTCGAATGGAGGGAGCCTCGACTTCGGGCCAAGATCGACCTGGATCCCGAGACCGGCGAGGTCACCCTGTCTTATCACTGCTTGCCGAACGAAGACGAGTTCTGGGCGCGGGTGGAGTCCGTCCCCATTCCCGAGGAGCCGACGGAGGCCGAGGCCTCGGAGGGATTCCAGCCTCCGGAGCAGGTTCTCGGAAGGCCTCTTCTCTATTTCTTGGCAATGAATGGGGAGCCGACAGTGGGGCCGTACTGGCGGGGCGAAAACACCGTCGGGCTGTATTACGAAGACTTTGACTTCATGGGAATCCCCTGCAGGTTGTGGTTATGGTTTGTGGACGGAGAATCCGTCTACAAAGGTTACGAGTTCGCCCCGCCGTTTGGGCCGAGCCGGGCGGTCGAGGCGTTCGGGGGATTCAGCGCAGGCCTCAGCAGCTGGTATGGGAAGCCCTTCCTACACATCGGCGGCGAGGAATTCGATCGCATCAAGGACCACTGGTTGAACGGGGTGGAGGAAACCTCCCTGAGCCTCGAGCTGGCCGACGACCCGCCGTGGCTCAGCCTCGAGGTGACCCACAGGGAGAAAATCCGCGAGATTGGGGGCGATTTGCGGCCAGGTGGAAAGCCGATCCCGAGGTATGTCCCGCCGCCTGAAGAATCCGGAAAAACGCGGCGTCAACTGGTCGGTGGTAACGCGAGAGGGTGAGGTCGGCGGGCCGTGGGTCAGTCTGAGCGGACCGAACCTGAAGGCCTGAGATTGGCCTTCCGGAAGGTGCAGATCACCACGAGCAGTGCGAGCGTGAGGCGTCGCCGTCGGCTCGAGTGGCGTCTTGCCAGAGGGCTTCGAAAGTACCCCGGGTTCGCAGTGTGGGGGCTGTTGTTCGTGGGCGTCGTGGCCGGGTTGAATTCGCAGGCCCTGGTCCGCATTCAGGATCGCCTGGCGAACCGGTTTGAGGGGCGAGCACTGCGCACCGTGGACTCAGTTCTGGAGGTCGTTGGCCCAGAGGTGGTGATCGACTCGGTGGAGTTCGAGAAGCGAAGAACAGGTATCGCCGCGACCTATTACTGGAAAACCCGGACAATTACGATCAGCCCGTTGGTCAAGAGGTATGACGAAGACGATCTCCTTGCGCTTGTGTGCCACGAGGTGGTCCACGCGATGTTCGATCAGAAAGACTGGCCCAGTTACTACGGTCTGCCAGGATGGGAGACGTATCTGCTCGCTGAGGAAACGGCCGCCGACGTCCTGGGGGCCCACATTGCCGGGCATGTCCGCGCGCGCGGTGGAGGCGACGGCCGAGGGCTGACAGATCGACTCGTGAGTTTCTCCAGGTTGCTGGCCGACACGGAATCGCCGCTCGGCCTGTACCAAACGATCGCGCGCACGAGGGCGGATCTGGGTGACAACGCCATCGATCCCGATTTGGAATATGAGGCATTCGTGCACATCAGCTCGACCGAGATGGTCAACGACATGGATCGGATCTGCCGCGAAAACCCCGAGCCCTGGCAAGCCGCCCGAATCATTGCCGAGAAGTACCTCCAGCCCGACCGCGAGGAGGAAAAGAAGCGCCGGGTGGTGAGCGAGTGGCTGCCGAGGAGATGAGAAGTGCCGTCAGATGCCCATGTCCGCAACTCGATTCTCGTGGCTGGGTTGCGTCACGGCTTTCGGCGTGAATACCGAGGTCCGAGATCCGGTCACAAATCAACAAATGTGTACGTGGCACCCCTCCGTGATAGTTGCATTGTGATCAGTGGCGCCCCTCTGGCACCCTTCCTTCCGAGACGGAATTCCCCGCTCACTCAACGGTTTGTATGAGTGTCTGTTTTGAATACAAATTTCAATGAGGTCGGGCCGCAGGGCCACAGGGCGCGCCGGGGGGAGAGGCATGATCGGCAGCAGTTTTTCGCATTTCAAGGTGACGTCCAAGCTGGGTGAGGGCGGCATGGGTGAGGTGTGGCGGGCTGAGGACACCAAGCTCGGACGTGATGTGGCCCTCAAGGTCCTGCCCGAGGTCTTTGCTCAGGATCCGGACCGGCTGGCCCGCTTCGAGCGCGAGGCCCGGTTGCTGGCGTCGCTGTCCCACAGCAACATCGCCGGGATTCATGGACTCGAGGAGATTGACGGCAAGCGCTTCCTGGTGATGGAGCTGGTCGAAGGGGAGACCGTCGCCGATCACATCCAGTGGGGGCCGATCCCGGTGGAGGACGCGGCGCGGATCGCCCTGCAGATCGCCGAGGCGGTGGAGTCGGCCCATGACAATGGGGTCGTGCACCGCGACCTCAAGCCGGCGAACGTCAAGATCACGCCTAGCGGCCAGGTCAAGGTGCTGGACTTCGGGTTGGCCAAGGCGCTGGCGCCGGAGGCCATGTCCGGCAGCGCTTCCGATCACGACCTGTCACTCTCACCGACCATGACCAAAGCGATCACGGGAATGGGGGTGTTGCTCGGAACGGCGGGGTACATGAGCCCCGAGCAAGCCCGCGGCAGACCGGTGGACCGTCGGGCCGACATCTGGGCCTTCGGATGCATCCTGTACGAGATGCTGACCGGCGAGCGGCTGTTCACCGGTGAGACGGCGACCGATGTCATCGGCGCGATCGTGCACAAGGAGCCGGACCTCGAGAAGCTGTCGCCAAAGGTGCCGGCCAGGATCCGTCACCTGCTCGGGCGCTGTTTGCACAAGGACGCGACCCGCCGTCTGCAGTCGATCGGCGAGGCGAGGATTGCGCTTCAAGAGTGGCTCGAGAATCCCGAGGTGGAGCCGGTCACGACGGAAGGCGCGAACCGCGGCTGGCTGCCGTGGGCTGCGGCCGTAGGTGCAGCGTTGCTCGGTCTGGTGTTGGGAAGTGCGTTCCTTGGCTCGAGTGCGCAGCAGCCACCGTTGGTGCAGCGTTTTGCGGTCGAGCTCGGGGAGGAGCCGCCGTTCACCGGCCGCGGCGCCGCCGCCGTCCCCTCGCCCGACGGCCGCTATCTCGCCTATGCCGCCGCGACGGAGGGTGTGGGCTCCCTCTACCTGCGTCCTCTTGAAAGAATGGAGAGCCTGCAGGTGGCCACCGGGCAGTCCCGCGAGTGGCCGCACAACGCGTTCTTTTCCCCCGACAGCGAGTGGCTCGGATTCTTCACCGCTGACGAACTCAAGAAGGTGCCGGTGACCGGTGGGTCCCCGATCACGCTGGCCGAAACCGAGATGCCGCGCGGTGGCAGCTGGAGCGGGGACGGCCGGATCGTGTTCGCCCCGGGATCCAACGGAGGGCTGTCGATCGTGCCGGCTGCGGGAGGTGATGTCGTGCCATTGACGACAGTACCTGGCGAATCGACGTACGTCAGCCATCGTTACCCGCAGTGGCTTCCTGGCGACACGGCGGTGCTGTTCACCAGCCTCGATCCGGATGCAAGTCGCATCGAGATCGTCGATGTCGCGAGCGGCGAGCGCGAAGTGATCCACGAGGGGGGGTTCTACGGTCGCTATGTCCCGACCGGACACGTTCTCTTCGTCGACGGTGATGCCGTATTCGCGATGCCCTTCGACGCGGATCGGCTCGAGCGGACGGGCTCGCCGATGCCCGTACTCGAGGGAGTCGCCTCGAGCCCGGCCGCGGGCCAGGCGCAATATCACGTCTCCGACACCGGATTGATGGTCTACCGGCCCGGCACTGTCGACATCGAGCCCTTTTCGATCGCCTGGGCGGACCGGTCGGGACAACTCGAAAACCTGTTGGATGACGCCGGCATCTACGGCACGCCCCGCCTCGCCCCCGACGGCCGCCGGCTCGCGGTTTCGGTTCAGCGCGGAAATAACTGGGACGTCTGGGTCTACGATATCGAGCGCGATGTGTCGACCAGGCTGACATTCGAGAGCGGATACGACGCCGACCCGGTGTGGTCACCCGACGGTCGATATGTGGCCTTCGTATCAGATCGAGACGACGGCCATTTCGCGACCTACCGCACCCGGAGCGACGGCAGCGGTGAGGCGGAACGGTTGATCGAGCCGGGCAAGCTCGAGTTTCCGGCACCGGTGAGCTGGTCCCCCGACGGCACCCGTCTGTTGCTGATAACGCCAGGGCCGAACGGTTCAGATGATCTCTGGTTTCTTCCCGCGGACGGCAAGGGTGAACCGGAACCCTACCTTACGTCACCGTTTGGGGAAGTGGACGGAAGCTTTTCGCCGGATGGGAGGTGGATCGCCTACCGCTCCAACGAGACCGGGAACTCGGAGATCTACGTGCGCTCGACCGAGGGCTCGGGCAAATGGCAAATCTCGGACGGCGGCGGTTGGCAGCCGCGTTGGTCGGGGGACGGGGGGACCCTTTTCTTCCGAAACCACGAGGGCTTGAACGCGATCGATGTCGAAGCCGTTGGCGACGAGTTCCGGACCGGTCGCCCAGAGTTTCTCTTCGGGGAGATCTTCGGTGGGCCTGCGGGGGTGCGTTTGCCAGGCTACCTCTTCTACGACTATGACGTCAGCGCCGACGGCGAAAGGTTCGTTGTCTTTCCTCGCCGTACCGGAGAGGACCGCAATTATTCTGCAGTTCACGTCGTCAGCGGCTGGTTCGAAGAACTTCGCCGGCTCACCGCGAGCGGAGGCTGACGCACGCATGGGTGCATGGGTGCCACGTTCCGCATTGTTGCATTGTGAGTCGGCACCCCAGTGCTAGGGTCACACCGTGTCGGCCCATGCGACGATGGCGTCGGCAAGTTCGGTTGCGCGCGTGCTCTGGAGGTTGTGGCCGCCGGTCGGATATCGCAGGCTGTGCGGCCGGTCAGCGCAGTCCACGAGCGCCTTGCTGACGCGAGGCTGAACCGACGGGTCGTCATCCGACCACGCGATCAAGACCGGTTTGGCGAGGTGGCGCAAGTGCTCCTCGAGGTCGAGCGGCCGATACCCGGCACAAATGCGTATTGCCAAGACGAGTTCAGCGTCGCTCACGTGTTTCGAAAAACCCACCGCTCGAGCGATGGGCCTGGCCACCGCGACCACCGCCTGGCGGGCGACGGGGTGCAGGTCGACCAACCGCACGAAGTTCCGATAGGTCCGGGGAAACATTCCGCGGTGGCAGATCGGGCCCGCGGAGTTCACGAGTGCCAATGCCGCGAATCGCGATGACTGTGCTGCAGCGTCGACCGCGATCGCACCACCCATGGAGTGTCCGAGCACGATGACATCCGTCAGCCCGAGCACCTCACAGAACTCGCTGATGACCCGCGAGTAATCTCGGAAGGTGTAACCCAGCTGGCCCGAGCCAGGACTCGCACCGAAGCCCGGCAAATCAGGTCGGACGAACCGTACTCGGCCCCCGATGGCCGAGTCCAACCAACGGAAATCCCGCCCTGACGCCGGCAGCCCGTGAACCGCAACGACGGCCCGTCCTCTCCCCGTATCTGTGTACGAAACGGGGCCGTGTTCGAGCCGGGCCACCGCTGGGTCCGGATCGAGAGGCTTTTCGGGGCGCACGAATGACAAATTAGCATGAACAAATGTGTACGTGGCACCCTTCGGTGGCACCCTTCAGGTTCGAAATCACTGCTGTCACCCCCGGGGCGCACCGAGTGTCCACTCAGTGACGCGCTGGGTCCGGTGTCGTGCTCGGAAAGCGGACGCCGATGCGGGCATCGGTTTTGCTACTTCATATGATGGGAGCGATTGAAGCGGTGATCGCCGCAAAAGATTGCGGGAGGTGAATCCGATGAAACGCGCACCGTTTGTCACGTTGGGCGTCCTCCTCATCGTTGCCGGCGCAGGGGTGTGCGGTGCCCAGGAATCGAGCTCCGAAGCCACCGATCTCTGGGTGTTCGTCGCATTGGGCGCGGGCGGCGGCGGGTACACCGTCGGCCCACCGGGTGAGCAGCAGACGACCGTCACCCAGAAGTGGGGCGGGGGATTTACGATCGAGACCCCGGGAGAGGCACCGATCTCTGTTCGTCTTCGGTGGGGTGGCGGTTACACCGTCGAGAGGGCGGGCGAGCTGCCGACAAAGGTCAAGCCGAGGTGGGGTGGAGGTTACACGATCGGCCCGCCCGGCGATGCACGAATCACCGTGCGGCCACGATGGGGCGGCGGCTTCACCGTGCGCAGGGCGGACGAGCTGCCGACAACGGTGAAGCCGAAATTCGGTGGTGGCTACACGATTCACTCACCAGGAGAGGCGCCCACACACGTCCGTCGCACCTGGTCCTGGGGCCGATACAACGTCGCTCAGATCCACGTTTTGGAATCGAAGTGAGCAAAGGTGTGCGCATGGGTGCCACGTTCCGCATTGATGCATTGTGAGGTTGTGATCAGTGGCCCCTGTCCGAAAGGAGCTAACTGTCCTCTCGGAGCTCGTCGACAATGGTCACCACGTCTGCCGGCGAAGACGCGCGGTAGTCGGGCCGGACTGACCAGGATCCATCGCTTCCCACGCTCGCGAAGAAGGCTCCAACGGTCACGACGTGTTGGGGAATCTGCCGCTCTGCGAGGGCCCGGTCGGCTCTGAGGCCGCAACGCACATCAGTTTCGTGGTCGCCCACGTAGAGCACGGTACCAGCGGCCGAATTCGTCAGCCGCTCGATGCACATCAGCAGGCCGTCGGGAGCCGGCTTCTGACGCTGCATCCCGACCTCCTCGTAGCCGACGATGTGCTCGAAGTAGTGCAACAGGCCTGCGCCTTCGAGCATCTCCTCGATGTTTTGGCGACTGTTCTGCGACACGATGCCGTGAACCGCGGCGCCCTGGAGGCGGTCGAGGGCGGTGCCGATGCCGTCGAAAAATGGGGCTGGGGTCGTGTCGGTCAGCTGGAGCCCGGTCCACATCGCGCCGGCGCGGTCGATCTCGTCTTCCGAGAGACCGATGCCTCGGCGGTAGAACTCACGCCAGTTGGTGAACCGCATCTGTGCCTCGTCATAGGCCGCCACGCTTTCCAGCACCGGGAACCGCTCCCACGGTTGGTCGGTGATCGTGCGGACAATCTGCCGGTTGACGTTCATGTTTTTTTCGCGGGTGTCGACGAGGGTCCCGTCGAAGTCCCAGATGATCGCCCGCAGCGCGCCGTGGTGTACCACCCCTCTCAGACCTCCAAGCTTCGCCCGAACAGGCTAGCACGCGATCTGACGGTTGACGTGTGACAAAAAATTGCTCCGCGTATTGCGCCTGGATCAAGCGGCACGTATAACTCTATTCATTGTTTGGAGAAAATTCTGTGGGCCGGTCGTGGGCGTATTGGACCTTGTGTGCATTCTGCCCGGACCATGACGAAGGGGGAAGTATGAAGAAGAGCTATTTCTGTGTCGTGACGATGGCTGCGGTCCTGCTTATCGCCGGCTCACCTCCGGCCATTGCGCAGCAGGCTGATGATGAGGAAACCGCCGAACAAACCAAGGCTGAAGAGGCAAAGGCTGAGGAGGAAGCGGCAGCCGCGTTCGGCGCGGAGATCATTGTCACCGCGAAGAAACGTGAGGAGAGCATCTACGAGGTGCCGGTGGCGATCAGCGCCTTCGTCGGCGAGGATCTGCAGAAACAGGGCATCAGCAACCTGACCGATGTCGGCAAATTCGTTCCAAATCTCAACGTCACGGGGTTTTCGGCCGGCCATACTTCGTCGGCCAATCCCTTCATCCGGGGTATCGGTCTGCAGGATCACCTGATCACCACGGATCCTGGCGTTTCCGTCTATGTGGACGGCGTCTATCTGGGCCGCCAGGTCGGCCAGAACTGGAGCCTTTCCAACATCCAGCGTATCGAGGTATTGCGCGGCCCCCAGGGCACGCTCTATGGCCGCAACTCGATCGGCGGCGCCATCAACATCATCACCCACGCGCCCGGCAGCGAGCAGGCAAGCAGGGCCTCGCTGGAAGCCGGCTCGCGAGGGCGATTCACTGGCGATTTCTACACCAACCAGAAATTGGGTGACACGTGGGCCATCTCGGCCATCGGCGCTTTCACACGCCGCGACGGTGTGGGCGAATTCCTCAACCTGCCCGATGCAGACGTGGATGTCGGAGAGCTCAATGAGATCTCGGGGCGGATCGGTGTCATGTGGACGCCATCGGAGCGTTTTTCCCTTCTCCTCACCGGTGATGCCAACCAGGGCGACGGCGGTCTTCGACCGTACACCACGTTGATCGACGAGGTCCCCAACGGGGCCGTCTACGGCGCCGGATACCGAAACTCGGACGTGTCCGAAGACCCATACGACAACAACACCGGTGAACTTGCTCAAACCCAGGTGAGCAACGAAGCCTACGGCCTCTCCCTCACCGCGGATTGGGGCGTGACCGACAACCTCCACGTCAAACTCCTGATCAGCGACCGTCATTCCGAGTACGAGAGCGGCCTCGACGACGACAGCTTCCTTGATAACTTCCTGTCGTTCCCCGAGAACGGCTTTGCAGATCAGACGTCGGCCGAGCTGCAGATCAACGGTGTCTTCGGTGATTGGGATTTCGTCGCCGGCCTCTATACCTTCGAAGAAGACGGGGAGAACGACCAGGACCCCACGATATTCCTGGGCGGCCCGGGCACCTTTACCCTCAGCCAGAATGTGAAAAGCAGGGCCATCTTCGCCAACGTCGGCTACAGCATTTCCGATCGCACGCGGATCTCCGGCGGGCTTCGCTACACCAAAGACGACAAAGACGCCTTCGTCAATATCAATGACGGCTTGATCGACACCAGCGAAAGCGACAGCTGGAACGATACCAGCGGTGAGCTCGCCGTTACCTACAGACTGGGTAACGGTATGAACTTGTACGGCGCCATCCAGAGCGGTTATCAGTCGGGCCAGTTTCCGGCGCGACCCTACTGCCTCTTCGGTTCCTTGGATGACACCCAACCCGGTGGTGTCAGTCGGCCGAACTGCTTCGTGGCCAGCGATAACATCACCGCCCTCAACTACGAGGTCGGTCTCAAGGGCCAGCCCATTCCCAGGCTCAGCATGAGTGTTGCGGCGTTCTGGACCGACTACTCGGATCTGCCGTACCAGGTCAGCACGACGTCGGGCGAAGGCTTCGACACGCGCAACATCATCGTCGATCAGCGATCCGTCGGCTTCGAGTGGGAGGGCACCTGGTTTGCGACCAGAAGCTTCCTGCTTCACTCCACGCTCGGCTATATCGACGCGGAGGTGGACGACCCAACCGCCGTGGCTCCGCTGACCCCCGAGATCACGCTCTCCATCAGCCCGCAGTACTCCTGGTTTACCAGCAACGGCGGGGAGTTCGTCTTTCGCGTGGACTACTCCCACCGAGGTGACATGTGGGGCGAACCATCGTCCGATCCCGGCCGCTTCACAAAGATCGAAAGCCGCGATCTGATCAACGCCGACTTTTCCTACCACTCGAAGGGCGGCAGGTGGTCCTTGGGCATCTACGGCAGGAATGTCACCGACGAACGCTACGACAACGCGCGCCTCAACACCGACGACTACATCCTCGTGATGCTGAGCAATGACGTCAGCGAGTTTGGAGTGCGATACACAACGCGTTTTTAGCCTGCATGCATGGGTGCCACGTTCCGCATTGTTGCATTGTGAGGGGGGGTGAGTAGAATCGGTGGGTCCCGTCCGCGCATGGGAGCAATCTCATGCCGAGACAACCTCGCCTGTTCATTCCTGGAGCTACCTACCACGTGTACTGCCGCGTCGCCCGCGGTGAGTTCGTTTTCAACGATCAATACGAGGCGGTCGGGTTCGTAGAAACGCTGTGCAGAATTCGAGACCTCGACGGTTGGACGATTCTCGCGTGGTGCCTGATGGGGAATCACTTCCATCTGGTCTTGAAGACTCGGAATGTCGATCTGTGGCGTTCGATGGCCCGTCTGCAGGGAACGGTGTCGCGCCATTACAATCGCCGCCACGGATACTTGGGTCGGCTGTGGCAGAGCCGCTATCGGGCTCGGGTCATCGACAGCGATACGTACTTTCGTCACGTCATCGCCTATGTCCATCTCAATCCCGTCACGGCCGGCGTTGTCGATGATCCCGCCCGGTACCCGTTCAGTGGACACCGAGAGTTGCTCGGCCTGTGCCGACCGCATGTCGTCGATCGGAATGCGGTATTTCGCGCATTTGGATCAGAGGACTCTTGCGTCGCTGCGGTCGAATACGCCGAATGGGTGCGGTTGGTGGCCGAGGCACGACTGGGCGAAATCGAAGTCGGGGAACTGCCCTGGTGGTCGTCGGCCACGCATGTCGAAGAGATCGCGGATCCCATGCGGCATTCGGATGCCCGTACCTTTGATGGTTGCGAATTGGCTGAGGAACGAAAGGAGCTGGACCTCAATGAATTCCTGAGGCGTTTCCTGGATGCCAGCGGCCATTGCCTGGACGAACTTTCATCGCGCCGGCGAAGCTCAAACCTGATCGAGGGCCGCATCGAACTGGTCACACTGGCACTCTCGCGATACGGCTTGCGCTCACGCGACCTGTCCGCCCTCTTGAGCAAACACGGGGCCACTGTGACCCGTTGGTTGAACGCAGGCCTCGAGCGGGAGAGCGACGACCCAGCTTTTCGTCAGCGCCTCGACGAGCTCGATAGAGCGATCTCCCACTCTCGAAACAATGCAACAATGCGGAACGTGGCACCCTCTCACACTAGGGTAGAATGAATCTCAGCATCTATAAGAAGGGGAGAGGATGATGGACACTACCGTCCGTGCGGCTCTGATCCAGGCGACGCTGTGTGAGGATGCCACCGCCGAGGTGGAGGCGATCAAAAAGGCGATGATCGACAAACACGTCGAGCTCATCGCGGAGGCGGCCGACAAGGGCTCACAGATCGTCTGCCTGCAGGAACTCTTCTACGGGCCTTACTTTCCGGCCGAGCAGGAGGTCAAATGGTACGACCTCACAGAGCCGATACCCGACGGGCCAACCACCAAGCTCGCGCAGGAGCTCGCCAAGAAACACGGCATGGTCATCGTGCTACCGATCTACGAGGAGGCCGGCACCGGCATCTACTACAACACCACGGCGGTGATCGACGCCGATGGCAGCTACCTCGGCATTTACCGAAAGAACCACATACCCCACTGCAACCCCGGATTCTGGGAGAAGTTCTACTTCAAGCCGGGCAACCTCGGCTATCCGGTCTTTGACACAGCGGTTGGCAAGGTCGGTGTGTACATCTGCTACGACCGCCACTTTCCGGAAGGCTGGCGCGAGCTCGGTCTCAACGGCGCCGAGATGGTCTTCAACCCGTCGGCTACGGTCGCCGGGCTGAGCGAGCATCTGTGGAAGCTCGAGCAGCCGGCGGCGGCCTGCGCCAACATTTACTACGTCGGCGCCATCAATCGGCCTGGAACCGAGGCCCCGTGGAACATCGGTGAGTTCTACGGCACCTCGTACTTTGCCAACCCGCGCGGTCAGATCATCGAGGAGGGACCGCGTAGCGGCGATGCGGTCGTGGTCGCAGATCTCGATCTCGGCCTCATCCGCGAGGTCCGCAACGTCTGGCAGTTCTACCGCGACCGCCGCCCCGAGACCTACAAAGCGACCGTGGCGCCGTAAGGTATCGCGCGTGGCCGGGCTGTCGACGGATATTCGGGACTCGAGCCTCTACAACGAGGATCTGGCGCCGGTACCCGCCGACCGCCGCACCTGGGGCACCTGGAACATCGCCGCCCTGTGGGTCGGCATGGCGGTCTGCATCCCGACCTATACCCTGGCGGCGGGATTGATCGCCCAGGGCATGAACTGGCGGCAGGCACTCGCCACTATCACCCTCGGTAACCTCGTCGTGCTCGTGCCGATGATGCTCAACGCCCACGCGGGAACCCGCTACGGCGTCCCGTTTCCGGTTCTGCTGCGGGCCTCGTTCGGGACCCTCGGCGCCAACATCCCCGCCCTCATGCGCGCCCTCGTCGCCTGCGGCTGGTTCGGCAGACAGACCTGGATCGGCGGCTCGGCGATCTACACCCTGCACGCGGTGATCTTCGGCTTCGAACCCGCCGGTCCGGGCGACATGCTGCCGGGCCTCGGCCTCTCCCTCGGCCAGCTCGGGTGCTTCCTCCTCTTCTGGGTCCTGAACATCGTGGTCATCCTCGCCGGGATCGAGAGCATCAAGTGGCTCGAGACCTTGGCCGCACCATTCCTGCTCGTGATCGGTCTCGGTCTCCTCGTGTGGGCGGTTCGCGAGGCGGGCGGCCTCGCCGTGGTGCTGTCGGAGGAGACCATCGTCAGGGTCCGCGGCGGGATGGACACCGGTTTCGACTTCTGGCGCGTGTTCTGGCCCAACCTCACCGCCATGGTGGGGTTCTGGGCGACCTTGTCGCTCAACATCCCGGATTTCACGCGCTACGCGCGGCGTCAGCGGGACCAGCTCATCGGCCAGCTGATCGGGCTGCCGACGACGATGGCGCTGTACTCGTTCATCGGTATCGCCGTCACCAGTGCCACGGTGCTCATCTTCGGCGCTGCCATCTGGGACCCGGTAGAGCTCCTGGGTCGCTTTTCGAGCAAGGTGACCGTCGGCATCGCCCTTTTCGCGCTGACGGTGGCGACGCTGTCGACCAACATCGCCGCCAACGTGGTGTCGCCGGCCAACGATTTTTCGAACCTCTGGCCGCGGCGCATCAGCTTCAAGCGCGGCGGTCTGATCACCGGTCTCATCGGCATCCTGATCATGCCGTGGAAGCTCTACACCGATCTCTCGCAATACATCTTCACCTGGCTGATCGGCTACAGCGCGCTGCTGGGGGCGGTGGCCGGCGTCATGCTGGTCGACTACTACCTCCTGCGCCGAACTCGTCTCGACGCCGAAGCTCTCTATCTGGAGAAAGGCGAGTACGCCTTCGGCGGCAGCGGCTTCAACTGGCGCGGTCTGGTGGCGGTGGCCCTCGGGATCTCGGTCAACGTGCCCGGGTTCCTGGCCCAGGCGTCCGGGGGCTCGATCCAGGTGGCGTCGCTTTTCGAATCGCTCTACACCTACGCCTGGTTTGTTAGTCTGCTGTTAGCAGGAATCGTCCACATGATTCTGAGCACCGTGTTTCCGCCGCCGTCGACGGAAGCCGGCGACGTCGACACAAAAGGAGCGAGCTGATGACCGAACTCTCCATGCCGCCGTGTGACCATCAGCCGGCGCCCTACAGCGGACCGACCCGTGAGGAGGTTCTGGCCACTCGCAGGGAGTTCACCAACCCGGCGATCTTCACCTTCTACGCCGACCCGTTGCTGGTCGTCGAGGGTCACATGCAGTGGTTGTTCGACGAAACCGGCCGCCGCTACCTCGACCTTTTCGCCGGCATCGTCACCGTGTCCTGCGGCCACTGCCATCCCAAGGTGGTGCGGGCGATTCAGGACCAGGTCGGTACGATCCAGCACACGACCACGATCTATCTCCACCCGAACTTCGGCGCCTACGCCAAGGCTCTTGCCGGCAAGATGCCGGACGGCCTCGACGTCAGCTATTTCGTCAACAGCGGCAGCGAAGCCAACGATCTCGCGATTCAGATGGCGCGGCTTCACACCGGCAACTTCGACGTGATCGCGGTGCGCAACGCCTACCACGGCGGTTCGCCGACGGCGCAGGGGCTGACGTCGCTCCACACCTGGAAGTATCCGTTGCCCAACGGCATCGGTGTGCACCACGTGCCGTGTCCCGATCCCTACCGCAGCCGTTACTCGGGGAGTCCCGAGGAGATCGCTCGCCGGTCGGCCGAGGAGATTCG
>JBFFBV010000096.1:0-17509 GCA_041560205.1 Candidatus Sulfomarinibacter sp.
GCCGACTCGAGGGTTCCCAGCACCTTGATCGCACCCAGCAGCGTTCGGAAGCCAACCGAACGCAGGTAATCCTGAAGCTGATGTTGCGAGTGCCACCACTGCAGCCACAGGAACTGGTTGGGGCCGCTGAGGTCCTCGAAGACCCGGCATTCGTGGCTGACCCCCTCGATCATCACCTCCTGGCGGAGGTTTTGCAGCGTCTGCAGCAACTCGGAGCGGTGCGCGGAATCCGACTTCACGGACAGCTCGAGGCCTATCACGAGTGCATTCCTTTCCTCCGGTTCACTCGTCCTCATACTCACGTTCCGTGCCAGATCCGCGATCGATCCGAATTTTTCGACCAAGATGCTCTGATCAAGCCGTTTATGGGTGGATGCACGATCTTCGCTTCAACGGCCAGGTTCACAGGATACCGTCAACTCACGAATATTGGTGACGAATATTGGTGAGACACCGCTGGGTTGTCAGCCCAAGCGCCTGGTTCGGCGGCTGACGGAGACACCGAGCTTCTTCATCCGGTAGCGCAGCGTGTTGGCGTGGAGCCCGAGGACCTCGGCGGCACCGCCCGCACCGGAGATCTTGCCGCCGGTGCGGTCGAGCACACCCACGATGTGGCGGCGCTCGACCTCCTCGAGGGTCAGATCGGTTGTCCCCAGCGATCCGGTGGCAGCGGTCTCGGGCTCGGCGCTGTTCTCGGCCAGCGGCACCGGAAGCCTGAGGACCCCACCCGTCGAGGTCAACACCGCACGCTCGATGACATTCTGCAGCTCGCGGACATTCCCCGGCCAGTCGTAGGCCTGTAGCCGCCGCATCAGCTCGGCGGGAATCTCGTCGATCCGCAGCCCGCGTCGCTGGCTGAAGTGTTGCGCGAAGTGCTGCACCAGGAGGGGAATGTCATCCCGCCGGTCGCGGAGCGGTGGCACGGTGATGGGATAGACGGCCACGCGGTAGAAGAGGTCTTCGCGAAACCGACCGGCCTCCATGTCCTGATGGAGGTCGCGGTTGGTGGCGGCGATCACCCGCACATCGACCGCAATCGGGTGGCTCCCGCCGACCCGCTCGATCTCGCCCTCCTGCAGCACGCGCAAGAGCTTTGGCTGCGTCTCGAGCGGCAGCTCACCCACCTCGTCGAGAAAGATGGTGCCGCCGTGGGCAAGCTCGAAACGGCCCCGTCGTTGGCGGTCGGCACCCGTGAACGCACCCTTTTCGTGGCCGAAGAGCTCACTCTCGATCAGGTTTGGTGGAAGCGCGGCGCAATTCACGACGACGAAGGGCCCGCTGGCGCGCGGGCTCTCGTTGTGAATGGTGCGAGCGATGAGCTCCTTGCCGACCCCGGTCTCACCGAGGACCAACACCGACGTGTCACTCGGCCCCACCTGCCGTACCTTGTGAAGGACATAGAGCAGGGGATCCGAACCGCCGACGATGTCCTTGAAGCCATGCTCCGCCCGGATCTCCTCACGCAGATAGACGTTCTCCTCCTCGAGCCGCATCCTCAGATCCTCGAGCTCGGCGACCGTGCGTTCGAGCTCCGCTGTCGTAGACCGAAGCGCGTCCTCGGATTCCCGGCGCTCCGTCACGTCCGCGCCGACGCTCAGGAGCCCCTCAACGTTGCCGTCGGCATCGCGCAACACGACGCTGCGCCAGCGGATGATCTTTTTCTCGCCCTCGCGGGTGTTGATCGCGCGTTCGTTCTCGGATTCGGGACTGCCGCCAAGGCCCCGGCTGACGACGGCCTTGACTGCTTCGCGCTCGCCGTCATCGACAAAATCGAGATAATGCCGCCCCACCATGTCCACCGCCGAGTGTCCGGAGATCGCCTCTGCGTACGGGTTCATCGAGATGATCCGCCCGTCGCAATCGAGGCCCACTACCAGGAGCTGGATGCTATCGAGGAGCTGCCGCCATCGTCGCTCGTTAGCGAGGACCTCGCGCGACAATCGCGACGCGCGGATGAGGTCCTCCGAAAGGTCCCAGCTCATCGCGGCGACGATCAGAAGGAAAGCAAAGGTGTGCGGGCTTGGCAGATTGAACCAGCCGAGATCGGCTGGGATGATGGTGAGCAACGCGAGGCCATAGACCGCCAAGCTGCCCCCGAGGAGACGCGCCTGACGGCGTTTGCCCTGGCGGACTATTCGCACCGTCGAGTCCAGGAGGATCAACAAGAATCCGATCAGAACGAGATCACCGATAACTCGCAGCGGATTGGTGGCACCCGAAATGTGAGCGACCCGCTCGCCCCAGGGAAGGATTCGCGTGCTGAACGCGACCGGACCGGTGTACGCGATGCCGACCGCAAAGTCCAACACGACGGTCAGCACCGCCAGCGCAGAGACGACCCACAGCGGCCAGCGACGAGACGACCCCGTCCGCAGGGTGATGTACCAGGACAGAGCGACGATGGCGGTGGCGATGCAGAGCGCGGTCCACGGCATGCCGGCCAGATAAGCCTCTGCCGACTTCGAGGCGCAAACCCGGCGTTCGAAGAGGGCGTCACCGCCAACAGCCAAAGCGGCGATTGCGAACAGGAGCTGTAGTTTGCGGTCCTCGACTCGCAGCGCCATGAGGAGGTGCTGCAAGCCCACTACGACGCAAATCGCAGCGGTCGCAACGTAGGCAATCGAAAGCGGAGTCAACAGGTTGGGGCTCCAGAAATCACCGGGTAACTGTAGCGCACCCTTGCTCCAGGATGCAGGATGCATCTCGAGCGTGACCCTGTCGCGTTGCACGGGTGCACCCTATATCCCAGCGAGCGGGCTGATGCTATAACCAACTGCGACCGCACAGGAGAAGCAGCCATGCAACTCACAGACGACGCGTTGTTGAGGACCCAGGCATTCGTCGACGCGAATTGGATCGACGCTGACAGTGGCGAGACCTTTGCCGTCACCAACCCGGCCACGGCCGAGGTTGTCGCCGAGGTCGCGAGGTGCGGCGGCAGCGAGACCCGGCGCGCCATCGAGGCGGCGGAGAAGGCGCAGATTGCGTGGCGGGAGAAGACTGCCAGCGAACGGTCCGTCCTGATGCGGCGCTGGTTCGATCTCATGATGGAGCACCAGGGGGATCTGGCGCAGATCCTTACTGCCGAGCAGGGCAAGCCACTGGCCGAGGCGCGCGGCGAGATCGCCTACGGTGCGAGCTACATCGAATGGTTCGCCGAGGAGGCCAAGCGCCTCTATGGCGATGTCATTCCGCCGCCGGCCAACGACCGCCGGATTGTGGTCATCAAGCAGCCGGTCGGCGTCGTCGCCTGTATCACGCCGTGGAACTTTCCCAACGCCATGCTGGCGCGCAAGGTCGGTGCCGCGTTGGCGGCGGGATGCACCACGGTCTGCAAACCGGCGACCGCAACCCCTTTGTCCGCCTTCGCAATAGCCGAGCTCGCGAATCGAGCCGGCATCCCGGCCGGCGTGATCAACGTCCTGGCCGGTAGCACCCGTGCCATCGGTGAAGAACTGACCTCCAACCCGATCGTGCGCAAGCTCACTTTCACTGGCTCCACCGAGGTCGGCAAGAAGCTCGTTGAGCAGTGCTCCGGCACCATGAAACGAACATCGATGGAGCTCGGGGGCAACGCGCCCTTCATCGTCTTCGACGATGCCGACCTCGACAATGCGGTGCACGGGACCGTCGCCAGCAAGTACCGCAACGCCGGCCAGACCTGCGTCTGCTCGAACCGCATTCTGGTCCAGGACAGCGTCATGGAGGAGTACTCCGAGAAGCTGGCCGCGGCGGTGCGGGGACTCAAGGTCGGCAACGGCGTCGATGAAGGCGTAACCATCGGACCGTTGATCGACGACGAAGCGGCCGACAACGTGTGCTCGATGATCGATGACGCGGTCGCCAAGGGCGCCGAAATAGTGCTCGGCGGCGGCCGCTCGGAGCTGGGCGGGAGCTTTGTCGAACCGACCATCCTCTCCGGGGTCACGAGTGACATGCGGGTCTTCCGCGAAGAGATCTTTGGCCCGGTGTCGCCAGTGGTCAGCTTCTCGACCGAGGAGGAGGCGATCGCCATGGCCAACGACACCGAGTTCGGTCTGGCCGCCTATTTCTGCGCCCGCGACGTGGGCCGCGTCTGGCGGGTCTCGGAAGGCCTCGAGTACGGCATCATCGGCGTCAACGAAGGCATCATCTCCAACGCCATGGCGCCCTTCGGCGGCATCAAGGAGTCGGGCAACGGCCGCGAAGGATCCAAGTACGGTCTCGACGATTACGTCGAGATCAAATACCTGTGCATCGGCGGGATCGACCGGTAGGAGTTCGAGAATCTTCTCCAGCGAGAGCACGATCGCTCTCCCGGAACTCTCTGCTAGGATGAGCCGAATCCTATCGGCAGGTCCGGAAGACCACAGGAGCGAGGTTCCGATGCGTTTCATGTCTCTCGTCGTCGTGATGATCGCGTTTCTCGCAGGTTTCGCTCTGGTGGCGCCGAGCCGTGCTGCCGACAAGCCGCTCGAGGTGGTCGACTCGGTCGATCTCGAGCGCTACCTGGGTCGGTGGTACGAGATCGCCAGCTATCCGATGTACTTCCAAAAAGGCTGTACGGCGACCACCGCCGACTATGCGCTGCGCGAACATGGCCTGATCAAGGTGGTCAATCGCTGTCGCAAAGGCTCGCTGGACGGCAAACTCAAGGAGGCCAAGGGGCGGGCCAAGGTGGTCGACACCGCGACCAACGCCAAGCTCAAAGTGTCGTTTTTCGGGCCGTTCTGGGGCGACTACTGGATCATCGATCTCGACCCCGACTATCAGTGGGCGGTGGTCGGTGGGCCCAAACGCAAGTACCTGTGGATCCTCAGCCGGACACCTCAGATGGACCCGGCCCTCTATGACGAGATCGTTGCTCGACTCCCGGCCAAAGGTTACGGCCCGGACGGCCTCAAAAAAACCCTGCAACCTGCGGCCGGAGCCGACTGATGACCCGTCGGCGAAAGCTGCTGATTCTGATCGCAGCTGCGCCGGTGCTGCTCGTCGTCATCGCGATCCTCTACCTCAATTTCGTCGATCTCAGTGGTTGGAAGGACACGGTGGAACGTCTGGTGTCCAACGCCATCGGCCGCGAGCTGCGAATCAACGGCGACTTCCAGCCGGAGATCGGTTTCACGACCCGCGTGGTCGCCACCGCCGTCACCCTCGCCAACGCCGACTGGAGCGACGATCCGCAGATGGTATCGGTCGACCGGCTGGCGGGCGAGATCGATCTCCTGTCGATTCTGTTCGGACCCATCACGATCGACGACGTCGAGATTTCGGGTGCCCGCGTTGTCTTCGAGACCAACGCCGACGGTGCCTTCAACTGGGCCCTCGGTGACGGTGAACCCTCCGGCGGAAGCGATGGCGAGTTCGAGATGGTCATCGGCCACGCCCTGATCACCGATTTCGAGCTGCTCTACGCCGGGCCCCGGAGCGAACCGTTGAAAGCCGCGCTCGACAAGCTCGAGTTTACCGACGACGGATCCGGCATGCTGGACCTCGACCTGATCGGTGATATCGATGGTTCATCGGCAGAGATTTCGGGTCGCCTGGGCACCTTCACCGGCCTCATCAACGCAACCCGTGTCAAGCACGATCTCGAGGGCCGATTCGCCGACGCCGATTTCGCGCTCCGGGGAAGCATCGAGGATGTGTCTTCGCTGTCCGGTGTCGAGGGTGATGTCTCCTTCACCGGGCCCAGGTTCTCACGTGTCACGGCGGCTTTCGGCCTCGTACCGGTCCTCGACGGACCCTTTTCTGCGGACGTGGCGGTGAAGGATACGCCCGCGGGTTCCGCCTTCAATCTCCGCGCCTCGCTCGGCGAGATGCATGCCACAGCCGACGGCACGGTGGACTCGATCGGCAGCCCGGAAGCAATTGATGTCAGCGTCAATGCCTCGGGCCCCGACGTTTCGGCGATCGGCGAGCTCGCCGGAGTCGACGACCTTCCGGCCAAGCCCTTCTCCATCTCCGGTCGCGTCCAGTGGGCAGGCTTCCCGCTGACATGCGACAAGGTCGAGGTGCGAGTCGGCGACAACACGCTCTCGGCCCATGGTGTCCTCGGCAAGCCGCCTCTCCTCGAAGGCACCGATTTCGAGTTCAGCGGAGGGGGACCCGACATCTCCGCTCTCGCAGCGCTCGCCGGCCTCGAGGTTCCGAAAGAGCAATACACTCTCGACGGACACCTCATCCGCATCGAGCACGGCATCGACGTGCGAATGGTCAAGCTCTCGGTGGGCGGCATCAGCCTCCAGGTCGACGGCAAGGTGGGTGACCCTCCCGGCTACGAGGGCACCTCGCTCTCATTCCAGGGCAAGGGATCCAATCTGGCGCGTCTCGATCACCTCGTCGGAGTGACCCTGCCGGCGGAACCATTCTCGGTCAGCGGACGCCTGGCGCAGGGACAGGGAGCGATCGAGCTTGACGGCGTTGGTGCAACCGTCGGTGACACCTCCCTCCAGGTGAGCGGGCAGTTGACGACCGAGGCCGGCCTTGGCGGCTCCGATCTCCGAGTCATGGTCGCGGGTCCGGACGCCTCACAGCTCGCGCTGATGGCCGAACTCGACGCGGTGCCGGCGGAGCCATTCAGTGTCGATGGCCGGGTGCGGGTTCTCGGCAACGGCTACCGGATTCACGAGTTGGCCGGGTCCCTCGGCAGCCTGAATCTCAGGGCGGACGGGGTCATTGCCGCCTCGCCAAACCTGGTCGGCAGCGATCTCCAGATACACGTCGAAGATTCTGACCTGGCACACCCGGTCTCGATCTTCGGCGTGACGGATCTGCCGCACGATCCAGTCAGCATCGATGCGCGGGTCCGGGTGGAAGCGTCGGGCTATCGCGTCAGCAACCTCCAGGCCACGATCGGCGATGTCGGCGCAGAGATCGACGGATTCGTCGGCTTGCCCCCCGAATTGGGCGGCACGGAAATCCGGATCGAAGCCCGTGGCGCGCGACTTGCGGATCTCGGACCGTACCTGAAGGAAGCAGATCTTCCCGACGCTTCCTTCTCGGTGTCGGGAGGATTTCAACTGGATGAAAGAAAAATCGGTCTCGACCGGGTCGTCGCACTGATCGGCGGGCATCGGGTCGAGGTCCACGGCACTGTCGCGCCTGCAGGAAACCTGGCCGGGACGGGCCTGGCTCTCGATTTCAGCGGTCCCGCATTGCGCGAGGTCGGTCGGATGGTGGGCAGTCTGGTCGAGCTCCCGGAGCTGCCGCAGGAGCCCTATGCATTGATCGGTCGTCTGACGATCGATGACGCGGGTTACGAGTTTCAGGAGGTTGGTTTCAGCCTCGCGGAGGCGCGCGTCACCGCGGCGGGCAGGGTGGGTTTCCCCCCGGATTTCATGGGCAGCGACTTCACCGTCACTGCCAACGGGCCCAACGCTTCGCTCCTTTCCGCACTGACAGGCGTGTCTGTACCGGTGGCGCCCTTCGAGCTCAGTGGCCGCGTCCAGCGATCCGCAACGGGTCTTCGCTTCCACCAGGTTGCCGCTCGGCTCGGCGAGTACCGCATCGCTATCGACGGCATCCTCGGCAAGCTGCCGAAGCTGATCGGCACCGAGCTCGAGATCCATGCCTCGGGCCCGGACACCAACCTCATCGAAGAGCTCGGCGGCCTGCCCGACCTTCGCGATCAGCCCTTCACGCTCGACGGGGAGTTCAGCGGCACCCCGGAGCACTTCTCGACCCGCGACTTCAAGCTCACCTTCGGGTCCAGCGACCTCGAAGGCTCGTTCGAGGTCGACATCACCGGCAAACCGACCGTCACGGCCCGCCTCGACGCTCACATCCTCGATCTCAGCCAACTCCGGGAGCGGCTTGAGACGGTGGAGGACGCCGCCCACGAGACCGCGAAGACTCAAACAACGAAAAAGCAAAAAGGCGCCCTCCTGTTCCCCGATGAGCCGATGAGCCTCGAATGGTTGCAGGCAGCCGACGCGGACGTGGCGATCCGTATCGACCATCTGTATCTCCGTGCCAACCAATTGCGTGATCTCACGGTCGATGTGCATCTCGAAGACGGTCGGTTGGCGATCGACCGGATGACGGCGGCTGGCCGCGGCGAAGGCAGAATGAGCGGCTCACTGCTGTTCGAACCACACCAGGACGTGCATCGGCTCGACGCCGACATCTCCGTCCGGCAGATCCGTCTCGACCCTCCCGAGGCCATGACCCAACTCGTGGAACGGCCACCCATCGATATCGACATCGATCTCGAGGCCGTGGGCGGGACACCCCATCAGCTCGCGAGCTCGACCAACGGCGCTGTGCAGCTTGTGATCGGCAAGGGCATTTTCGAAAGCAGCACACTCGACCTGGTGACGGCGGACATCCTCCTCACTCTGATCAAAGCATTCAACCCCTTTGCCAAAGAGGACCCCACGACCGAACTGGAATGCGGGATCGCGCTGTTGAGCTTCGAGGACGGTGTTGCCAAGCTCGAGCCGATGGCCTTTCAAAGCGACAAGATGACCATGCTCGGCAAAGGCAAGATCGACCTCGGCACCGAAAAGCTCAATCTCGAGTGGGTGACCAAACCACGCAAGGGCATCGGCATCTCGGCCAGCATGATCACCAACCCCTACATCAAGCTCGGTGGCACGCTTGCCAGTCCCTCGATCGAGCTGAAACCGCTGGAAGCCGTGACCTCGACCGGGGTCGCGGTCGCCACCATGGGGCTGTCGTTGGTCGCGAAGGGGATGTTCGACCGGGTCACGGCGGAGAAAAAGGTTTGCAAGAAAGCCCTCGAGGAGATCGGACGGCGCGCCGACGACTCGGCCAAGAAATAGGAAGAATAAAGGCCCGGCGGTGCCGCCGGGCCCAGGGGTGAGATGTCACGATCCGTCTAGAACATCCAGCCGATGTCGAGGACGATGACATCGAAGCGGGGCGTGCCGCTGGACGCATCGAAGTCCATCCATTGGCTGGTGTAGCCGAGTCGCAGGAAGGTCCGGTCGTTGTCGAACTCGTATCGGACGCCCGCTGTGGCCTGGTACGAGAAGGCGTTGATGACGTCGGTCGGGTAACTGGTGGAGCACACGTAACCCCACCAGGGATCCCACCAGCACCACGTCCTCGGCGGGCCGTTGGGAATATTGGTATCGATCCAGGTCCAGCCGATACCGGCGCCGACGTACGGCGAGAACGGACCATCCGTCAGGTAATAGATCAGGTTGCCCGACAAGGTGAACGAGTCATACTTGCCGGAGATATCCACGGGGTTGAGGTCTTCGTCCAGCGCCGTCGCGTCATAGCCGACTCCGGCCCACTGGAAGCCGAAGGTGGTCGCCAGTCGGTCGGTGAAATTGTAACCGCCACCGAGGGAGAAGCCGAATTCGTTGTCAGTGTCGAGGCCCGTGCCTTCCTCGCCATCTATCGTGGTCCCAAGCTGGTAGAAGGTCCCGAGACTGAACTCCCACCGATCTTCGCGGTACTGAGCGTCGGCCACCGAGGCGCCGGCGAGCACACAAGCCAGCGCCGCGAATGAAATGGTCTTGAAGACTCCTCGTATTTCAAACGTCATCATTCTTCCTCCTCTGGATTTTCACGCGCAGAATGCGGGCAATCACGGTCCACTCGCTCTGAGTAACCGAGTGAACCCGCAAAAGCGGGTCATAAATTTCATCCCCAACACGAATTGCCTGAAGACCGCCTCTCGAATGATCACCACGTGTGGCCCATCACGACTTAGGGGGCGGTCTCCTCCAGACCGCTCGCGACGTCGATACCGACACACAGTCTGTCCTGCGTCCGGAACAGCAAACGACTGCCGAGGCCGCCTGCGTAGATTCCGCTATCGTCCTCGATGATCGGCCCCTCGGCGGGAGTGATACCCTCCGGTTGATTCCCTAGTCGGCCGCCGGGTTGGCGTGCATGGCCGCCTGGAGCTTCTGGATGTCTTCTTCCGAAAGTTTCGGCCGGTCGATGGTCAAGGTCAGCTTGTCGAGCTTGCCGGTAAACCGGAAGGGCGGCTGATAATCCTCGTCGGCCACCGGCGATCCGGTATCGGCCCCCACGTCAAAGCTCTCGCACCACTGCATGAGCATCGGCACGGTCTGTTCCATCGTTTGTGTGGCGACCACTTCCCCGTCCACCGTGAGATAGCCGGTTCCGCTGCGGCCCAAGCCGCTGGGGCTGCCGTACTTCAATGTCTCGGCTCCCAACCCGTCGTATTTGAAGTCGAACTCGAGCGTGTGCTTGCCGGGAGTCAGCGCATCCTGGCCCTCCCACTTGACCAGCTTGAGGCCCATCAGATTCCAGGTGTAGACCGGCTTAGCCTCCAACAGATAGAACCCGTAACCGGTGAAGCGCCCACCATGAGTCACCAGGATGCCTTCCGCACCACCTTCGGGGATCTCGACCTCGGCCTTGATGTTGTAAGACGACGCCAGAATATTCGGCGCGTTGCCGTTGGGCGTGCCCGTCACTTCCCCTGAGTAGGTGAACACGGTGCGGCCGGCACTGAGGTTGGGCCGCGGCAGGATCGATCGGGTGAAAGTAGTGCTATCCATCGGCAGCACCTGATTGCGCTCGGCCTCCTTCCAGAACAGCTTCTCCAGCTCCTTGACCTTGTCAGGGTACTGAGCGGACACGTCGTTGTACTGGGTCCAGTCCGCGCTGAGGTCGTACAGCTCCCACGGCCAGTTTTCAGGATGCTTGTCAGCTGTTCCGCTGTTGTCCCAGGGAAGACGCACGACTTTGGAGCTGAGGATCCATCCGTCGTGGTAGATCGCGTGGTCGCCGATCATCTCGAAGTACTGGGTCGTGCGCGTCGACGGCGCATCCGCGTTCTTTTCGTCGAAGGTGTAGGCCATGCTGACACCGTCCATGGGACTCTGCTTGATGCCGTCAATCAGCTCCGGCATGGGAATCCCGACCACCTCGAGAATGGTCGGAACGATGTCGATGACGTGATGGAACTGGTGGCGGATGCCGCCCTTGTCCGTGATCACCTTGGGCCAGGCAATCGCCATGCCCTGTTTCGTGCCGCCGAAGTGCGACGACACCATCTTGGTCCACTTGAACGGCGTGTCGAAGGCCCATGTCCACCCGATCGACATATGTGGATAGGTCTTCTCCGATCCCCACGCGTCGTAGTACTTCATCTGCGCCTCGACCGGCAGATGCACGCCCTGCACCGACGCCACTTCGTTCGGTGTGCCGGTCGGCCCGCCCTCGGCGCTGGTGCCGTTGTCACCGTAGACGAGGAAAATCAGGGTGTTGTCGAGCTGCCCGGTTGCCTCGACGGCCTCGACCACGCGGCCGATCTCGTGATCGGTCATCTCCACGTAGGCGGCAAAGACCTCGACCTGGTGGGCAAAGAGCCTCTTCTCGTCCGCTGACAAGCTGTCCCAATCAGGGATCGCGGCAGGTTTCGGCGCCAGCGTCGTGCCCTCGGGCACGATGCCGTTCTCGATCTGCCGCGCCAGGATCTCGTCGCGCAGCGCATCCCAGCCCTGGTCGAACTCGCCCCTCCAGCGCTCGATTCAATTCTTCGGAACGTGGTGTGGCGCGTGGGTGGCTCCCGGCGCGAAGTAGACGAAGAGGGGACGGTCCGGTTCAGCGATCGGTAGGACCGTGCGGTCGAGGTCGTCGGCCGCGCGCGCTTCGGTGGCCACCACCATCAACAGCCCAAGCGCCATGATCGTCGTGAGTGAATCGTCGTTTTTCATTTCCACCTTCTCCTGTACTGCCACGCGGGCTGGTGGCAAGGCGAGTGGGTCTTGCGCCTGCTCTGCTCCCACGCAGCCGGTCGAAAACTTGTCGATATGATCCCCGCCCCGATCCGCACCTCAGCCGGTTCCGTACTCGGCGCTCGCCGTCGACCAAGAGGGGGAACGTCAGTACGGACGTGTCGCCAAAGTGGCGCCACATTTCGCGACTTCTGGCAAAGGCCGCTGGCGGGTCGTCGATGCTGGCAAGCGAAATCAGGGTTCCGTATTTGACCCTGTCTGGACACCAAGGGACATACTCCGTGGCACCCATCAGCTCGGGCAGCTACCGCCCCCGGTTGTCTGCAGAGGTGTCTCATGGTGAGGGGGTCCAGATTGTCCACCGACCACTACCTGAAAGTGGATAGGTCGAGGTCCAAACACTCACACACCCCCTGCTGCGCTTCCGGAATCTCACGACCGACCTCGCACGGCTCCAGGTTGACCAAGCGCGAGGACTGGTCGGCAAGCATCGACTCGAAGCGCAGGCGATCCTGCAGATCCGGGCTCAGGCTGTCGACCGTAGAGGCCATCGCGTGATGAAGCCACGATCGGTTCTCAAGGCCAAGAGTATTCCAAGGAGATGGCGTCTCGAGATCCAAATGGCGCGGTCCACGCATCCGCAGCCCTGCTACCGTGAGCGAAATATTTCGGTGGCCGGGGGGACTGAACATGGGTCGTACTGGATTTTTCGCACTGCTCGCCCTGACGTTGAGCGCCGTGCCGGCCGGAGCCCAGGGGGTCAATGAGCCGCTCTTCGACGTCTTCAACTTCAAGTTCGAGGGCAGCTGGGTCACGACGTCGACCACCATTCGGCTCGACTCGAAGCTCCTCGGTGAGGGCACGACCCTCAGCTTCGAGGACGACCTGGGTCTGGAGGACAAGAAGATCGTCCCCTCGCTTTCGTTCGAGTGGCAGTGGGGCCGTCGCCACCGGCTCGGGGTGAGGTGGCAGGATATCAATCGCGGATCGTCCACCCAGGTGCTGGAAGAGATCGAGTGGGGCGGCGAAATCATCCCGGTCGAGGCCAATGTCCATCTGGATTTCGATATCCGCACGTTGGCAATCGACTACACCTACTACGCGTGGGTGAAGGAATGGTGGGCGGGAGGTTTCGGCCTCGGTTTCCGCGTCATGGGTCTGCGGACGCTGTTGACCGTGGACGGAGTCGAACTCGAAGAGAAGGTCGACGGCACTGCGCCCCTCCCCTACGTCAACTTCGAGTACCGGCGTCTCTTCGGCGAACGCTGGCGCCTGAAAACGGGAGTCGGGTGGCTCAAGGTCAAGATCAGCGATATCGAGGGGGCACAGTACATCGGCCGTCTTGCGGGCGAGTACATCACCGGCGAGCGGTGGGGCTTTGGCGCCGCCGTCAATCTCTCCACCATTGCTGTCGACTGGGACAACATCGACGGCGCGATCGCGGAGGACTCGCTCCACGCCAAGATCGACCTCGACATCAACGACATCAGCCTCTACGTCCGGGTGCGGTGGTAACCCGTCTCCGTGCCCGAAAAAAGCCCGGTCGCGGATGCGACCGGGCATCTGATTTCAAAATCCGGATCGGCTGGTCTTACTTGCCCTGGCCCTCGAGGATCTTGTCCCAGCGTGTGCCGATCTTTTCGAGAATGTTCTCGACCTGCTTGATCTGCTTCTCGGGCTTGGCCTTGACGGTCACCGTGCCGGTGGCGCGCCAGATCATCTTCTTTTCCGCGGCATCGTAGGCATCGATGATGAGCGTGCCGTCGGTATAGTTGTGCTGCTGGGTCGTCGAGGTACCCATGCCCCCACCCCATCCGTACCAACCGCCGTGATATCCGCCGTAGCCGAAGTTGGTGGTGGTGTAGCTGGTGCGATCCTGGGTCGTGAAGTGATAGGTGACGTAAACGTCGGGGTTCTCCTCGACCATCGTCCCACCGCCCTCTTTGAGCTCTTTGATGATCATGTCGCGGACTCGCGCGTGCATCATCTCGTTGCCCTTGATGTTGCTATCGTCGGTGTCGACATACTGGAAGGTCTTGATGCTCCCGAAGTCATAGTCGTGGGCGTAGTCGATGTTGACCTTCTGCGCCATCGCCGGCGTCGCCGCCAGCGCTATTACAAAAACCAAACCAAGCACTTTCTTCATTCTTCACTCCTTTCGATGGGCCGAGTTCACGACCAAGTTGATACCTGACAAAAAATACTGCGCCGAACTATAACACGAGGACTGATCGTCTCAAGATACCAGCGCCCGGTCGACTGAAGAGTGACCGGGCGTCGATCGATGGAGGTTTTTCGTACCTACTTGCCCTGTCCGGCGAGGATCTTGTCCCACTTCTTGCCGAGCTTGGCGAGGATGTTGTCCACCTGTTTCGTCTGCTTCTCGGGTTTGGCCTTGACGGTGACCGTGCCGGTGCCGCGCCATACCATCTTCTTGTCGGCCGGATCATAGGCGTCGATGATCAACGTGCCCTCGGTCCAGTTGTGCTCCTGGGTGGTCGAGGTCCCCATGCCACCCAT
This sequence comes from Candidatus Sulfomarinibacter sp., assembly GCA_041560205.1. Classification (GTDB taxonomy): domain Bacteria; phylum Acidobacteriota; class Thermoanaerobaculia; order Thermoanaerobaculales; family Sulfomarinibacteraceae; genus Sulfomarinibacter. The sequence goes on from JBFFBV010000096.1 coordinate 14,190, forward strand.
GCCGCCATAGTCCCAACCGCCCCACCCGGCACCCCAGCCGCCGTAACCGAAATTGGTGGTGGTGAAGCTCTTCCGGTCCTCGCTCATGACGTGGTAGGTCACAAAGAGGTCAGGGTCGGAGTCGACCAGCTTCAGTTCCTGGGAAAGCTCCCTGATGATGGCGTTCTTGATGCGCTCATCCGTCAGGGAACTCTGCGCATTGGTATCCGGCGTGTCGACAAATTGAAAGGTCTTGACGCTGTCAAAATCGAAGTCGTGAGCGTAGTCGATCGTGACCTTCTGCGCCATTGCGGGGGTGGCCATCAACGCGACCATAAAGAATAGGCCAAGGTTCTTCTTCATTTTCAGAACTCCCTTCACATGTAAGCTAACTGTCAGCACCCGTTGGGTATTTCAAGGATTTCTTCGATTTCGGGCGCCGCAAAGAGGAGAGCGGCGGGCCCGTGGCTCAAGGTGTACGCTGGCGGCCGGGCGTTGACTCGCGATGGCCTCACCGGCGAGCTTGATCGGAGCCTCCGCTCTGAGCCAGGTACTCCCGGATGGCCTGCAGATTGCGCGCCGCGCCGGGGTGCTCCGGCATGCCCGCCGCCGCCCGCGCGAGGTAGGACTCGGCCTCGACGTACCTTCCCATCTCGGCCAGCAGCAGTCCGAGCGAGTAGGCCACCTCGTGCTGCTCCGGGTAGGCCTCGAGGATCGAACGCAGGAGGGCCTCCGCCTCGTCGTTCTGACCACGCGCGTTGAGGAGCACCGCCAGGTTCGCCTTGGCCGGGTAGAAGAGGTCATCGATAGCGACCGCCAGCCGGTAGTAACGTTCGGCCTCCGCCGCGTCGCCGAGGCGGGCCGCCAGGTTGCCGAGGTTGTGCCCGGCAAAGGCGAAGTCGAGCGAGTGCTCCATCGCCTTGCGGTACTCGGTCAAGGCCTCGGCGAGCGCCTCGCGCTGGTAGGGCTTGAGCAGCTTGTCGGGCACGTCGGCGAGCTGTACCGCGGCCTGCATCCGGACCGCCTTCATGGGGTCGAGCAGCAGCGGCGCCACCAGCTCGATGAGTTCCTCGGGAGAGGCTGCGGCGACGGCGTTGACTGCGGTGTAACGCATCAGAGCTTCCGAGTCGGCCAGGGCCAAGGCGAATGCGCGGGTGCTCGCCTCTCCCGAATACCTGCCGAGAAGGGAGAGCGCGGTGGCGCGCACGATGGCCGGGTAGAGTGGGTCGCCGGCCAGCCTGACGAGGTCGTCACGAGCCTCGGGCCGGCCCTCGCGCCCGGCCGCGAGAGTCGGTCCATAGTGGGGTTTCTTGGCCAGCCCGTACCATTTCGTAAAGGCGTCGACCGACCAGCTCAAGGGCTTGTCGTCGTGACATCCACCCTGCGAGCACGCGTTGGGCGTGCCCAGGGTCTGGCTGAGATCAGGACGCGGGACGCGCAGGCTGTGGTCAGCGCGCTCGTCGATCACCATGTACGCCTGCTCGGGCATGTGGCACTTGACACACAGTGCGCCGTCGGAGGGCTCGCCTTCGTGGATCTTTTTGTGGAAGTGGTGGTCTGCCGTGTCGTAGGCGTCGGCCCGGTGGCACTGGAGACAGAGGTCGTTGCCCTCGAACTTGAGCTTCAAGCTGTGGGCGTCGTGGCAGTCCGAGCAGCGGACGTCGTTGGCATACATCTTCGACTGGGTGAACGAGCCCCAGACGTAGACCTCCTCGAGGATCTGGCCGTCGGAATGGTAGAGACCCTCGTCGAGGACCGTCGGCAGATGGCTGTGGAGCAGCGCCGTGACGGTGTGGTCCCAGTCGCCCAACTCGGTTCGCCGCGCATGACATGGAGCGCAGATCTCGACCTGTTCGTGGGCGCTGATGTTGCCGGTGGGGATCACCAGGCCGTAGTCCTCGATCTCGGGCCTCGCCATTGGCTGGATCTCCGCCCATGCCACGTGGTGCGACCCCGGCCCGTGGCACGCCTCACAGCTCACGTCGATCTCGGACCAGGTCGTGGCGTAGGAGTTGGACGCGGCGTCGAAGTTTTTCTCGAGATTGGTCGAGTGGCACTCGGCGCACATGCCGTTCCAGTTCTGGGCGGCGCGGGTCCAGTGGAGCCAGTCGTCGGCCGGAATCTCCTCGTCCGGGTACAGATCGAACCACTTTCCCGCCTCCGAGTCCCAGGCGATCGACAGGCACTGCAGCCTGCCACCCGGGAAAGGCACGAGGTACTGCTGGAGGGGGTCGTGACCGAAGGTGTGGGTGATTTCGAAATCGGCCAGCTCTCCGTCCGGGCCCTCGGTGTTGACGAAGAAGCGGCCGTCGTCCTCGAAAAAGGTGGAGGTGACAGCCTTCGATTCGAATACGGCGTCGTCGAAGTCTCCGAGCACGGTTTCGGCTGTCGCCACATCCATCGCGAGGTCGTGGTCCGAACCGCGCCAGCTCTCAGAGGCCGCTTCGTGACACGGTCGGCAGACCTCGCGCCCGACAAAGGTGGCTCGCATTTCGGCCGCAGGGCCGGAAGGCTCCGCTCCCCCTCTGCGGATCACCCACGCCGGCACGCTGAGTACGATCACCGCGGTCGAGACCACACCGATCAGCTTCCAGCGATCGAGGGAAGACCCGTTCACGAGCGCACCACCTGTGAGGCGGCGAAACCCTGCCGCTTGACCAGCCTGCTGGTGTCGACCTTGACGATGTCGTTCTCGATGCGCACCTGGAAGAGGTCCAGCGGCCTCGGCGCCGGCGGGCTCAGGACATCACCGGTGATGTCGAATGACGACGCGTGGCAGGGGCACACGAATCGGTCCTCGGCCGCGACCCACGGCACCGTGCAGCCGAGGTGGGTGCACTCGCGGTGGATGGCGAGGAAGCCGCCGTCGGCGAGCCGCGCCAGGTAGAAGCGCCCCTCGGGGAAGGCGGTCACCGACCCCGGCTCAAATCGATCGACCGGCCCCGCAATCACGATCGAGCCAACATCTGCATCAGCGATCCGAGGCCGGCGGGGCTTGAAGAAGGTGCTCACCACCCACACCGCCTCGGCCAGCACCACCCCCCCGAGCAGCAGCCACACGCGCCCAAGGAATGATCTCCGCGACGGCTCGGGAGTGGCCTTAGTCAAGCCGCCTCCAGATTGGCTCGCAATACACAGGAAAACGCAGAGACGCTGAGCGGCCAAGACGCAAAGAAGAACAATTGCGGATGGAATCGCCACCCTTGTTGAAAAACCTACGCGACTTTGCGCCTTTGCGACGTTGCGTGAAGTCCGAAAAATATCCGATCATCCGATCACTCCCAGGGCCACACCAGTGCCATACCGGGGCCTCGGAACCAGACGCCGGTGATCGTCAGGAC
>JBFFBV010000097.1:0-17467 GCA_041560205.1 Candidatus Sulfomarinibacter sp.
ATTCCTCGGCGTCTTCCAGATAGCGCTCGCTTACGTTTTCCTGGTCCGCGGACTGAGGCGGGTCGGCGCACTCGAGGTGTCGCTGCTGGTTCTCCTCGAGCCCGTGCTCAGTCCACTGTGGGCGTGGTTGATCCATGGCGAACAGCCGTCTGTACTGGCATTGGTTGGAGGCCTGATCATCATTGCGGCAACGGCGGCGTACACGGCTTCGGCGCGTCATGCGCCGCCATCCTGACGAGCGCCTCCGGCTTCAACCTGCAAGGTGCCACCCCTCACATTGTTCGAGACAACGCGCTCATCGCGGGAGCGCCTTGAGGGCAGACAATGTGAGGGGTGGCACCGGTGTCGTCGAAGCGGCCAAGCGCTCCCAGTAGGCGGCTACGGCTGCGTTCCGTGGGCGACGGTCACGACCGTGTGGATGCCTCCCCGGAGGCAGTAATCGAGCGTGACCTCCATCCACTGCGGACTGCAGCAGGCAACCAGGTCCTCGAGCACCCTGTTGGCAGCGTGCTCCTGGTAGATCCCGACGCTGCGGAAGCTGGTGAGGTAGTACTTGAACGACTTGAGCTCGATGCACACGTCCGTCGGCAGGTATCGTACCGTCAGCGTCCCGAAGTCTGGCAGACCCGAGAACGGGCACACACAGGTCCACTCGTGGGTGGAGATCTCCACCAACGCGTCACGGCCCCGGTACTCGTAGGCGAAGGTCTCGAGCACCTCCGGCGTGAGCGCCTCGACCCCCTCGAACGGAAACTCTTTTCCTTCAGCTTCGACCATGCGGCCCCCCGAATGATGGTAGCAACTCTCAACCGTCTACACTCCTGAGGCGAACCGAAGCGAGGTGATTCATGAGTTTTGCTGAGGAATTCCGTGTCCAGCCGGGTCAGAAGATCGATCTCGAGGCCTTCAACGCCGATTTCAAACCCAAGGGGATAAATCGCGACGACGCTGAAGAAAGGTTTCGGGAGCTCAGCAACGAACTTGCCGACCTCCAACACCTGATGTACGCCGATGATCGGCGGTCGCTCCTGGTCGTACTTCAAGGTCGGGACGCGGCCGGTAAGGACGGCACGATCCGCCATGTCTTCGGCCCGATGAACCCGCAGGGGACCCGCGTGACCAGCTTCAAGGTGCCGTCCAAGGAGGAGCTGGCGCATGACTTTCTGTGGCGGTGTCACAAGGCCGCCCCGAAACGAGGCACCGTCGGCATCTTCAACAGATCCCACTACGAGGACGTGCTCGTCGTGCGCGTCCACGACCTGGTCCCGAAAGAGGTGTGGTCCAAGCGATTCGAGCACATCAACGCCTTCGAGCGCCTGCTGGCCGACACGGGGACCGTGATCCTCAAGTTCTACCTCCACATCGACCGCGAGGAGCAGCTCGAACGCTTCAAAAAGAGGATCGACAACCCAAAGAAAAACTGGAAGATCAGCGACGCCGATTATAGCGAACGTCGGCATTGGGGCGCATACACCGAAGCCTTCGAGGACGCCCTTTCGAAATGCAGCAGCGACATCGCCCCGTGGTTCGTGATCCCGGCCAACCGCAAGTGGTCCCGAAACCTCGTCATCGCCGAGATCGTCGCGGATGCGCTCCGAAAGCTCGACATGCGCTTCCCCGAGCCCGAGGTGGACATGGCCGAGATCCGGCGCAAGTACCACCAAGCAAAAACGGCTGGCTGACCGGGCACTGCCCTGAGGAGGGCTTCTCGCTTCGACGCGACAGGTGCCACCTTTCGCATTGTCTCCGGCGCGCACCGAAGGTCAAAGCGGTGATGACGATGCGAAAGGTGGCACCGGAGCCATCGATGCGGCGCGCGCGTCTCACAGGAGCAAGGGTGTCGCTGGTGGCGTCGATGGGGTGGGCGCTCCCCGGGTTGTTAATTCAGCCTCGAAAACCCATATTGTTCAATAGAAACAACCCGCCAAACGGAAGGGGGTCATCATGCGGTGGACCTACGCGTGCCCACATTGCGAGGCCATGCTCAACCCCGACGAGACGGTGGTGTTGATCGGCGAGTGCGGTCCCCATCGCATCCTGATGGGCTTCCATCCGGAGCCGGGCAACTACCGCGCCTATCTCCCACCCGAGTTCGAGCTCCAGGAGGGGTCAACGTGGGACTTCTCGTGTCCGGTCTGCGACCGCAGTCTCGTGGCCGAGATCGCGCCCGAGCTCTGCGCCCTCGACATGTCGACCCAAGGCGCCCGCCACCGTCTCTTCTTCTCGCGCACGGCGGGTGAGCAGGCGACCTTCGTGATCACCGCCGAAGGGATCACCAGCCACGGCAAGGACGCTGATCAGCACTCGTTGGAGATCCTCGAGCTGGTTTAGCGGCCCCGAAAGCGCCATTCCGGAGTGCCAACCTGAGAAGCGCGTCCCGCTTCGGCGGGGTGGCACCGGTGTCGTCCACGCTTCTGCGCGCATCATGTTTCGGCGAGGTACGATAGTCAGGTGGACGTGCAACGGCGAAAGGTCATTCTGCGTTCGACCGTCCTGGGCCTGGCGGTGCTCGGTCTGGGAACGGTCGGCTACATGGCGATCGAGGATCAGACCGCCCTCAACGCCTTCTACATGACGACCATCACCGTCACCACCGTCGGCTTTCGTGAGGCTTTTCCACTCTCACCGGTTGGTCAGGCGTTCACCATCCTGCTCGCCTTTGGAGGGGTCGGGGTCATCCTGCTCATCGCCTCCGAGTTCGCGCGCGCCATTCTCGACACCGACATCCGACGCATGATCGGGATTCGAAGGGATCTGACCATGATCAAGAACCTCAGCCAACACATCGTGGTTCTCGGGTCCGGCCGCATGGGGGGAGCGGTCGTCGAGGTGCTCCGCAACCGGGGCGTCGCGTTCGCAGTCGTCGACCTCGATCCGGACCGCTGCCGTGAGCTCGAGGAGGAGCACCTGCCGGTCGTGCGCGGCGACGCGACGCAGGAGGATGTTCTTCAGGCAGCCGGGATCGGCAGAGCGTCGACCCTGATCACCTGCCTGGCCGACGATGCGCACAACGTCTACTCGATCCTGCTCGCCAAGCAGCTCAACCACAAGATCACGGTCATCGCCCGTGCGGTCGAGGACGGAGCCGAGGAGCGCCTCCGCCTTGCCGGTGCCGACCGCGTCCTCAACCCGTACAAGGTCGGAGGCATGCGTCTCGCGATCACTGCCCTCAAACCCACGGTTACCGATTTCATCGACGCATCCCTGTCGGGCTCATCGATCGAGCTCGAGCTGGCCGAGGTCGTGGTCCACCCCTCGAGCGATCTCGCCGGCAAGACGCTGGCGGGGGCCGAGGTGCGGCAGCGTTTCGGCATCATCGTCGTTGCGCTCAAGCGGGGCGAGGAGAGCACCTTCAACCCGGGGCCCGACGAACGCATCGAGGGCGGCGACGTGCTCGTCGCCCTGGGACCGACCCAGGCTCTCGAGAGCATCGAACGCGCGACGAAGTAAGCGCTTCACGCATCGATGTGCGCGGTGCAAGCACCCTGAGAAGCGAATCCCGCGTCGGCGACTCAGGTGCCACGCTTCGCATTGTCATCGTCGCCCTACCGTCCAGAGCGCTCCAGTGACAATGCGAAGGGTGGCACCGGCGTCGTCGAAGCGAGTGGCGCCTAGATCTTGGAAGTGGCCAATTGCCCGGGGTAGGCAGCAACCGCGGCATCGAGGATCCTCATCGCCCTGGTGAGTGTCTCCGCATCGTACATGAAGGCAATCCGGACCTCGTCGATACCCAAGCCCTCGGTCACGTAGAAGCCCTCACCCGGCGCCAGGCACACCGTCTCACCGTCGAGCGCGAAGTCCTTCAGCAGAAAGACCGCATAGTCTTCGCAGCTGTCGATCGGCAGGCGTGTCATGGTGTAGAAGGACCCTTCGGACCGGTGGGGGCTGACCCCGTCGATCCCCGCCAGTCCCTGGTACACGGCATCTCGCCGCTGCTCGTACTCGCCGCGCAGGCCCTCCGAGTAGGGCCTCCCGTTCTCGAGCATGGAAACGACCATCAGCTGCTCGGCCGTGGGAACCGACAGCCTCGCCTGGCAGAAGCGCAGGGCGACATCGAGGATCTCCCGGTTGTGGGTCGCCATGCAGCCGATGCGCACGCCGCAGGCGTTGTAACGCTTGGAGACGCTGTCGACGACGATGATCCGCTGTGCGAGATCCTCGAACTCCGTGAAGGAGCGGATCTGCCCGCCGTCGAAGACGAACTCGCGATACACCTCGTCGCAGATGACGAAGAGATCGTTCTCCATCGCCACTCTCGCGACCGCCTCGAGCTCTTCGAGCGTGTAGACGGTTCCGGTCGGGTTCGACGGGTTGCACAGCAGGATCGCCTTGGTGTTCGGTGTGATGCAGGCCCGAAGCCGGTCGATCGAGCCGAAATGGTAGCCGTCCTCGACCTTGAGCGTGATCGGCACCATGGTGACATCGGCCTGGGCGGCAAAGCTCAGGTAGTTGGTGTAACAGGGTTCGAAGACGAGCACTTCGCCCCCGCCACCGGCAACGATCGCGAGGATGAAGGTGAGAGCTTCGCTGGCGCCCGCGGTCACGAGGATCTCGTCGGCAGCGAATTGAATGTCCCAGCTCGCGAAGAAGGCGCTCCACGCCTCACGCGCCACCGGCAGCCCTTCGCTCGGTGCATAGGCGAGTGTGGCCAGCGAAAGCCCGTGCAGCTCGGCGATCATCTCCGGCGGGGTCGGCATGTCCGGCTGGCCGATGTTGAGGTAGATGACCTTCGTGCCGTTCGCCTCGGCCGCACGTGCATGCGGCGCCAGCTTGCGGATCGGCGAGGCCTGAAGCCTGGACGATTTGGCAGACAGTTCCGGCATGGCACCTCCCCGCGGGCCCGGTCGGTGGGAATTGTAGCGCAGCGCCCCACCCTGAGGAGCGCTTCTCGCTTTGACGAGTCAGGTGCTACCTTCACAATTGTCACGTACGCGCTCCGGAAAGCAGGGCGACGACGACAATTGTGAAGGTGGCACCGGTGTCGTCGACGCGGCACGCACCTCTCGTCGGAGGAACCTCGCAAACCGAAGCGAGAAGCGCCTACAATGAACAGCGATGTACTCGTTCCGAAAATGGAAAGAGAAGTACGGCAGGATCACCCTTCGCTCGCTGTGGGACCTGTTCATGGTCTGGGTGGTCATCGTCAACCTGAGCCTGATCCTCTTCGACCTCAGCTACCTCTGGCTGCGCCCCCTGTACTTCAGCTACTTACCGATCGTCACGCGGTTTTGGGACCCCGTGCTCGGCATCGAGGCGCACCCACTCACAGAAGAACTCATCGAGGAGGCCGATCGAGCTGAGCAGCTGCACGCACTCGATCCCTCGGCGCCAGCCCTCGCCGCCTCGTATGACGAACTCCGGCGCCTCACGTTCAGCGTCTTCGTCGAAGACCCATTCGAACGCTCCGGCCAGACTGCCAACCTTCAGAGCATCAAAAAGACCATGGCACTCGAGACCGGCCACCCCACGACCAGCCTCCGGAACCCCGATGTGCTGCTCGCGATCGCGGAGGATTTCTGGAACGGTCCGCCGGAGCTGATGCGTCACCGCTTCTCGCTCTTCGACGCGCAGATCCGGCCGCTCCTCGCCGTCAACTACTTCCGGAGCTACGATCTCAACGGGCACCTGGTCGACCACTTCTGGAAGATCGACCTGCCTTTCCTCATTCTCTTCTGGATCGAGTTCATGACCCGCTGGATCCTCGCAATCCGTCGCCAAACCCACGCGCGTTGGTACTTCTTTCCGATCTTCTACTGGTATGACCTGCTGAGCCTGATCCCGGTCACCGCGCTACGGCCGCTGCGGCTGCTGCGAATCGTCTCCATCTACATGCGGCTGCGCCAGTCCGAGCTCTCCCGGGTCGGCAAGGATTTCCTGAGCCGAGGGGTCGCCTACATTTCGAACATCATCACCGAAGAGGTCTCGGACCGTGTGGCGGTGCGGATCCTGACCGAGTTCGGGGAAGAAATCGGAGACGGCACCCACATCCGCATCGCCCGCGCCACCGTCGAGCCGCGGCGGCGGCAGATCGAGCGGGTGCTGGTCGACCAGATCCGGTCCATCCTCACCGACGAGGAGACGATCGAGCGCTTCCGCCACCTCCTCCAGCTCAACCTCGCCAACGCGGTCGAGGCGTCGGAGAGCCTGCGTTCGCTCCCCCTGCCCCACGTCGTGGTCAAGCCCGTCGTCAGCACGGTCGGCGAGGTCATTCTGGACACCACACTCGAAACGATCAGCACCACCCTCAACAGCCTCGAGGGGCAGGAAGCCGTCGAGGCCCTGGCCGACGCGATCCTCGAGGCCCTCTTCTACGGCCCGGCGCTGGCCGAGCTCGAGGTGCTGGCCAAGGACATCAGCCTCCAGGTCATCGACCAGATGCGGGATGTCGTGACGGTCAAGAAGTGGGCCCTCCCGGATGAGCAGAAAAAGCGGCCGCCGATGCCGTGGGAAAGTACTGACGATACACAGGCAACATGATTCCCGTGCCCGTATCCGTCTCCGTCTCCGTGCCCGAAAGAGACGCAGGAGAACGCCCACTCGCCCGGTCGGACACGGATACGGAGACGGGCACGGAGACGGGCCTTACGACTTCTTTGCTGTCAGGCGGTCGAGGCGGAGCGTCGCGTCCGGGCCCATGAAGTGGCGCCCGGCGAGCACGACGACGAGCATCGCGCCCATGGCCACCGCCGCGGCGATCATGAACATCACCACGACCTGATAGGCGACCGCCTGCAGCGGCGGCGACCCTGCCAGGATCTGGCCGGTCATCATCCCCGGCAACGACACGACGCCGGCCGCCGCCATCGAGTTGATGATCGGGATCATGCCGGTGCGAACCGCGTCGCGAAGCGGTGCCGCCAGGGCCTCTCGGCGGGTCGCGCCGAAGGCGATGCGCAGCTCGACCTCCGCCGAACGCACGACGAGGTGGTCCATGAAGCGGTCAAGGCAGAGCGAAATCCCTGTGAGCGAGTTGCCGAGGATCATGCCCAACAAGGGAATCACGTACTGCGGGTCATACCAGGGCTCGACCCCGACCACCACCTGGGTCACCATGCCGCCAACCACGAAGCATGTCGCGGCCATGGTCAGCCAGGCGTCGACCAGGATTCCGCGGTACCCGCGCGAGGCGCGCGTCACCGCCTCGCGCGCGGCGAACACCGTCATCAGAATCAGGAGCCCCGCAACCAGCCACGCGCTTTCGAGGGCGAAGACCTGTTCCAGGATGAGCCCCAGCAGGCCGAGCTGAATAACGGTGCGCAAGGCGGCGATGCCGAGCCGGCGCTCGACGCCCAGGCGAAGCGCCAGCGACACCACACCGGCGGCGATGATGAGGAGGGTCGCGACGGCCAGCTGCGGAATGCCGAGCTCGATGAAGTCGCTCATGCGCCCTCTCCGAGTCGGCCGTTGGCAAGCCGCAACCGCCGGTCGGCACGCGAGTTCATGGCGGGGTCATGGAGGACGCAGAGCAGGAGCTTCTCGGGGCGACGACTGAAGGTCAGCAACAGCTCGAAGCAGACGATGGCGATGTCCGGGTCGAGACCGGAGAGAGGCTCGTCGGCCACCAGCACCGGTGGGTCCCACAGGAGGCCGCGGACCAGCGCCAACCGGTGGCGCTCCCCGCCGGACAGTGTCCGCACCTCGCGCTCGAAAGGCATTTTCTCGAGGCCGACCCTGGTCATGAGCGAGGCCGCACGGACGTCGTCCAACTTCGTGTCGCGTCCCGCCCTCTGGCTGAAGGGAAGGCTCAGGTTCTCGTGCACCGTTCCATCGATCATCGGCGCGTCCTGCGCCACCAGGCTCACGCGCGAGCGCCACACCGGGAGCATCACGCCCTGGTAACCTTCCCCGTCAAGCCTTCGGATCGCGTCCGGCGAGTGCGCGAGAGCGGTGACGTGGCGCAGGAGCGTCGATTTGCCCCCGCCCGACGGTCCCTCGATAACGACGCACTGTTCGGCTTCGAGCGACACCGAAACGCCGTCGAACAAGACCCGGCCTTCACCGTCGCGGGCCGAGAAGGGGCCGCATTCCAGGAAGGCTGCCATTGGGGCAGTGTATACCCGTCTCCGTGCCCGTCTCCGTGCCCGTCTCCGATGTGTAATCGAAAAACTGCTCCACGCGACGCAACTCCCCTGCACCTTCGGGCACGGGCACGGACACGGAGACGGGTTGCGCCGGGATAAATGCAGCGTAAAATCGAAGAATGACCGACAGGCCCCTCCGCCGCATCCTTCACTGCGACATGGATTGCTTTTATGCGGCGGTACACACCCGTGACGACCCGAGCCTCGAAGGCAAGCCGGTCGTGGTGGGCGGCGACCCTTCTGGTCGAGGCGTCGTCGCCGCCGCCAACTATGAGGCCCGGAAGTACGGCATCCACTCCGCGATGCCGGCCGCTCAGGCCCGGCGGCTGTGTCCCGAAACGATCTTCCTCCGCCCGGATTTCAGCCGCTACCGCGAGGAGTCACAGCAGATCTTCGATATCTATCGCGAGTACACACCGATCATCCAGCCACTCTCGCTCGACGAGGCGTTTCTCGACGTCAGCGACCACCTCGGCGAACTCGGCAGTGCGACCGCCGTCGCCGAGGACATCCGGCGACGGGTGCGCGAAGAGCGCGGCCTGACTGTGAGTATCGGCGTCGCCGCCAACAAGCTGGTGGCCAAGATCGCCTCGGACTTTCGCAAGCCCGACGGATTGACGGTCGTGCGTCCGCACGAGGTCGAGGCCTTTCTGGCGCCATTGCCGGTGCGCAGGCTCTACGGCATCGGGCCCGCGGCCGAGCGCTCCCTGCACGAGATGGGCATCACAACCGTTGCAGAGCTTCGCGAGCTCTCGATCGACCGCCTGATGTCGCGCTTCGGGACCTGGGGGCGCGTCCTGTGGGAGCGCGTGCGCGGCATTGACGATCGCCCGGTCCACACCAGCCGCGAGCGCAAGAGCCTCAGCACCGAACGGACCTTCGCCGAGAACGTCAAAGACGCCAAGGAGATCGATCGGATCCTCGAGAGAATGGCCGACGAGGTGGCCAGAGGTCTGGAAAAGCGTCGACTCGCGGCCACGACCATCACCGTCAAGGCCCGCTACCCCGATTTCACGACGCCGACCCGATCCCACACGCTGCTGGTCCCCACCGCGGACGCCGCCACCATCGCAGCAACCGCGCGCGAGCTGGTGCGGAAGACCGACGCCGCCAAACGCTCGGTCAGATTGTTAGGGGTTGGCGCGAGCAATCTCGTGCCGGGTGAGCTCGGGCAGATGGCTCTCTTCGAGGAGTGACCCCTGTATTCCATGCTCGTTGGGGCGTCGGCGACACAGGTGCCACTCTTCGCATTGTTTGAACTCGCCGCGTATCGCTCTCTCGGCACCCCTCGGGCAAACAATGCGAAGGATGGCACCTCACTCGTCACAGCCAGGACCGCGTATCAGGGCCGGGAATCTGGCACACTTGTGCCGTCACATGACTGAATCGCCAACCCGCCCTCCCAACACCAGCCGAATCGTCCCTGCCATCGTGACAGCCATCGCAGGCCTGTGGACGACTGGCATCGTCCTCGCGCCGTGGCTCTCGGCGCACGATTCGATCCTCGGCGGATTGCTGCGGTTGCTGTACCGACCCGGCTGCCACCAGATCACCGATCGGTGCCTCGATCTCGGTTTCGGACCGCTGGCGGTTTGCGCACGTTGTGCCGGTCTCTACCTTGGAGGAGCGCTCGGTCTTCTGTGGACCACGGTCCGGAATCGATCGAGCCGACCACGGCCGTTGTGGCTGGCGATTGTCGCGGCTCCGACCGTTTTCGATTTCGCTTCGGGGCAGCTCGGGCTGCCGAGCCTCGGCAACTGGACGCGTTTTGCGGTCGCTCTTCCGCTGGGCCTGCTGGCCGGGCTCTACGTCGGCGATGCGCTGCTCGAAATCGTCCGCGTCAATTCCAGCCCGCGAAATGAGGAATTCCGCAACCAAGATTCGGTAGGATAGAGCGACACTCAAGGAGGACACCATGAACCAGGCACCTTCGATGTTCAAACCCGCCCTGATCTCGGGCGTCGCCTTCGGTATCGCGGGCGCGATCCCGGTCGTCAACTGGATCAACTGCGCCTGCTGCGCCCTGATCATCGGCTGCGGGTTCTTCGCCGCGTTTTTGATGTCGAAGGACAGCCGTGCCGCCGGCTTCGCATTCCGGCCCGGCAACGGCGCGACCGTCGGCCTGGTCGCCGGCCTGATCTACGGTGTCGTGTCGGGGATTCTCGGCGGTCTCATCAGCTCGGCAGTCGGAATGGGCGACTGGGAAGAGGTCATCGAGCAGATCCAGATGAGCGGTGCCGACATCGATCCGGAGGTCCTGGAGCAGGTTTCCAACTTCATGGAGAGTTCCGGCGGGCTGATGATCATCCTCATCGGAACCTTCATCGCCCTCGTCCTGGGAGCGATCTTCGGAACCATCGGCGGCCTCATCGGCGGCTCGGTCTTCAAGGCCGAACCGCAAGCTCCGGTTGCCGAGCAGGCCCCACCCCCGCCGCCCGTCGGTTGATCCGAGGAACGAGAACCTGATCGCGCAACTGGGAGGAAAAATGGAAGCATCCTCGTCAACACCGCCCCCGCCCCCGACGCAAGCTGCGCCGATTCCATGGGAGGACGCATCCCGAACGAGCGCGTTCGAGCGCTTCGCCGAGACCGTCAAGATGCTCGCGACCCGGCCGGGAGAGGCATTCGCGGGCATGCCGACCAGCGGCGGCATCGGTGCGCCGCTGCTCTACGCAATCTTCGTCGGCTGGATCGGCATCGGCGCCGCCGTCATCTGGAACACCCTCTTCCAGGGGATGTGGATCCCATTCATGGGCGGTGGGGAAGAGGCCGCCGTCATGGCCGGCATCACCGCCCTCTGGGCGATCGGGATGATCATCGTCGCCCCGCTCCTGGTCATCATCGGCGTCTTCATCGGCGCGGCCATCCTTCACGTGGCACTGTTGATCGTCGGCGGCGCCAGCAACGGCTTCGAGGCGACCGTTCGGGTGGTGTGCTACGCCCAGACCGCACAGCTGGCCGGGATCATCCCCTTCTGCGGCGGGCTGATCTCGATGGTCTGGGCCATCGTCCTCTACGTCTTCGGCCTCTCCGCAGCCCACCGGACGACCAAGGGCAAGGCGGGGCTGGCGGTCGCGCTGCCGGTCGTCGTGTGCTGCGCGTTCGCCGCGGCGTTGATGTTCATGGGAGTGCTCGCGGGGGTCGCAGCCTCGCGGTGACGGCCCGCACACTCACGCGAGAGGAGCGCCAGCTCGCCTACCTATGGCTGGTGGCCGCGGTTTCGGCGGTCGCTCTCAAACCGCTGTGGCTGGCGGTCGTGCCTCTGCTTCGACCCTGCATGTTCAGATCACTGACCGGGATCCCATGTCCGACCTGCGGCACGACCCGGGCGGCGACCGCATTTCTTGACGGCAACCTGATTGCCGCCTTCACCGCCAACCCGCTCGCCGCCGTTGCCGGCGCTCTCTTCATTTTCGGGGCGCCGCTCACAGCCCTTTGGGCCGTCTTTCGGTGGCCCGTGCCGGAGCTGCCGTCACCTTCTTCCACGTGGCTCAGGGCCGGCGTGATCGGTCTTCTGGTCGTGAACTGGATCTACCTGATCGCCCTCGCCTGAAGAACCCCAAGCCCCAAGAAACCTTCGATGAAATTGAGATTACGGCTCTTTTGAGAGTGTTTTTTCAGTCGAATCATCTTGACAATGTGAAAATCCGAGTATATTCTTTTTAAGCGATTTAAGAAATATGGTTATTTAGTAATGTATCGACGATATTTTGTGAAAAAAAGAACAAGGAGGTCAGAATGAACCGTTCCAGAATCATCGTCGCCACCGTGCTGATCGGAGTGCTCGCCTCGAGCCTGGCCAACGTGGCGGCCGCGGCCAAGAAGGCCAAGGGCGTCGATCTGTACAAGGAGTACTGCAAGCCCTGTCACGAGGCCGACTCCGACAACGGCGAGTACACACCCATGACCCTGATCCAGGATCAGTGGGGCCGCTTTTTCGAAAAGAAGTACGTCGGCTCCCACTCGGCTGTCTTAGATCCCAACCACGACAACAAGCCGGTCACCGAGGTCATCAGCGAAGAGGACCTCGAAAAGATCAAGAAGTTCGCCATCGACCATGCGGCTGACTCCGAGCAGCCCATGACCTGCGGCTAGTTCATCTCTGTCGGAAGGAGAACACCATGATACGCAAGACACTCGCCGTTCTCGGCATCACCCTCCTCTGCCTGACCACGGCTGCCTTCACCGAGGAAAACTCAGAAGAGCAGATCGCCGAGCTCCAGGAGGAGGTCAAGGACCTCGAAAAGCGCATGATGAAGACCGAGCGCAAGGCCGCCCTGGACCGCATCAACTTCAGCGGAGATTTCCGCTTCGAGGCCCACTCGATCGACGCGACATTTCCAGATCACTTCGACGGCATGCAGCTCCAACGCATGCTGGTCGACACGCTCTTCTACTTCGGTGCCAACGGCATGCCGCCGCAGTCGCCCGAGGACGTGCAGAGTTTCATCGCGCAGAATTACGCCGATTACCTCTACTACCTCGACAACGTGGTCACCTTCGACTGGTTGAAGGAGGTCATGGGCCAGTTTCCGCCGGAGATGCAGCAGGGGCTCATGCAGCAGCTCCTCCCCTACACCTTCACAGAGGGGTATGACTACTCGAACTCGCTCCTCTATACGAACCGCCTCCGTCTGCAGATGGACGCCAAGGTGGCGGACAACGTCGATTTCGTCGGCCGTCTCGCCATGTACAAGGTGTTCGGCGACTCGACCGGCGTCCAGGTCTTCAACGGCCAGCCGGGATCGATCAACATCGATGGGACCACCGCCAGCGTGCCCAACTCAGACATCGTGCGCGTCGAACGGGCCTACTTCACCTGGCACTCGCCCAAGTTTTATCTGTCGATCGGCCGACGTCCATCGACCGGCGGTGCGCCGATGAACTTCCGAAATGACGAGCCCCGCGGCGGCTCGCCGATCGGAACGGTGGTCAACTACCAGTTTGACGGTATAACCCTCGGCTGGCACATCAACGACGAGTCGACCTTCCGGCTGTGCTACGGCATCGGCTACGAGTCCGGCTTCGGCAGCGCAGAGGTGCTCAAGCAGCCCCAGGACCGGCTCAAGGACGCCAGCTTCTTCGGCATCAACTGGGACCTCTGGAACACTGAGGACGTGTTCATCCAGGTGTCCGCTCTCAGGGCATTCGATTTGACCGATGGATTCAACGGGCTCGTCGTGCTCCCGGTGGACCCGGTGACCGGCCAGGACGTCCCTCCGGCGGTGATTCGCTACACCCCGTCCGCGACCCTCGGTGATATCAGCTGGGCGAGCGTGGTCGGAATCATTCACCCCGGACCCTTCGATGTCTTCGCCACGTACAGCTACATGGAATCCGATCCCAACGACGTCACGACGCCTTTCGGTGGTCTTTTCTCCGACCCCTTCGACACGCCCGAGAAGCAGGACGGTGACATGATCTACGTCGGCGTCCGTTACAACCTCCCCAACGGAAAGACCAAGGTCGGTCTCGAGTACAACAGGGGTTCAGAGTACTGGTTCAACTGGGGCGTGGCTGAGGACACGATGTTCGCGCCGAAGACCTCGGTCCGCGGCCAGGTGTATGAGCTCTACCTCACCCATCGCATCAAGAACAAGTTCATCCTCAAGCTCGACTACATCAACTACGACTGGGATTACTCGGGCTCGGGCTGGCACATGGGTGCGCCAAAAGACCTGTCGTCGACGCCGATCCTCGGTTTCACAACTCCAGAGAGCGCCGACAAGTACATGCTAAGCTTCATGGCGCGATTCTGAGAAAAGGACTGAGGAGGAAGCCATGATTCGGCTTTCGGTCATCCTGTTGTCGCTCTTCGCCCTGGTCGCGATGCCTGCGTTGGCAGCCGACTACTCCCACCAGGAGTACTTCGAGCACTACGAAGGCACCACGACCTGTCTCGGGTGCCACCGGGACGAGGCGGAAACCTTTTTCCACTCGCAGCACTACCAGTGGACCGGCGAGACTCCGGCGATCGTCAACGCCGATGGTCAGGCCCTCGGCAAGAAGAACACCATCAACGACTTCTGCACCAACCCGATCCCGGCGTGGATCGGCATCACCAAGAACTCCCGCGGCGAGATCCTCTCCCAGGGCTGTTCGAAGTGCCATGCCGGGCTCGGGAAGATGCCTTCGTCCGAGATGAGCCAGGAGCAGCTCGAGAACATCGACTGCCTCATCTGCCACGCCTCCGGCTACAACCGGACCCTGGTCGAGAACGAGGACGGGAGCCTCGAGTGGAAGCCGATCCTGTGGAAGAACCAGGAGGGCCTCGACTCGGTCTCCAAGCGCATCACCATGCCGAAGCGGACAAGCTGCCTCCGCTGCCACTCGGGCTCCGGCGGCGGCCCGAACTTCAAACGGGGTGACATCGAGTACGCACTCGCCGACACCGACCGCGAGTTCGACGTCCACATGGGCACGGACGGCGGCGACATGGCCTGCTTGGACTGCCACGCCGGCGCCAGCCACCGTATGCGCGGCCGCGGCGTCGATCTCATGGGTTCGGACTCCGCCGATCAGCTCAGCTGCGCCGACGGCGCCTGCCACGAGCCGGCGCCGCACGCCAAGGAGCTGCTGAACCGGCACGCCAACCGCGTCGACTGCACCGTCTGCCACATCCCGGTCTTCGCCAAAGAGGACACGACGGACATGGTCCGCGACTGGTCGACGCCGGCCTACAGCGAGGCAAAGGACAAGCACATCCCGACCTTCACCTTCGGCAGCAACGTCGAGCCCGAGATCGCCTGGTACAACGGAACCGTGTGGGCGCAGCTGCCCGGGGTTCCGGTGACCCAGCGTGAGGGCGGCGTGGTGGCGATGGTCGTGCCCCAGGGCTCACGCGCCGACTCGAAGGCAAAGCTCTACCCCTTCAAGGTGCACCGGGGCAAGATGCCGGTGACGACTGACACGCGCTGGATGTTGCCGATCAATGTCGAGGACTTCTTCGCCAACGGCGACATCGACCACGCCGTCCGTGAAGCTGCCCACGTGCTCTACGGCATCGAGGGCTTCGACTACGAGTGGCTCGAGGTCGAGCGGTACATGGGCATATTCCACGAGGTGCAGCCGGCCGACAACGCGCTGCGGTGCCTCGACTGCCACGGGCCCGACGGCCGGCTCGACTGGGCCGCACTGGGCTACGAGGCGGACCCGCTGGCAGCGGTTCTGAGCCCCTCCCACTGAGCTCAAACTGTCATCGAAAGGGCGGGCCTCCGGGCCCGCTTTTTTTGTCACAACTAATTCTTCTTATTGAGACGTATGCACTCAATTTGTTTCAGCGGTTCCTTAACAGCAATCGTTCTTGTTCCTAAGTGCTCGATCTACATGAATATAAAGAACCTATTCAAATGCTATCCATCGCTTGATTGAATGTCTTTGCATATGGATGCAGGCCGAGGCGGCGCTCGCGCCCTTCGACCTGCCGGCCGACGACTACGTCGCGATCACGCCGCCGATGTCCTACGACTCCTCTTTCGCACCTCAACTCCGACATCGACACCTCCCGGAACGACGCCGACGCGTGGGCCAAGTTCTGGATCAAGAGCTCGCTGTGGCTGCGCTTCCGCTGCCACTTCGTCGACTTCCAGGACGACGCACCCTCTCTCTACGACACTTCCGGGATGTACCAGTACGCCACCGCCGCGGTGGGCTGGGTCTTCTGGACTGACCTTCCCTGTGTTCGCGCCCCGCCGCTAGGCGGGGCCTTTTTTTGGCTCGGGGCTTGAGGCTTGAGGCTTGGGGCTTGAGCCAAGGGTGGACGTGTCGATGGGACCCGGTGACCGTGGCGCACGGACTCGGAAGGCCCTCAATTTGTTGCAGATAACCCGTGTTCAGGCTGGCACGGGCCTTGCCATGGCCTGTGGCGGCGGAACGACCCGCCACCGAAAGGAGGCTCTCATGAGCAGCAACCGCACATGGACCATCGTCGTGATCGCCGTGGTGGCGATCGCCAGTCTCGTCCAGACCAACCCGGCCGAAGCCCAGCAGCGCCGCGCCAGCGCGCAGGTCGGCGCCAACTGCGTGGGCGGCTTCCAGGCCCTCTTCGACGAGATCGAAATCGTCCCGCTGACCTCGGACGAAGAGTATGAACTCCTCTACCTCCGCGAGGAGGAGAAGCTCGCCCGCGACGTGTACCTCACCCTGGCCGACCGCTGGGAGCTGCCCATCTTCCGCAACATCGCCGAGGCGGAGCAGCGCCACATGGACCTGGTGTTCCTCGCGATCGAGCTCTACGGCCTCGTCGATCCGATTGTCGACGACACCGTGGGCGAATTCAGCAATCCGTTTTTCGACCAGCTGTATCTCGAGTACACGACCGCGAACTCAATCGACGACCCCGAGCTGGTGGTCGATCTGACCGTCGGCGCCATGATCGAGGATCTGGACCTCAAGGATCTCTACGACCTGATCGAGTTCACAGACAACGCCCATCTCAAGCTCATCGCCCATAACCTCGCCAAAGGCTCGCGGAACCACCTCCGCGCGTTCATGAGGGCATTGACCGCGCAGGACGCGACCTACGACCGTGAGGGGCTCGATCCGGACCTGTTTCTCGATCAGGAGACCTTCGACGCGATCCTCGAGGCCGACATGGAACGTCACATGTATTACACCGCTGATGGCGAGCCGGTTCCCGCCTGCGGTGCGGCCGTAGGGGGCTTCGGCATGCGGAGAGGTCCCGGTCAGTACAACCGCAACGGCAGCGGTTCGAGTGAAAACGGATCTGGTGAGTGTGACGGCACCGGCCCTCATGGCAGCGGGAACGGATCGAGCGGAGACGGCTCCGGTACCTGTGACGGCACTGGCCCCCACGGCGGTGGCCAGGGCACCGGTACGGGCACGGGCATCGGCGACTGATTGGAGGGCATCATGAAACCCACAGCACGTACCATCACGACCCTCGTCGGAGGCGCGGCCCTGATCCTCACCACCGCCGGCCTCGCCAACGCACAACAGACCACGCCGGATCCGGCCACGAAGCAGACCCGAGCAAAGAAGGGCGACGGCAGCGGTCAGGATCCGGCCCAGGGCGCCCAGAACGCAGGTGGAGCGACCCTCAGGCTCGGCCCCGCCGAAGGCACCGTCAACGCGGGCGTCAAACCACAGGACGGCACCGGGAATGGCTCACCGGGCCGAATGGGTGCGCGGAGCAGCGGCGGCTCCAAGGCGGCACGGGGCTCCGCTGGATCGAAGGGCAGCGGCAGCAAAGCCGGCAAGGCCTCGAAGAAACGTGCGGGTCAATCCCGGGCCGACGGCAACGGCCAGGGGCACCTCACCCGCTCACGGTCGCGAAACGTCAACCGATCCGGCTCGTCCACATGCACAGAAACCGGCGCCGGATCTCGTGGCGGCGCGCGCGGCGCGGGGCGCAGCGGCGGCGGCGG
>JBFFBV010000098.1:0-16983 GCA_041560205.1 Candidatus Sulfomarinibacter sp.
CACAAGAGCATTTTCATCCGCACCGACCGGGGAATCGACAGACCCGAAGATCTCCGGGGCAAGACCATCGCCACCCCGGGTTACTCTTCGTCCTCGCTGACCTGGATCCGCGGAATGCTGGAGGACGAGTACGGCGTCACGCCCCAAGATGTCACCTGGGTGGTGTCGAAGAAGGACTCGTCGGCCGAGGTTTCGGGGTCGGTCTCGAAGCAGGAGAATGTGATCCCTGAAGGCCTCACGGTCGTCGAGGGGCCGCCCGGGCTTGACGAGTCCGATCTACTCAAAACGGGCGAGGTCGACGCCCTCTTTCACGCCATCGAACCACGAGCTTTTGTCGAGGGCGACCCGATCGTGGCGCGGCTGTTCCCCGATTCCCGCCAGGCCGAACGAGCCTCCTTCGCCAAGACCGGCATTTTCCCCATCATGCACGCGGTGGCCGTGCGCAATGACGTGATCGACGAGAACCCCTGGTTGCCGGAGGCCGTCTTCAAGGCCTACTCCAAGGCCAAGCAGATGAACCAGCAAATGCTGCAGAAGCTCGGCTGGGCGATGGTCTCGCTGCCGTGGTTCGGTCAGGAGTTCGAGGAGACCCGGGAACTCATGGGTGACAACTATTGGCCCTACGGCATCGCGCCCAACCGAAAGACCCTCGAAACCCTCTTCCGCTACTCCTACGAGCAGGGTCTGGCCAGCCGCGAGCTGACCATCGAGGAGCTTTTCCACCCGTCGACATTGGAATTCACCGAATCGGTTGTGTGAGAGACGTGCGCCACGCGCGAGCCGTCGAAGGAAGTCCGCCTCTGCTATGATCCGCCCCATTCACACGTCCGCCTCGGCGGAAGAAAATCGGGTGCCTCCGAGTTGGGAAAGAGACTCAACGGAATCGAAGAGGAGTTCGACATGAAGAAGATTCAATCTGTGTTTTTTGCGTTGATCGCCATCGGACTGGTGTTTGGCGATGCCGAGCCGGTCGAGGCGCAGAAGAAGGGCCAGTCGGCCAAGATCTATCACGGTGTGGTCGTCAAGTCCGAACGGGTCGACCTTTCAGATGACAAGACCACCAAGGGCGCCAAGGTCGGCGGCACAGTCGGCCTCATATCCGGTGGTTCGTCGGGCTATAAGCGCCGTCGCAATGCCGCCATCGGCGCCGCGTCGGGCGCGGTGCTGGGTGCGGCCGGCAGCACGCAGCAGATGGGCATGATGTACACGGTGGAAACCGCGGGCGGCGCGGTGAAGATCGTGACCGACCAGACCGAAATCCACATGGGTGACTGCGTGATGGTCGAGGAGACCAGCCAGGGTGCGAACATCCGTCGCGCCGATCCGGCGGTGTGCATGCCGGAATCGAAGGACGCTGTAGCGGGTCTTGAGGACGAGTTCCAGGAGGAGGCTGCTGAGTGCGCTGCGGCCAAGCAGGAGCTTGCTGCCGCCAAGACCGACGCCGAGGTCGATCGTGCCCTGATGAAAATCGACATCCTCTGCAACGGCTGATCGAAAGAAAAGGAGTTCCAGATGAAATCGAAGACGACACTGATCACCGGACTGATTGTCCTCGGGTTGATTGCGGCAGGTCCCGCCGCTGCCCAGGACATCGTCCACGACGCCGAGTACTACATCCTCAAGGCGCAGAACGGCGAGCGTTGGGCCCTTGAGGACCAGGAGCTCGACGCCAAGCTCGCCGAGCTGCGCGAGAAGCACGGGCAGCCGCCGAACATCATCTACGTTCTGTGGGACGATACTGCCTTCGGTGCGGTCGGCTTCCCGGCTCTGCAGAAGAACTTCGGCTATGAGACCCCAAACCTCAACCGCATGGCGGACGAGGGCATCAACTTCACCCGCATGTACACGGAGCCGTCGTGTACACCCACTCGTGCGGCCGTTTTGACGGGCCGGCACCCGGTTCGCCACGGCATGGGCGTGGTCGGCATGCCGCACGAGTTCTCGGGGCTGCGCGCCGAAGAGGTGACGATCGCCGAGGTGCTCTCTGAGGCCGGCTACGCGACCGCCTTCTGTGGCAAAGGTCATCTCGGCGACATCGAGGAGAGCTACCTCCACAACCAGGGCTTCGACGAGGCGTTGTTCACGCCGATGAACCAAATCACTTCGCTCTACGACCCGATGGGCAATGCTGCCAACGCGGTCCTCGGCCTGCACCCCGAGATCTATCCTCCGGACCCCTATCAACTCGACCGACCGGGGCTGGTGCCCGAGGGCTGGGTGATGAACATCGAGGGGACCAAAGGTGGTGAGGCACGTGAGTGGTGCGGCACATCGAACGAGTGCTACGACAAGCTGGACACCGAGTGCGAAGAACGCATCCTGAGCTTCGTCGAGCGCAACGCGAAAGCCGGCAAGCCCTTCCACGCCCAGTACTGGCCCAACTTCCTCAACTTCCTCGCGCCCGAGATGCCCAAGCGGAGCGTCGCCGGGCTCAAGGTCGCCGGTGCTTTCCCCAAGTTTGACGCCTTCATCGGACGGCTGATGGAGGAGCTGAAAGAACTGGGAGTCGCCGAAAACACGCTTGTGATCGCCATGGCCGACAACGGGCCCATGGTGCACAGCCCGCCGCCGGGCTGGGGCATGTTGCCGATGCTCTACCGCGGAGGCAAGGGTGACTTCACCGAGGGCGGCGTGAGAACACCCGCCTTCGCCTGGTGGCCGGGGGTCATCGAGCCGGGCCAGGTCGTCGGCGACATCGTCCATGTCACCGATCTCTACACGACCTTTGCGCGTCTCGGTGGTGCGACAGAGTTCATTCCGACGGATCGCGTCGTCGACGGTCTCGACCAGACGGCCGTGTTGCTCAAGGGCGACACGCATGGCCGGCGGGACTACGTGCATATCTATGCGGGCCACGAGCTCGGAGCGACGGTCAAGGGGCGCTATAAGCGGCACTGGATCGGTGCCGGCGAGGTCGCGGCGTCCGGGATGCCCGAGGCCTACTACGACCTCTACATGGACCCCCGCGAGGAAAACCCGCAGCTCGTGCCGCTGATCCACACCCAGGGCCAGTTCAACCAGATGCGGGCCCGTCACGAGCTGATGAAGAAGAAGTACCCCGATGTGCCGAACGCGAAAAGCATTCCGTATACGGGGCTGTCGAACGCCCGGCCCGAGACCCTGGCGATTGCGGATCGCGTGAAAGCGGCCGTCGAGGCGATGCCCTTCGACGTTCGCGAGTACTTGGAGTTCGAAATCCCGGGCAGCGACTCAGTCGGTGATTGGGGTCAGTGAAGACAGTGAGACACAGCATACCAGCCCGCCGCTCGCGGCGGGCTGGTCGCATAATTTCGACAATCAAGAACTGAAGGAGGACTCCATGCGATTCAAAGTCATCCTCGCGGTGTCCGCGATGCTCGTGTCCATCGGAACGGCAGTCCCCGCGAGTGCTCAGAATCAAAGCGACGAATGGCAGTTCCAGATCGCGCCGCTCTATCTGTGGGCGATCAGCATGGACGGCACCATGGACATTCGAGGCCGAATCGAGCAGGACTTCAGGGTCGAATTCAAGGACGCCTTCGACAACCTCGAAGGTGCCTTCACCGTGCACTTCGAGGCCGGCAAGGGGCGCTGGGTTCTAATGGCGGACATGACCTACCTGAGTCTCGCCGGGTCACAGGACATCCCCACCCCGGGAGGGTCGGCTGGCATCGATGTCGAGACCCTGATTCTGGAAGGCGGCGGCGGCTACAGCTTTGCCGACAACTGGTGGGTCATCGCCGGTGTGCGGTACTTCAAGCTCGACTCGGACATCGGCTTTCAGTTGGACATCGCGCCGGAGATCGAGGTCGGCGAATCGTGGACCGATTTCTTCGCCGGCATCGAGTGGCGGCCAAGACTTGGCGAGCGATGGACCTTCGCAGGCCGCTTCGATATCGGCGCCGGCGGCTCCGACCTGGTGTGGAACGCGCACGCGTTCGTCGATTTTCAAATCGGCAAGTGGGCGGCCATCTTGTTCGGTTACCGCCACCTCGACTACGACTACACGAACCAGAACGCCGGCATCACATATGACGCGAGCATGAGCGGTCCGCTCTTTGCATTCCGGTTCTTCTGGTAGGGGACAGGGACAACACCCAACTCGAGCCGCGAACAGAGAATCGGCGGGCATCCGAGGTTGAATGATGTGGATGCGGCAAAGCGCGTCGAGCCGGGATCGACTGGCGTCGAGATCGAGCGGCTACCGCGTGAGCTGCTAGAGTAGCTCGGTCAGATTCGTGGACAAAAAACGAAAAACGGAGGCAACGATGAAGGTGCAGAGAATACTCGTCGTCGTGGTGTTGATCGTGGCCGCTACGCTTGCGGCCCCGGCTGTGATGGCCCAGGGTCAGGAGACTCTGACGGCCCAGGGTCAGGAAGTCGAGGTGCCCGTGCCGACCGAACCCGGCATTTTCACGATGAAGGGCGAGTTCGCGAGGATCGCATACAACAACGAAGGCTGGGTCACCATGGGCTATCGGACCGCCAACGACTCTCAGGGCCAGGAGTGGATGCTGCTCGAGGCGGGCGTGACGATCTTCCAGCCGCCAAAGGGCCAGACCCTCACTCGGAAGAGCTTTTCCGTCACGCTGCCGGACGGGACGAGGGTGCCGATGGCAACGGTCGAGGAGTATCGCGGGGCCGGGTCGCTTCGGGCGCTCAATGCCCGTGGAGACACCGTGCGCGACTCGATCAACTACTTCCCGGTCTCCGCGAGGACCGCATACGCGATGCGCTTCTTCAACGATCCGGCCAACCGGGCGCAACCGGTCGCATTCGACCAGTTCGATGTGAATCCGAACCTCGCCTGTCTCGGGCGGCTCTTCTTCAAGATGCCCGAAGGCCAGGAAATCGCGCCCGGCCAGTACTGGCTCAACGTTCAGTTCTCCCAGAGCGAGGTCCAGGCGCCGTTCAGGATCATGACCAAGGAGGAGGAGAAGTTCCTCAAAAAGAACTGGAAGGACCTCAAGAAGCAGCACGAAGGCTACTTGAAGGAGCAGGCAGAAAAGGCCAAGCAGCAGTAAATCGAAAGGCTGTTCGGGTTTACGGCTGGACGGCTATTCGGGCCATCCCCCACCCCAATACCGAGTGGCGTTCCGATCTCGCCGAGCGGCCGTATAGCCGTGATGTCGAAAAAAATAAAGAGGGCACGTCAGACAGGTGCCCTCGAAACTGTGTCATTCCGACCGAGCGAGCGTAGCGAGTGAGCGGAGGAATCTGTGGACAATTCAGGAGAGGTCGCTTGCCTCTCCACAGATCCCTCCACTCGGACCCGAATGGGTCCTCGGTCGGGATGACAGAGTCGTGGCTTCACGAAAAAATGGGCGCTCCGGAGAGCGCCCTCAATTGTCTTTGACGAATTCAAATATCAGCGAACCTCGAACTCCGGCGCTTCGGCGAAGAACGGCGGGTTCTCGTCGATGAGCTCGAGGACCGCGGTGATCGCCGCCTCGAGCTGCGGGTCGACGCCCTTGGCCAGCTGGCCCTGGTCGTCGATGACCGGGATATCGGGGTCGACGCCGTGGCCCTCGGCGAACCACTCGCCGTTGACGCTGTAGACACGACCCGGTGGGGCGGTGATTCCGCCGCCGTCGATGAGCCGATGCCCAACCGCTGGTCCGATGAGCCCGCCCCAGGTCCGCTCACCGACCAGCGGGCCGACCTTCATTTCTTTGAAGAACCACGGGAAAGCGTCGCCGCCCGAGCCGGCCCAGCCGTTGATCAACATCGCCTTGGGTCCGAAGTGGCTGATCCTCGGGTGGGTGTAGGTCCCGCCATGGCGGAAGAAGATCCGCGACACCATCTGCCGGTTGAACTTCTCGATGAAACGGTCGGGGAGCTGGCCGCCGCCGTTGAAGCGCTCGTCGATGATCAGTCCGGGGAGCCGGATCTGGCTGTTGAACTGCCGCACGAGCTCTGTCTGGCCGTTGATCGAGGTGTCGGGAACGAAGACGTAGCCGATCTTCCCATCCGATGCCTCGAGCACGCGCTTGCGGTTGTTCTCGATCCACTCACGATTGCGAAGCTGAAACTCGCTGGTCACGGTCTCGATCAGGACCTCGCGCGAGTCCTCCATCGACGGGCTCGAGTTGACGGTCAAGGCAACGGTCTGCTCACCGAGACCCTGAAAGGCCGCAAACGGGTCCCTGCTGGTGTCGATCGGAACGCCGTTGACAGCGAGGATGTAATCTCCCTCGTTGACGTCAATGCCCGGCTCGGCGAGCGGGGAACGGACCTCGCCGCCGTCCCACGGCGCACTTTCGACGATGCGGTCGACGCGGTAGGCGCCGTTCTCGAGCGCCCAGTCGATGCCGAGCAGCCCGACCGGCCGCCGAGCTGCCCTCTCGGTGTCGCCGCCGAACACGTAGGTGTGGGAGGCGTTCACCTCACCGATGAGCTCGCCGATGATGAAGTTGACGTCCCAGCGGGTGATGGCGTCGTCGAGCAAGGCGCCGTAGTGCTGGCGCAGCGTGTCCCAGTCGAGACCATGCATGTTCGGGTCGTAGAAGTAATCGCGGTAGGTGCGCCACACCTCGTTGAACATCTGCCGCCATTCAGCCTTCGGATCGAGCATCATCTCCAGCTTGGAGGTGTCGAGTTTGTTGTTGGAGTTCCCCTTGCCGCCGATCTTCTGGTCGGCCTTGATGTCGACGATGGCCAGGGTTTCGCGCGAGCGGACGGCCATCTTCTTGCCGCCGGAGGCGATGACGAAGCTGTTGGCGTTGCCGAGAATCGTCTGCTCTTCACGCTCCTCGAGGTCGTAGAACTTGATCGGACGGTCCTCGCTTGACGAACCGGAACGCGGAGCCTGGTGGTAGATCACCTTGCCGGACACCGCGGCCAGCCGGCCGTAGTTTCCGGCGTCGGGTGGGAGAACGACAACTCGATTCTCGAATCCTTCGAGATCGATCTTCAGGGGCTCGGTTTGCTTCTCCTCCTCGCCTTCCTTCTCGTCCGTGTCGGCCTTCTTGCCCTGCTTCTTTTGCTTCTCTTCGTCTTCCTTTTCGGCCTCTTCGTCGTCGTCCTTCTCTTCCTTCGCCTCTTCCACGTCGTTGCGCGGCGCGAGCGGCGATGCGACGTCTCGGCGCAACGGGACCGCGACGATGTTGGTGGTGTTGGGGTAGACCCAGGTGGCGTCGATGTCCGAATAGACCGGCTCGAGCGTCCGGTTTGACAGGTAGTAGAGGTACTTCCCGTCAGGATCGAAGACCGGACCGGAATCGCTGAAATAGCCTGAGGTCACCTGGTGGCGTGTCTCGCTCTTGGCGTCGAAAAGAAACACGGCACTGTTGCCGGTCTCGAGTCCCTTCGAGTACGCGAGCCAATGACTGTCTGATGACCAGCCGACCCGAAAGCCGTTGAGGACGGGGTGGAGCATCCACAGCCCCTTGTCGACCTTGGTGAAGTCGTTGCCGTCGATGTCGTAGATCCAGATGGTTTGGGTGTGGTCGATGAAGGCGATCTTCGAGCTGTCTGGCGACCACCACGGCTGATACCGGAAGCCGGGGCCGAGGCTGGTGAGGGTCTTCGCCTCACCGCCACCAGAGGGCATGAGGGTCAGCTCGAACTCGCCGCTGGCATCGCTCCAGTAGGCGATGTGCTTGCCGTCCGGCGACCATGCCGGGAAGCGCTCGGCCGAGCCGGACGAGCGACTGAGATTCTGAACGACGCCATGCTTGGCGGGCACCGAGAAGAGCTCGCCCCGCGCCTCGATCACGACCCTCTTGCCGTTGGGTGAGATGTCGCAGCTCTGAATGAGATTGGAGGCATTGATGCGTCGCGGGCGGAGGTTCGCGAGGTCGGTGACGATGTCGACGTCGACTTCAGCGTACTGCTCGTCGTCGAGACCCAAGAGGTAGAGCCGACCGCCGGCCTGGAAGACGATGTCCGAGGGGCCGATGGCGGGGAAGGTGATGTCAAAGTCGGTGAAGTTGGTGACCTGACGCATCTCGCCGTCGGCCTCGAGGGCCCAGATGTTGGAGCGCAGCGCGGGGCCACGGTCGGAAAGAAAGTACATGGTTTCGCCGTGCCACATCGGGTAGGCATCATTGGCGGCGCTGTCGGTCAGGTTTTTGGCCTCGAGGCTTTCGAGATCGAGAAGCCAGATGTCCGGCGCGGTGCCGCCGCGGAATCGTTTCCAGGTCTGGAAGCCCCGATCACGGGTGGCGTAGGCGATGGTCTTGCCGGAAGGATCGAGAGCGCCGAACACTCCGTATGGCACCGGCAGGGTCTCCGGGAACCCGCCGCTGTTGGCCACCAGGTAGAAGTGGCTCAAGCTGCGGACACCGCTCGCGCGGCGCGACGAGAAAAGGACCTTGCCGCCATCGGGGCTCCAGTCCGAGACCACGTCGCGGCCGGGATGGTAGGTCAGCCGCTCCGGAGAACCACCCATCGACGGAATCACATAGATATCGGTGTTGCCATCGTAATTTGCAGAGAAGGCGAGCTGACGTCCGTCGGGAGAGAAGCGGGGAAAGAGCTCTTCGCCCGGCGGTGAGCTCAGGCGGTTCGCGGTGCCGCCGCCCTTTTCGACCAGCCAGATGTCACCGGCGTAGACAAAGGCGATGTGCGTGTCAGACACGTCCGGATATCGAAGCATGCGGGCGTCGATCTCGGCGGACGCGGTCGCCGCCACCTGGCACAGACAGAGAACGGTCATGATGATCTTCGAGCGCATTGTGGTGGGGCCTCCTTCGGGGGATCGAGAACAGTCCCAGGACTCGAGGATTTTACCCGATTCGGGGGCCAGTGGTTTCCGTCGTACAGTAGATGGAGATGGATGAACAAAAAAACACGGCCACCAGGGGTGGTCGAGCGAATGGATCGGGGCGACCGCTCGTCTTCGGCGAGGTGCTCTTCGACGTCATGCCGGACGCCTCCCGCGTGCTCGGTGGCGCGCCCTTCAACGTCGCATGGCACCTCGAAGCCTTCGGACTCAGACCGCTCATGATCACCAGGCTCGGGTCCGACGAATCGGGCGACGAGGTGCTGTCTGCAATGGATGCGTGGGGCATGGACACCTCCGGTGTGCAACGCGATGATGGCCACCCGACGGGGAAGGTTCAGGTGGAGCTGGATCATGGCGAGCCCACCTTTCACATCCTCGCGGACCAGGCCTATGATCACATCGACGCTGATCTGGCGCTTCGTTCGACAGCCGGGCATGCCTTTTCCCTCCTTTACCACGGCAGCCTGATCTCGCGCGGAGAGCTTTCCCGCAACGCTCTCGAGGGCCTGAGAAACCGGCCCGGGCTCCCAGTTTTTGTGGACGTCAACCTCAGAGACCCGTGGTGGACTCGCGAAGACGTCGTCAAGGCCATCCGGTCCGCGACGTGGGTCAAGCTCAATCAATCAGAGCTCGAGCTGCTTGCCGGTTCAGCCGACGTCGCTGCGGCTGAAAAGTTCAGGTGCGAGCTCCGGCTCGACACGGTGATCGTCACCAGGGGCGGTCGCGGTGCGCTTGTCGTCGAGGCACGTGGCACCTTCGAAACGGCCCCTCCGGACAAGGTTCAGATCGTCGACACCGTTGGGGCGGGCGATGCGTTCAGCGCAGTTTTTATCCTCGGGCTCACGCGCGGCTGGCCAACCGATGTGATCCTTGCGCGAGCTCTCGAGTTCGCCGCGGCAATGTGTACGGTGACCGGAGCGACTGTGAAAGAACAAGGGATTTACTCGAGGTTCAGCAACGAGGGATGGTGGTAATCGATGGCCGAAAACGAAGGCCTCTACATCGCGCTGCTCAGTCTCCACGGTCTCATCCGCGGTGAAGAGCCCGAGCTCGGGAGGGACGCCGACACAGGAGGCCAGGTGCTCTACGTGCTCGACCTGGCACGGGCCCTCGCTTCGCACCCCGACGTGTCGCGGGTCGAGCTCATGACCCGTCAAATACTTTCGACCAACGTCGATCACCAGTATGGCGAGCACCTCGAGCAGATTGCCGACAAGGCATGGATCGTTCGCCTTCCGTTCGGGCCCCACCGTTACCTCTACAAGGAACACCTGTGGCCGCACCTTCCACAGTTCGTCGACAACGCCCTCGTTCACTTCCGCGAGATCGGGCGAGTTCCCGATGTCATTCACAGCCATTATGCGGATGCCGGCGAGGCCGGGATTCGCTTGGCGCGGTTGCTCACCGCGGCGCTCGTGCATACCGGACATTCGCTTGGCCGGGTCAAGCAGCAGCGACTCCTCGACAAGGGACTTTCGCAGGAGGTGATCGAGGGGCGATACCACATGAGCCGTCGCATCGACGCGGAGGAGCGGGCACTCAAACACGCCAACCTGATCATCGCCAGCACCGAACAGGAGGTGCACGAGCAGTACGGGATGTATCCCGTCGACGCACGAGATCGTATGGTGGTCATGCCTCCGGGAGTCGATCTCGGCCGGTTCCGGCCACCCAGGCGTGGCGAACGATTCGAGGTCGCACAGCTGATCGACCGGTTTCTCGAGCAGCCGAGGAAGCAGATGGTCCTGGCCGTGCAACGCCCCGACGAGCGCAAGAATCTCGAGACCTTGATTCGCGCTTACGGAACGAGCGAGGCGTTACGCAAGCTGGCCAATCTGGTGCTTCTCGTCGGGACCCGGGACGACCTCGATCAAGTTCCGAAGGGCCAACGCAAGGTGCTGCAGCAGATGCTCCACCTCATCGATCACTACGACCTGTACGGCTCGGTGGCGTATCCGAAGCAGCACACATCGGATGACATCCCACAGGTCTACCGGCTGGCCGCCGCTCGGCGAGGCGTGTTTGTCAACCCGGCTCTGACCGAGCCATTCGGCCTGACGCTGATCGAGGCCGCGGCCAGCGGCCTGCCGATCGTCGCCACCAACGACGGGGGCCCCCAGGAGATCGTGCGTATCTGCGACAACGGTGTCTTGATCGATCCGCTCGACGCCGATGCCATCACCGAAAGCTTGATCGAGACGCTTTCCGACGGGGCCGAGTGGAGCCGGCGTGCACGCTCCGGTATCCGCGGTGCCGACCGTCATTTCTCCTGGAAGGGTCATGTCACCCAGTACCTGAAGAGGGTCAAACCGTTGCGACGTCGGCAACGGAAGGCTGTGGCGGCTCCCCGAGCCCAGATGGCCCTGGCGGATCGTTTGTTGGTGTGCGACATCGACAACACCTTGATCGGAGACCGAGAGGCTCTCGCCGACCTGCTCGCCTGGCTCGATGACCACCGCGAGACGGTTGCCTTCGGCATCGCCACCGGCCGCGTGCTCGAGCGGACGCTGACAGTCCTCGAGCGATGGAATGTGCCCCGACCGGACGTGCTCATTACCGCCGTCGGTTCCGAAATTCATTACGGCCACCCAGATCTCGTTTCCGATCGGAATTGGAAACGGAGCATCGACTACCGGTGGGACACCCTCAGCCTTCGCGAGTGCCTCGCGGAGGTCCCTGGAATACGCCTTCAGCTGGACCGGGACCAGCGGGAGTACAAGCTGAGCTATTTCGTCGATCCTCTCGAGTGGCCGGGCGCCCGAGAGCTGCGGAAGCGGATCAAGGAGTGGAGCCTCTCCGCCAGCTTGATCTACTCCCACAACGAGTTCCTCGACCTGTTGCCGATTCGCGCGTCAAAGGGCCGTGCCATCCAGTACCTGGCGCGTCGCTGGGGCTTCGGAATGGACGATGTGCTGGTGGCTGGCGATTCGGGTAACGATGCGGACATGTTGCGGTCAGGCGCGCTGGGTGTGGTGGTGAGCAATCACAGCCGCGAGCTGCGGCAATTGCGCGGGCGCCAGCGCATCCACTTCGCAGAGGGGTCCTATGCTCGAGGAATCCTCGAGGGTATCGAGCACCACGCCTTCCTGTCGGATTGACAGATGCGGACGGGAACTTCGGTTCAGGACGATTCGAGCAATGTTGCCGCTCGCGGCCGGTACTGGAGAGCGTAGAGCATCTCCAGATAGCGTCGCGTCTCGGCCTGCTCGAGGTTTGTCATGTACTTCCAGAATCCGTAGATGCGGCTGAGAGTCATCAGTCGTTCGGCGTAGAGCTTCCAGGTGTAGCGGCTGTTGACCCGTTCGATACCGCCGAGCGAAATCCTGTCCCAGTGCTCCGGGCTCTCGGAGGATTTTTCGAAGAACTCCGCCATCAAATCCGCCGCACGATCTCCGTGGTTGGGGTCGACGTGAAAGCCGCTGACTCCGTGCTCGATGATCTCGAGCGGTCCGCCGAAACAGGTGGCAAAGGTGGGCAGGCCGCAGACCATCGCTTCGATCACGGTCAGTCCGAAAGCCTCGAAGAGCGCGGGCTGCACGAAGGCACCTCTGCGATCCGCGATAAACCGGTAGAACTCTCCGCCCATGACCCGGTCGACGTGGCGCACCCAGCGCATCTGACCGTCGAGATCGTACGCGTCCATCAGCTCGTGCATGCGGTCGATCTCGGCCTTTTCCTCGATATCGCGAGAGTCCTCGGGATCGATGAAGCCCGCGACCAGAAAGAGGTTGGCCTGCTGCCGCAGGCGGTCGCTCTCGCCGAACCACTTCGCCAGCCCGGTGAGGTTCTTGATGCGATCGAGGCGCGCCATCGAGAACAGGATCGGCTTGTCCGGATCCTCGAGCTGGCCGCGGGCACCATCTCGGTTCTCCTCCATTAATCGGGACTCGAGCTCCGGGTGGAGGCCGTGGAGGCGGCGATCCATTTCGGTGTACGGGAAGTAGATGTCTGGATCGGCGCCCGGCGAGACGATGTTGAAGCGGGGGTCGAAAACATCGATGCCGTCGACCACCCGATACAGCCCGGGCAAGGTGTAGGAAGAGTAGCTCTCGTACTGACCGATACTTTCCGAGGTGCCTGCGATCTCCTGGTAGGTGCTGGTAATGATGAAGTCGGCGGCATTCATGGCGATGAGGTCGGCCGTGAACTGACACGAAAAGTGGTAGTGATCCTCGTTGTCGCGCCAGTAAAGGTCTGAGAGGAGGTACTTGGTCTTCTCGAGCGCGTGCGCGATGGTGCATTTGGTGACGCCGAGCCGCTCACCTACGATGCTGGCGACAAGGTTGCCGTCCGAGTAGTTGCCAATCACGAGATCTGGTTTGGTCGTGAGCTCGGCCACGATCTCTCGCTGTGCCTCGAGTGCGAAACGTTCCAGATAGGGCCAGACCTCGAAGCGCGAGATCCATTGCGGCACGATCTCGCCGTTCGCGTTTCGGAACGGCACCCGGAGGATGCGGGCGTTCTCTGTGCCGGAGATCGGCTCGAGGCGCTGATTGCAGGTCGTCTGCCCTGCCTCGGGAATGAGCCGCGTCACAACGAGGATTTGGGGTTCGTACTCGACGCCCTGCTCGTGCAGGCGCCTCCGCATCTCGTGCTCGAGGGCGCGAACTTGGTCGAGGATGTACACCACCTGACCGCCGGTGTCTGGAAGGCCCATCACGTTGGACTGCGCGAAGTAGCCGTGCGGCGACATGATGGCGACGTTGAAAATCATCGGGATCCGCGCGAGGAAGTTCTCGAGCAGCCTGGGTCCCGGAGCTTCGAGCAGATCCTGGAGGAGCTGGAGCGTCTCCTGGATTCGGGTCGCGGTGCGTCCCCATCCCGACTCGAATCCGAGGCCGAGCAGCTCGGGCTCGACGTCGGGCCACTGCGCTTCGGCTTCCTGCTTCTTGAGATGGTCCTGAGCCTCGCGCAACCCCCGGCGGACGGCTTCGGGATCGTCGAGCTGGGGATTGAGCATGAGCTGCTGGCCGTCGATGGTGTGCAGTGACAGAAAGGACACGAGACGCTTCAAGCCCGTTTCGGCCTGCGACAGAAGCTGACCCGAGAGCTGGCGGTTGAGGAACTCCAGCCCGCGCCCGATGGAGTGAACTTCTCGGAGGCGGGGAAACTCGCGGCTGAATGGCCCGAAATCGATTTCCACCGGCCACCCATCGTCGAAACCGTCGGCCTCGATCAACGACTCTTTGAAGAGGTGGTATCGCGCGACGGAGATCCACTCGAGCTGGAGCGTTTCTGCGTGGATCCTGTAAAACGTCCAGCGACCGACATCCGGGCGCACGGCGAGGTAGATCCAGGGAACCTGAATCGCGGCCTCCTGCGTGAGCTCGATCGCATCTCCGAGAACGCTGCCCGCCAGCACCCGTCCCTGGCCGGTGGCACAGAATTCGATGAAGCCGTCGATCAGCTCCGACCGCATCAGGAACGGCTGGTCGTGGCTGAAGTAGGTGTGGAGCAGCATGTACACCGGGGCTCGGTGGGACTCGATGAACTCTTGAACGGTAGCTGTGTTGATCGCCATTGATGCCGATACTCGCAATCTTCAAACGATTGGACAATTGTAAAGGCATCGATGCGGGTTCTGGAGATGTCCGAGGTGCAGAGCGTCCGGGCGCCGATCTCGGTGGATGCGAATGCAGTCCAGGGGCATGGACAGCGTACGGTCGTGGCGACGGTAGGCGATGTGGTAGGACTTCGCGGGGACTCCATCGCTCATTCGTCGTCGTCCCCTGTACAATTCGCGCTGGATCCGCCATGCAAAAGAGCCACTCGACGACCCACCATCGGGCCTGCAATCTGTGCGAGGCCATCTGCGGTCTCGCCATCGAGATGAACGGCGACGAGATCACGGCGATCCGGGGCGACAGAGATGACCCCTTCAGTCGTGGCCACATCTGCCCCAAGGCAGTGGCTCTGCAAGACATCCACACCGATCCCGACCGTCTTCGCCATCCGATGCGTCGGATCGGGGACGGGACCTGGGAACGCCTGAGCTGGGACAAGGCCTTGGACGAGGTTGCCGATCGTCTCCGCACGGTTCAACAGGCCCACGGGAATGACGCGGTCGGGCTCTACGTGGGGAACCCCGCGGTTCACAACTGGGGCACGCTGCTCTTCGGTCCGCCGCTCAGCCGGGCACTGGGGACGAAGAACCGATATTCCGCCACATCGGTCGACCAGCTGCCGCACCATGTGGCCGCCACCTTGATGTTTGGCCACAAGCTGTTGCTGCCCGTTCCGGATGTGGACCGAAGCCGCTTTTTCCTCGTTCTCGGTGCGAATCCGGTCGTCTCGAACGGCAGCATGATGACGGCCCCCGGCTTCAGACGGCGGCTCGAAAATCTGAGGCGGCGGGGTGGTCGGTTGGTCGTGGTCGACCCCCGGCGGACGGAAACCGCCGAGCTGTCCGACCGGCACCTCTTCATCCGCCCGGGAAGCGATGCGCTGTTCTTGATGGCCTTGCTGCAGGTCATCTTCTCGGAAGATCTCGTGGACACGGAACGGATGGCCACGTTCTGCGACTCGATCGATGATGTCCGCGCATTGGTGGCGGACGTGACACCGGAAATGATCTCTCCGGCCACGGGCATCGACGCCGAAGCGGTTCGTGACCTGGCTCGGGAGTTCGCCGCTGCACCTTCTGCGGTCTGCTATGGACGGCTCGGAGTGTCGACCCAGGCCTTTGGCGGGCTCTGCCAATGGCTGATCAACGTGCTCAACATCGCCACCGGCAACTTTGACCGGGCGGGTGGGGCGATGTTCACGACGCCGGCTGTCGACCTCGTAGCGAGCACCGGCCCCGGCCACCTCGGCAGGTACGCGAGCCGGGTGCGGGGTCTGCCCGCCTACGGTGGTGAGCTTCCGGTCGCCGCCTTGGCGGAGGAGATCTTGACCGAGGGCGAGGGTCAGATCCGGGCGTTGCTGACGATCGCGGGCAACCCGGTCTTGTCGACCCCGAACGGAGCACAGCTCGATGGTGCTTTGGGAGGCCTCGGCTTCATGGTGGCTGTCGATTTCTACATCAACGAGACCACGCGGCACGCCCACATCATCCTGCCGCCGACATCCGCCCTCGAGCACGACCACTACGATCTGGTATTCAACCTGTTGGCGGTTCGCAACGTGGCGCGTTACTCGCCGGCCCTCTTCGACCCGGCCCCCGATACCCGGCATGATTGGCAGATCCTCGCCGAGCTTCACCGGCGACTTGATGACGGCCCTCCTCTCGCACAGTTCAAGCGGTGGGTGAGCGCGAAGCTGAGTCCACGCCGAATGCTCGATCTCGGGCTCCGTCGGGGGCCGTGGGGATCGGGCTCGCGTCCCTCCGGCGGTGGCCTCAACCTCGCCAAGCTCGAGCGGGAGGTCCACGGGGTCGATCTCGGTCCCCTCGAGCCATGTCTGCCGGAGAGGTTGCGGACTCCCGGGAAACGCATCGAGATGGCACCGGAGCCATTCGTGAAGGACGCTCGCCGGCTCCTTGGGGCGCTCCAGAGCGATCAGTCCAATCAGTCGCTGCTGCTCATCGGTCGGCGCCATCTCCGAAGCAACAACTCGTGGATGCACAACTCGCTGCGGCTCGTGCGGGGGAAGGATCGTTGCACCTTGTTGATGCATCCCGACGATGCGGCACGGCTTGGTGTGGCCGAAGAGGGGAGAGTCGCCGTCGTTTCGCGTGTCGGACGTATCGAGGTGTCCCTGGAGCTCAGTGACGAGGTGATGCCCGGAGTCGTCAGCCTTCCCCATGGGTGGGGGCACCACCGTACCGGCACCCGACTCTCGGTCGCGGAACAGCACCCGGGTGCCAGCATCAACGATCTCACGGACGATTCGCTGGTGGATGAGCTCTGCGGTAACGCCGTGCTCAGCGGTGTGCCCGTTCGTGTCGAGCCCCTTT
Source organism: Candidatus Sulfomarinibacter sp. (assembly GCA_041560205.1). Lineage (GTDB taxonomy): Bacteria > Acidobacteriota > Thermoanaerobaculia > Thermoanaerobaculales > Sulfomarinibacteraceae > Sulfomarinibacter. Next base: position 16,602 of record JBFFBV010000098.1, read on the forward strand.
AGGTCGAATCTTCAAGCCTTCGCATTCTCTGCCCCGCATCTCCGCCCTTCGGTGCCGATGGGGATCGATCACGCCGAAGGGATCGGCTGTGGCGCAAGCCAAAGGGGGTCGAAGAGGGTGTGTGGTTGGCGTAGGGCCACCCGATCATCTCGGCGGGACGCCGCGCGCAGAGCGCGCGAGCAACCCAGGGTGAGATCCCGAACGACGGAACCGGAAAGGAAACAAGCCGCCCGCGAGGGCGGCGAATTGGAGTTTTTGGTGGAGCCGATGGGGATCGATCACGCCGAAGGGATCGGCTGTGGCGCAAGCCAAAGGGGGTCGAAGAGGGTGTGTGGTTGGCGTAGGGCCACCCGATCATCTCGGCGGGACGCCGCGCGCAGAG
>JBFFBV010000099.1:0-16912 GCA_041560205.1 Candidatus Sulfomarinibacter sp.
GGAGATGGTGATTCCTGGGGACAACACGAACCTGGAGGTGGAGCTGATCACGCCGATCGCGATGGAGAAGGGCTTGCGCTTCGCCATTCGCGAGGGCGGCCGCACGGTCGGTGCGGGCTCCATCACCGACATCCTGGAGTAGGGATTGAAGCCTCGCGGCTGGTCGCACTTCGTCCCACCGGAAGGCCGAAAGGCCTCCTCCGGGGTGTGGTGCGTGAGATTTTTCCACGCAGGCCAGTAGCTCAATTGGTAGAGTCCCGGTCTCCAAAACCGGTTGTTGGGGGTTCGAGTCCCTCCTGGCCTGCCAAGTATTCCGATCGGAGTCGCCCGCATGCAATGGTGGACACGCCTGAAAACTTTTCTCTCCGAGGTCGTGGTCGAGACCAAAAAGGTCACGTGGCCGACCAAGCAGGAGGTGATCAACACGACCACCGTCGTGGTGATCGCGTCCTTCATCTTCGGCATCTACCTCTACCTCTGTGATCTCGTTTTCTTGCTTCTGAGAAACCAGCTTTTCGACCTCTTCAAGGTCTTTTCCTAAGGAGCTGAACTCCATGGCCAAGCAGTGGTACATCATCCACACCTACTCGGGATTCGAAGACCGGGTGAAGAAGACCCTCGAACAGAGGATCGAAGCGCTCGGCATGGAGGAGTTCTTTGGCGAGGTCCAGGTCCCCACCGAGACCGTCGTCGAGATGAAGAACGGCAAGAAGCGAGAGGTTCGAAGGAAGTTCTTCCCCGGTTACGTGCTCGTGGAGATGGAAATGACCGATGACGCATGGCACCTGGTGCGCAACACGCCCAAGGTGACGGGCTTCGTGGGGGCCGGCAAGAAGCCGACGCCGCTGACCGAGGAGGAGGTCAACCAGATCCTCCACCAGTCGGTGGCGACGCAGGAGAAGCCGAGACCGACGGAGATGTACGAGAAGGGGGAGCGGATTCGGATCACCGACGGCCCCTTCGCCTCGTTCAACGGCGTCGTCGAGGAGGTCAATCTCGATCGTTCGACCCTCAAGGTGATGGTCACGATCTTCGGGCGCGAGACCCCGGTCGAGATGGAGTTTCGCCAAGTGCAGAAGCTCGTTTGAGGAGTAGCGATGGCAAAGAAAGTCATAGGACAGATCAAGCTCCACCTGCCGGGAGGGCAGGCCACTCCGGCCCCGCCCGTCGGCCCGGCTTTGGGGCAGCATGGTCTCAACATCATGGACTTCTGCAAGGCCTTCAACGCCCGCACGCAGAAGGAGCAGGGGATCATCATCCCGGTCGTGATCACGGTCTTCGCGGACCGTACCTACACCTTCATCACCAAGACCCCGCTGGCCTCGTTCCTGCTGCGGCGGGCCTGCGGCCTCGGCAAGGGCTCGGGTGAGCCCAACCGCATCAAGGTCGGCACGGTCACGATGTCCCAGGTCGAGGAGATCGCGAAGACGAAGATGCCCGACCTCAACGCGGAGTCGCTCGATGCCGCGGTTCAGATCATCCTGGGCACGGCGCGTTCCATGGGTATCGAGATCGGTGCGACCTCCGGAGCCATCGAGATCGAAGAGCCGGAAGGCGAGGTCGAGGAGGTGGCCAGTGGCGCATAGAGGGAAGAAATACCGCGAGTCGGCCGCCAAGTTGGAACGGCGGCCATACCCGCTCGAAGAGGCCGTTGGGTTGGTGCAGGAATCAGCCTACGCCTCCTTCGACGAAACCGTCGAGGTCGCGATGCGGCTCGGCGTCAACCCGCGCCACGCCGACCAGATGGTTCGCGGCACTGTCGTGCTGCCGCACGGCACCGGCAAGAGCCTGACCGTGTTGGCGGTGTGCGAAGGCCCGGCTCAGAAGGATGCCGAAGAGGCCGGCGCCGATTTCGTGCTCTCGGGCGACGAAGCGGTCGAGAAGATCCAGGCCGGCTGGCTCGAGGTTGACGCGATTGTCGCGACGCCCGACATGATGAAGAACCTCTCGAAGGTTGGCAGAGTGCTCGGCCCGCGCGGACTCATGCCGAATCCGAAGTCGGGCACGGTGACCACTGATGTCAAGGCCGCCGTCTCCGACATCAAGGCCGGAAAGGTCGAGTTTCGAGTCGACAAGACGGCGATTATCCACGCACCGGTTGGCAAGGTCAGCTTTTCGCACGAGAACCTCGTCGAAAACACCCGCAGCCTGATCAGCGCGGTGCAGAAGGCGAAGCCGGCGACCGCCAAGGGTCGTTACGTGCACACGGTGTACCTGTGCTCGACCATGGGGCCCGGCGTCCAGGTCGACCTGGTCAGCCTCGATGTGAAGTAGGGGGGAACGATGCTCACGAAAGAACAGAAACACGAGCAATCTCTGCTGCTTCGCGAAATGCTCGCCGAGGTCAACACGCTGTTCCTGCTCGAGAACCACGGGCTGACAGTCAACGACGTCAATCGACTTCGCTCCGAGGTGCGGAAGACTGACGCGACCTACAAGGTGGTCAAGAACACCGTGATCCGCTTGGCGGTCGAAGGGACCGAGATGGAGGGGATCACGCCCTTTCTGACCGGGCCCAAAGTGCTCGCCTACACCGGCGGAGACGGTGTGGCCCTGGCCAAGGTGCTGAAGGATTTCATCAAGACGCACCCGGAGCTGCGCTTCGAGCAGGCCTACCTCGAGGGCCAGATTCTCGAGGCCAAGGAGGCGGAGAAGATCGCCGACCTGCCGTCGCGCGAGGAGCTCATCGCCAAGCTGGTCAACCTTCTGCAGTCGCCCATCCGGCGCCTGGCGGTGGCGCTGAATGCGCCGTTGCAGCAGTTTGTCAATGTCATCGGTCAAATCGCCGACAAGGGCGACGAGGCCCCCGAAGCAACCCAGGAAGCCGAAGCGCCTGCTGAGGCCGCAGAAGAGGTCAAGGAGACCGAGGCCACCGCCGAGGCCGAGACCGCTTCTGAGGTCGAGGAGGCATCCGAGCCGGAGGCTTCTGCCGAGCCTGAAGAGGCGACGGCCGACGATGTCGAGCCGGCCCCGGAAGCCTCGGCTGAGCCCGAAGAAGAAAAAGAAACCCAAGAATCCTAAGGAGGATCTGAACCATGGCCCAGATAGAAAAGATGATGGAAGACATCAAGGGGATGACCGTGCTCGAGCTCAACGAGCTCGTCAAGGCCCTTGAGGACGAGTTCGGCGTCACCGCCGCGGCCGCCGCCCCGGTGATGATGGCCGGTGCCGCTCCGGGTGCCGCCGCCGGCGGTGAGCAGGAGGAGGAGAAGAGCGACTTCGACGTGATCTTGAACTCCATCGGAGACAAGAAGATCAACGTCATCAAGGTCGTCCGAGAGGTCACCTCCCTCGGTCTCAAGGAGGCCAAGGAGCTGGTCGAGAGCGCGCCCACCAAGGTCAAAGAGGGCGTCAACAAGGAAGAGGCCGAAGAGATCAAGAAGAAGTTCGAAGAGGCCGGTGCCCAGATGGAGATCAAGTAACGCGCAATATGCCGTTCGATTCTCGGGTTACGAGAACCACAAACTGAGATGACAGGGAGCGTGTGTCTCCCTGTGTCTCTATTGGTCAGGAGGGAGCGTCCATGACCACCAGCTCCAATGGGCGGCTGAGCTTCTCCAAGCATTCGTCCACGATTCCGTTGCCGAACATGATCCAGGTGCAGAGGTCCTCCTACGAGGGGTTCCTGCAGATGGATCTGCTGCCTGACGAGCGCCCGCACGGCGGTCTTCAGTCGGTTCTGTCTTCGATTTTCCCATTCACCGACTTTCGTGAGACCTGCGAGCTGCAGTTCGTACGCTACGAGATCGGCAACTGGACGTGTCGTTGCGGGCGCCTCGATGGGCTGCATCACCTGCGCCTGACCTGTGAGCACTGCGGCGCCAGCTTCAAGGCCGGTGATCCCCACGAAGAGTCGGTCGTCTGTCCGGACTGCGGGAAGGCCAACAAGAACCGCATCGAGGTCTGCGGCGTGTGCGGCACCTCCGTGGGGCTTCGTCTCCCCTTCTCGTCCGAGGAGTGTCGCGAGCGCGGGATGACCTATGCGGTGCCCGTGCGGCTGACCTTCCGGCTGGTGACCTTCGACACCGAGGAGGATGGCAGCCGGCAGGTTCGCGACGTCAAAGAGGAGGAGCTCTACTTCGGTGAGATGCCGCTGATGACCGATACCGGCACCTTCATCATCAACGGCACCGAGCGGGTCATCGTCTCCCAGCTCCACCGCTCGCCGGGTGTCTTCTTCACCCTCGAAGGCCCCAATGACTACCTCGCCAAGGTCGTGCCCTACCGCGGATCGTGGATCGAGTTCGAGTACGACAACAAGCAGATCCTCTGGGTCCGGATCGACCGCAAGCGTCGCCTCCCCGGAACGGTCTTTCTCCGCGCGTTGAGCCCCGAGCTCGAATCGAACTCCCAGATCCTCCGCGGTTTTCACACCGTCTTCGATGTCAAGCTCGGCAAGGGCGCCAAGAAGGACTCGGCCACGCTCCTTCTCGACTCCCGCATCCTCGAGGTCGAGGACGAGCGCCAGAAGGCGCTCCGATTCCGCAAGGTCGCGGAACCCGCGCTCTTCGCGGGCCTCTCGCTCGACAAGAACATTCACCGCCGCCTCGTCAAGGCGACGATCAACAAACCCACAAAGGTCACCGTCGAACGCGACGATTTGGTCGGCGCGCTTGTGGTCGATGATCTGATCGACGAGGAAACCGGCGAGGTCATCGTTCCAGCCAACGCGCGCGTCACCGACGACGTGCTGGCGCAGGCCGACGAGGCGGGCATTGACACCATCAGCCTCGCCTTCCCGGATTGGGACCCCGTCGGCGAGATCCTCCACCAGACCCTGGAGAAGGACGCCACGACCTCGCAGATGGGTGCGAGGATGGAGATCTACCGGCGCCAGCGGCCCGGTGATCCTCCGACTGAGGAGTCGGCGACGACCCTCTTCAACGGTCTCTTCTTCGACGAACGCAAATACGATCTGTCCCGGGTCGGGCGTTTCAAGTTCAACGCCAAACTGAGGCTCGACAAGGACCCGAATCAGCGGACGCTCGACGTCGACGACTTCATGCACCTCGTGACCTACCTCCTGAGGCTCCACAAAGACCTCGGACGGGTCGACGACATCGACTCCCTCGCCAACCGCCGTGTGCGCACGGTCGGCGAGCTCATGGAGAACCAGTTCCGGATCGGCCTGGTGCGGATGGAGCGGGCGATCAAGGAGAAGATGTCCATTCACCCGGACATCGACTCCGCGATGCCGCGCGATCTCGTCAACTCCAAGCCGGTCATGGCTTCGGTGGACGAGTTTTTCGGCTCCTCGCAGCTCTCGCAGTTCATGGACCAGACCAACCCCTTGTCCGAGGTCACCCACAAAAGGCGTCTCTCGGCACTTGGCCCCGGCGGTCTGTCGCGCGAGCGCGCGGGCTTCGAAGTGCGGGACGTCCACTCGACGCACTACGGCCGGATCTGCCCCATCGAGACCCCCGAAGGTCCGAACATCGGTCTCATCTCATCGCTGTCGTGCTATGCCCGGCTCAACCCGATGGGCTACATCGAGTCGCCCTACAAGAAGGTCGAAAGCGGCAACGTCCTCGAGCACGTCAAGATCACCCAGGTCGGTGACACCGATTTCGATCTCGGCCAGGTCGTGTTGCGTTCAGACTTCGACGAGGCCAACGCCAAGGTGCGCCGCTCGCGGACCAAGAAGATCGAGGCCTGGGGTGAGCCCCACGCCTTCTATCTGGCGGCATGGGAAGAGGAGAATCTCAACATCGCCCAGGCCAACGCGCGGGTCAACGCCAAAGGCCGTTTGGTCGACCAAAAGGTCATCGCCCGCTCAGGCGGCGAGTTCCTGGTTCTCGACCGCGGCCAGGTCGACTTCATCGACGTGTCGCCGCGGCAGGTCGTGTCGGTGGCAGCGTCGCTGATCCCCTTCCTCGAGCACGACGACGCCAACCGTGCCCTGATGGGTTCAAACATGCAGCGACAGGCGGTACCCCTGGTGCAGCCCGAGGCGCCCGTCGTCGGCACGGGAATGGAATCCGTGGTCGCCGAGGATTCCGGCGCCGTCGTTGTCTGCCGCAGGGCGGGCATCGTCGACAAGGTCGACTGTCAGCGCATCATCGTCCGTGTCGAGGGCGAGGGCGAGGGCGAGTTTGGTGCCGACATCTACCAGATGACGAAGTTCCGGCGTTCGAATCAGAACACCTCGATCAACCAGAAGCCCCTGGTCGAAGAGGGCCAACGGGTGGTCAAGGGCCAGGTGCTGGCCGACGGGCCCAACACGCACAGCGGCGAACTCGCCCTCGGCCACAATGTGCTGGTGGCGTTCATGCCCTGGCGCGGCTACAACTTCGAGGATGCGATCGTCGTTTCGCAGCGGTTGGTCAAGGACGACAAGTACACCTCGATCCACATCGAGGAGTTCGAGACCTCGGCCCGGGATACGAAGCTCGGTCCCGAGGAGATCACCCGCGACATCCCGAATGTTTCCGAATCGGCGCTCGCCCATCTCGACGAGGCGGGCATCATCCATATCGGCGCCCAGGTGCGGCAGGGTTCGATCCTGGTCGGCAAGGTCACGCCCAAGGGCGAGACCCAGCTGACCCCCGAGGAAAAGCTCCTGCGCGCGATCTTCGGTGAAAAGGCGGGCGACGTCCGCGACGCGTCGCTGCGATGCCCGCCCGGCATCGAAGGCGTGGTCGTGGGGGTGCAGATCTTCGCTCGCAAGGGCGTCGACAAGGACTCCCGTCAGCTCGCGATCGAGAACGAGGAGATCGAGCGCATCCGCACCAACTCCGAGGACGAGAAGCGGATCATCCTCGAGGTGCGCGATTCGAAGATCGAGCGCCTCCTCGTGGGCAAAGCCGTCGGCGAGGACGTCGCGGTCCGCAAGGGCGGAGAGGTCCTGGTCGGCAAGAACAAGAAGATCACCGCCGAGGCGCTGCGCCGCCTGAAGATCAGCCAGATCAAAAACCTGCCGCTGAAGAAGGCCGCACTCCTCGACAAGGTGCGGCTGATCATCCGCCAGGCCGAGTCGCAGGTCGAGGTCCTCGACCAGATCAATCAGGAGCGGATCGAGCTGCTCCGGCAGGGTGACGATCTGCCTCCGGGCGTGATCAAGCAGGTCAAGGTCTTCATCGCCATGAAGCGCAAGCTGCAGGTCGGCGACAAGATGGCGGGGCGCCACGGTAACAAGGGCGTCATCTCGCAGACCCTGGCCGAGGAGGACATGCCCTTCCTGCCCGATGGGACTCCGGTCGAGATCATCCTCAACCCGCTGGGCGTTCCATCGCGAATGAATGTCGGCCAGATCCTCGAGACCCACCTCGGGTGGGCGGGCCACGAGCTCGGGATGAGCTTCGCGACCCCGGTCTTCGAGGGCGCCAACGAGGACGAGATCCGCGAGATGCTCGAGAAGGCTGGCCTTCCCGAGGACGGCAAGAGTCTCCTGTACGACGGCATCACAGGTGATCCCTTCGAGCAACGGGTGACTGTCGGCTACATCTATATGCTCAAGCTCAGCCACCTGGTGGACGACAAGATCCACGCGCGCTCCATCGGGCCGTACTCGCTCATCACCCAGCAGCCGCTGGGCGGAAAGGCCCAGTTCGGCGGTCAAAGGCTAGGTGAGATGGAGGTGTGGGCGCTCGAAGCATTCGGTGCGGCACATACCCTGCAAGAGCTGCTGACCGTCAAATCAGACGATGTCGAGGGCCGGGCCAAGGTCTACGAAGCAATCGTCAAAGGCCAGGTGCCCGAGGAACCCGGATTGCCGGAGTCCTTCAACGTATTGGTTCGTGAGCTGCAGGCGCTCGGCCTCGATGTCGAGCTGTTGCAGCAGGACGACGAGTGAGAGGGGTGGAATCCATGGAGCGGTCAAGCCTGAGCGAAGTTCGCAGCTTCTTCGAGAAGCCCAAGCCCCTCAACGATTTCAACGCCATCCGGCTCGGCCTGGCGAGCCCGGAGAAGATCCGATCGTGGTCGCACGGCGAGGTTATCAAGCCGGAGACCATCAACTACAGGACCTTCAAGCCCGAGCGTGACGGCCTCTTCTGCGCCAAGATCTTCGGGCCGGTCACCGACTGGGAGTGCCTCTGCGGCAAGTACAAGCGGATGAAGTACCGCGGCGTCGTCTGTGACAAGTGCGGCGTCGAGGTCACCAAGTCCAAGGTCCGGCGTGAGCGCATGGGCCACATCGAGCTCGCCGCCCCGGTGTCTCACGTCTGGTTCTTCAAGGGCCTCCCCTCCCGCATCGGCCTGCTGCTCGACATGACGATGCGCGAGCTCGAGAGGGTGCTCTACTTCGAGGCCTACGTGGTCGTCGATCCCGGAGACACCGAGCTCGAAGACCAACAGGTCCTGACCGAGGAGGAGTATCGGCAGGCCAAGGAGGACTACGGCGAGGCCTTTGTCGCGATGATGGGCGCGGAGGCTATCCGCGCCCACCTCGAGCGCCTCGACCTCGACGAGATGGCGGCCGAGCTGCGCATGATCATGCGCACCGAGACCGCCATCATGCGTCGCCAAAAGGCCGCCAAGCGACTCAAGCTGGTGGAGGCCCTGCGCCGCTCGGGCAACCGTCCGGAGTGGATGATTCTCGAGGTCATCCCGGTGCTCCCACCCGAGCTGCGGCCGCTGGTGCCGTTGGATGGCGGCCGCTTCGCGACCTCCGACCTCAACGATCTCTACCGCCGGGTCATCAACCGCAACAACCGGCTCAAGAAGCTCCTCGACCTGCGCGCACCCGAGGTCATCGTCCGCAACGAGAAGCGGATGCTGCAGGAGGCGGTCGACGCCCTCTTCGACAACGGGCGGCGCGGACGCGTCATCAAGGGCTCCAACAACCGCCCGCTCAAGTCGCTGTCTGACAACCTCAAGGGCAAGCAGGGCCGCTTCCGTCAGAACCTGCTCGGCAAGCGTGTCGACTATTCCGGTCGCTCGGTGATCGTCGTCGGCCCCGAGCTCAGGCTCCACCAGTGCGGGCTCCCCAAGAAGATGGCCCTCGAGCTCTTCAAACCTTTCGTCTATCAGGAGCTCGAGAAGCGTGAGCTGGCGACGACCATCAAGATGGCCAAGGAGCTCGTCGAGCTGCAGACGCTGGAGGTGTGGGACGCCCTGGAAACCGTGATCAAGGAGCACCCGGTGCTCCTCAACCGCGCGCCGACCCTCCACCGATTGGGCATCCAGGCCTTTGAGCCGGTGCTGGTCGAGGGCAAGGCGATCAAGATCCACCCCCTCGTCTGTGCGGCCTACAACGCCGACTTCGACGGTGACCAGATGGCGGTCCACGTGCCGCTGTCGCCGAAAGCGCAGCTGGAGGCCCACGTCTTGATGATGTCGGCGCGCAATATTTTGTCTCCGGCGAGTGGCCGGCCGCTTGCGGTGCCCTCGCAGGACATGGTGATCGGCGTCTACTACCTGACGACCGAAAACTACATGGCCAAGGGCGGCGGCAAGACCTTTGCTTCGGCCGAGGAGGTGTTCCTCGCCTACTCAGCCGGCGTGATTGGAACCCAGGCACCGATCCAGCTGCGGTTCTCCGGCAGCCTGATCGACCTCATCGCCCAGGGCGGCAGCCAGGACCTTCTCCACGCCGACATGATCGAGGTCGAGAATATGCTCCTCGAAACCACCGTCGGCCGCGTGCTCTTCAACATGCAGCTGCCTGAGGAGATGCCTTTCATCAACGGTCAGCTCCGCAAGAAGGGCCTCCAGAACCTGGTCGCTTTCTCGTTCATGAAAATGGGACACGAGCCGACCGTCAGCCTGCTCGACAATCTCAAGGAGATCGGCTTCGAGTACGCTACCCGATCGGGTCTTTCGCTCTCGTCCGATGACATGGTGATTCCGGGAAGCAAACAGGAGCAGCTCGATCAGGCCCACGGCGAGGTCGACGAGGTCGAGGAGCAGCGACGCAAGGGCCTCATCACCGCCGGTGAGCGCCACAACAAGATCGTCGATATCTGGCACCGGGTCACCGAGGACGTGGCCAAGGAGATGTTCAGCGAGATGTCCTCACTCAACCCCGAGTCGGGCGAGTTCAACCCGATCTTCATGATGGCGGACTCCGGTGCGCGTGGCTCCCGCGAGCAGGTCCGGCAGCTCGCCGGCATGCGCGGCCTGATGGCGAAGCCTTCGGGCGAGATCATGGAAACTCCGATCACAGCGAACTTCCGCGAAGGGTTGTCGGTGCTGCAGTACTTCATCTCGACCCACGGCGCCCGCAAGGGGCTCGCGGACACCGCGCTCAAGACCGCCGACTCCGGATATCTGACCCGACGTCTGGTCGATGTGGCCCAGGACGTGATCGTGGTCGAGCACGACTGCGGCACCGAGAACGGCATCGAGGTGTCGGCCATCACCGAGGGCGGCGAGATCCTCGAGCAGCTGCGCGACCGCATCGTCGGCCGCGCCGCCGCGGAGGACATCTACGACCCGATCGAGGACACGCGGATCTGTCCGGTGAACACCGAGATCACCGAGGCCCTCGCGAGCCAGATCCAGGAGGCCGGCATCGAGCGCGTTCGCATCCGCTCGGCGCTGACCTGCGAGACCGAGCGTGGGGTCTGCCAGCTGTGCTACGGACGCATGCTCGCCACCGGGCGCATGGTCGAGATCGGTGAGGCGGTCGGCATCATCGCCGCGCAGTCGATCGGCGAGCCCGGCACCCAGCTGACAATGCGCACCTTCCACTATGGCGGCACCGCAACGCGTGGCACCGAGTCTTCACGCCACGTGGCGAACCACCTCGGCAAGATCAAGTTCCTCAACATCGCTGCGGTGGTCAACAACGAGGGCGAGACCGTGGCCATCTCGCGGACCGGCAAGCTCGTCATCCTCGACGAGCGCCAGCGCGAGAAGGAGCGTTACTCGGTGGCCTATGGCTCGCATCTGCTGGTCGAAGACGGCCAGGACGTGGAACCCGGAACCCCGCTGGTCGAGTGGGACCCCTTCACCTCGTCGATTCTGACTGCGATCAAGGGCAAGGTGAAGTTCCACGATCTCGTCGAGGGCGAAAACGTCCGCGAGGAGATCGACAAGCTCACCGGCCACGCGCACAAGATCGTTATCGAACCTCTCGGCTCGGGCAAGCGCATTCCGACCCTCGAGGTCATCGGCACCGGCCGGGGCAAGAACAAGGAGACCCGTCGCTACCAGCTCCCGATCGGCTCCCATCTGGCGGTCGCCGAGGGCGACAAGCTGGCGGCGGGCGATGTGCTTGCCAAAATCCCGCGCGAGATGTCCAAGACCAAGGACATCACCGGCGGTCTGCCCCGGGTCGTCGAGCTTTTCGAGGCCCGTAAACCGAAGGACCCGGCAGTGGTTTCGGAAATCGACGGACGCATCCGCATCACCGAGCCGGTCCGGGGCCAACGTCGCATCGTGGTCGAGGGCGAGGGTGACGAACATCGCGAGTACTCGATCCCGCGCTACGCCCACGTCTCGGTGCAGGAGGGCGAGTTCATCCAGGCCGGCGACCCGCTGACCGAGGGTGCCGTCAATCCGCACGACATTCTCTCGATTCTGGGCGAAAAAGAGATGCAACGCCACCTGGTCGACAAGATCCAGGAGGTCTACCGCTCGCAGGGTGTTGCGATCAACGACAAGCACATCGAGGTCATCGTTCGTCAGATGATGCGCTTCGTGAAGGTCGTCGACCCCGGCGATACCGACTTCCTGCTCGAACAACAGATCCCGCGCTATCTCTTCCAGCGCGAGAACGATCGCGTCATCGAGGCCGGCGGCGAGCCGGCGACCGCGACCTCGCTCTTGCTCGGCATCACCAAGGCTTCGCTGGCCACCGAGAGCTTCATCTCGGCGGCATCGTTCCAGGAGACCACCCGTGTCCTGACCGAGGCCGCCGTCTCCGGCAAGGTGGACAACTTGCACGGCCTCAAGGAGAACGTGATCGTCGGGCGTCTGATCCCGGCTGGTACGGGCGCGCCTCGATACCGCCGAACGATCATCGATCCGGTGCCCGAAGAGGAGATGGAGCCGCGCGAGGAGCCCGACAACCTCTACCGCGAAATGACCGAAGCGGCCACGGCCCTGATGGAGGCCAAGCCGGAAGCCCCGGCCGCGGAAACCGAAAAGTAAATCCTTTTCACCATAATCAATTCACTTTCGGCCGCCCTACGGGGCGGCCAATTTTTTGAGTATGAGGAGCCACCTTTCGCATTGATTGGCCCTGACGCGCTCCTGGCTTCAGCAACAAGCTCCAACAATGCAAAAGATGGCACCTGGTGATGCTCACGTGCGCGCGCCCTTCTCCCAGCGCGCTTCCGAGGAGTGCCCCCTCTAAAGATTTTCGGGCCAAACGAGATACTCGTGGGTGTCCACTACTGCCCCGAAAATCGTGAGAGACGGCACGTCTTGGGGCGCGCCCTTGTCGATGAAGGAGCGCATTTCAGCCTGGGTCTGCGCCACCGCGACGAAAAACGTGCCACTGGTGACGATTTTGGACGCGAGCGCATTCAATTTCACCTTCGCCCCCGGGCCAAACATCGTCAGCGGTGGCACTCCTCGGAAACGCGCTACTGAGAAGCGCGCGCTGCGAACCGGAGCGCTTCGCGGTCGCGCCTTCCTCAAACGTGCCGCCCCCGCTGGCGAAAATATGCGCTCCTGTACCGAAAACAGCCAATAACCGCTTGACAGAACGCGGCATCTTCAGTATTCTTCCGCGGCTCTGACTCACGGCCAGAGCTCTGTCAATGAGGAAGCAGCCAAGTGGTGTCTCCGCTTGGATTTACGAACCCCGGATAGGGAGCGACCATGCCAACAGTCTCGCAATTGGTTCGCCAGGGCCGCAAAACGGCGACCGAGAAAACCAAGAGCCCGGCCCTCCAGTCATGCCCGCAGCGGCGCGGCGTCTGCACGCGTGTGTTCACGACCACCCCGAAGAAGCCGAACTCGGCGCTTCGCAAGGTGGCGCGTGTGCGCCTCACCAACGGCATCGAGGTGACGGCCTACATCCCCGGTGAGGGCCACAACCTCCAGGAGCACTCGCAGGTGATGATCCGGGGCGGTCGTGTCAAGGACCTTCCGGGTGTTCGCTATCACATCATCCGCGGCACCATGGACAGCCAGGGTGTCGAGGGGCGCCGTCAGCGGCGTTCGAAGTACGGCGCCAAGCGGCCGAAAAATTAGGGCGGGGGGAGCACATGCCTCGGCGAGCAACCATCGACAAGCGTGAGGTCCTTCCGGACCCCGTTTACAACTCGCGCCTGGTCACGAAGTTCATCAACAACGTGACCATCAAGGGCAAGAAGACTGTGGCGGAGAGGATTTTCTACGGCGCCCTCGGTATGATCGAGGAGCGCACCGGGGACGACCCGCTCAAGGTCTTCAAGCGTGCGGTCGAGAACTCGAAGCCCCAGGTCGAGGTCAAATCGCGCCGTGTGGGTGGCTCCACCTACCAGGTGCCGATGGAGGTCCGCTCGGACCGCCAGCAGGCGCTGGCCATCCGCTGGCTGATCGGCTTCGCCAAGAGCCGGCACGAGAAGACGATGACCCAGAAGCTCGCGGGCGAGTTTCTCGACGCCGCCTCGACCCGAGGCGGCACGATCAAGAAACGCGATGACACGCATCGCATGGCTGAGGCCAACAAGGCCTTTGCCCACTACCGCTGGTAGGTGAGATAGAGACAGCCGACAGCAGTTCGCAGGAGATCTTTGAAAAAATGTCCCGTGTTATCCCACTCGCTCAGGTCCGGAATATCGGCATCATGGCCCACATCGATGCCGGTAAGACGACGACTACCGAGCGTGTGCTCTATTACACGGGCATCAACTACAAGATCGGTGAGGTCCACGACGGCACGGCGACCATGGATTGGATGCCGCAGGAGCAGGAGCGGGGCATCACCATCACATCTGCTGCGACAACCTGTTTCTGGCGCGATCACCGCGTCAACATCATCGACACACCGGGCCACGTTGACTTCACCGCCGAGGTGGAGCGCAGCCTGCGTGTGCTCGACGGGGCGGTGGCGATCTTCTGCGCCGTCGGTGGCGTCGAGCCGCAGTCGGAAACGGTATGGCGGCAGGCCGACCGGTACGGCGTGCCGCGGGTCGCGTTCATCAACAAGATGGACCGCATCGGCGCCAACTTCGCCGGTGTGACCGACCAGATCCGCACCAAGCTGATGGCCAATGCGGTGCCGGTGCAGATCCCCCTTGGTGCCGAGGAGAGCTTTGCCGGGGTGATCGACATCGTCCGCCTCAAGGCCTACCGCTACCACGAGGAGTCTCTCGGCGCCGAGTACCACGAGGAAGAGATCCCGGCCGACTACCGGGCCGAGGTCGAGGAGTACCGCGAGCGTCTCTTCGAGGCGGTAGCGGAGACCTCGGAAGAGCTCCTCGATCATTACCTCACCGAGGGATCCCTCGAAGAAGACCAGATCATTCGGGGCCTTCGGATCGGCACGATCGGCGGTCTTCTGGTGCCGGTGCTGTGCGGCTCGGCTTTCAAGAACAAGGGTGTGCAGCCGCTGCTCGATGCGGTCGTCGACTACCTGCCCTCGCCGCTCGATATACCGCCGATCGAGGGCTTCTTGCCCGAGGGAACCAAGGGCAGCACCAGGCGTCACGCCGACGACGAAGAACCCTTTGCGGCCCTGGTCTTCAAGATCATGACCGACCCCTTCGTCGGTCGTCTGGCCTTCATCCGCATTTACTCCGGCATCCTGGCCACCGGGTCGTCGGTGATCAACGCCGCCACTGGAAAAGCCGAGCGGATCGGGCGTCTGCTGAAGATGCATGCCAACAAGCGCGAGGAGATCTCGGAGGTCTACGCGGGCGACATCTGCGCGGTCGTCGGGCTCCGCAACGCGGGCACCGGCGATACGCTCTGTGACCGGAAGCACCCGATCATCCTGGAGGCCATGCAGTTCCCCGAGCCCGTGATCGCGGTCGCGATCGAACCGAGGACGACGGCCGACCAGGAGAACCTGGCGGCGGCGCTGGCCAAGCTCACGCAGGAAGATCCCACATTCCGCGTTTCCGTCGACGAGGAGACGGGACAGACCATTATCTCGGGCATGGGCGAGCTCCACCTCGAGATCATCGTCGACCGCCTGATGCGGGAGCACAAGATCGGCGCCAAGGTGGGCCGTCCGCAGGTCGCCTACCGTGAGGCGATCACCAAAGAGGCCGAGGGCGAGGGCCGGTTCGTGCGGCAAACGGGCGGCAAGGGCCAGTACGGCCACGCCAAGATCCGCGTCTGGCCGTTGGCCGACGGCAAGGACTTCGAGTTCGTCGATGAGATCAGAGAGGGCGTTATCCCGCGCGAGTTCATCCGTCCGGTCCAGATAGGCGTCCGCGAGGCGATGGATCGCGGAATTCTTGCCGGGTACCCGCTGATGGGCATCGGCGCGGCGCTCTTCGACGGTTCGTTTCACGAGGTGGACTCGTCGGAAATTTCGTTCAAGGTCGCCGGTTCCATGGCGCTCATGGATGCCGCGAAGAAGGCCGGCCCGGTGCTCATGGAGCCGGTCATGGAGGTGGAGGCGGTGACCCCGGAGGAATACCTGGGCGACGTCATCGGCGACCTCAACCGTCGCCGCGGTCGCGTCACGAGCATGGAGTCGCGGGCTGGATTCCAGGTCGCGACCGTCCACGTTCCCCTGTCCGAGATGTTCGGCTACGCCACTGATCTGCGGTCGCAGACCCAGGGGCGGGCCACCTACAGTATGCAGTTCGATCATTACGACGAAGTTCCTCAGCAGATCGCCGATGAAATCGTCGCGCGCGCCACCGGAATGACGGCGTAGGGAGGCAGTAATGGCCAAGGAGAAGTTCGAGCGGACGAAGCCGCACGTCAACATCGGGACGATTGGTCACGTGGACCATGGCAAGACGACGTTGACGGCGGCGATGACGAAGACGTTGGCAGCGAGGGGGCTGGCGGACTACACGCCCTTTGATTCGATCGACAAGGCGCCGGAGGAGAAGGCGCGTGGGATCACGATCAACACGGCGCACGTGGAGTACCAGTCGGAGAATCGTCACTACGCGCACGTTGACTGTCCTGGTCACGCGGACTACGTGAAGAACATGATCACGGGGGCTGCGCAGATGGACGGTGCGGTGTTGGTGGTGTCGGCGGCTGACGGCCCGATGCCGCAGACGCGGGAGCACATCCTTTTGGCTCGTCAGGTGGGCGTGCCGTACATCATCGTCTACATGAACAAGGTGGACATGGTGGACGACGAGGAGCTTTTGGACCTGGTCGAGCTGGAGGTACGTGAGCTTTTGTCGGAGTACGAGTTTCCGGGTGACGACATTCCGGTGATCCGGGGATCGGCGTTGAAGGCTGGCGAGAGCGACGATCCGGACTCTGAGGAGAACAAGTCGATCTGGGAGCTTTTGGAAGCGATGGACACGTACATTCCGCAGCCGGAGCGTGACGTGGACAAGGCCTTCCTGATGCCGATCGAGGACGTGTTCACGATTTCGGGACGCGGCACGGTGGTGACGGGTCGGATCGAGCGCGGCAAGGTGACGGTTGGCGAGGAGATGGAGATCGTCGGCATTCGGCCGACGATGAAGAAGGTGGTGACGGGTGTGGAGATGTTCCGCAAGTTGCTCGACAGCGGCGAGGCTGGCGACAATGTCGGTCTGCTGTTGCGAGGTACGGAGCGCAAGGACGTGGAGCGGGGCCAGGTGGTTGCGAAGCCTGGATCGATCACACCGCACAAGAAGTTTCGCGCCGAGGTGTATGTGTTGACGAAGGAAGAGGGAGGCCGTCACACGCCGTTCTTCCGTGGATATCGCCCGCAGTTTTTCTTCCGCACGACGGACGTGACGGGGGCGGTGAACCTGGACGAGGGCGTGGAGATGGTGATTCCTGGGGACAACACGAACCTGGAGGTGGAGCTGATCACGCCGATCGCGATGGAGAAGGGCTTGCGCTTCGCCATTCGCGAGGGCGGCCGCACGGTCGGTGCGGGCTCCATCACCGACATCCTGGAGTA
>JBFFBV010000100.1:0-16873 GCA_041560205.1 Candidatus Sulfomarinibacter sp.
CAAGGTCAAAACCCCCTTCATTCAGAAGGCGAACTTCTTCGAAAAACGCTTCCTCGAGTGGGACGGTGAACCGAACGAGGTGCCGACCAAGGACAAGCGTTTCATCTTCGTCGATACCTACGCGCGTTGGCGGATCACCGACCCCCTGCTGTTCTTCCAGCGCCTCCGTGACGAGCGCGGCGCTCAAAGCCGCCTCGACGACATTCTCGATGGGGAGACCCGTAACACCATCGCCAATCACAATCTGATCGAGGTCGTGCGCTCCACCAACCGCGAGTTCGAGGTCTCGTCCGCACTCGAGGAGGGAAGCCACCAGATCACCGCAGGCCGTGTGGCGCTGGAGCAGGAAGTCCTGGATAACGCTTCCAACCGGACAGCGGTCCTCGGAATCGAGATCCTCGATTTTCAATTCAAACGCACCAACTACGCCGAGGTCGATCGGCCGAAGGTTTACGAGCGGATGATTTCCGAACGAAAACGGATCGCCGAGGAGTATCGGTCCGAGGGCGCCGGTGAAGCCGCTCGCATCATTGGCAACAAGGATCGCGACCTCCAGGAGATCACCTCCGAGGCCTACCGCCAGGCGCAGGAGATCAAGGGCCGCGCCGACGCGGAAGCGGCGGATATCTACGCCCAGGCCTACAACCGCGACCCCGACTTCTACCGCTTCCTCAAGACCATGGAGGTCTACACGAGGACGATGGACAAGAACACGATCCTGTTGCTGTCCACTGACGGGGAGTTCCTACGGTTCATGGAACGCGACAGATAGCGACAGAGCTCAGCGAAGAGCACCATCCACCGAGCATCGCAAGGTGCCATCTTTTGCATCGTCTGACGATGGCCGCCCCCGGAAAGTCTGCCCTGGGGCAGACAATGCGAAAGGTGGCTCCTCATGCTCGGTGGCGCTGAAAGAACGGCTACTCGGACGTCTGCAGTCTCCGCATCACCAGCTTGAGATCCTCCCAAGCTTCGCGTTTCAGCTTCGGCTGGCGCAAGAGGTAGGCCGGATGGAAGACGGGGATCAGCGGGATGCCACGGTAGGACGACCAGCGACCACGGAGGGCGCCCATCGGCTTGTTGGTCCCGGTGAGGCGTCGTGAGGCCGGTTTTCCGAGCGCGACAATCACCTTCGGCTGGATGAGGTCGATCTGACGGTCGAGGTAGGCGGCGCAGGCGGCCACTTCGTCGTCCTTGGGGTCCCTGTTCCCGGGCGGGCGGCACTTGACCACATTGGCGATATAGACCTGCTCCCGCTCAAAGCCCATCGCGAAGATCATGCGGTCGAGCAGCTTGCCGGCCTGGCCGACAAACGGACGACCGGTACGATCCTCTTCGGCCCCCGGACCCTCTCCGATGAACATCACGCCCGCACTCGGATCGCCTTCACCGAAGACCACCGTTTTGCGTTTTTCTGAAAGCCGGCACAAGGTGCAGTTCGCGGCGCCGACGGCGAGGCCCTCGAGGGTCTCTTCGCCCGTCGATCTGCCCGTCTGAACCCGGGTTTCCGGCTTGGGAGGGACCGGAGATCGCCGCCAGCCGAGATCACCGAAATACCGGCTGAGGTCTCGTGCGCGCACGGCTCATACTCCCCGATTCAAGGTCGCGGCGACTCGAGATTGAGCCGCTGCCGAGGCAAAGGCCTCAGGCCTCAGCGGTCAGTCCTTTTTCTCTTCGCTCAAATCCTCGTCGGCCTCACCGGCCTCCTCGCCGGCTTCGTCCGACTCTCCGCCCGCGCCCGCCGACGGGGCCATGCCGAGGAGGCGCTGCAGGCGGACGAGCTCGTCATCGCGATCTTCGTCATCGTCCGCACCCACCTCGACCTCGGCGGTCGGCAGCACGTCCGGGATCGGCTCGGTGCTCGGCTTTTCGCTCGCCGCATCGACCTCCGCCCGGAACTGCTCGACCAGGGCCTGGCGATGGGCGTCGAGCTCTTCCTGGGTGAGCACGCGCCAGGTCACTTCACCGGCCTCGACATCGTCGCGGGCGACCAGGGTCGGCTTCGCGTGCCGGCTTTCCGAGCGGGCCTTGGCGCCGTTGATGAGCTGCTCGGCACGTTGAGACACCACGACGATGTACCTGAAAATCGAGTCGAACTCTTTGGGCAACTGGATCATTGGGCGAAATCCTTCTCGAACGATTCCTGGAACGCGCTGCGAATCGCGTCCAATCTGCTTTTCATACGGGTCGGTTTTTGATGCTCGGCGATGCAGATGCCGAACAGGGCGTTCACCGCCTCCCCAAGACGGTCGTTGATAATAGCATAATCAAACTCCCCAGCGACCTGAAATTCGCGCAAAGCCCACCGCAGACGCCGCCGAATGGCCTCGGGTGGGTCCTGCCTCCGCTCCTTGAGGCGAGCCTCGAGAACCTCGTACGACGGCGGATAGACGAAGATCTTGACCACCTCGGGAATCAGGGTCTTGACCTGGTTGGCGCCCTGGACCTCGATATCGAGGAATACATCGGAGCCCGCGGTCAGCTGTTGTTCCACCGCCCGCCGGGAGGTTCCGTAGCGGGAGTCCGCGTACTCCGCCCACTCCAGGAAGTCACCGTTTTGGACCATGCGCTCGAAGGTCTCGTCATCGACAAAGTGATAATCGACACCATCGATCTCTTTCGGCCTCGCCGGCCTCGTCGTGTGGGAAATCGAGAAGTGGCCGACGATGCCGTGTTCGGCCAGCCGGGCGATAGTCTCGCGGATCAACGTCGTCTTGCCGCCTCCCGACGGCGACGAGACGATGAACAGAACGCCCCTCTCTTCGGATGTCATATTCCTCCTCGCAGGCCGCATTCTACGCCATCGGTGGTCTGGTCCGGGGACATCGGTCTGCGCTACACTCTTCCAGACTCAAGGAGGCGAACCGGCGCCTCGCCGTGCGGGACGCATCGAATCGACAACCGAAGAGCGAGGAGAGGAGGGTCTTTTGATACGAGCCACCACATCATCTCTGCTCATCGCCGCGGTGCTTTTTTTCGCGGCATCGACTCCCGTCTGGGCCCAGCACGAGGGAGCGGAAATCGTCGAGGAAGGCAACGGGCCGCGGCTGCCGATGCCGGGGGGACTTGGATTCACCCTGTACGCCCAGCGGCAGCCGTACGACATCGTCGAGCTGCAGGTTCCGCTGGCCGGCCTCGACATCGGTGCAGCTGAGGGCCTCGACATCGAAAACCACACCGAGAGCAGGCACCTCAAGCTCGATTACTGGGTTCTGCCTTTTCTCAACCTCTTCGCCCTCGGTGGTCACATCGACGGCGCCACCAACGTCAAGCTCAGTGGCATCGATCTCGGTCTGCCGATTCTGCTCAACAATCTCAGAGTCGACTACTCGGGGTTCATGTATGGCGCCGGAGCGACGCTCGCTGTCGGCGGCAAGAAGTGGTTCGCGACGCTGACCTACGAATCGACCTGGACCAATCTCGACGTCACCACCTCGGATGTTCAAGGCCAGGTCGTCACCCCAACCATTGGGCTGATCTTCAAAGGTGCCGCTATCTATGTCGGTGCGATGTACCAGAAGGCCGAAGAAACGCACGAGGGCATCTGGGAGATGCCGTTCCTCGGCGCTGTCCCGTACTATGTCGAGCTCCAGCAGTCTGATCCCTGGAACTACCACGTCGGCATGCGGGCGGGGATCAGCAAGCACTGGAATCTGAACTTCAAGGGTGGATTCGGCAAGCGGAAATCCGCGATGGCCTTCATCGGGTATCGCTTCGGAAAACCACGGCGTCTCTGAGTTCCACGGTGGCACCAGAAGGACACACCGCGTCCCCAAGGGCGGTCGATCCTAGCCATCCGGAATACTGTTTTCGGGATTCGGGTTCCCGAAACCAGAAGCCCGGAGATCACCCGAGCAGCTGAGATGCGAGGAGAAGCGACAGGCACGTATCTTGCTTCTCATCCAGCAGAGGCACAGAGTGAGTCGAAACGATCACCTCGAACCGTCGTCCCGGTCTGAGCGCCGAGACACCGGCGTCGCGGGAGATCGCCCGCGAGTCGTGATTTTCGAGGGAAGCGGCGAACCCATCGTCGAGATCCTCGAACTGCCGGAAACCGCCACGCTCGGCGACGTCTTCTGCCATTGCGGCACGGAGTGGCGGGTCATGGCGACACGAACCGGTGATCGCGTCCTCATCGCCCGCCCCCTTTCCGCCTGATCAATTCCATCACCTCTGTAGAATGACCGTGTCCGATCCGACAGAGGAGACCGCCATGAGGAATATCCGGATCACGGTGCTTTTGATGCTCGTTGTGGTTGCCGCCTGCGTGACCAAGGGCCCCCGACAAACCAAGCTGATGAAGAGCACCGAGATGACCATCTCCGCGGCGGCGCTGAGGGTCCAGGTGCGTTCGCTGGCAGATCGTTTTTCGGGTCTCATGGAAGAAGTCGGAGAAGAGGTCTTGAGAGATGAAAGCGACCCGACAGCCCGCCGCAATGCACTCCTGTGGCTCACCAACGGCATTCCGGCCATGCAGCAAGCTCTCTTTCAGCCCGACCCGCTGGCCGCACTCCTCGACGGGTGGTTCCTGATCGCGCAAATGCGCACCTATTTCGAACGAGTTGCAGCAGACGGAATGTCTGCGAGGAAGCTCGATCTCGCAAACCGAGCCCTCGACAGTATGGAGGCCGACCTCAAGCTCATCATCGAGAACTCTGGTCCCAACGTCAGCTATGAGCGAGGCCGCCAACTCGTGTATGAAAGGGCGGCCGAAATTCCGATCGACGAGAGTTTTGCCTCACGCCGGGGCTCTGCCGCCTTCCTCGCCGAGTTCACGGCGCGCGCCGGAGGCGGAGCCCTGAGGTCGATCGGGTCCGTGACAGAAACTGTCGAAGACCTCGTCGCCCGTATCGACCTTAATGCGGAGTACATTCCAAAGTTGGCTCGTTGGCAGGCGATGATTCTGATCACGGACCAGGGTTTTGATACGACGCCCGAGAGCCTTGAGAACCTCCAGTACCTCGAGTTTGTCGCTTCCGAAGTCGAACGGCTGTCCCCGCTCGTGGAAACCCTTCCCGAACTCGTCTCCGAGGAGCGGGCGGCGGTGCTCGAGGCGTTTGACGCCTATCTCACCAGGACGCTGGCTTTTGTCAACCAGCAGCGAGCGATCCTGATGCACGAAGATGTCCAGGCTGAGCGTGTGGCGATCCTCGCGACTCTTCGAGGAGAACGCATCGCGGTGCTCGAGGCCATCGCCGAAGAACGAAACATCGTGCTCGACGCCCTGCGTGCGGAGCGCGCAGCGACCTTCGAAGATCTCGACGCCCTGATGGACGAGGCCTTCACCCGCGAGGTCAACAAGATGTTCGCGCGGGGACTGATCCTGGTCGGGCTCTTTCTCGTCGGTTTTGCGGGGATCACCTACCTCGGCGTCCGCGCGATCAAGAGGCAGGCCGGCTAGCCCACTCGACCACCGGTTCGACCCACTCCGGCCGGGGACGGTAAAAGGCGCCGTGGCCGCCACCGATTTCGATCACGATTTCCCGGTGTTCGGTTTCTTCGCCGCTTCGAGAGAACAGGTCGTCGCACGACCCAACAAGGTCGTCCGAGGCTTCGTGCAGGGAAAGCAATCGGCCGCGGGGCACGATCTCCGGGCGCTCGTTCAACCAGGGGCCGCAGGTACCCATAAACACGAAGTTGACATCGTCGGCACCCAGGATCGACGAAGTGGCAGCTGCGATTCCGCCGCCCTTGGAGAACCCGACAACGCTGATATTCGAAGCGGGAACACCTGCGGTGATGAGATTTCGTACCTGATCGGCCACCGCTTGAGCGTACTCGAACACATCCGTGCCTGGCGCTCGCGCTTCGGAGACGACCACGAATCCTTTCTCGGCCAAGACCTCGAGCATCTTTCGATACTCGTAGACACCGAACTCGGGATGCGCCGGTCTCTCCCCTGCACGCTCGATGATCGCGCCGTGGAGGTAAAAGAGGTAGCGGGCGGTGGAGTCGACCTCCGCTGGAGCGGAGGTGTGGATCTGCGGGGGCGGCTCGGGTTGAGGGGCGTCAGCTGCACACGCCGACCCCACGAACACCAGGCACACCAGAACTGAGCCAAGCCGCACATTCCTCATGATTCACCCCTCTGCGACATCCTACACGCACGGTTTATAAGCGGCGCAGGCGGCAACCCCCACGGTGAATTGAAACGGCCCTTGCGGAGGGCATCTCGGGCACGGAAACGGAGATGGGCACGGGCACGGATGAGGAAAACCCGCGCTCCGGAGAGCGCGGGTACGAATGGCAACTGTATTGACGGACGTCGCTCAGATTACCTCGGGGCGCCAGGCACCGCAGACATGACCTTCGCCTTGCCGTGACCGGCGCGCCGACGGCCGGTGGTCGCAAGTGGACTGACACAACCAGGCTCTCCCGGCAGCAGCGAGTTGTTGACCGCGTCGACCACCTCCGACCAGTAGCCGAGCTCCTGGTCATCGGCGGGGAGCAGGAGCGCCTCCTCGACGGCGACGATCAGCTCCCAGACGGTCGCGGGCACGACATCCTCGGGCATCAGCTCATCGCCGTCGCAGAGCTCGTCGAGTGCCTGTCCCAGAGCGACCCGTCCGCTGACCACATTGAGCCAAAGGGTCAGCAGGTGACGCACCAGGCGGTCGGCCGCTCCCTCCGCAGACTGCGGAGTGCACAGCCAGTCGTGCGCCAGCTCGAGCGTGCTCGCGTCATACGGTGGCTCGTGGAAGACCTCCGAGCTGTCGCCGATTTCGGACAGCCACGCTTCGAAGTCCTCGGCCTCGATCGGTGCGTTCCACCGTTCCTCGAAGATGAACCGAGTCGCATGGCACCAAAAGCCGGGGCCCGCTGGTCCGCTGTCACCCCGAGGGTTGCCAACGAACACGACTGCCGCCGCGCAGCGAGGCTTGCGCAGCTCCTCGGCAGAGACGCAGGCGCGGTTCACAACGCGGCGCCCATCCGCCGCTGGTTCGTCAAATTCGACCTCGAGTCGAACCCCTCGTTGCTCGCCCGACGCGAATGGTGAAGTGAGCGGCCACTCGAGAAGGTAACCGTCGTCCTCGCTCGGTGTGGGATCGGTTCCACCTAACACTTTGAACGCCGGTACGCGACTGCCGTCGTCGCCCTTGACCGTGGGGACGTAGTCCCGCAGCACCGGTTCCGTCAAATCGCAGGCCCCATCATTGATGATTTCGATTTCGAAGATCACGATATCGCCGAAATCGACGAACTTTTGTTCCGAGGTCTTCGTGATGGTCACGCGGCCACACTCGTCGTGCCCACCTGGGCGCTCGCCGACCGAAACGTCGTGCCCCGCGGGGTTCGACACGTCGGAGCACTTCGGACCTTTCCCCGTGTGCCTCCACGCAATGGCGACAGCGTCGAAATGAACCCGGAGGTCGGCCTCACCTTCCACCACGACATCGATCTCGTATCGCTCTCCACCAGCGAGGTCGCCGAGAGCCGCGAATGCGTGATATGCCGGATACACGCCGTGCCTCGGCATCGGTTTTTCACTGCACGGCAGCATCGGTATACCGTAGGTCCAATCCCCGAGTTCAATCGGTGACCCGTCGCTGTGTGCTGCGAGGGCGAGATTCGCTATCGATACGGTGTCGTTGATGGCCACCACCAGCTGCACGTCCTGTGCGGTGTTTTCGTCGGAGGTTTTCGATTGGTTCTCGACAACCAGCGTGAACTCACCCGGCGGGACGATATGTCCTCCTTGCCGAGGTCCAGCTTCCTGTGGATACAGCCACAGCTGTGGCCCGGCCCACGCCACCGGCGAAACCAGCAGAACGCCCATCGTGAAGACAATCGATCGGCAATAACGACCCATCCAGCGACCACGATGCGTCGACGACATAACTCACCCCCAAAGGTATGTGTTCTGTAATGGCATACAGAAGTATTGGTTTCGATCGGCGAGAGAGCTGTGACCATCGTCACCGCAGGCGATCCGCTGTGGTCAGCGAGCATCTTGGGACCGGACCGAAATCCGTGCTCCAGGGGGCGCGGACAATGGAATGAAAGCCGTTCGCCAATTACTCTCGTGGGTGTTTCACCCGGGTCTGCACGGCGGCGAAGCGCGCGATCGGCACCGGCAGGTGTCAGGGCTTCACATCCACGCTGAGCTCAACGGCGGAAGGCTCTGGATCGCAAGGATTCATCCACAAAGCGGATGGGCCGATACAGATCTTTTCAGACGGCCGGCGGTAGCGATCCCCCCTCGTCGGCCAGTATCATCTCTCTGACGCTTCGTCCCCCATGCGGAGACCGTCGAAACGGTCCGCCAGCAGGACCAATGCAGGCGTGATGACCGCCCAGACGATCGTGAGCGCGCCGAGCACGACGATCATGGGCGCGCTGAATTCCACAGCCCTCCAGGTCGTCGCGCCAAGCCAGTACGAGAATGGGCCGGCAACACCGCCGACGACAAACGCCAGGCCCGGCTTCCCCTTCAGCCATGCGAGCGAATGGTTGAGGGTGAGGACGAATCCAACCCACAGCGCGACGATCCAGATTGGGGCGACGCCTGGCCCCCATGGGCCGGGCGTCGGATATTTCAGGAGACCGAAACCGATGAGGAGCGTGTCGACAGTCATTCCGAGCGGCGCGGCGACCAGGACCATCGACAGTTCACCGAAGCGAAAGCTGCTCCGTGACACCTGCCATATGCCGAATGCGAGAACTGCAAGCGGGCCCAACCACCAGAGACCGGCGCCCCCTCCGCCGACACACGCGATCCACACGATCTGGAACAGAACGCCATTGACGATTTTGTTGCTCAGGGCTCACATCCCGCTCGTGGTTCGACGCTGCCACAACCGCCGCGCGCTGCCGAGAGGCAGGAAGGACGGTGTCGAGCGAATGTAATCTGCATATCCGATGCGGCGTTCTTCGAGGGCCGCATCGAGCATCGCCACCCCCGACACCTTGATCAGGAGAAAGGTGATCAGCAATGGCCCGAGGAACGAATGCCAACCGCCTATCGGGAATGCGAGCATTCCGATCCCCCACCACAAGAGCGCTTCTCCGAAATAGTTCGGGTGTCGCGACAACGACCAGAGGCCGGAGCGCATCACCTGTCCCGCGTTGGCCGGATCCTTCTTGAATCGCGCCAGCTGCCAGTCCGACAGCACCTCGAAGAGGAATCCGATGATCCACATCGTGAGCGCAACGAGATCGAGCACCGACCAATCGCTGGGAGCGCCGCCACCTTGCGCCAACTTCACGGGGGAAGAGACCACCCAGAGCACGACCGCCTGCATCAGGAACACCTTGAAGAAGGAGACCCACCAGAAATCCGCTCCTGCCTCGTCCCGCCACTTGCGGTAGCGAAAGTCTTCTCCGGCACCGGCGTTGCGCATGCCGATGTGAATCGAGAGCCGGAGACCCCACAGGGTGACGAGGGAAATCACGAGCCACAATCTGGCAGTCGGCGGTGTCGAAAGAGCCGTGAGGTAATACGTCCCGACAACGACAAACCCGAGCCCCCAGAACACATCGACGATGCTGGCGTTTCGAAGCGCGAGGCTCAGCAGCCAGAGGGCCGAGAATGCAACTGTGGAAACCACGAGACCGTCGACGAAGGCTGGATCGCGCATCAGAAGAAGAGCACTCGCCGCGAGCGTGCCGACCGCAAAAATCAGTGCATTTCTATCCATCTGATGCCTCCACGGTCCAGCCACCATCGGCCGGTACCAACGCTCCCCGATTCGTCGATCTTCGATGCGGTCACTACCGACGGTTGTGTCGGATGATTCATCTTAGCTCTCCGGCGCGCCTGACGCTCATCATGCAGAACCTTCAAAGAGCCCATAATTTTCCAGGAATATGGGCACGTCAGCTCCCGCCCGTTGCCACCGCCGTGGGACGCAGGGAACTGTCGAAAGAGCTTGCGCCCTCGGTAAGCCTGGGGATCATCACGACGTCGTCTTCGCCTTCGGCGACGCCGTGAAAAAACCCGCGCTCCGGAGAGCGCGGGTGGTTGATTGATAGGTCAACGCTGCTTACTTGCGCGGGTGGTTGATCTGCGCCTGCGCGGCAGCGAGGCGGGCGATCGGCACCCGGAAGGGTGAGCAGCTGACGTAGTCCATGCCAACGAGGTGACAGAATTCGACCGAATTCGGCTCGCCACCGTGCTCGCCGCAGATCCCGACCTTGAGCTTGGGACGGGTCTTGCGGCCGCGGTCGATGCCGGTCCTGACCAGCTCACCGACCGAGTCACGGTCGAGAACCTGGAAGGGATCGACGGCGAGGATCTTCTTGTCGAGGTAATCGGGCAGGAAGCCGCCGATGTCGTCGCGCGAGAAACCGAAGGTCATCTGCGTCAGGTCGTTGGTGCCGAAGCTGAAGAATTCACAGGTCTTGGCGATCTCGTCCGCGGTCAGGGCCGCACGCGGGATCTCGATCATGGTGCCGTAGAGGTGCTCGACCTCGTCGACGCCATACTTCTCGCAGACCTCGGCGTGGACCTTCTTGGCCGATTCGAGCTGGGTGTCGAGCTCTTCCTTGGCGCAGGTCACGGGAACCATGATCTCGGGGAAGCATTTGCCGCCGTCCTGCCGGATCTCGACGGCCGATTCAAGAATCGCCCGAAACTGCATCTCCGAGATCTCGGGGAAGGTAATCCCGAGGCGGACGCCGCGGTGACCCATCATCGGGTTGAGCTCGTGCAGCTCGTCGGCGCGCCGGTCGAGCACCTCGGGCGTGATACCGAGGGCCTCGGCGAGCTCCTTGCGCTCGGCCTCGTTCTGCGGCACGAACTCGTGCAGCGGCGGATCGAGCAGGCGGAAGGTCACCGGCCGTGAGCCCATGACCTCGAGGGTCCGCTTCATGTCGCGCTTGACGAAGGGGTAGAGCTCTTCGAGGATCTCGCGCCGCTCCGACTCGGAGCCGGCCATGATCATCTTGCGGAGGATGAAGAGCGGCTCCTCGGAACCCTTGCCGTAGAACATGTGCTCGGTGCGGAAGAGGCCGATGCCCTCGGCACCGAACTCGATGGCGGTGCCGGCGTCGTCGGGGGTCTCGGCGTTGGTGCGCACATTCATCACCCGGATGTCGTCGGCCAGCTTCATGAAGTCGACGAAGCGCGGGTTTTCGGTCGCGTCGATCATGTCGAGCTCGCCGACGTAGACCAGACCGCGGGTGCCGTTGAGGGTCAGCACGTCGCCCTCGTTGAAGGTCTTGCCGTCGACCTGAATGGTCTTGCCGATGACGTCGATGTCGAGGGCGCCGGCGCCGACGATGCAGCACTTGCCCCAGCCGCGCGCGACCAACGCCGCGTGCGAGGTCATGCCTCCGCGCCCGGTCAGAATGCCGACCGCCGCGCGCATGCCTTCGACGTCCTCGGGGTTGGTCTCTTCACGGACCAGGAGTACGGTCTTGCCAGCCTTGGTCCATTCGACTGCGGAAGCGGCTGAGAAGACGATCTGGCCGGCGGCGCCGCCGGGACCCGCCGGCAGGCCCTTGGCAATGACCTCAGCCTTGGCCTCGGCGTCGGGGTCGACGATCGGGTGGAGCAGCTCGTCAAGCTGCTCGGGCTTGAGCCGCATGACCGCGGTCCGGTTGTCGATCCGACCTTCTGAGAGCATGTCCATGGCCATGTTGAGGGCCGCCGTCCCAGTGCGCTTGCCGACGCGTGTCTGCAACATCCACAGACGGCCGTCTTGGATCGTGAACTCGATGTCCTGCATGTCCTTGTAGTGGTCCTCGAGCTGGTTGCGAATGCCGAAAAGTTGCTCGTAGACCTCGGGCATTGCCACCTGCAGCGACGGCAGGTGCTCGTTCTGCTCGTTCTTGGTGTCCTCGTTGAGCGGGTTCGGCGTGCGGATGCCGGCCACCACGTCCTCGCCCTGGGCGTTGACCAGCCACTCGCCGTAGAACTTGTTGTCGCCGGTCGCCGGGTTGCGGGTGAAAGCGACGCCGGTCGCCGAGTCGTCACCCATGTTGCCGAAGACCATCGCCTGCACGTTGACGGCAGTGCCCCAGTCGTCCGGGATGCCCTCGATGCGGCGGTAGGAGACGGCGCGCTTGCCGTTCCACGACGAGAAGACCGCGCCGATGCCGCCCCACAGCTGCTCCTTGGGGTCGTCCGGGAAATCTTTGCCGAGCACTTCCCTGACCTTGGCCTTGAAGCGCTCGGAGAGCTCCTTGAGATCGTCGGCAGAGATGTCGGCGTCGGTCTCGTAGCCGCCTTTTTCTTTGACCTCCTCGAGCATGCGGTCGAGCTGCTGGCGAATGCCCTGACCCTCCTCGGGCTCGATGCCGGCCGCCTTCTCCATGACCACGTCGGAGTACATCATGATGAGCCGGCGGTAGGCGTCGTAGACGAATCGCGCGTTGCCGGTCTTCTCGATCAGCCCGGGTATGGTGGCCGAGCAGAGACCGCAGTTGAGCACGGTCTCCATCATGCCGGGCATTGACGAGCGCGCCCCAGAGCGGACCGAGACCAGCAGCGGGTCCTTGGGGTCACCGAAAGAGGTGCCCATGATCGCCTCGACTTTGGTCATCGCCGAGTCGACCTCGGCCTCGAGGGTCGAGGGGTAGCTCCGGTCGTGGTCGTAGTAATAGGTGCAGACCTCGGTTGTCAGCGTGAGGCCGGCCGGAACCGGGATCCCGAGGCTCGCCATTTCGGCCAGATTGGCGCCCTTGCCGCCGAGCAGGTTCTTCATTTCGGCTTTACCGTCGGCGGTGCCGCCGCCGAACGAATACACATACTTCGCGTCGCTCACTCTTCGCCTCCTTCGACCTGCAGCTTCGACAGATCAGCAAGTTCCATGAATTGTCGTCCCAAATCCTTCAACAGTGCGATCCGGTTGTCCCGCACGCGCCCGTCCTCACACATCACGAGCACTTCGACAAAGAAGCGCTCGAGAATATCCGCAATCGGTTCCATGGCCGCGAAGGCCTCCTCCACCTTGCCCTCGGGGAGCAAGCTCTGCAGCTGCTTGGCAAACTCTTCTGTCGTCTCGTGAAGCTCGCGTTCCTCGCCCATCTCGAAGAGCTTCGGATCGACACCGGCGTCCGGCTGCCCATCGGTGATGTTGCGCACCCGCTTGAAGGCAAGCGCGAGCCAACGGAAGTTTTCGGACGTCCGTGCGCTCTCGAGGGCCTGAGCTCGCACGACCGCGGCCGGCAGGTTCGACCAGTCAGCCGCCATCACCGCGTCCGCGGTGTCAAAAGCGACACCGACCGTATCCATCAACAACCGCCGCACCCGATCGCCAAAATAGGCGGTCACGGTCTCCAAATCGATCTCTGAACCCTCGACCGAGTGCTTCGCGACCGCCGCAACGGCGTGTTCGATCACCAAACCAAAGTCGGCCTCCCAACCGCTGAGGGCAACGATCTTGACCGCCGCCTGGGCGGCGCGCCGCAGACCGAAGGGGTCCTTCGAACCGGTTGGCTTCTCGCCCACGGCGAAGAGGCCAGCGACCGTGTCCACCCGGTCCGCGACGCCGAGAAGACGGCCGATCTCCGACTCGGGCAACGGGCCGTCAAAGCCGACAGGATGGTAGTGGTCACGAACCGCCGACCACAAATCCTGCGAGGCCCCCTCCAGGCGCAGGTAGTGGCCGCCCATGACACCCTGGAGTTCGGGAAACTCGACCACCATGTGGGTCAGGAGATCCGCCTTGGCCAGCAACGCGGCTGAGCGCAGGACGTCGCGGTCGACCTCGGCGCCGACGGCATCGGCGATGATCACCGCCAGCTCCCCGACCCGGGCCGCCTTGTCCGCCAGCGAACCCAGGACACGGTGGAATTCGAGGCGCTCGAGGCCCGGCACCACGTCTTCGAGCTTTTGCTTCCGGTCCTCGGCAAAAAAGAAACCGGCATCTGCCAACCGCGCGCCGATGACCCACTCGTTGCCTTGTTGAATGAGGCCTTCGGGATCGTCCCTCCGGTCGATGACACCAATGAAGGCGTTTTGCAGACCGCCGTTTTTCCCGTTCTCGAGGATCAGGCATTTCTGGTGGTGGCGCAGGGTCGTGATGACGACCTCCGGTGGCAGCTCGAGGAACCGTTCTTCGAAGGTGCCTGCAATCAGACCCGGCCACTCCACAAGCTCGACGTGTTCCGCCACCAGTTTCGGATCCGGGTGGACCCGCGCTCCTGCCTCCGAGGCAAGCGTGTCGGCCAGCTCTTCGAGTTTCTGGCGGCGCACCTCAGGATCGATCACGACGCTGCGCTCCAGCAACGTCTCGGCGTACAGGTCGGCGGTCGGCAGCTCGAAGCCTTCCGGAGAATGTACCCGGTGGCCCACCGTCGATCGTCCCGCCTCGACGCCAAAGAGCGAGAACGGAACCACTTCCTCGTCGAGCAGCGCAACGACGCCGTGCACCGGTCGCACGAAAAGATGTGCGCCGTCGCCCCACCGCATCATCTTCGGGAAGCGAAGGGCTGCTGCGACCGACGGAACGATCTTAGCGAGAATCTCCGCCGTTGCCCGTCCCTCGTGGGTTACGGTCGCGACGAGATACTCACCCTTGTCGGTCTCGACCCGACCGACCTCGTCGAACGGCAGTCCCACCTTGCGGGCAAAACCCTCGCCCGCGGGCGTGGGCTTGCCATCGCCGTCAACCGCCACCTTGATCGGCGGGCCGGTCATCTCCTCGGTGCGATCTGCCTGCCGCCCGGGCATGTTCTCTACCACCACCGACAGCCGTCGCGAGGTCGAGAGGGCGGAGATTCCGATATCTGAGTAGCCGGCTTCTTTCAGCTGAGCGCCGAAGAGCTCTTCGAGCTGGCGTCTCGCTCCGGGGAGTGCGTTGGCCGGGATCTCCTCGGTTCGGATCTCGAGCAGGAAGGTCGCCATCAGTCGGCCTCCTTGGTCAGCGGGAAACCGAGGGCTTCACGCTGCTCGAGATAGGCGCGCGCCGCGGCCACCGCGTTGCGCCGCACTCGGGCAATGAGGCCGACGCGCTCGGTCACCGAGACCGCTCCACGAGCATCCATGAGGTTGAACAGATGGGACGTCTTGAGGACCGCCTCGGCGGCCGGAATCACGAGCGGTGGGTCGTGCTCGAGACAGCGTTTGGCCTCGGCCTCCCAGTCTTCGAAATGGCGTCGCAGCATCTCGACATCGGCAACTTCGAAGCCGTAGACCGAAGCCTCCCTCTCGTCTTCGAGCCGGATCGCGCCATACGGCACGCCGCCCCCCCATTCGATGTCGTAGATCGAGTCCTTGCGCTGCAGGAACATGGCGATCCGCTCGAGGCCGTAGGTGAGCTCGGCCGAGTTGGGCGCCAGGTCGATTCCGCCCGACTGCTGGAAATAGGTGAACTGGGTGATCTCCATGCCGTCGAGCAGGACCTGCCAGCCGACGCCCCAGGCGCCGAGGGTCGGCGATTCCCAATTGTCCTCCTCGAAGCGGATATCGTGCACCGCGGGGTCGATTCCGAGGGCACTGAGAGACTGCAGATACAGATCTTGGACGTCATCCGGCGACGGCTTGAGGATGACCTGAAGTTGCAGGTGTTTTCCGAGTCGGAACGGATTTTCGCCGTACCGTGCGTCCGCGGGACGTCGAGACGGCTGGACAAAAGCAACGCGGTAGGGCTCCGGCCCGAGGACCCTCAGAAAGGTCTCCGGATGCATGGTGCCCGCCCCCACCTCGACGTC
Source organism: Candidatus Sulfomarinibacter sp. (assembly GCA_041560205.1). Taxonomy (GTDB): domain Bacteria; phylum Acidobacteriota; class Thermoanaerobaculia; order Thermoanaerobaculales; family Sulfomarinibacteraceae; genus Sulfomarinibacter. The sequence continues at coordinate 15,598 of JBFFBV010000100.1, forward strand.
GTAGGGCTGCTGGACGATACAGCCGCAGTTGGCCCAGTATCGTTGGAGATCGAGGATCAGGGTTTGCAGGTCCAGGAGCGCCTCCGAGGCATGCCGTACGAGCCGGAAATATACCACGACGGCGGGATTGCGTGTTGATTTTCCGAATTGGACAGAAAACTCAAAACTGCGAGCACTTCTCGCTTCGGCGTGCATGGTGCCACTCTTCGCATTGTTTACCCCATGTGTGCTTCAAACGGCACCGCGCTCAAGTCAAACAATGCGAAGGGTGGCACCTGAGTCGTCGACGCGGCACGCGCTCCTCACTGGGTGTTGTCCATGCCCCTCCGCGCTCTTCACTGCCAACCGGTGATCTTCAGAATCCGGTACAGGTCCGGTGGATTGGCACCTCGATGGATCTGCGAGGTCGTCACGTAGAGGCTCCCATCAGGCCCCATCGCAAAGCTGTCAGGCCAGGCGATCTTCGGATCGGCGATCACGATCTCGACACCCCCCGTGGGGCTCCAGCGCTTGACGGCATCGTCCTCGATGGCCGAGATGAAGACTCCGTCTTTGCCGTCCCACAGCAAGCCGTCAGAGGCCCCCGATTCCGCCACCTTTTCCACTGCCTGTCCGAGAGCCTGGTCGTCGAGCGAGGCATCGCGGAGGGCGGCGCCCGAGAGCCTGTAGAGCGTCCGACCAGTCAGGGCCTGGTAATAGACCAGATCATTGGCCGCGTCGTAGGCGATGCCGTCGGCGTGGACCTGTGGCGCCGTGGAGTTGGGCAGCAGCCACTGGGCCCCGCCGATGGTGAGCACGACCTCCTCCGCCGAGGTGGAGGGGTGATCGACGAGCACGCGTCGACTCGCTCCTGACTCGAGATCAACTACCACCAGCGCCCCTGTGCCGGAGTCGGTGATGTAGGCCGCCCGGTGGGCATGGTCGATCCGGACATCGTTGAGATAACTGCCAGGCGGCGCGACCGCCTCGTCGAAAAAGATGGTCTGCTCGACGTCGCCCGTGACGGCATCGATCTCGACCAGCTTGGCGCCGCCTGGTACCACGCCCTGGAACCACGGGTTGGCAGGATCGAGGACCCAAACGGAGCCCTGTCCGTCGGCGACCACAGATTGCACACAGACGAAGGTGCTGGAAGGATCCGCCTCCGGCGTCCATGCATTCCACGCCTCGTCCGGAAAGGCCCGGAGGGTCCCGTCGGCCATCACCTCGGCAACCGACACCGGCACCTCCGGCGCCCACCGCGGAAAGTTGGCAAAGACCCGCCCACCCTCCGTCA
>JBFFBV010000101.1:0-16826 GCA_041560205.1 Candidatus Sulfomarinibacter sp.
CGAACACCGTCTCTGTCTATCGAGGGCATGACAACTCCGATCACCACGATATTGGCGGCCTCGGATTCCCACCGCCGCTTCGATCCAGCTGTCCACCTATTTTGTTCATGCTACCACCGCGTGTCGCTCACGCGCCAAATGATCTCCTTCGACCTCGATCGCCCTCGGCTGCGATGTGTGATCGGGATCGGGTTCGGAATCGGATGGTAACCTCTTCCGATGGAGACGGTGACCCGAATCCTCGCAACGACCTCCGAGATCAGCCTCAAGGGCGACAACCGCCGGTGGTTCGAACGCACCCTCACTGAAAATGTCCGCACCGCTCTCGCCGACATGGGGGTGACATCGATCGAACGTCCTGCGTGGCGCGTGCTGGTCACCTTCAACCGACCCGTTCCCCTCACAGAGGCGGCGCGCCGCCTGGCGACGGTGTTCGGGATCGGCGCCATGATGGCCGTGGAACACGCCGGCTACACCTTCGACGACCTCCAGAATCACACCGGGGCAAGGCTCGACGGGCTCTCGGCGGAGAGCTTCGCGATTCGTTGCCAGCGATCGGACAAGCGCTTCCCCATGACCTCGCCCGAGATCGAGCGCGGGCTGGGCTCCTTCGTGCAGGAGCGAACCGGCTGGCCGGTCGATCTCCGCGCGCCCGACCTCACGATTCACGTCCTCGTGGATGCGAACGGACTCTTCAGCTGGACCCGCCGGATCCCGGGACCCGGCGGCCTGCCCGTTGGAGTCGGCGGCAAGGCCACCTGCCTGATATCCGGTGGGATCGACTCGCCGGTGGCTGCATACCGTCTGATGAAACGGGGAATGCGGCTCGACTTCGTGCATTTTCACTCCGTGCCGCAGACCGACCCGGCAAGCCTCGAAAAGGTCGAGAACCTGATCGAGATCCTGATCCGCTACCAGGGCCCTGCACGGCTGGCGATGGTCCCGCTGCTGCCGATTCAGGAAGAGATCGCAGCCCGCTGCCCCGCCGAGCTGCGCATCCTCCTCTACAGGAGGTTCATGCTCCGTCTCGCGGAGGCAGCGGCGCTGCGGCTTCGGTCCGACGCCCTCGTCACCGGTGAATCGCTCGGGCAGGTGGCCTCGCAGACCATCCAGAACCTGCGTGCGGTCGAGTCGGTTTCGAAGATACCGATCCTCCGTCCCCTGATCGGCCTCGACAAGCCCGAGATCATCGACATCGCCCGCCGCATCGGAACCTACGAGACCTCGATCCTTCCCCACTTCGACTGCTGCTCGTTTCTGATGCCGGACAAACCGGCGACCAAATCCACCTCCGCCGAGCTGGACCGGGCTGAAGACGCGCTCGACGTCGGAGCCCTGGTCACCCGGGCCGCCGACTCGGCTGAGCTCAGGACCATCGACGAGCCGGTCGGGTGGGACGCCATCCCACTGCCGGCGGGTCTTGAGACATGAACGACGACGGCCGGCGATCACGGCGGGATCTCTTCACCGGATGGATGAAGATGGTGCGGAGTGCGTCAACCGCCGCCTCCGGGACCTCGGCCATTAACCCGGACAGGGTCCTCCGTCCTCCCGGCGCTCTCAAGCCGGACGAGGATTTCATTGCAGCGTGCACCGGCTGCGGCGATTGTGTGCCGGTGTGTCCCACCTCGAGCATCGTCACCATCGAGCACACGGAGGAGAAGAAAATCCCCGTCATCGACCCATCGACCAAGGCCTGTTACCTCTGCACCGAGCTCCCGTGTATCGCCGCCTGCGGGGACGGCGCGCTGGTCGACCCGGGTGGCCCCGAACAGGTCCGACTCGGCATTGCAAAGGTCGATCCGAGGCGGTGCGTGACCTTCAAGGGCGAGGCCTGCGACACGTGCTACACCGCCTGCCCCTACCCCGACCGCGCCATCATGTCGATCGGTGGCCGGCCGCTGATCGGGAGCGGCGCCTGCACCGGCTGTGGTCTCTGCGAGATGGCCTGCCCTGAGCATCCGAAGGCCATCGTCGTCATCGCGGAACGAAATCTCGTCCCCGGTCTCCGCATCCCGAAGGAGGAGCAACTGGGCGGCTGACTCCGCCAATTGAGAGCGCCCTGCAACATCGAAGACTCAGGAGCCACCTTGAGCATTGTTCGCTCGGAACGCGTCAACACATTGCGGAGCGACGCGTTCGAACAATGCAAAAGATGGCACCCTGCTCACCGAAGCGGCTCCGCGCTCCTGATGGGCAGCACCCCAGGGCGGCGACGCTGACACGCGCCTCCAATAAGCGGCGTGGAGGTGCCACTTTTCGCATTGTACGACCTCGTCGCTCTGCGATCCGGTGAGATGTCGATTTCGAACAATGCGAAAGGTGGTACCGGTGTCATCGAAGCGACACCGCGCGCCTCACTGGGACGAGTTACAGCTCCGCTTCGACCTTCAGCTCCCGCGTCATGAGCTCGCGAAGGGCGGTGGGCGCGTCGGTTTCGCCCTTCAGAAGCCGGCTCATCGCTTCTGTGATCGGCATCTCCACGCCGTGCTCCTGCGCGAGCCGCGCGGCCGCCGGCGAGGTTCGGACACCTTCGACGACCTCCCGCATCGAGCCGAGGATTTCGTCGAGGCTTTCCCCTCGCCCGAGACGTTGCCCGAGGGTCCGGTTCCGAGAAAGGCCGCCGGTACAGGTCAGGACGAGATCGCCCATCCCCGCGAGGCCACGGAAGGTCTCCGCCTCCGCACCGAGGGCGACCCCGAGACGCGTGATCTCGTGCAGGCCGCGGGTCATCAGCGCGGCCTGGGTGTTGAAGCCCAGGCCGAGACCGTCGACAATACCGGCGGCGATGGCGATGACGTTCTTGAGTGCCCCTGCGAGCTCGACCCCAACGAGGTCGGCGCCGGCGTAGCAACGCAAATGGTGATCCGAGAACTCCTCCTGCAGGGAGGCTGCGAGGCCGAGGTCCGGGCAGGCCAGCACGGCTGCTGACGGGTCACCGCGCACCACCTCGCGGGCAAAGGTCGGACCCGAGAGGCAACAAAACCTGTCGGAGTCGAGGTTCAGACTCTCACGGGCCACCTCGTCCATCCGGCGGAGGCTTTCGGTTTCGATGCCTTTGGAGGCGGAAACGACAACGGTTCCGTTCTGCACGTTCTGCGCGAGATCCTCCATGACCGATCGGCTGAACTGCACCGGTACCACCCACAGCCAGTGGTCGGAGTGGGTCGCGGCAGCCGCAAGATCGCTGACCGCCTGAATCGCGGGATGGAGCTCGAGATCGGAGATGAAGAGCGGGTTGCGGTGCTCTTGGTTGATGCCTTCAGCGACCTCGGCTTCACGCGCCCACAGCAGGACCTCGTGCCCACGCCGCGCGAGCTGATGGGCCATCGCAGTGCCCCAGGAACCACCACCGAAAACGCTGAGCTTCACGCCTCACCTCCAGGAATCGTCGCCGACCTTGACCTCTTCACCCGACAGCATCTTGCGGATATTCGAGCTGTGCCGAAAGATGATGAGCACGGCGGCCGCACTGACCGACACCAACGTCACGGTGTCCGGTCTATCGACCAGCTTGAGGGCCAATGGAAAGACCGCACTGGCCACCATCGAGGCCAGGGCCACCCAACGCGAAACGACCAACACAACGACCCAGACCCCGAGGGCCGCGAGCGCGCTGAGGGGCGCAATGACCAGAAAGGCACCGAAGCCCGCGGCCACTCCTTTGCCGCCGCGGAACTTGAGCCACACCGGGTAGCAGTGGCCGATGACGGCCGCCAGCATCGCGGCTGCGACCCAGGCGCTTTCCGGGTTGTATCGTTGCATCAGCCATACCGAGAGCGCCCCCTTCGCGACGTCGATCAACGTGACCGCGACGCCCGCCTTCCATCCGGCTGCACGCAACGCATTGGTGGCCCCGACGTTGCCGGAGCCCTTGCGGCGCACGTCGTCTCCGGTCACCTGGCGGACGACCAGCAGAGCCGTGGGCAGCGAACCCAACAGATAGGCCGTCAGGACCAGCAGGATCTCGAATTTCACTCCAAGGGCAACCTTTCCAGCGCAGTGTACACCGCGCCTCCGGGCTGGAGATCGCTCTCGAAGAGCACGGCCTCGCGGCAGGTGAACGGGTCCAGGTCCAGCTGCTCTCCCCACTCCAAGAACCGATCGACCGCTGCTCGCGGCCACGGTGTCTTCAAGCGCGCCATTGTCAGATGGACCGACCATCGGCGGCGCTCGCGCGGGAAGCCGGCCCCTGCGGCAAGCTCCTCGACAACCGTGACGACATCCTCGGCTCCGCCCGCCGTCCCGCCCACCCATGCCACTCGGGGACGCGATGCCGTTGGGAAGAACCCTGTTTTCCCCAGCTCGACCGGCACTGATGCCAGGCCTCGGAGTCGAGGGCCCATCTCGGCGGTCAGGCTATCGAGTATCGACCGGTCGACCTCTCCGAGAAACTTGAGCGTCAGATGCCAGCCTTCGGGTCGCGTCCACCGCGCCTTGGGCAGCTCACGCTGCAGCCCCTCCCGAGCGGCCGCCAGCTGCGACTTGACGGTCTCCGGGATTTCGAGCGCCAGGAACGCGCGAAGCGATCTTTCAGTCATGCAGCAGACGCCTCCGCAGAAGATCGAGGGCGGCGTTGAGGCTCCACTCGCGAACGATCGCTCGATCGCCGAGGAAGACGTGGTGCTTCGCCCACACCCCTCCAGGCCCTGCAACCGACCAGTGGACGAGACCGACCGGCTTTTCCTCGGTACCACCGGTTGGCCCGGCGATGCCCGTGATACCGACACCCCAGTCTGAGCCGAACCGCGCACGGACGCCTCTCGCCATCGCGAGAGCCGTCTCCTCCGAAACTGCACCGTGCTCGACGAGCACCTCGTGCGGAACATCGAGGAGGTGCTCCTTGGCCTCGTTCGAGTACGAGACGACGCCACCGAGGAAGGCCTTGGAAGCCCCGGGCACATCCGTCAGGTGCGCGCTCATCAGACCGCCCGTGCAGGATTCCGCAACGGCCAGGCTTTGCTTCCGCCCCTTGAGCCCTTCGAGCACGACCTCTGGGAGACCACCGACATCCACGCCGGCCACATCGTCGTTGAGCACCTCTCGAAAAGCGCGCTCCATCGCGTCGAGCCGCCTCGAGGCGTCGGCCTTGTCGCCTTCCGCCAAAAGAACCAGACGAAGCACGCCGTAGGAAGCGAGGATGGTGATGTTTTCGCGACCGAAATCCTCGTACAAGTGCCTGATCTTTTCTTCGGTGTCCGATTCGACCACGCCGCCGAGCACGAGCGTTCGGGAGAGGTTGCGCACTCCGGAGCTCGATCTGGCGACCCGAGGTTCGAGGTCCCGCTCGAGCATCTCCTCCATTTCCCACGGGACCCCCGGAAACACCGCGAGCAGGTGGTCGTTATCTTCGATCAATAATCCGGGGGCCGAACCGCGGTTGTTCCGAAGTGGCTCTGAGCCCGCCACGACCCTCGCCATGGTCAGGCAGATGTCAGGCATCTGGCGGCCGAGCTCGGCATAGCGGGCGCGGATCCATCCTTGGACCTCGGCATCCGGTTCAAGTGTCCGGCCGAGCGCGGCGGCCACCGCATCGCGGGTGATGTCGTCGGCGGTCGGGCCGAGGCCGCCCGTGATCACGACGATGTCGTGACGGTCGAAGAGCTCACGGATCGAGGCGGCGAGCCGATCCACCGAGTCGCCGACCACCCGCTTCTCCACGACCGTCACACCGTAGCGAGCGAGAGCGCGGGTAATGGTCAACGAGTTGGAGTCCAGCCGCTGCTCCCCCAGCAGTTCTGACCCCACCGCGAGGCACGCCGCCGTCTTGAGCTTTCCGCCCATTCGACCCTCCGGCGCCATCATACGCCTCCGTCCCGTGCCCGTCTCCGTCTCCGTGTCCGTCTCCGCGCCCGATGAAAAGATGGCTGGGCGGGCGAGAGCTGCGCTACAATCTCGCCGCCGCGATGCGGCACGCAACTCTCATCGGGAGGCACTCCATGACCACGATCACCCGCACTATTTCGGACTGGGCGTGCAATGTCCAGTTCGAAGATCTTCCATCCGAGGTCGTCCACGAGGCCAAGCGGTTTCTGATGGACTCTGTCGGCTGCGCCCTCGGCGGCGCCCAGCAGCACGACGTCCATATCGCGCGCGAGGTGCTCACCGAAACCGCAGGTTCGGGCGATTGCCGGGTGATGGTCACCGGAGAGCTCTGGGACCCGGTCTCGGCGTCGTTGCTCAACGCGCTGATGATTCGCGTCATGGACTACAACGACATCTATTGGAAACAGGACCCGTCCCACCCGTCGGACATCATTCCAGCGGCGATGGCGGCGGCCGAGCGCGCCGGCGGAACCGGTCGTGATCTGCTCGTCGGAATCGCTCTCGCCTACGAGTTCGAGCAGCGGTTGTGCGAGGTGTCATTTCCCGGCGTGCGCGAAATTGGCTGGCATCACGCGACGCTGACAGCCGCTGCGGCGCCAATCGCCGCCGCACGCATGCTCGGTCTCGACGCCGAGCAGATGCAGCACGCGATCGGTATCTCCGCCTCACGCCACTGCACCACGGGTTCGGTCACCGCCGGCAAGCTGACGATGATGAAAAACACCGTCGATCCGATGGCCACCCAGAGCGGCGTCATCGCGGCCCTGCTGGCCGAGAAGGGCTACACCGGGCCGGAGCACGTGCTCGACGGCAAGGAAGGCTTCAGCCACGTCTTCGATACGGAGTGGAAGTTCAATATCCTGACCGACGGTCTCGGCGACTCCTGGCGGATCCTGCAGTGCGGAATGAAGTTCTTCCCGACCGAGGCCCTCACCCACGCGCCGATCTCTGCAACCCTCGATCTGATGATCGAAAACGACCTCGCGCCCGACGAGGTCGAGACCGTCACGATCTATTCGCTGGCACGTGCGGCCGACATCCTCGCGGATCCCTCGAAGTACGACCCGCGGACCAAAGACACGGCCGATCATTCCCTGCCGTACGTCATCGCGGCTGCCGTTGCCGAGCGCCAGGTGACACCGGTGCAGTTCACCGATGCCAAGATCATGGACCCGACCATCCGCGCCCAGCTCGACAAGGTGAAGGTCATCGCCGACCCGGAAATCGAAGCCGTGTTCCCCGAGCTCCAGCGCGTACGGGTCGTCATCAAGACCACCGACGGCCGCGAGGTCGAGAAGGAACTCGACTATCCCAAGGGAGACCCACGCAACCCTCTGACCGACGCCGAGATCGCCGGCAAGTTCAGCGCTCTCGCAGAGGGCATCGCCACATCAGCCGACGTCGAGAGCATGCGGGCGGCAGTCAACCGAACCGAGGAATACGACGACGTCCGGGAGCTGATGAGCGCGTTGGTGGTCAAGGTTTAGGAATCAGGAATGACGGCCGCCTGCCCGCGATGCGATCTGCGCAACTTGGGTGCGTTCCTCGGAGGTGCCTGGCATCCCGATTCGGGGCCTGGCACAACACGGGCGATCTCGCGAAACCGCGAATCGGCGTGCCTGGCATCCTCTCGGGCAGGGCGATCAGAGAACAGCGCGCCACAAAACGTGCCGTCTCTGACGATTTTGGGGGAGCGGTTTTCACATGCGAGGCGGGCGTCGATTCCCAAACATCGTCAGAGGGGGCACTCCTCGGAAACGCACAGATAGAATAGCGCTTCGAAGCCGGCAGTTTCTAAACAGGAGTCACCATGGGTCAAACAATCACCGAAAAAGTGGTCCAGGCGCACGCGGAGGGGCTTCCCGAAGGCTACGAGGTGCGGGCCGGCGATATGGTGACGGTGCGGCCGTTCCACGTCATGACCCACGACAACACGGGCGCCGTGATGCCGAAATTCGCGGCCATCGGTGCCGAAAGAATCGCCGATCCGTCGCAGCCCGTCTTCACCCTCGACCACAACGTCCAGGACACGAGCGAGGACAACCTCGCCAAATACCGCCGCATCGAAGAATTCGCCGCTTCGCACGGCGTCACCTTCTTCCCGGCTGGTGCGGGAATCGGCCACCAGCTGATGGTCGAGCAGGGTTTTGTCCACCCCGGTACGCTGGTGGTCGCCTCCGACTCTCACTCCAACATGTACGGCGCCCTCTCCGCCGTCGGCACACCCGTGGTGCGGACGGACGCTGCCGCGCTGTGGGCCGGTTCGGTCACCTGGTGGCTGGTTCCCCGAACGGTCAAGGTCATCCTCGAGGGCGAGCTCAGACCGGGCGTCACCGGGAAGGACGTCATCATCACCCTCTGCGGCCTCTACAACTCGGGTGAGGTCCTCAACGCCGCAGTCGAGTTTCATGGGCCGGGTGTCGCGGGGCTGTCGATGTCAGAGCGTCTGACGATCTCCAACATGACGACCGAGTGGGGCGCCCTCGTCGGCTGGTTCCCATTTGACGAAATCACGGCCGAGTATCTCTCCGAGCGCGCCGCGGTGCTTTCCGCCGGCGGCGATGGTGAGCGCCTCACCTCCGAGATGATCGCCGGGTGGGAATCCGATCCGCCCGCTCCAGACGACGACGCGTCGTACGCTGCCGAAATGACCCTCGATCTCGGCCAGGTGTCACCGCACATTGCCGGGCCCGATGGTGTCGGCGTCATGCACTCCGCGGTCGACATGGCAAAGGAGCAGATCCGGGTCCACAAGGCCTACCTGCTCTCCTGCACCAACGCGCGCCACGACGATCTCGTCGAGGCGGCTGCGGTCCTCCGCGACAACAAGGTCGCCGACGGAGTCGAACTCTATGTCGCTGCCGCTTCGGCCGAGGTCCAGGCGGCGGCCGAAGAGGACGGCAGCTGGCACGATCTCCTCGACGCCGGCGCCCACGCCCTCCCCCCGGGCTGCGGTGCATGCATCGGTCTCGGCGTCGGTCTCCTCGAAGCGGGCGAAGTCGGGATCTCGGCCACCAACCGCAACTTCAAGGGACGAATGGGGTCGCGTGACGCCAAGGCGTACCTCGCGAGCCCGGCCGTTGTCGCCGCGTCGGCCGTGGCCGGCCATATCACGGGTCCCGAGAATCTCGCTTCTTCGGTGCCCGACTATGCATATACAGACCTCGGATGGAAGCCCCTTGAACGCGAGGTCGCGATCAGCGAGGGCTTCCCCGAAACGCTCGAGGGGCGCGCCCTCTTGCTGCCGGTCGACAGCCTCAACACGGATGGTATTTATGGCAAGGACGTCACCTATCGTGACGACCTCACGCCGGAGCAGATGGCGACCTACGCCATGGCCAACTACGATCCTGCATTCCAGGAGATCGCCGCGGACGGCGACATCATCGTCGCAGGGCGCAACTTCGGCTCCGGTTCGTCGCGCGAGCAAGCGGCGACCGCCCTCAAGTACCGCGGCATCCAGATGGTGATCGCCGCCTCGTTTTCGCAGACCTACCTCAGAAACGCTTTCAACAACGCATTCATCTGCATCGAAAGCCCTGCTCTGTCCGAAGCTATTCGCTCGGCACACGGTGCGGAGGCCGGACAGGGTTCCAAGACCATACCGGCCGGCGATCTGAAAATCGATTTTCCAAATGCAAAGGCCACGTGGAACGGTGAGACGTACCCGCTCTCACCGATTGGGCCGGCTGCTCAAGAACTGGTGCTTGCCGGAGGTCTCGAGGCACTGACGAGAAAGAGGCTGGGACTCACATAAATCCGGATTTTCGCCCGACCAGCCCAAAGATCCACAGATCACACAGATGGTCTTTTCTGTGTGGATCTGTGTGGATCTGTGTCATCTGTGGGCAGCATTGGCGAGCTCGTGTCCGCCAGCCGGGGCCACTTCCTCGAGTCGTGTTCCTCCTCGATCCTCGAATCAAAATAGGTCTAGTCTCAATCTCCTCAGGAGAACCGTTGACAGCCCTTGCTGTGTTATGCTTCGCAGCGTCATTCGAGCTGAATGAATAGCTTCATCGCATAGATGATGGACACTGGGAGGGGGTTGGCGTTGCGACGAACCTGGGGTGGCCCAGATCTCATCCACTCGCTTGGTGATTCTCCACCCGAAATCCACATTCCCCCGCAGCAAAAACAAGCAAACTGCCGATTCAGTGAGAGCCCTTCGAAGCAACCCATCGAAGGGCCGATTTCTTTTTGGAAAAAAACCAATTCCAATGCACCAAGGATTGGAGGGAGGAGATGACCAACATGTCGCATATCAAGAACATTCCGAGGGCTCGAGCCGCCGGAGCGGTGGTGCTCGCTGGACTGCTCGCTCTGGTGTGGACGGCGCCGGCCGAAGGTATCGACCTTTCAGGGAAGAGCAGCAACTTCAGTCTGCGCCTCGACGTGACCCTGTCGTGGGGCGCTCGATACCGCCTCGAAGATCCAGACACCGCCATCATCAGCAGGTTTGAGGGCGGCACCGCCGATTCGGTCAACGGCGACGACGGCAACCTCAACTTCGAAAAGGGGACGATCGTCAGCAACACCCCGAAGGCGACCGTCGATTTCGCCTTTGCGTCCAATCCAAACAAATCCCACCGCTTCGGCTTCTTCGTCCGCGGCAGTGCTTTCTATGACTTCGTGTTGCAGGACGACAACTGTTGCGAACGGACCTTCCTCACCGACGAGGCGTTGGACTGGGCCGGGAGCCGCGCCGAGTTGCTGGACGCCTACGCCTGGTGGCAGTTTCCGGTCGGCGAGATCCGGGTCGGCCGCCAGGTCCTCAATTGGGGCGAGAGCACCTTCATCCAGGGGGGCTTGAGCGTGATCAATCCGGTCGACGTCTCCGCCCTGCGGGTACCCGGCGCCGAGCTGCGCGAGGCTTTCCGACCGCTGGGTATGGCGTGGGCCTCTTTCAACCTGTCGCAAAACGTCGCGATCGAGGGCTTTTACCAGTACGAGTGGGAAGAGATCGTCATCGACCCGCCGGGAACCTACTTCTCGACCAACGACTTTGCCGGGCCCGGCGGAGAGGACGTCTTCCTGGCATTCGGGAACTTCGCCGACACCGGCGTGCCGCCCCTGTTTGTGCCACCCACACAGACAGTCGACTACCCGTTCATGAGTGTGCCTCGCGGCACGACGGCAGAACCCGAGGACGGCGGTCAGTACGGTGCAGCGCTTCGTCTTTTCGTTCCATCCTGGGGCGGCACCGAATTCGGTCTGTACTACGTCAACTATCACAGTCGCCTGCCGACCATCAACGGCATCACGGGCAGCGTTCAAGGGGCACTTGCAGCCCAGGCCTCCGGCGTGCCGACAGTGCTCTGGGCGTATTATCTTCTCGGAGTGCCTCCAGGCGTGAGCCCCGAGGCGGATGCAACGGCAACGCTGTGGGCGAACCTCAACGCCGTCTCGATCTTTGCCCAGACCGCGAACTGGTACACCGCCTACCCCGAGGACATCAAGCTTTACGGTTTGAGCTGGAACGCGCAGCTCGGCACCTCGGGTATCGCCTTTCAGGGTGAGGTCACCTACCGCCAGGACAACCCGCTGCAGGTGGACGACGTCGAGCTGCTCTTCGCAGCCCTCTCACCGCTCAGTCAGAGATACGCCGACGCCAGCCAGATCACCAACGGAACCCCACTCGGATTCTCCGAGGAGGCTCTGGGCTACCGCCTCCTCGACACTTCACAGCTGCAGTTCACCTTGACCAAGATCTTCTCCAGGTTCCTCGGCGCCGACCAGGCCGTAATCCTCGGCGAGTTCGGTTTCCACAAGGTCTTCGACATGCCGTCGAAGGATGAGCTGCGGTTCGAGGGCCCCGGCACTTACACCAGCGGCAATCCCGCGATGTCGCTGCCTGGAGGCTTCCACCCCGGCCAGGACTGGGAACGGCCCGAGCACTTCGCCGACGATTTCTCGTGGGGCTACCGGCTGGTCAGCCGTCTGACCTACAACAATGCCATCGGCGCGTGGAGCCTCGCGCCACGCATCTCCTGGGGACACGACGTCGACGGCGTGACTCCGGGCCCAGGCGGCTCCTTCATCGCCGGCCGCCAGGCGCTGTCTGTTGGCATCCAGGCCGCCTACCAGAATGCGTGGCAGGTCGACTTCAGCTACACCCGGTACCAGGGGGCTGACCGGTATAACCTCATCAACGACCGCGATTTCATCGGCGGTTTCATCAAGTTCTCGTTCTAGAAGGGAGGAAAGAAGATGCGCAAGAATTCGACATTCATCCTCGGCTGCGCGCTGGTGCTGGCCGTCGGTACGACGGCGACAGTGTGGGCCGAGCTCTCGCCCGATGAAATCGCCAAGCTCGGCAATGAGCTGACACCGATGGGCGCCATCAAGGCGGGCAATGAGGACGGCACGATCCCGGCCTGGGAGGGAGGTCTCGCGACCCCGCCCGCGGCGTGGAAGCCCGACACGCACTACATCGATCCCTTTGCGGATGACGAAGTGCTTTTCACCATCACGGCCGCCAACATGGATCAGTACGCGGACAAGCTGACCGAAGGACAGAAGGCGCTGCTCACAACCTATCCCGACACCTACAAGATGAACGTCTACCCGACCCGCCGGAGCGCCGCCTACCCGCAACGGATTTACGACAAGACCAGGGAGATCGCGGCCACCGCGAGGCTGACGGAGGGCGGCAACGGCGTCACCGGCGCCATCAACGGCATTCCGTTCCCGATTCCCAAGCAGGGCGTCGAGGTGATCTGGAACCACCTGCTGCGTTATCGCGCCGACAGCGCCGCCCGTACCATCGGTCAGGCGGCGCCAACCCGCGGCGGCAGCTACACCCTGGTCACCTTCCGCGACGAGTTCTACATGCAGTACAGCATGGAGGGCAAGGCGGAGGCGGACCTCAACAACCGGATCCTTTTCTTCAAGCAGGAGGTGATGGCGCCGGCCCGTCTCGCGGGCGGCATCCTGCTGGTCGGCGAGACCTTGGACCAGGTCAAGGAGCACCGCAACGCCTGGCTCTACAACCCGGGACAGCGGAGGGTCCGCCGCGCACCGAACGTTGCATACGACAACCCCGGCACTGCGGCCGACGCCATGCGCACCTCCGACCAGTTCGATATGTACAACGGCGCCCCTGACCGCTACGACTGGAAGCTGGTCGGGAAAAAAGAGATCTACGTCCCGTACAACTCCTACAAGCTGCAGGACCCATCGGTGAAGTTCAAAGACATCCTGACGCCGCTCCACATCAACCAGGATTTCCCGCGTTACGAACTGCACCGGGTGTGGGTCGTGGATTCGACCCTCAAGGAGGGCGCCCGCCACATCTACAAACGTCGCGTCTTTTACCTCGACGAGGACTCCTGGCAGATCGTCGCTGTCGATAGCTACGACAAGCGAGACCAGCTGTGGCGAGTTTCCGAAGGCCACGCCATGAACTACTACAACGTGCCCGCCACCTGGACCTCGCTCGAGGTCCATACCGACCTGCAGGCCGGCCGTTACCTGGCGATCGGTCTCAACAGCGAGTTCCCGCCGTACGAGTTCGAAATCAAGCGCAGCCTCGACGACTACACTCCGGCTGCACTCCGCCGCGCCGGCAAGCGCTAGGCAATCGACTGCAACGGCGGACGGGCCTCTGGGCCCGTCCGCTTTTTTTCGGGTTCAAACCGAAGACGAGGAGGACGGCAGATGGACGCACCATCAGGCACTTCCCCCGCCCGGGTCGCTGAGCTCGCGACCCGACAGAGCAGACTCAACACCACCCGACAGACCGTGAGGGTTTTCGTCCTGGTCGCGGTCGTCTTCACGTGCAATCTTGCCGCATCTCAGGACGAGATCGCGCCCGAGCCGGCGATCGTGGCTCGCCTCGCTGCAAAGACACTCGCCCTCGACGCGGTTGCGGTCGAAGGCGCGCTGGTGGCGGTCGGAGAACGGGGCCACGTGCTGGTGTCGGAGGACGGCGGCGAGAGCTGGCACCAGCAGGCGTCACCGACGCGAACCATGCTTACAGGGGTCTACTTCCACGATCGCGACCTCGGTTGGGCGGTCGGCCACGACTCTGCGATCGTGCGCACCACGGACGGCGGCGTCACCTGGGAGCTCGTCACCTGGGCCCCCGACGACGAGGCGCCATTCTTCGACGTCTGGTTCTCGGACGCTGACAACGGGATCGCGATCGGTGCCTACGGCGCCTATTACGAGACCACCGACGGCGGCGCCACCTGGTCCTCGAGGTGGATCAGTGAAGACGACTGGCACCTGCACAAGATTGCCCGTGCCGACAACGGCAAACTGTATATTGCAGCCGAGGCCGGCTCATTCTATCGATCTGACGACGGCGGCGAAAACTGGATGACCTTGCCGACGGAGTACCAGGGCTCGTACTTCGGTGTCCTGCCTCTCGAGGGAGACAGCGTCCTGTTATTTGGTCTCAGGGGCCATCTTTTCCGCTCCGACGACGCCGGTGAGAGCTGGCAGGAGCTCGACACCGGCACCGTCGCCATGTTGACCGACGGTCTCCGGCTGGATGACGGGACCATCGTCATCGTCGGTCTCGCCGGTGCGGTGCTGACCTCCTCGGACGACGGCAACACATTCGAACTCCATCCGCAGGCGAACCGCCGCGGGATCTCAGCAGTGGTCGACGTCGGTGACGGGTCCCTCATCCTTGTCGGCGAGTTCGGGGTCAAGATTTCGACTCTCGACCAGCTGATCGCTGGCGAGAGCTGAGCGGAAGGGAGACAACGATGATCACGACTCTCGAAAACCTCATCTTCCGCAATCGTCGGCTGGTGGTCGTCATCTTCATCCTTTTGACCATCTTCATGGCCTACCAGGCCTCGCACCTCAAGATCGACGCCGGCTTCGCCAAGATGCTGCCACTCAAGCATCCCTACATGCAGACCTACCTCGAGTACCGCGACGCGTTCGGTGGTGCCAACCGGGTCGTGATCGCGATCAAGGCCCGTGACGGCGACATTTTCACGCCCCATTTCTTCGAGGTTTTGGCAGAGGTCACCGATGAGGTCTTCTTCATTCCCGGCGTCGACCGCACTCGGGTGATGTCACTCTACACCCCCAACGTTCGATTCACCGAGGTGGTCGAGGACGGCATCTCTGGCGGCAACGTCATTCCTGACGACTTCGAGCCGAACGAGGAGGGGCTCGCCAAGGTGCGCGAGAACATCCTCAAATCCAACTACATGGGGCGGTTGGTGGCGAACGACTTTTCGGCCGCGATCGTCGCCGCCGAGCTGCTGGAGTTCAACCCCAACACCGGTGAGAAGCTCGACTACATCGGCGTCGCGGACGAGCTCGAGTCGATCCGCGACAAGTACTCGAACCACGAGGTCGGCGTCGATTTCGACTACCACATCATCGGCTTCGCCAATGTTATCGGCGACCTCGCGTCGGGCGCTGCGAGGGTCGTTCTCTTCTTTCTGATCGCCTTCATCATCACCGCGGTCTTTGTCTACGTCTACTCGCAGAGCTTCAGATTGACGGTCATCGTCATCGGCTGCGCCTTCGTGGCCGTGGTCTGGCAGCTCGGGTTGCTGACCTTGCTCGGCTTTGGCATCGACCCGATGTCGATCCTCGTGCCGTTCCTGATATTCGCGATCGGAGTCAGCCATGGCGTTCAGATGGTGAGCGCTTACCGGGCCGAGGTCTTCGACGGGCTCGAACGGGTCGAGGCCGCGCGATCGACCTTCCGCCGCCTGATCATCCCGGGCGGCATCGCCCTGCTGTCGGACACCATCGGTTTCATCACCATCATGCTCATCGAGATCCGGATGATCCAAGAGATGGCGATCACCGCCAGCCTCGGGGTCGCCGTCATCATCCTCACCGACCTGATTCTGGTGCCGGTTCTGCTGTCCTATGTCCAACTCGAGTCGGGCTATCAGGAAAAGCTCATCAAACGTGCACACACAATGGAGAAGCTATGGGCTGTCCTGGGAAAGGTCACCATACCGCGGGTCGCGACCACCATCGTCATCGTCGCAGCACTCCTCTTCGTCGTGGGCGGTTGGAAGGCGACCCAGATCAAGATCGGTGATCTGCACGCCGGTGTGCCCGAGCTGCGGCCGGACTCGCAGTACAACATCGACACCGACGTCATCACCAGCCACTTCTCGATCGGGGTTGATGTGATCACCACCATCATCGAGGCCCACCCCGAGGCGTGCACCGAGCACGGCGTGATGAGCGTGATCGACGACTTCGAGTGGCACGTGCGCAACGTCGAAGGCGTGCAGGGAATCTTCGGCATCGGCGGCGTGGCCAAGATCATCAACGCCGGCTGGAACGAGGGCAGCCTCAAATGGCGCGAGCTGCCGCGCAACCCGTCGATGATGGCGCAGTCGGTGACTTACATCGATACCGCCACCGGTCTGCTCAACGGCGTCTGCAGCGTCATGCCGGTCTACATCTACACCAAGGACCACAAGGCCGAGACCATCGACCGTATCGTCGCCGCGGTCGAGGACTTCGACAAGAAGCGCGGCAGCGAAGAGCTCAGGTTCCGCCTCGCGACCGGAAACGTCGGCGTGATGGCTGCAACGAACCAGGCGGTCTCGGCGGCGCAGTTCCCGATGTTGATGTGGGTCTTCGCGGCCATTATCGTCCTGTGTTTGGTCACATTCCGGTCCCTCAAGGCGACCCTCAGCATCGTCATTCCACTGTCCCTGGTGTCGATCCTGGCGTACGCCCTGATGGCGATCCTCGAGATCGGCCTCAAGGTCTCGACCCTGCCGGTGGTGGCACTCGGAGTGGGTGTCGGCGTCGACTACGGGATCTACATCTACAGCCGCTTCAAGAGTCTCCTGCAAGAAGGCCAGTCGATTCACGACGCATACTCCGCAACGCTCAGGTTGACCGGCAGCGGCGTCATCTTCACCGGCATCACGCTCGCAACCGGCGTCGCCACCTGGATCTTTGCGCCGATCAAGTTTCAGGCCGATATGGGGATCCTCCTCACCTTCATGTTCCTCTTGAACATGGCCGGTGCGATCGTCCTGTTGCCGGCGCTGGCC
>JBFFBV010000102.1:0-16458 GCA_041560205.1 Candidatus Sulfomarinibacter sp.
AAGATCCAAGATACAAGGCCACCCACCCAACCCAAGGCCGGTGCGTGAGACCGAGGGGCAGGCTGGGTGGGACTTGCATCCTGTATCCGCGCGGGCGGAAGGGCGAGTGTGCCTTGTATCCGGGTGGGTGGGTGGGCGGCTAGGTGACGATCTTCTTCCTCAGTATCAAAACCTCGAAAGCGAGGCCGGCCTTCTGGGCGGCTTCGAGAAGACCTTTCCGATCCGGATCGGATACGAGCCTGCCCGGTGCGTCGCCCAGGAGGTAGGCGACCACACGGTTTTTGACCAGAACCGGGCATATACCGATCTCGACCGGCGGTGGATCGCCGAGGACCCTCTGGATCATGGCGTTGACCTCGCCAGGAGGAATGGGGCCCCAATAGCCCTCCGAGCCGTTCGCCTTCGCCAGTACCGATTCGGCACCTTGCGGCACCGAGAACGACTGGACGTCGTCGAGGACGACACCAGCGCCCGTGGCCAGCCATCCGACCACCTTTCCCGAGTGGACCGCGAGAAGACAGCACCGCTCGAGCACGGTCAACGCCCGACGAAGCACCAGCTCGCCAACCTGGTCCCGCTGATCCACCTCGCGCAGCAGCTGACGATACGGCTCGTCCCCGAGTGGGCCTGCCGCGGGCGGCCGCTTGCTGTCGGGCACGGGCGCGAGACCCGGAAAGGTCGAGGCCATCGGCGGCTTGCCCTTCAGTGCACGGCTCGAACTGCGCAGGAGATCGATCGACTGCATCCTGGGCGGCGTCCACAATCTCTGCCACTCGTCAGAAGCGTCGACAAAACCGGGCTCGGGAGACCGCGGCGCCGGTGTGGAAGCTTCCTCCTCGGGGATTTCGGCCAGGGCCGTGAGGATCCCGGCCTCGGTGGCCACGTGAGGCGTGATGTCGAGACCGATGTAGCTCACGACCTCCTCGATGGCGGCCGGGTTCCGAGGCGTGGTCATCGCCACGCTCAGATCTCCGTCCTTTTCCTCGAAGACCAGGACCTGGAGACGCCTGGCCACGTCGCGGGGAATCATCCGGCGGAGCTTGTCGGGCGCTCGCCGCAGCACCGAGGCGGTGACGAAGGGCACCTCGAGCTGCTCCGACAGGGCGTCGAGCAGTGCGTGCTCGTCAACGAAACCGAATTTGAGCAGCTGGGTGCCCAGCCTTCCGCCCCTGTGATGGCAGGCCTCGAGCCCTGTGTGGAGCTCGGCGACCGCGATCGACCCACGGTCGAGAAGAATCTCACCAAGACGTTTCATCGCCCCATATTAGCGCGAATGAGGGTGGATCGGCTGAACGGCTTTACGGCAAAACGAATGCGCCACGCGTCAGTGTCAGCGACGACCGGGCCGCAGAGCCGCGGTGCGGCGGGCGGTGGAAGCCGCACAGCCGAAGCCGGGTGGAAGGGAGGAACGCGTCAGGCGCGTCCGTGCAGAACCGCCGTCAGTGCCTCCCCGGCGGCCCGCGCGGCCGGCACCATCTCGTCGACGACCGAGTCCGGGACCTTTTGGCCGGG
Source organism: Candidatus Sulfomarinibacter sp. (assembly GCA_041560205.1). Taxonomy (GTDB): domain Bacteria; phylum Acidobacteriota; class Thermoanaerobaculia; order Thermoanaerobaculales; family Sulfomarinibacteraceae; genus Sulfomarinibacter. The sequence continues at coordinate 1,513 of JBFFBV010000102.1, forward strand.
GATATCACCCATCAGAAAGCCCTTGGTGCGACCTTTCATTTTCAGCGGTACGACCAGGACCTCGTTCGGCTGTGGTGGTCCGAGGACCTTGAGCACGTCGTCGTCGACCGGACCGCCCGGGATCGGTCCGAGGTATCGATCACTCTCCTCGAGCTCCCAGAAGATCGAGGGGATCTCGGCAAAGACCGAGAACGACCTCAGATCGGCGGCGTCGAGCGGTAAGCCGCGACCCATCCATCCCGAAACCTTGCCGTGGTGGACGGCGAAGAGACACAGGCGGTCGAGGCGCTGGGCCGCATAGTGAACCAGCAGCTCTCCGACCTCGCCGGCGGTCGAGGCGGCGCCGAGACGTCGGAGAAGGTCGGTGTTGTCGACCTTGGCGCCTCGCTGTTTGCCCTCGCCCGAGCCAACCGGCACCAGGCCGGGGAAGCTCGCCACCATCACCACACCGGCGGCGCGGGGCCGGCTGTGCATCTGCAACAGCACCTCGGGCTTGAGCCGCGGCTCCCACAGATCGGACCAGGTGTAGCCATCCTGTTCCTCGATGACATCGGTGAGGAGGTCCTCGTTCGCCGCCTCGACGGCGACCGGCAGGACGTCCTTGACATGTTGCAGCGCCAGCTCGATCGTCCGGTCCGACGCGACGAAGGGTTCGACGTGTAGCTGTGTGTAGTTGGCGATGCGATCGATCGCGCCCCCGTCCGCCGGGTTGCTCATGGCCACCTGGATCCGGTCCTTCACCTTCCTGAAAGGAACGACACGCAGTCGGTTCAGCATCGGCCGGGGCAGCACTCCGTTGTCGAGGGCCCTCAAGAACTCGAGAAGGGTCGGTTCGGAGATGAAGGGAACACCGTGCTGCTCTGCGAGCGCCTCGAGCAGCGACCGCTCATCGATGAAACCGTAATCGACGAGATAGGTCCCGAGCCGCTCGCCGCCCTTTCGGCACGCCGCGAGGCCCGTGTGGAGCTGCTCGACTGAAATAGCCCCACGCTCGACCAGCATCTCTCCCAACAGTCCCATGGCCCTATCTTACCTCTAATGTGAGGTTTGATCCATTCCAGGCCACTCAAATCGTTCATTTCAGGAAGCTTTTGGCGCTGTGGCATGATTATCTTCCAGGGGAGGATGACAATGGCTACGAGAACAGAAATGGACAGCCTGGGCGAGGTCGAAGTCCCCGCCGATCGCTATTGGGGAGCTCAGACGGCGCGTTCCCTCGCCAACTTCCGGATCGGTGACGAACGGATGCCGCGGGAGCTCATCCGCGCCCTCGGAATTCTCAAGCTGGCCGCCGCCCGGACCAACGTCAGTCTCGGGGTGCTCGACGCCACGATCGGCGAGCTGATCTGCCGCGCTGCCCAGGAGGTGATCGACGGCAGCCTCGACGAGCACTTCCCCCTGGTCGTCTGGCAGACGGGCAGCGGCACACAGACCAATATGAATGCCAATGAGGTCATCGCCAATCGGGGGATCGAGCTGGCCGGCGGAGAGATCGGCTCGAAAGACCCCGTTCACCCCAACGATCACGTCAACCGCGGGCAGTCGTCGAACGACACCTTTCCGACGGCCATGCACATCGCGGCCGCGGAGCGCATCGTTCATCACCTTCTTCCGGCGATGAGCCACCTTCGTGACGCGCTGGCAGCCAAGGCATCGGCCTTCGACGACATCGTCAAGATCGGCCGGACCCACCTCATGGACGCGGTGCCGCTGACCCTCGGCGACGAATTCTCAGCCTGGTCCTGCCAAATCGACAAAGGCATCGAACGGGTTCGCCGGGACCTCCCGGATCTCTACGAGCTGGCGCTGGGCGGGACGGCGGTCGGCACCGGGCTCAACACCCACCGCGACTTCGCCCGGCGAGCCGCGGCAGAGATCGCCGAGATCACCGGCCTCCCATTCGTACCGGCCGCCAATTTCTTCGAAGCCCTCGGAGCGCACGATGCGGTCGTACAGACAAGCGGGACCTTGAAGACCATCGCCGTGTCCTTGATGAAGATCGCCGACGATGTGCGGCTCCTCGGCTCCGGTCCACGCACCGGTCTCGCCGAGATCATTCTACCGGCCAACGAGCCCGGTTCGTCGATCATGCCGGGCAAGGTCAATCCAACCCAGAGTGAGGCGCTGGCGATGGTCGCGGCCCAGGTCATGGGCAACGACGTCGCGATCGCCGTTGGTGGATCCGGAGGATTCCTCGAGCTCAACGTCTTCAAACCCGTGATGATCTTCAACCTCCTGCAGTCGATCCAACTCCTCGGAGACGCGTGCCGGAGCTTTGCCGACAACTGCGTTTCGGGCATCGAAGCGGACCGCGAACGGATCTCGGAGCTGGTCGACCGAAGCCTGATGCTGGTCACCGCCCTCAACCCGAAAATCGGCTACGACAACGCGGCCAGGATCGCCAAAAAGGCCCACGCCGAGGGCATTACCCTGAAAGAAGCAGCAGTCGCGTTGAAGCTTCTCACTGCGGAGGAATTCGACGAGCTGGTTCGCCCGGACGAGATGGCACGTCCTAAGTAGCGCGCACCGACCTCCTTTGTCATCCCGAGCGGAGGTGGAGCGAAGCGACGCCGTAGTCGAGGGATCCCCTCACGTCGGAGACAGTCTCCGGAGAAGTACTATCGCCCAAAGGGCGACGTGACTCACCCTCATCAGCCAGTGGCCGTAAGCCAACCACCCACCCTCTAGGAGACCCCCATGGCAACGGCCACGGATGGCTGCTGAGGGTGAGTTCGGGGGATCCTTCGACTCGGCCCTCGGAGGGCCTCGCTCAGGATGACATCGTGGTCCGTGGGTGTGGCGTGCGCATCTTGGATCTCAGAGAGTACTTTCGATCCTCTTCGTCATGACGACGGCGTCTTCACCATCCTGGTAGTAGGCGCGACGAAGACCCGCGCGGTAGTAGTCGAGTGCCTCGTACAGCGCGACAGCCTCGGTGTTCGACTTCCGCACCTCGAGCGTCAGCGTCTCTCCGCCCATGTCGCCGGCGTGTTCTTCCGCCAATGCCATGAGCCGCCGAGCCAGGCCGGTCCGTCGGTACGGGGGAAGGGTCGCCACTTTGAGCACATGCAGGTCGAGATACTGCCATGCACAGAACAGATAGGCCACCATTGAACCCTTCGGGTCCACCAGGAGCCTATTGAAACGGCCGTCGGCCAGGATCTCGGACACGAAGAACTGCGGCGGCCAGGGGTCCGAGAAACACAGCAGCTCCGCTTCCGCCAATGCCCGCGCATCACCCACCTGCGGGAATCGAACCGACAGCCGTTCGCCCATCTCAGCCTTTCTCGGCCTTGCTGTGAAATGGAGGTCCTTCGACGTAGAGTGGTTCGGGCAGGTCCGGCGGCGCACCGATCTCCACCAACCTGAGGAGCGCTTCCGCCGAGCTGCGAACACGAACCGCGCGAGTGACGTCGCCGAGGTCGAGGGCCTCGGCCGTTACCCACGGACCTCGATCCGCGGCAGCCGAGACCGGGAGGACCTCGATCTCGGTCAGCGCTCGGGGCGGCACGTCACGGACGATATCGAATTGGCGGGCGTACACCTCGCCCCGCCGGCCCGGCTGCGCGCTCCACACCTCGCCCGCGCTGTCGCATCGTGCCGCCAGCATCGTGAGGGAGTCGAAAGCCAAACACGTCGCATCCACAGCAGCGACAAGGCCCGCCGCGGTCGCCAATCCGGCGCGAATGCCGGTGAAGGACCCAGGCCCCCTGGAAACAACGACCTCTCGGACCCCTCCCGGTTTCATGCCCGCATCTTCGACCAGCAGATCCACCGCCGCCAGCACGAGGGTCGAGCGGGGTGCCACGCCCCCGAGGCGAACCAGTGAGACAGCTTCAGAGGACGGACATGCCAGCGCCACCTCGAGCTGCGGACCGCAGGTCACGAGAGCGAGGCGGGCCACGCCCTCGCCAGAAGGGCTGTTCTCTGCGATGCTGTCGGTCGTCATTCTCGATCCACCTTCGGTTTGTGGGCAGGGGCGGGCACGAGCTCGATTCTCGCTGCGGTCGCCCTCTCGACGGCCTCGCGGCTGAAGGGAAACCTGACCGCCTCGAGGTTGAGCCAGCTCGCCGCCTGATCAGAGTAGTGCCGGGACCACGGGCGACCACTCTGCCCCATCGGCAGCACGAGGACCGTGTCGTCCCAGTGGCCGACATCAGCGACAAAGCGTACTGCCGGGATGGACGTCACGGCATACGGACGGTTGCCGTTCCAATACATGCCGTTGACTGTCACATTGCCACCGGGAACCGCGTACGGTCCTCGACTCCACGAGTCAGCGACGAGCTTGCCGATGAAGGGCAATCCACCGAGTGGATGGTGGAAGCTCACCTGGTGGACCTCGCCCCACGGTCGTTGCTGCCCCTGTCGATCGAGCTCGTCGAGCACCCGGTCGAGGATCTCGGCTCTCCCTTGGTTGCCTGCACTTTCGACATCGTTCCACCACGTCTGGTCGATGCCTCCTGCCAGCAAACGCACGAGACCTTCGGGCCCGAGAGGGTTCCAGTCGAGACCGTCTCGCCTCGCCTCGTCGCCGCCGACGGCCCTCGCGAGTGCCAGCATGAACTCCGAGTAGAGGGTGGCCGACGCCGATCCGACATCGATGCTCGCGTCCCAGGCTTTCAGCGTCTCGGCGCTCGGTCCCGTGCGTTCCTCGAGCTCGGGCCTCAGCTGTCTGAGGACCGCGATCGCTCGGCCCGAGACCACATCTCCCTGGAAAGCGGCAAAGTCATCGACTGTCCAGTCCGATCGCGCGGCGAGCACTGCCCGAATGCGGCGAACCCGCCACGGAGGTGCGAACTCGCCCGGAAATCGATCCTTCTCGGGAAAGTCGCCCTCACCAAAAACGTCGTGGTTGGCGGTCGCCAGGAAGCCCTCGCTGGGGTCGAGGCGCGCCTCGGCCGCAACCCGTCGAAAGCCGCTCCACGCCCACCGGGAATCGGATCCGGGAGACGGCAGGCGGCCCGCCCCTCGCCCACGATCCGGGATCCGACCGACCACCTGGTGCAGGATCCGGCCCTCGGAATCGGCCACCACGAGGTTCATCGCAGGACCGACGACTCCCGTCCAGGCGCCAGCGGCCTCCGTCACCGAGTCCGCCCGATTCATCCCGAGGATCGCCGACGCCATGCCGGGCCCGTTGTGGCCCGCCCAGGAGAGCGCCAGGGTCTCCCCCCTCTGCTCGCGGACCACCGGACCGTGCTGGGAGAGCCGGACCTTGAGCAGGACCGGCGTCTCCTGCCACCGCACGACGATATCCTCGGCGACCGTCCTCAACGGGCTCCAGCGGCCGTCGATCAGTTCCCGGTTGCCGGCGTCGTCGAGGACGAGGACGAAGAGATCCTGATCATCGACCATCGCCAGGGTCAACCCCCAGGCAACCTCCTCGGTGTGGCCGATCACGACGCCCGGAATGCCGGCGATCGAAACACCCGCGACGTGTGTCCTCGGACCTCGAAGGTGGATGGCAAAGAAGGTCCCCGGCATCTGTACCCCGATGTGGGGATCGTTAGCCAACAGAGGCGTTCCGGTCGCGCTCCTCTCCGCCATCACTGCCCAACTGTTGGAACCGAAGCCGCCCATCGCCGGTGTGATGGGTTCGTGGTCACGACGGGGTCGCTTGACGCCCTCGCCTGGTGGGATCCATGCGCGCGCCTGCGATGGGGTCCAACCCCAGAGATCCACCGCTCGCTCGCGGCCGAGCCGTGCCAGCTCGATCGCTCGTTGGAGCTCCTCGCCCATCGCCCAGCTGAGATCGAGCTGGAGCAGCAGCCCGATGGTCAGCGAGTCCTCGATCCTCCAGGGTTCGGGATCGAGGCCGAGCAACCACGCCTCCGGCGCGATCCACCGCCCGAATCGTTGCAGCGCGGCGTTGACTCCGGACGCATAGGCTTCGAGGACCCTTCGCTCCTCCATCGACAGCGAGGCACTCTGCCGTCTGGCGGTCGCGGCAAGGCGGAGCGTCCGCATCTTGCGGTCGTTCTGCAAAGCGATCTCGCCGAAGACCTCGGCCAGCCGGCCCGCACCCGCACGCCGCGCCAGCTCCATCTGGAAAAAGCGGTCCCTGGCGTGCACATAGCCGTGGCCGAACCACAACGCGGTTTCGCTGTCCGACTCGAGGTGGGGAATCCCGCGCCCGTCGATCAGGATCTGAACCCGGGCCGGACACCCGACGATCACCTCGGACACCGAGCCACGCTCGGGCAGTCGGCTGGCTGCCGACCGGGCCCGCAGGTGGGTGATGGCGAGCACGGCCGCGACCACCAGCAACACACAGATCGCCAGCATCACGAACCAGACTCGACGGATCATCTTCTAGTCGCCCTGGCTGAACGGCTGGCCCTTGCCGGACTCACAGTACGACTTGAGGCTCCGCATGTAGAAACCCCAGTTGTAGTTGCACGCTGCAAAAAAATCGGTCATCTCGCGCCAACCGCCGTGGGTGAAGCGAAGGGCGGTCGACCCTTCGCGGCTCTCGAGCTCGAAGACGAAGAAGGTGTCCACCCACTCCTTGTCGCCGTCGAGGCACACCCACTCGACCCGCGAGTCCTGCTCGAGCACCTCGACGCGCATCGTGTTGTGGTAGCGATCGCCGAACCTGAAACCCGCGATCGAGCCGACCGTGGGTTTGGCGATCGTGTCGGTCGTCCACCAGCCGGCGAGACCCTCCTGCTCGGTGATCGCCATATAAACCACCGGGACCGGCGCATCGATGGTGAGAAGATGTCTGATTTCGAACATGGCGAGGTCCTTTCCAAAAGGTGCCTGATTCAGGATACAAGATGTTCCCACCCGCGCACCCGCCCAGATGCACGATACAAGATGCAAGATGGTATGCTCGCCGGTATGCCCGAGGGAGAGGGTGGGTGGCCTTGCATCTTGGATCGTGCATCTTGTATCTGGGTGGTTGGGTGGGCGCGGTATACTCCCCCGCTGGGGTTGAATGAAAGCGATGGCATTGAATCCACGATTCACATGGAGCGGGTGGGCGGCGTGAGTCCCGCCGTGACCCCGGCCAAGCGACTGGCGCGGCTTTCGTCCGTCCTCGACGGCGCCCGCAGCATGTTGATCATCGTCCAGAACACCCCGGACCCTGATGCCATCGCGGCCGCGGCGGCGCTCCGCGAGCTTGCCAACGAGCGTCACGAAATCGCGTGCTCGATCGGACACTCGGGCGGCATCTGGCGCGCCGAGAACCTCGCGCTGCTCAAGTACCTCTCGCTCAACACCCGTCCCCTCAGCGACCTCGACCTCGACCGATTCGACAGGCTGAGCATGGTCGACGCCCAACCCGGGGCGGGCAACGTCAGCTTCGATACCTCGGTGCGATTGGACGTCGTCATCGACCACCACCCGATTCGGCCTGAAACCCGATCGGCGCGCTTCACCGATGTACGAAGCCGCTACGGCGCCACCTCGACGATGCTCTACGAGTACCTCAGAGAGGCTCGCATCGAGATCCCGACACCGGTCGCTACCGCGATGGTCTACGGCATCCGCTCCGACACCCAGGATCTCGGCCGCGAGAGCACCCGCGCAGACGTCGAAGCTTTTCTCGCACTCTACCCCTACGCCAACGCCCGGGCCCTCGGTCGCATCGTTCAGGCCCCTCTGCCCCGAAGCTACTTTTCGAAGCTCCGCACGGCCTTGGACGAGGCCAAGGTCCATGGCAACCGGATCGTCTCCTTCCTGGGTCAAATGGAGTCACCCGAGATGATCGCCGAGGCGGCGGACCTGCTCTTGCGGGCCGAAGAGGTCGACTGGACGATGACCATCGGGGTGGTTAAAGACTGGCTTCACATCAGTCTCCGGACAACCGATCGGGACCGTCACGCGGGCCGCATCGCTCGCAACCTCGCTGGTCGCCGCGGCTTCGGTGGCGGCCACCAGGCGCTCGCCGCGGCCCAGATTCCGTTGAACGGCGTCAACGACAGCGAGCGACAGATCCGGAAAATGGTCCGCGACCTCAGCAAACGCTTCCTGCGCGCGACCGGCAACGCCAAGGAGCCCGGAAAGCGGCTCTGCAACTAGCGCCCCACCCTCTCCTCCGGATGCAGGGTTCAGGATGCACGGCCCCCACCCACGCCATGAAAAATGGTTCGCCTCGTGTGAGGGTTGGGTGGAACCTGCATCTTGTACCCGGGCGGGTGGTTGGGTGGGCGCATCCTGTATCTGGGTGGGTGGGCGTCAACCGATGGCTTTTTCGTAGACGCGATAGACCTTGTAGAGCTCGCCGTCCATCAGCCGGACGGCCCGCTTGGTGAGCTCGTTGTCCTCGAGGATCCAGGAGTACTCGCACCACTTGTAGCCCACGTCGAGGCTGACCTGCAGCCCCTCGCCGAGGAGGATGCCCTCGATCCCGCGCTTGCGGTGCTCCGGCTTGGTGCCGAGGGTGAAAAGACGCAGGCCCTCCATGTTCTCGGGCTTGCTCTTGAGCACGTGCTTGAGGGTTCGCAGCGGGTGACGCAGGGGGGAGCCGTCGAGGTCCGCCAAGACCGGGTTCCAGTCGGGCATGGTGAGGAGAAAGGCGACCGGCTCGTTGTCGTAAAACGCGAAGCGCAACAGCTCGGGGTGGACCAGCGGTTTGAGCTCCTTGGCGAGCCACTCGATCTCGGCGTCGGTCATCGGCACGAAGCCCCAGTTCTTTTCCCACGCCGAGTTGTAGATCTCCTGCACGAGCTTGACCTCGCCATGGAAGTCCGAGAGATTGGCGCCGCGCGTCGTCAGGCCTGGGTTGCGCGCCCTCGTCCGCTCCGCCAGCTTCTGGAGGCGAGCCAAGCTGGCTCCGTGCACGGGCGAGATGTACGCGTGCAGGTCTTTGGCCTTCCGGTAACCGGCACCTTCGATGAGGCGGGGATAAGACTGCGGGTTGTAAGTCATCATCAGCGCGGGCGGCAGGGCGAAGCCTTCGATCAACAAGCCGCACTCGTAGTTGGTCGAGGGATTCATCGGCCCTCGCACCGCGACAGCACCTTTGGTGACGGCCCACTTCTCGACCGCACCCAGCAGCTCGCGAACGACATCGGGCCGATCGATGGTCTCGAAGAACCCGAAGAACACGACCTTCTCGTCGTGGGCCCGGTTGTGATTGTGGTTGAGGATCGCGGCCACGCGCCCTGCAGCGTCACGACCCTCCCAGGCGATGAAGAGCTCGACCTCGGCGCCCTTGCCGCCGTCATAAAAAGGGTGTTTCTTCGCATCGAGCAGCTCCCGGACCGATGCCTTGAGCGGCGGCACCCAATTCGGGTCGTCCCGGTAGATCTTCCACGGAAAATCGATGAACCTCGCTCGATCCGAGCGCCCCCCGACGGGTTTGACCTTCAAGCGATGACCCCCATCTCACGGCCCACCTTGCGAAAGGCCTCGAGCGCGCGGTCGAGATGCTCCCGGGTATGCGTCGCCATGTACGAGGTGCGCATCATCGCGCGGCCTTCGGGCACTGCCGGCGAAACCACCGGGTTGGCGAAGACCCCCTCCTCCTGGAGTCGAATCGTCATTTTGAAGGCGGCCACGTCCTCGCCCACGACCAGCGGAATGACGGGCGATTCCGATTCGCCGGTGTCGAATCCCATGGTCGTGAACTCACGCTTCATGTAGGCCGTGTGCTCCCACAGACGTTGCCGGCGCTCAGGCTCGCGCTCGATGATCTCGATCGCCTTGATCACGGAAGCGACCGATGCCGGAGGCGGCGCTGCGGAAAAGATCAGCGAACGCGCGTTGTGCTTGATGAAGTCGATGATCTTGCTGTCACCGACAACGAAGCCACCGACCGTCGCCAGGGATTTGGAGAATGTGCCCATGACGAGATCGGCCTCGTCCTCGAGCCCGAAGTGCTCGGCCGTCCCGCGGCCATGCTCGCCCATCACGCCGATGCCGTGGGCGTCGTCGATCATCAGTCTCGCGCCGAACTTCTTCTTGAGCTCGACGATGCGTGGAAGGTCGGCGACATCGCCCTCCATCGAAAACACGCCGTCGACGATGATCATGGTCGAACGATCGTCGTCAACGCTGCGCAGGCGCTCCTCGAGAGCTTCCATGTCGTTGTGAGGGTACTTGAGGACGCGCCCGAAGGAGAGGCGCGCGCCGTCGAGGATGCACGCATGGTCGAGGTTGTCGAGCACCACCACGTCCTTGCGGTCGATCAGGCTCGAGATCACGCCGAGATTGACCTGGAACCCGGTCGAAAAGGTGAGGGCGGCTTCCCGGCGCATGAACTGAGCGAGCTTTTCTTCGAGCTCGACGTGAATCTCAAGGGTGCCGTTGAGGAACCGAGAGCCGGCGGTGCCAGTGCCGTAGCTTTCGAGCGCCTTTGCCGCCGCTTCTTTGATCTCGGGGTGGTTGGTCAGCCCGAGATAGTTGTTCGAACCGAGCATGATCACTCGCTGACCGTTCATCGTCACAACCGGATCCTGGCCAGACGCGATCATCCGGAAGTAGGGGTAGACTCCCAGATTGCGGACCTCATCCGCATCTTTGAAATCGAAACATTTCTGGAAAACGTCCACAGTCACTCCGTTGAGCGTCACCGACATCGCTTCTCCGGCCCCCGTTGGTGCCGAGTTTGGCGCCGTCATGATAGCAGGAGAATCTCGAACCTTAGTCCAGCCAGTCGCGATTTCGGTACCACGACCAGGCGGTCGCCGCCCCGTCGATCCACCGTGTCCAGCTCGCCACCCCGAGATCGTCCAGGCTGCTGGCGGTCCGCGCCGTCCAGTGGCGGGCCAGCAGCTCGCGGGCCTTGTCCGAAGTCAGTGCGACCCGCCTCCAGCCGAATTTCTGGAGAGCGCTTCCGGCCGCTCCGGCGACTGAAACCAAAGCCGGAGGCAGATACAAAGTCCGAGCCTTGACCCCACCGGCGTCGCACAACTCCACGATCAGCCGATCGAGGCGAATCGGATCCGGCTCGCCGAGATGGTAGAGGCGCTCGGACTCGCCTGCCGCCGCCGCCACCATGGAACGCACGACGTCACCGACCCATGCCACGGTCAGCCAACGCTCCCCTCCGGGGAGCGCCACCACCCCTCGGTTGGCCATGCTGAAGAACTGGAAGACATCGGTGTCACGCGGGCCGTACACGGCGGGCGGGCGGACAATCGACCACCAACCGCCACCCGCTTTCGCCTCCTTTTCCGCGGCGAGCTTCGATCGGCCGTACCACGAGACGGGCTCCGGGTCCGCCTCCGGACCGACCCCGGCAGGATCCGGCGAAGGGCCGACCGCGGCCAGCGACGAAACGTGGACCAGTCGCGCAGATGCGGCTGAAGCGCCCAACGCGGAAATCAGATTCGTTGTTCCCACCCGATTCCCGATGTCGAAATCGCGCTCCCGCCCGGCCCGGAGGACGCCCGCCAGATGAAAAACGGTGCCTGCATCCGCCACCAGGGTGCGGAGCGCCTCGGTATCACCCAGCGATCCGTGCACCCATCGCACGGGGGCGGCGGCGATCCAACGCGGGCTTGCCGGATTCCGAACCAGCACGCGCGGCTCGATGCCGGACGCACAAAGGGTGTCGACGAGATGAGAGCCGACAAAGCCGGTACCGCCGGTGATGGCGATAGGTTTCGGGAGCTCGTCAAGCCAGGGCCTGACCTCGTCGGGCGCAACCAGCGGGTTGGTGTGGGAGTAGTCGGTCATTCCTGGCGAGCCATTGTAACGCGAGGCACCGTGAGCACCGCCCATCAGGGGCGCTATGCCGCATCAGCGACACAGGTGCCACTCTTCACATTGTTTGCCCTCAAGGCGCTGCTCGATCTGGAGACGAAGATTTCAAACAATGTGAAGGGTGGCACCATGCACGCCGAAGCGAGATAGACAATGAGTTGGGGTGGGACCGCTGGGATCGGGATCGGATCCTTGCGGGCGGCTACTCGAGACCCACGTACTCGCCCCACGAGGTCGAGGTTTCCCAGACGCGAACGCGCTCGAGCTCGAGGCCGGCCGGGATCCGGTAGCTCGCGCCGCTCGGAGTTCTCACAGATTCGTCGGCGGCGAGGCGTGCGACGATCTGCTCGAAGATCCATCGCGCCAGGATCTCGGTCGTCGGATCACAATCTTCGAACACGAGCACCCTTTCGTCGATCGCCGACAGCGCCTCGAGCTGCGGGTCCGCCGAGTTGAGGGCCATCGCATGGTCGAGCCGACCGACGATTTCCTTCACGATCGTCTTGAGAACCTTGTAGTCGCAGACCATGTCGTGGTCGTCGAGCTCACATCCGCGCGCCACGACCTCGATCTTCAAGCTGTGCCCGTGGGGAAACCGGCATTTCTCCGGATGCTTGCTCAGCCGGTGACCGTACTCGACCTCGAAAGTCTTCGCGATCCTGAAAAAACCCATTCAGACTCCCCGACCTCCTCCGAAGAGGTCCAGTTGCAGGCGGGGAGTGTAGCGAAAGCCATGTTCGAGACACAAGACGGCAATGGACGGCGCACGATCTGCCACCTCCTCGGCGCTCCGGCCCTGAGCCATGAGCAGCACCCGGTGCGGGTCCGGATTGCCGAGATCCCCCAGAAGCTCGAGGATCTCGTCGAGGTCCTCCGCGCCCTCGACCACGAATTTGAGCTGGTGCTCGGGGAATCGCTCGAGGAGCCGAACGGTGGGTCCCAGATCGAGCCGGCGCAGTTGGTGCTGATCCCTCTGTGGTTCCGGCGGGTCGGAGTTCGAGGTCTTGGGTGACAGCGACAGGAGATCGCATCGAAAGGCAGGATCAACTGTTCCGGCTGTTTCGACCGTGACGTGGAGTCCTCGCGTGACCAAGCCCTCGGTCAGCGCACCGATCTCGCGCTGCAGCAGCGGCTCGCCGCCGGTCACGACCACGTGCCGGACACCGGACGCCACCGCAGCGTCGACGAGATCCTGGACCGGCCGGCGCTCACCCTCCGGTTGCCACGAGCTATAGGGCGTGTCGCACCAGGTGCAGCGCAGATTGCAGCCCGAGGTACGGATAAAGTGCGACGGTACTCCGGCGAGGATGCCTTCGCCCTGGATGCTGGTGAAAGTCTCCGAGATGAACATGCACGGTCACCGTACCATCTCGCGCCCGTCTCCGTCTCCGTGCCCGATAGAATGGGCTGATCCGTCGGGCACGGGCACGGACGCGGGCACGTCTCCAGGGGTCGCTTAACCGTCAGATGAGCGATCGCCGGCGTGGAGATGACGGTAGAGGTGCTTGCCGAGGCGGGGGCCGATCGCGCGCTGGAGCTCATCGACAGTCGCCCGTTGCACTCCTCTCACCGATCCGAAGCGATTGAGGAGCGCCCTGGTGCGGCCGGGGCCGATTCCCGGCACCGCCAGGAGCTGAGAAGACAGCGTCCGCTTCGACCGTCGCGAGCGATGGCGGGTGACCGCGAAGCGGTGCGCTTCGTCACGGGTTTCGCGGAGGACGAGGTGAGCAGGGTCGGACCTGTCGAGACGCAACGGCTCCGACGCAGCCGGCAGCCAGATCAACTCCTCGCGCTTGGCGAGCGCGGCGATCGGCAGGTCGAGCCCCAACGCATCGAGGGCCGCCATGGCGGCGTTGAGCTGGCCGACTCCCCCATCGATCAACACCAGGTCCGGCATCGGTCGTTCCTCGTCCCGCAAACGACGGTATCTGCGACCGACGGCCTCGGCAATGGCCGAAAAGTCGTCGACGCCCTCGACCTCGCGGATGTTGAAGCTGCGGTACTGGCGTTTGTTCATCCGCCCGTCCTGCCACACGACGCAGGAGGCGGTGGTCTCCTTGCCGCTCGAATGGGAGATGTCAAAGCACTCGAGACGACACACAGGTCCAGGCAACCCGAGGGCCTCGCCGATCCGCCGGGCCAGGTGCTGGGCCTGCGATCGCGGCGCGCGGAATCGGAGGTCGAAGGCGGCACGGGCGTTGTCGAGAGCGAGCTGCACCCGCCGCGCCCGTCCCCCGCGCTGTGGACTCGAGATCTCGACCGCGTGCCCGCAATGGTGATGGAGGAAGGCCCGCAGCATCTCGCGGTCATCCTCATCGAGCTTCTGGGCCAGCTCCAGGCGGCGCGGTATCGATGGGTTGGCCTCGTAGTACTGGGCGAGAAAGCTCACCGCGAGCTCCGTCGCCGCGACATCGCCGACCCCCTCGAAGTGGAACTCCCTCTTGTCCACCAGCCGGCCTTCTCGGTAGGGCAACACACAGACCGTCGCGTGCTCGCCGTCGGTCCAGACCGCGAAGACGTCGGCGTCGCCACGGCCCGGTCGCTCGACATCCTGTCGTTCGCCGAGCCGTTTGACGACCCCGATGAGATCGCGGTAGCGCGCCGCGAGCTCGAAATCCTCCCGCTCGGATGCGGACCACATGCTTTTTTCGAGCCTCGGGAGGAGTTGACGACGACGACCGGCGAGAAAGAGGCGCAGCTCCTCGACCACCTCGGCGTAGTCCTCGGGCGTGGTGAGCCCGTCCACGCACGGGCCCAGGCAGGCGCGCATGTGGTAGTAAAGGCACGGCCTCGGCAAACGGCCGTCGATCTCGATGTGACAGGTCCGCACCTGGAAATGGGTTCGCGCGAGATCCATCAGCTTGCGCGCCATGCGCTGGCCCATGAAGGGGCCGAAGTAGCTGTGGCCGTCTTCCCGGACGCGACGGGTCAACTCCACCCTCGGCCAGGTCTCAGCGGTTGTCAGCTTGAGGTAGGGATAGGTCTTGTCGTCCCTCAGGTGGACGTTGAATCGAGGGCTCAAGCGCTTGATCAGGGTGTTCTCGAGAATGAAGGCCTCGGCCTCCGAGGCGGTGACTGTGAATTCGAGACGGCGAGCCCGATCGAGCATGGTGAGGGTTCGCTCGGCAAGGTCGAGCCTTCCGAAATACGAGAGGACCCTTCGCCGCAGGTTGCGCGCCTTGCCGACGTAGAGATCCTTCCCCTTCCGATCCTGGAATCGGTAGACACCCGGCTTTTCCGGCGCCTCCTGTGCGCGTTCCAGAAGAGGATGGGCCTCACTCATCT
>JBFFBV010000103.1:0-15674 GCA_041560205.1 Candidatus Sulfomarinibacter sp.
CCAGGATCGGGCGGGAGGGTGGGTGGAATCACACCTCCCGATGCCTTCGCTTATCGACTCCGAGCACTTTCACCAGGAAGGAGATCAGCCACGGGAAGTGCCGCTCCAAGAGCACCACGAGCCGACCGTGGAGCGTGATCACCGCGACGCGACGCCTCTTCAGCACGGCGCGCACCAGTTTGGCGGCAGCTTTGTCGGTGTCCATCCTGATCCAACCCGGGAGTTTCTCGCGAGCCTGTTCGTGACGCTGTCCCTGATTGTCGACCTGCCGAATCTCCGAGTTGACGAATCCGGGAGCGAGCAACGTCACGCCGACGCCGTACTTGGCCATCTCCGCCCTCAGCGATCCCGACAGTGCCCGCACTGCGTGCTTGCTCATCGAGTAGGGCGAGCTCACCGGCAATGCGAGATAGCTCATCACGCTGCCCATGATGGCCAGGCTCCCCCGGCTCGCGATGAGGGCGTCGCGGGTCGCCTGGACGGTGCGCAAAACGCCGAATACATTGGTTTCGAACTGCCGCCGATAGTCATCTATCGTCAGCTTGTGAACTGCTCCGGCGACACCGAAGCCCGCGTTGGCGATGACCCAGTCGATACGACCGAATTTCTCCAGCGTCTCGTCGACCGCTTTTTCGAGATCCCCGTCCACGGTGACATCGCATCGGATGGTCAGAGCTCGCCGTCCCCGTGCCCTGATCTCGAGGGCCAGGGCTTCGAGCCGCTCCCACCTTCTCGCGAGCAGCGCCACGTCCGCCCCGAGCCGCGCGAACTCGCGCGCCATCGCTGCGCCGATCCCCGACGAGGCGCCCGTGATGAACGCGACCTTCCCGTCCAGCTTGCCCATAGTCCTCCCGGTGCGAGGATTGTAGCCGACCGATCACCCTCCCAACCGGATTCAAGATACAGGTTCCACCCAATCACACCAACGGACTCCCACAGTAGGCGCCTGTTGTTTCTTGCATCTTGGATCTTGGATCTGGGTGGTTGGGTGGGTGGGTGTATCTTGTATCCCTGCGCGGAAGAACTGCCACGCCCGACTGCCGTATACTCCCGCGATGTAGCTTGAAGGGAGACCACATGGCCACCTCACGAAGAGATTTCGTCCAACTCTCGATTCTCGCCGGTGGCGCCGCCGGCCTCGGCCTCGCCTCCGGGGCCTCAGCCGGCACTGCCGAGGTCGAAAAGGCGTCGAAGAAGCTCAAAATCCTGGTCCTCGGAGGGACCGGTCTCATCGGTCCGCCCATGGTCTCCTACGCCGTCGCCCGCGGCCACGAGGTGACCCTTTTCAACCGGGGGAAGACCAACGCCGAACTCTTCCCCGACCTGGAGAAGCTCAAGGGCGACCGCAACGACGACATCTCGGCGATCGAGGCGCAGGTCGCGGCCGGCCGACGTTGGGACGCGGTGATCGACAACACCGCCTCGATTCCCCGCTGGGTGACCGCGACGGCGAGCCTCCTCGCAGACGCCGCCGACTCCTACCTCTACACATCGTCGATCTCGGCCTACGCCGATCACTCGAAGCCGGGTGCGGACGAGACGGCGCCCGTCGGCACGATCTCGCCCGAGGAGGAGGCAAAGGTCCTGACCAACAAGGACATCACCGGCGAGAACTACGGGCCCCTCAAGGCTCGCTGCGAGGCGGAGGCGCGCAAGGCCTTCACCGACGCGAGGACATGCGTCGTGCGCCCGGGATTGATCGTCGGACCCGGCGACTACTCCGACCGCTTCACCTACTGGCCCGTGCGGGTCTACGAGGGCGGAGAGGTGATGGCGCCCGGGAACCCGACCGACCCCGTGCAGTTCATCGACGCCCGTGACCTCGGAGAGTGGTACATCCGGCTGGTGGAGGACGGCACCACCGGCACCTACAACGGTGTCGGACCGCGTTCGCCGATGTCAATAGCAGGACTCCTACACGGCATCCGGGCAACAGTCGACAATGACATCTCCTTCACCTGGGTGGACGCCGAGTTTCTCGAAAAACACGAGGTCCAGCCGTGGATGCACATGACGGTCTGGGTGCCGCCGGTCGGCGAGTACGCGGGCTTCTCGACCTCGGACATCGATCGCGCCATCGAGGCGGGTCTGACCTTCAGGCCGCTCGCCGACACGGCGGTGGCAACGGTCGAGTACTGGAACTCGCTGCCCGACGAGCGGCGCGAAAAGCGACGCGCCGGCTGCCCACCGGAGCTCGAGGAGACCGTGCTCAAGGCGTGGCACGCCAGGGAACATTCGGGTTCTTGAATTCTGAACTCGGATTTGCCCTACCTCCCTCACCCAGTTGCGGGTGGGCGGAGGGAATTCTGAATTCCGAGCTCCGGACCGCGAATTCGAGGCCCCCGAAGTGCTGAACCGAATCGTCGCTGTCGAGGACGCCGAGGTGAGGCCCATGTTGTGGGCGACGCTCTATTTCTTTCTTTTGCTCGCCTCCTACTTCGTGATTCGTCCGATCCGGGACGAAATGGGCGTCGCCGGCGGTGTTCGGAATCTGCCCTGGCTCTTTCTCGGCACCCTGATCGGGATGCTGCTCGTACATCCCCTCTTCACCGCTCTCGTATCGAGGATGCCGCGCCGTATCTTCATACCCCTCTCGTACACATTTTTTGCCGCCAACCTCATTGCTTTCTGGCTCTTTTTTCTCAGCTTCTCTGACGCGGCGGGCATCTGGACTGGCAGGGTGTTTTTTGTCTGGACCTCGGTCTTCAACCTTTTCGTAGTGTCGATCTTCTGGTCGCTGATGGCCGACCTGTTCCGACCGGAGCAGGCCAAACGCCTCTTCGGTTTTGTCGCGGTCGGCGGCACCTTTGGAGCCGTTACGGGCTCGTCAATCACCGCATTCCTGGCCGCGCGCGTCGGCCCGACAAACCTGCTTCTGGTATCAGCTGCAATTCTCGGTATGGCGATGCTGGCCGCGCGAATGCTGATGTCCACGGTTTCTCGCAGCCGATCCAAAGACGATTCCTTACGGCAGCCAACGGCAAGAACCGAAGAACCGGTCGGCGGCGGTGTGCTCGACGGAATTCGCACCGTCTTTTCTTCGAGCTACCTCCTTGGCATTGTTGGCTACATGATGTTCTATACCGTTACCGCAACCATTCTCTACTTTCAGCAGGCAGAGATCGTCCAGGCGAGTTTTGCCGAGCGTGCGGCTCGGACGGTGTTTTTTGCGCGCATCGACCTTGCGGTCAACGTCCTCACAGCGTTGATACAGGTCTTCTTCACGGGTCGTATCGTCCGCAATATCGGCGTACGGCTGTCGCTGGCTACGCTTCCTCTCGTCTGTATCTTCGGCTTTGCAGCTTTGGGTGACAACACGACTCTGATCGCACTGGCTGGTTTTCAGATCCTTCGCCGCACCAGCAATTACGCGATTGCCCGGCCATGCCGGGAAATGCTGTACACGGTCATCCCCCGCGACGCTAAATACAAGGCCAAGAACTTCATCGATACCTTTGTTTATCGCCTCGGTGATCAGACCGGGGCCTGGTCGTACGCAGGTCTTGCAGCCCTCGGCTTCACCGCGGCCACGATCTCGCAGCTTGCCATACCGTTGGCGGCAGCCTGGATGTTGATCGGTTTGTGGCTCGGTCGGCGGCAGCGCGAGATGGCTACGGCGTAGTCAGCTCTCGAAACGATTCCGGGCTCAGGGTGATCGCACGAGCGAAGCCCGAGACCAGGCGCCCCCACTCGAAGTGAAGCCGGTACAGGTTGAAATCCCCGAGATGAAAGGTCTGTTCCGCGGACGGGAACCGGTCGATATAGGACTGGCGTGAAGCCTCGAAGTCCGCATCCGCCTGCGCGACGAGCTGCACTGTTCCGGAGATCGAGACACGGGCGACCTGTAGGGCGTCCTTCTCTTGTTCCTCGCACGCGTGGATGAGAACGCTGAACGGCGAACCGGGCTGCAGGCCGCGGCTGTGGCGCGCGAGCTGCGACGCGTGGATCAACGCCGAACGGTAATCGGGCGCGGCCACGAATGGAAGCAGACCGACGTGAGGTCTTCCGTCAACCAGGACGCCAAGTGACAGCACCCTCGGCTCGGTGAGCAGTTCTTTGACGAGGCTCAGCTCTTCCGGTTCCATTCACCCCCCCATCGCGCGCGCATCATACATCAAGCCGTCCCGCGCCCGGATGGAGTATCGGGTCATCAGTGATCAGTCTCACGCACTCCGGATGAGGTGTAAGTGAGGTGCGCTCGATCCGAACCCCCAATTCCAAATCTGATTGCACCCGTCGTATGATCTGGCGATGAGCACGAAGCGCCCCGCTATTCGCTTGATCAGTTGGAAGGAAGATCGCGCAAGCGAGATGGCGGCGGAGCTCGAGGCGGGGAGCTTCGAGGTCGAGGCCGGTGCCCTCGATGCTCCCGGTCTTCGGGCGCTCGGCCAGTCGCCGCCCGATGCCGTGGTCATCGATCTCGGCCGTCTCCCGGCTCAGGGCCGAGACGTCGGCATCACGCTGCGCACGACGGCGCGGTCGCGCCACACACCCCTCGTGTTCATCGACGGCGCGGAGGACAAGGTCGCCCGGATCCGCGAAGTGCTGCCGGACGCCGCCTACTCACTACGCGAAGACATGATTCCAGCACTACGGCGTGCGATCGCGCATCCGGTCAAGAGCCCGGTCGTCCCGGAATCCAACTTCGCCGGCTATTCGGGAACCCCTCTGCCGAAGAAGCTCGGCGTCAAGGCGAACTCGAGGGTCGCGCTGGTGGCGGCTCCCGAGGACTTCGAAGCGACCCTCGGCGAGCTTCCGGCAGGCGTCGCGGTAGGGAACCGACCGGCATCTGGCGCCGACGTCACTCTGTGGTTTCTGGATTCACTTTCCGAGCTCCAGAGCCGAATCGGCAAGATGGCCGAGATCTCCGGCGACGGCCGGCTCTGGATCTGCTGGCCGAAGAAGGCCTCCGGGGTGGCCAGTGATGTCACCCAGAACGAGGTCCGTTCGACCGGCCTCGCGACCGGTCTGGTGGATTTCAAGATCTGCTCCATCGACGCCACCTGGTCGGCCCTCTGCTTCACGAAACGCAAAAAAGTCTGAGAGAAAAAATCCTCTCGAGGGAAGTCGGCCGGGATTGAGTTAAGAGTTAAGAGTTAAGAGTAAAGGGTAAAGGGTGAAGACTGGAACTCGTCGACTCTCTCCTCTTGACTCTTGACCCTTTACTCTTAACTTGCCTGCTCACCGCGTTACACTGACGCCGAGCGTGTTGAGGAGGTATCTCGATGGATTTTTCAGGCAAGCACGTCTTCGTCACAGGCGGATCTCGGGGTATCGGGCGGGCGGTGGCAGGTGCCTTCGCGTCGCGAGGGGCACGGGTCGCCATCAACTACCTTTGCAACCAAGAGGCCGCGGAGGAGACGATCGCGTCCCTCGACGGCGGGCCTCACATGGCGGTTCAGGGTGACGTCTCGGATCCGCAGGCGGTCCGACGCATGATCGAGGCCGTGACCGAGAGCTTCGGCGCCCTCGACATCGTTGTCAACAACGCCGGCATCTACGTCTACCACCGCCTCGAAGAGGTCCGGTACGACGATTGGCAGCAGGCGTGGCAGCAGACGCTCGCCACCAACCTTGTCGGCCCGGCAAACGTCGCCTTTTGCGCCGCGCGCTACATGATCGAGCACGGGGGCGGCCGGATCGTCAACGTCTCTTCCCGCGGCGCGTTTCGAGGAGAGCCCGAAGGGCCCGCCTACGGGGCGTCCAAAGCGGGTCTCAACTCGATGAGCCAGAGTCTCGCCCAGCGCCTGGCGCCTCACGGAGTCTTCGTCGGAGTCGTCGCACCCGGCTTCGTCGACACCGAACTCGCCGCGAGGGTCCTCGACGGGCCCAACGGCGACGCGATCCGCGCACAGAGCCCGCTGGGTCGGGTCGCCAAACCAGAGGAGGTCGCCCACGCGGTGCTCTTTCTCGCCTCCGAGGGCTCCGAGTTTTCCACCGGCACGATCATCGACGTCAACGGCGCATCATACCTGCGGAGCTGATGTCCCGATCTCGACCTGTCCCGGCGCAGCCAAAGGCGAAGCCGGATCCCGACCACCCGATGAAAAACTTGGTCCAATTCGGGCTGAGCGTCGTGTAAACGTTCCTCTGCCTCCGCGCCGTCTTTCCCCCAACAGAGGAACAGGAGGCAACCCATGATCAATGCAACGAAACTCTTCAGCGTACCCAAATGTCGGCCGGCCGCCATGCTCATGGCAGCACTCGTTCTTTCACCCGTCGCGTCGCCCGCCGCCGAGATCTACAGTGGCCAAGCCATCAATCTCGATCTCGCCGACGCCGATCTCGGAGACGTCTTGGCAAGCTTTTCTGAGCTGACGGATCTGGTCTGTGTCGTCGACTCGCGGACCGTCGCGGCGAACGGCCTCGATCGGGTCGTTTCCGTCACCTACGATTCGGTTCCCTGGGATCGGGCCCTGGCCGAGATCCTCTCCGAGGCGGGACTGGAATGGACTCTCGAAGGCAAGGTCCTGTGGATCCATCTCCCGGACAACCCGCCGACTGGTGATCGCAACTTCACCGGCGACGCCATCAATCTCAGGCTGGAAGAGGCCAAGGTTGCCGATGTGCTCGAGACCATGGAGCAAGTGTCCGGCATCGGGATCGAATTCGACCCCGATATTGACGCCACAGTCTCGGTCAGGCTTCGCAGCATTCCCTGGGACCAGGCTCTCGACCTCATCCTCCGCATCAGCGGTTTCGACTATGCGGTGGATGGAGGTGTGATCGAAGTGGTCAAGATCGGAAACGCCAAAGGCATGCAACTGATGACCTCATCCACTTCCTGAACTACGCCGGGCGGGAAGTCGGAACGGGCTACCGGGCGGACGGGTGGGACTGGCTCCTGGTTACTGGGCGGGCGGTCGGTACCGCCCAGGTCATCAATGCGGCAAGAAAAAGAGCGAAACCGGCTCCGACGAAGAACACGGCATCGATCCCGGCCCATCGGTGAACACCAGCCATCACCGGTGGGCCGAGGGTCTGGCCGAGACGAAGCACGGTCCCGTTCATCGACATGACCGCGCCTCGACGATCAACGGGCGCAATCGCCGTCAGCAGAACCATCACAACCGGGATGGTCGTGGCAAATGCGAAGCCGAGCAGCACAGCCGGCACAGCCAGGGCCCAGACGGTCGGCACCAGCGGGATCAGCAAGAGCCCGGCGGCGAAGATGACGAAACCCACCCTCATGACGTTGACCTCACCAAGTTTTGCCGCGAGCCTCCCGAGGTTGGCGGAGGTCACCGCTGTAGAGATCGACAAGCCCGCCATCAGGAGGCCGATGCCGAGGGGTGTCGAGCCGAATCGGCCCGACATCAGGAATGGGAGAAAGGTTACGTAGGCGCCGTAAAGCAGAATGAAGATCGCAGTGCTGGCAAAGAAAAGCGCCACGACATCCCGCCGCCGGACGATTTCCCATACGCCGCCAAAATAATGTCCGAGGTCCGCCTTGTGTCCCTTGGGGGCGACGTGCAGTCTGCGTACGGCAAGAACCGCCACCGGAATGGCGAGGATTGCGAGGGCGAACGGCGCCGACCACGCGACCATGGCGAGCGCCCCGCCAACCGCAGGATACGCTGCGGTCCCGATCGAAAGCACGCTCGCGTTGAGGCCCATGGCTGTGGTGCGTTGCCGGTCCACGAAGAGGTCGCCGATCAAGGTGACGTTGATCGAACCGATCGCCGACGCCCCGATCCCCTGGACCACTCGCAGCGTGATCAGCACTGACAAGCTCTTCGCGAAGACGCAGGAGACGCCCGCAATCGCGAACAGAACGAGCCCCGGAAGCAACACCTTCAGACGCCCATAGCGATCGGCCAGGATGCCTGCGACGGTCGTCAAGATCACACCGGGCAAGGTGAAGGCCGTCACCAGCAAACCGACCTCTCCCGCACTCACCCCGAGGGTCTCTGCGATGCGAGGCAAGGCGGGCGCAATCGACGCGACTCCGAGCACCGCCATCAAGGTGATGCCGAAGATCGCCTGCAGCTCGGGGCTGCGGTACGACGCCACCCGTTCCTCTGCAACTCTGGGGATATACTCGGCACTCAAGGCATGTTCAGGATACCGCTTCCCAGCATCCGATCACCTTCGGGCCGAGCCGGTGTGTGATCGAACTCATAGAAGTTCCTGGTCAAAGGGTGCAGGATGCAGGATGCAGGCCGCGTCAAAGGCGCTCTTTCCGTGTGCGTGTGGATGAACCGTCCATGCTGTCTCCCGGTGGGTGGTGGGTCGGGTGCATCCCGGATCCTGGTGCCCACGGACGAGAAGCAATTCGATGCATGCTGTGTTCTCTCTACCGAGGAGTGATATTGATGACTCAAACGCGTTCGATCGCGATGCTGTTGACCGGAAAACCGACGATGGAGGGCGCCGGCGTCCGACTCAACCGCGTCTTCGGATTTCCCGAGGTCCCACGATTCGACCCATTCCTCCTGCTCGACGATTTCGGGTCCGACAAACCCGACGATTACATCGCGGGCTTCCCATGGCACCCCCACCGTGGCATCGAGACCGTGACCTACATGTTGTCGGGCGAGGTCGAGCACGGCGACAGCCTCGGCAACGAGGGAGTCATCGGTGCAGGTGATGTGCAGTGGATGACGGCGGGCAGCGGCATCATCCACCAGGAGATGCCCCAGCGCGCCGACGACCACCTCCGGGGACTCCAGCTCTGGACCAATTTGCCGGCTTCCGAAAAGATGATGGAGCCCCGCTATCGCGACGTCCCGGCCGACACGATCCCCGAGGTCTCACCCCACGACGGGCTCAAGATCAAGATCATCGCCGGCGAGGTGTTCGGCGTGAAGGGCCCCGTACAGGACGAGGTTGTCGAGCCCGAATATCTCGACCTCACCCTCGAGCCCGGTGCAGATCTCCAGCACCCGACCGCGGTCGGGCACACGGTCTTCGTTTACGCGATCAACGGCCGAGGAAAGGTCGGCCCCAATGGAACCCACGAGCTCGGCCGCGGCCAGCTCGCGCTCTTTGCCGACGGCGACTCCGTCCTCGCCAGGGCTGCCGACGTACCCTTCCGCTTTCTTCTCGTGTCCGGCAAGCCCCTTGGCGAGCCGATCGCCTGGTCGGGACCCATCGTCATGAACACGCGCGAGGAGCTTGCCACCGCATTTCGGGAGTACCGCGAGGGGACCTTCATCAAAGAGCCCTGAAGAGACCACCTCCAGCGCACCAAAAAATTCTCCGGACCCTCTTGATTTCCAGCCGATTTCGCTGCAATATCCGCTCGATTTCACGCACGGAGGACAGGCGATGGCTGCAAAGAAAAACACTTTGTGGTTTGGATATCTGGAAGCTGGAGAAAAGGGAAGCGCAGTTGTCCGCGACAGCACGATGGATACCGGCACCACCGCGACAATCTATCTCTACAACCACCACAAGGGACGAATCCTCGAGTACCGCAGGGAGATCGTGGAACCCAAGCTACGGGAGCTCGACGGCGACGAGACCGCGCTGGTGAAGGAGCTGCGCAAGTCCTTCGACAATGTGCGATCGAGTTTCACGCCGCGGGTCACAGTGCGGCCGGCGCCTGCACCGCGAAAGCCGGATCCGGAGCCGGAACCGGAGGTCCCCGAATTCGATGACGATATCGAACAGCCCGTCAGAGAGGATCACGACGACGGCGCCCGGGGCGAGTCCGACACCGAGGACGACGATGACTAGCGTCGCGCCGCTCGGAGTGGCCGATCCTCAGTCAAGGATCGGAAGAAACCAGACATTTCGGATCAGCCCGTTGCGCACCTCGTAGGTCGCCACCGCGCGGACGCGCGGACGGTCTTTGACACCCGTCACGAGCTCGTGGTCGACGACCCAGTTTCCGTGCACGATCCGACCGGTGATGGTGCAGTTCAGCTCCGGATTCTCGGCGAAACGCTTGGCGTAGCGGGGGCGCATCGCTTCCTTGCTGTCCCACGCGACCTCGTTGCTCGGCAGTCGTCGTATCACCACGTCGTCCGCGTAGAACGAGAGAAAGGCCTCGATGTCACGTGCGTTGTAGGCCTCGACCTGGCGTTGCACGACTGTCTCGGGTGACGGCGGCAGCATCTCGGCGGGATCGAGCTCGACGCCGCCTTTGACGACGGTTTGGATACGCTGAAGGTTGGCGATATCTGCCAGCGGGTCGGCCTCGAGAATCAGGAAATCGGCGAACTTCCCCTGCTCGATCGTTCCCATCTCTGGCTCGGCGGCAAACACCAGGGCGGCGTTACGAGTCGCGTTCACCACGATTTCGCGAGGCGTCAGCCCGGCCTCGGCCATCAGTTCCAACTCACGGTGGATCGCCGGCCCGTGGAGGGTGCCGATGTTGCCGGCATCGGTGCCGGCGGCAACGATCGCGCCGCCATCCTGCATCGCCTTGAGGTTCTGCTGCATCACCGGCATCGTGCGTTCGAGCCGGGCGCGCCGCCGCGCGCGAATCTCCTCGGCATCGGGACCGAAGGGCATTTCCGACCACGTCATCATGACCTCGGGGTCGCCGAGCTCGCGCTCCACACCCATCAGGCGGACGTTTCCGGCGAGCACGTCCCCATATCCCTCCATGACGATCAAGGTGGAGGTGTAGATCGTCCCGCGCTCCGTGACGAGGTCGACGAATTCCTGATCAACGGTCGTGTCGTCGACACTGTGGACCAGCACGTCGGCGCCGGCACGCACCGCTGCCCGAGCCGCCTCCAGCTGGGTGGCGTGGACCGCGACCCGCACCCCGGCACCGTGCGCCTCGTCGATGGTGGCCTCGATGATCGGCAGATTGGGCTCGAAGTTCCCGTCCCGGGGCACGATGAACCAGATCTTGACGAGGTCGGGCTCGTACTCGAGCTGCTTGCGCACCAGCTCGCGCGCCTTTTCCGGGGAATTCACCTCGATGATCGGCGGGTCGCCGATGTCCATCTGCGGCCGCGACACGGTCGAGACCAAGGGACCGGCGACCGCCGTCCGCGGCGCATGAAGCACCGCGTTGGCCTCGTCGCGGACCTCGAAGTTCCAGTACCCGCCGCCGACATCGACGACCGACGTCACACCGCTCGCCAGATACCGCCGGAAGGTCTCTTGCAGGTTGGTGTCGATGCGCTCCATTTCCGCTTCATAGGGTCGCCTGGCGCGGAGATCGATGACGTCGGGCCGGGTGTAGAGCCCACCCGACTGAAAGTAGTGGATGTGCGCGTCGATCAGCCCGGGAACGAGCCACTTGCCGGTGACGTCGACCACCCGGAGATAATCGGCGACCGCAACCTGTTCTCGCGAACCGACCTCGAGGATCCGGTCCCCCATTACGATGACGACCGCGTTCTCCACCGGGTCGGCCCCGGTCCCGTCAAAGACCGTGGCACCGACATAGGCGGTCTGGGCGAAACTGCTGGGCGACGAAAGGGCGAGAGCCGACACAGCAACGGCGATCAGGAGAAGCGTACGGCGCATTATGACCTCCTTGTGTGAGGAGATGCTATCACCGCTGCTGCAGAGGCGAGGGTGCAACGGGGCGGTCGTTCAACCGTCGAGCATCCTCATCGCCTCTTCGGGATAACGGTCGCCAACCACCAGGTCCTTGGGAATCACATCGTCGATCTCGGCGAGCTCGTGGTCGGAGAGTGCGATCTCGACCGCGGCCGCATTCTCCTCGAGGCGCTCGCTGCTTCGGGTTCCGGGGATCGGGGCCACGTCGGGCCCCTGCGCCAGCACCCACGCCAGGGCCAGCTGGGCCGGTGTGCACCCTTTGGCCTCGGCCAGCCGTTCGACCCGTTCGACCAGCTCGAGGTTCTTGCCGAAGTTCTCGCCCTGGAAGCGGGGCAGGAACCGCCGCCAGTCATCCTCGGCCAGATCGTCGAGGCTCTTGATGGCGCCGCTGAGAAAACCCCGCCCGAGAGGGCTGTAAGGAACCAGACCGATGCCGAGCTCGCGACAGGCGGGCATGATCTCGGCCTCGATGTCCCGGCTCCACAGCGAAAGCTCGGACTGCAGCGCGGCTATCGGGTGGACCTCGCTGGCGCGGCGCAGGGTCTCCGCCCCGGCCTCCGACAGGCCGAGGAATCGCACCTTGCCGGCGGTCACCAGCTCCGCCATCGCGCCGACGGTCTCCTCGATCGGCACCTGCGGGTCGACCCGGTGCTGGTAGTAGAGATCGATGTGGCCGACGCCGAGCCTCTGGAGGCTCTTGTCACAGGCTTCGAGGACGTACTCGGGACGGCCGCTCACGCCCAGAAAGCTCCCGTCCTCGCCGCGCATGACGGCAAACTTGGTGGCCACCACGACCTCGTCGCGTCTGCCCTGCAGGGCTTTTCCAACCAAGCGCTCGTTGGCACCCGACCCGTACATGTCAGCCGTGTCCCAAAAGGTCACGCCGATATCGATCGCGTGCTGCAGAACCTCGATCGATGCCGCTTCTTCACTCCACCCGTAAAACTCTGACATTCCCATGCAGCCCAGCCCGACGGCGGAAACCTCAAGGCCCTGCGAGCCCAGCGAGCGTGATTGCATCTCGACCTCCTCGTGCTTTTCAGATGTCACTTCTGCAACGGCTCTCGAGAGCCGGAAATTCTGGCCGTAGCTCCGACCGGCCGGGCCCGTCGCTCGATCAGCGGTTCGAGCGCACCATCGCAATCCTGACACGCTCCGGGGTCATCGGCATCCGATAGAGGCGGGCGCCGACGGCATCAAAGACGGCATTGGCGATGGCTGCTCCAACGACAACGATTGCCGGCTCACCGCCACCCTGGGGCGGATCCTTTCGGGCATCGATGATGATCGTTTCGATCTCGGGCAGCCAGGAAAAGCGCGGGATTTCGTAGGTGTCGAAGTTGGTGTCGAGCACCCGACCACCGGAGAAACGCAGCTCCTCGGCCAGCGCATAGCCGAGCCCCATCGTCAGGCACCCCTCCATCTGGATCGTGGCTCCCTCGGGGTTGATGGCGAGGCCCATGTCCTGGGCGCAGACCATGCGCTTGACCCTGATCTTGCCGGTCGCCCGCTCCACGGCGACCTCGACCGCAAGGCCCACATAGGTGCCGGCGTCGATGCCGAGGGCGATCCCCTGTCCTCGTCCGCTCGGCGCACCCGCCTCCAGCCACCCGAAATGGTTCGCGGTCTTCTCGAGGACGCGGCGCATCTTTTCATCTTTCAGGTTTCGCAATCGGAAATCGACCGGGTCCACACCCGCCAGCACAGCCAGGGTGTCGATGTGACTCTCCCGGGCGAAGGTGTTGGTGTTGTTGCCTGGCGCCCGCCAGGCGCCGGTGGCGAAGGGGTGGGTCCCCGGCGCCCCCCGCCATCCGCCCGGCGCCGCCACCGTCCGGTGGTGGGGTATGTCGTAGAACTGTTCTGCACCGCGCGCACCCGAGAAGTACGTCGTGTAGTCCCAATAGGAGATTCGACCGTTTTCGCCCACTCCGGAATCGATCTTGACGACCGCGGCCGGACGGAAGGTGTCGAAAAAAAACTCCTCCGCCCTCGACCACGCCACCTGCACCGGCCGACCCGTGCGCTTGGCCAGCCTTGCCGCCTCGATCGCCTGGCGGTTGGCCGTCTTGCCGCCGAAGCCACCACCCACGAAGGGAGGCCTGACCCTGACCTTTTCCTCCGCCAGCCCGAGGGCCTCTGCCGCCTCTGTCTGGAGACGGAAGGGGGTCTGCGTCGAGGCCCAGATAATGCACTTTTCATCGGCCATCTCGGCAACTGCAGTGTGCGTTTCAATCGGTGCGTGGGCGACGTAGCCGTCGAGGTAGGTGTGGCGGGCCTCGGCGACCGACTCCGACATTCCTGCGTTCAGGTCGCCTCCGCTGTCCACGGTCTCAGCCGGTGGCGCCACCTTGAGCAGATGATCGAAAATCGAGTCCTCGTCGAGGTCGAGATCGGGGGTCGTCCACTGTGCAGAGATCTCGGCGACCGCCCGTTCCGCGCCGTCGGGTGTCGGGTGGAGAACCGCCACCAGGTCGCCGTCGACGACCATCGTGGCCCCCTCGACCGCCTCGATGCCCGAAGCATCGACGCCCGAGAGCTCGGCGCCGTGCGCCGGCGGTCGGAGGAGACGAGCGTAGAGCATCCCATTTCGGCGGATATCACCGGCGAACTTCGCCTCGCCCGTCACCTTGGCGATGGCGTCGGTGCGGTTGACCGGCTTGCCCACGACCGTGAAGTTCTCGACCGATTCGAGCACCGCCGTGCGGTCGAGGCGGCGCGTGATCTTCTGCCCTTGTGCGAGATCGGCATAGCTGGCCTTTTTGTCGGGGTCTCCAACTGCCGACACCACGCCATCGGACACCGAAAGCTCGTCCCGTGGTATCTCCAGCTTCTCCGCCGCCAGCTCGAGCAGCACCTCTCTCGCCTCGGCCGCCGCCGCACGGAGCGGCGGGCCGAAGAACCTGGTCGACATCGAACCGAAGGTTCCCATGTCCCACGGGCAAAGATCGGTATCTCCCATGACCATATCGACCGAGTCGAGAGCGACCTCGAGCTCGTCGGCCAGCATCTGGGCCAACGAGGTCACGACCCCCTGGCCCATCTCGATCTTGCCGGTGTAGCAGGAGACGCGTCCGTCCTCACCGACCCGGAGAAAGGCGTTGAAGTCGTCGGGTAGGGCGCGCCCGAAGCGGCGCCGCGCCGGTGCCCGCTGCAGTGCGAGAAGGTCGTTTGCCGAGACCGTCACCACGATCCCGCCACCGAAGATCTTCAGGAATCGGCGGCGGCTGACCTCGGACGGCAGATCGATACCGAGATGCTCGAGGATCTCGTCAGTGAAGCGGGTCATGGTCGCAGCCCTTTCCTCATCTCGGCGGCCGCCGCCTCGATCGCCCGGACGATCCGATTGTGGGCACCGCAACGGCAGAGGTTGTCCTCCATGTGGTCGAGGATCTGCTGCCGCGTGGGTCTGGGGTTCGCGAGCAGCAGACCGAAAGCCGCGAGGATCATCCCAGGTGTGCAGAAGCCGCACTGAAGGGCGTCGTGCTCGACAAAGGCGGCCTGCACGGGATGCAGCTCGCCCGTCTTCGCCAGGCCCTCGATGCTCGTGATCTCCTTCCCCGCGACCCCGCTCATCGGGAGCTGGCAGGACCGTTCGGGTTTCCCGTCCACCAGCACCGTACAGGAGCCGCAGAAACCCTGACCACACCCGAACTTGGTCCCGGTGAGGCCGAGCTCCGTGCGGAGGACCCAGAGGAGCATGCGTTCCCCGTCGACCTCGAGCGTGGCAGGCTTGCCGTTGAACGATAAACGAATCGCTTTCGCCATACAGCCCCCCGATGTGTGTGTGATCTGGCGTGAAGATCGTACCACCTGCGGAAGATGATCAGATGGAATAAAGGGCCTCCAATGAAAGTAACCAGTAGCCAGTGACCAGTAGACATTTCGCAAGTCCATGGGATTCGAGTCCTGACAAAACGTCGTCGTGCGCACACGAGCCCCAGAGGGGCGACAGATGGGTAACCCGGGGCGTGAGCCCCGGATCTGGCGATCACAAGGCCTGGGTACGGACGATGAACACGCCAAACACTCGTAAACTCTCTCAGTGGTTGAATTCTTGCTTGCAGCGACCGTCTTCGGGCTCAGCGGCGGGCTCTCACCGGGTCCGTTGTTGGCGCTGGTGGTTGCCGAGACCCTGGCCCGCGGCCGCGGCGCCGGCCTCCCCGTCGCGGCCGCACCGCAGATAACCGATGGTCCGATCATCGCCC
>JBFFBV010000104.1:0-15545 GCA_041560205.1 Candidatus Sulfomarinibacter sp.
ACCAACAGCAGCTTGACCGAGGCGACGTGGACTGCGGAAGTTTCGTGCTCACTCATGGTCCATCCCTAATCGATGAGATACAGCAGAAGGAAGAGGTAGATCCAGATCAGATCCACCAGGTGCCAGTAGAGCGCGACCATGTCGACCCGGGTGAAGTGACCGCTGTCGAAGAAGCCGCGCCGGGCACACAGGAAGAGCCATGAGAAGGCGGCGATGCCGCCCAACACGTGGATCCCGTGCAGTCCGGTGAGAAGGAAGTAGATCGAGAAGTAGATCTGGGCGTTGGCCGGCTCGGGCACGATCTCGTGATCGTCCTCGGTTTCGGGCGCCGGCTCCGCAAGCCCGGCCGGCCCCTCCGCCGCGGGAGAGATGGTCGAGCGGTCGGGGTCGGCGGCCGGCGTCTGCGCGGGAGCCGGTTCCGCAGCGACCTCTTCGGCGCCGGCTTCGGCGTGATCGCCTTCGGCGGCCTCCTCGGCTGCAGCTCCGTGATCGGCCCCGCCGTGATCGTCGAGGTGCGGATCGTACTGTCCCGCCCACAGCAAGCCGTGCTTCCACTTGCTCGTGTACTCGACCGCCTTGATGCCCATGAAGCCGAAGGCGCAGAGGATGGTCAGCAGGATCATCAGCTTGAGCATGCCGATCTGTCTGAGTTGTGCTGCCCGCACCGCCCACGCGGCGGTCAGCGAGCTGCAGATCAGGATCACGGTGTTGAGCGCACCGAGGTTCTTGTCGAGGAAAAGGTGGCCGAAGACGAAGACCTCGGGGTGGTTGGCGCGGTAGACCGAGTAGGCGACGAAGAGCCCACCGAAGAACAGGATCTCGGTCGCCAAAAAGATCCACATCCCGAGCTTGGCCGACTGGTACTGCTGGTCGGCATTTTCGAAGTGGTGATCGACCGCCAGGCCTTCACCCTGAGCGTGTTCGGGCCCCGTCATCAGCCCGCCCCCTGCCCTGATGCCAGCACCGAGGACGGATCCTTGCGCACATAGCCCTTCGTCGCCGGATCCCACTCGAGTGCATCCAGGTCGTAGGGATCGCCGGCGTACATGTCGTTGGCAAAGTTGTAGTAGGCGGGCGGAGACGTGGTCTCCCACTCGAGCGTCGCGCCGCCCCACGGGTTGGTCGGCGCCTTTTCACCGCGTACCAGGGAGTGCAGGAGGTAGCCGGCCATGATGAAGAAGCCGAGGGCAACCACGAAGGAGCCGACCGTCGACGCCTGGTGGTAGGCGGTGAACCTCTCGAGGTAGTTGTAATAGCGCCGCGGCATCCCATGGCTGCCCATCACGAACTGGGTGAAGAAGGTCAGGTTGAAGCCGACAAAGATCAGAAAGGCCGCGACCTGCGCCCACCGTTCGGAGTACATGCGGCCGAAGAGCTTGGGCCACCAATAGTGGATGCCGCCGATGAAGGCGATGACGGTGCCGCCGAACATCACGTAGTGGAAGTGGGCAACCACGAAGTAGGTATCGTGAAGGTGGACGTCGGTCGACAGCGAGCCGAGAAAGAGCCCCGTGAGCCCGCCGATGGCGAAGAGGAAGAGGAAGGACAGTGCGTAGAGCATCGGCGCGGCGAGATTGATCGATCCCTTGTACATCGTCGCGAGCCAGTTGAAGACCTTGACCGCCGACGGGATCGCGACCGAGAAGGTCAGGGCCGAAAAGATCATGTTGGTCAGACCCGACTGGCCGCTGGTGAACATGTGGTGGCCCCACACCAGGAAGCTGAGGAGCGCGATCGCAACCGACGACCAGGCGATGAACTTGTAGCCGAAGATGTGCTTGCCGGAGAAGACCGAGATGAGCTCGCTCATGATGGCCATCGCGGGAAGGATCATGATGTAGACCGCGGGGTGCGAGTAGAACCAGAAGAAGTGCTGGTAGAGGACCGGGTCGCCGCCGAGAGCCGGGTCGAAGATGCCGACCCCGAGAGTCCGCTCGGCGATCAGCAGGAGCAGCGTGATGCCGAGCACGGGTGTCGCCAACACCTGGATGATGGCGGTCGAGTAGATGCCCCACAGGAAAAGCGGCATGCGGAACCAGGTCATCCCCTCTGGCCGCATCTTGTGGATCGTGACGATGAAGTTGAGGCCGGTGAAGATCGACGAAAAGCCGAGGATGAAGGCGCCGAGGGTCATCGAAATGACCGCGGTGCCGGTCGTCGTCGAATACGGCGTGTAGAAGGTCCAGCCGGTGTCGACCGCGCCGACGATGATCGATACGACGGCGAAGATCGCGCCGGTCAGCCACAGCCAGAAGCTGGCCAGGTTGAGGCGCGGCAGGGCCACGTCCTTGGCGCCGAGCATCAGCGGCAGCACGAAGTTGCCGAGGGTCGCCGGGATGCCGGGGATGATGAAGAGGAAGATCATCACCGCACCGTGGAGGGTGAACATCTTGTTGTAGGTGTCGGCGGTCATGATCGTCTGGCCCGGCGTGAAGAGCTCGGCCCGGACGAGCATCGCGAAGACGCCGCCGAGGAAGAAGGACGACAGGATCGCCACCAGGTACATCACCCCGATGCGCTTGTGGTCGAGGGTGAAGAGCCAGGAGAGGATTCCCTTGCCGTGGGTGAGGTAGTTGTCGTCGCTCGCGGTGTGGTCGACGGGCAGGTCGCCGCCCGGAGCCGGGATCTCTTCAGCCATCAGCTTCTCACTCCCCCTGAGAGGCGCCCTCGGGAGCCTTCAGATACTCGATGATCGCCATGATTTCCTCGTCTTTGAGTCGGCCCTGATAGGTCGGCATGACCGGTTCATACCCGGCCACCACGCGCGCGTTCGGCTCGAGGATCGACTCGCGGATGTAGTTCTCGTCGACGGTGATCGATTGTCCGTCCGCCATCTGCTCCACGCGACCGAAGACGCCGAGCAAGGTCGGCCCGGTCTTGGCCGAACCGTCCATGCTGTGGCACTGCATGCAGCCGCGCACCTGGAAAAGCTTGCGCCCGGCGTCGACCGGCGACATCGTTTCGAGGAAGTTGGAAGCCTTCTCGAGCCAGGTCTCGAACTCACCCGGAGGGTGAACCACCACGTGCGCCAGCATGTCGGAGTGCGAGGTGCCGCAGTACTCGGTGCAGAAGAGGTCGTACTCACCGGGCTCGGTGGCCTCGAACCAGGCCTTCGAATACCGGCCCGGGACGACATCCATCTTGATGCGAAAGGCCGGCACGTAGAGGCTGTGGATGACATCGGCCGACGACATGACGAGCTGGATCGGCCGATCGACCGGCACGTGGAGGTTCTCGTCGATGTAGCCGTTCGGGTAGATGAAGGACCAATTCCATTTCTGCCCCTCCACCAGCACCTCGTAGGCGTTTGCCGGCGGCGTGGCCATGTCGAGAAAGCCCTTGAAACCGAAAAAGAAGATCACGATCACCAACACCAGCGGAATGGCCGTCCACGTGAGCTCGAGCGGCAGATTGTGGCTTGGCGACTCCTGTGCGGTCTGGCCCTCCCGCCGGCGATACTTGAGGACGAAGATCACCATCACGACGACGATGAGGATGAAGAAGAAGACCGAGATCGCGAGGATGAAGTTGAAGAGCCAGTCGACGCTGTGCGCCACGGTCGAGACCTGGGGCGGCATCCAGAAGCTGCCGTCCTCCGGGTCGGGCGCCATCGCGATCCGTGCCAGGAGTGTTCGGACCAGGTGCGTTGCCGTCATGCAGCGGTTTCCTTTGTGTCGTTGCTCTTTTTGCGCCGCCACTCCCGGATCCAGAAGACTCCGAGGGAGATTCCCAGTATCAATGCCGTGGCGCCCCCACCGAGGCGCATGATGTTCATGGCGACCGGTGTGTAGCGGCGATTCGTCGGGTCGTAGTGATAGCAGTAGAGGATCAGTTGGTCAAGGGTCGAACCCATGGTCCCCTCGGCCGCCTCGAGGAGCGCGAACTTGAGCCTCTTGGCCGGGTACTCGATCCCGTACAGGTAGCGCGCGACCCTTCCGTCGGGGGTGCAGACGAAGATCACCGCGGCGTGGGCGTACTCCTGAGAGACGGGGTCGTAGGTGTAGGAAAAGCCCACCGTCTCGGCCAGGCGTTTGATCTCCAGCTCGCGTCCGGTCATGAAGTGCCACCCCTGTGCCGCCTTCGGCCGGTCGAGGCGCTTGAGGTAGTTCTGCTTCTTGGCTTTGGCGAGTTCGGGGGTCTCGAGAGGGTTGATGCTGATCGTGACCATCTCGAACTCGTCGCCCGGAGTCCAGGCCATGTGCTCGAGGCCATCCACGACGCCGTTCAGCATCAGGCCGCACAGCATCGGGCAGCGGTAGTAGTTGAGGGTCAGGATCACCGGTCGCTCGCCGTCGAAGTAGCTGCCGAGCTCGACCCAGTTGCCGTTCTCGTCGCGGAACTCGAGATCGAGCGGCAGCTTGGCGTTCAGGTGCTCGGACACACCCACCTCCTCGAGCACCTCCGGCACCTGATCGGCGAGCTGCGCGCCGCCGGTTCCCGCGGCACCCAGCAAAATCGCCGCCGTCACGGCAAAAATATTCTGAACCCGTCTCAGTCTCATCTTCTGGCCCGACATTGCTCTGCCCTGCCTCGCTTGAATAACTTCGGAATCCACGGCCAGATTCCTCATCCCCCGGAGGGGTGCAACGGTACCACATCGCCGGTCGACAGAAGAGAATTGCGGCGCGAGATACGAGATGTGAGATGCGAGATGACGAGTCCGAGAGAAAGACCGTCAACGGGTGGTTGGGGGGATCACGAATCTGGGTGGGAGTGTTGGTGGCGTCCGGCATCTCGGATCTGAGCCGGAGGCTGCGCGGGTTTCATGCACCTCGACCACATGCGAGGCTGAAGTGCTCGAAGATATGACAAAACCGAGGTACGAGGCTCAGCTGTTCGTGACGACGATCGAAGCGCCCTTGGCGTTCTTCTTGATCGACTCGATGCCTTTCAAGCAGGCGTCCTTCGATTTGTAGCCCTGGCCCTGGGCGATCACCTTGCCGTTGGCGGCCTTGAGCCGGAACCGGAAATCTCCACCCTTGCCTTTGAAGACCTCGAACTTCGCTGCCATCGACTCCTCCTTCTCCGGGACAGTAACACGTATCCTACCAGATCCCGCCTCGAGGATCCGACGCTTCGAGGCTGCCGTATAATCCGCTCCACAATCGGAGGCGAGAATTCGACACCCCGTCGCTTCGCCGTTTCCCCGGGAGGACTGATCATGCGCTCTCCGGCCTTTCAAGTCAAACGCGCCATCGACCAACGTGAAGCTTTGAGTTATTGTCTTCGGCGACGGCTTTTTGCCGTCGGGCTGATCCTTTTAGGCGGCCTGGGCTGTTCATCGACGGGCTCGATGGAGCCCCTCGACGTCACGCTGACCGACCTCAACGTCACGGAGGTCACGGTCTTTGAAACGACTCTCGTGGCAAAGCTCAGGATCACCAACCCGAACCCCGAAGCACTCGCGATCGAAGGCGCCTCGTTCAAGCTCTACCTCGAGGACAAGAAGGTCGGCACCGGCACTTCGAAGGCCTCATTCACGGTCGACCGTCTCGACTCGAGCGTCATCGACGTGATCTTCCACATCAACAATGCATCGGCGATCCTGCGGTTGAAAGACTTCCTGGAAAACAACGGCCGCGAGGTCTCATACGGCGTCCGCGGAGGGCTCTTCACCGAGGGCGCCTTCGGGACGAAGAAGCTCAAGGTCGATAAGGCGGGCACGATTGACCTTTCCGGCACGACTTCCGCCGATGAGTTGATCGAGGAATGAGGGTTTTGCGCGGGCCAGCCCGGAGTCACCGCAGATCACGCAGATAGACGCAGATCGATTTCGAAGTTCCATTGCCAACAGCGGACGGAATCCGCGGCAGAAACAGCGAATGGATACCGAGGCGGCGTCGGCGACCACCCGGACCGAATCGGTGCGAGGTCATTCGGTCAGCTTCTTTGATGGACCAGCCGCAACGTCATGGCGCGGACCTCGTCGAGGACCTCAAGCGCAATCTCAGCCCGGGGTTTGTTGATCATTCCTGTCGAAGCGAGGAGCCTCAAGTGGCTGTCGACCTCCTTGGCGGATGCATAGGCAATCCTCCAGAAATGCAGCCTGTCTCTTCCGGACCGACCGAGGCCCTCCGCGAGGTTGGCCGGAACCGAGCTCGGCGAGCGAATGACCTGATAGGCAATCGATTTCAGCGGAGCCGGAACCCTCGTGGCGAGCATGACCGCGATTCCGGCTGCTTCGAGGGCCTTTTCGTGGGCAATGAGGTTGGCGGTGTTGAGGACGTTGGACACGGTCACCTCCGGGTCGTTGATGCCCTCCCTCAAGCCGGTGAGGCAGCCGATGTCAACGGTGCTACGCACCGGCTTGACCGGCTTGCCCTTGACATCGGCTGGCCACCGGCTACTTTCCCCTCCGAACGACCCGGAGGTGACCACGACGGCCTCACACTGACCGCCGCCCCAGAAACCTGTCGCTGTATCTGAATCCTGTCCCTGAAACTGTCCGCTGCGTTCTGCCCATGCTCCTGACCTGTGCCGCTTTCTCTATTGACGAGCCCGGCATCGGGCTCGGCTATTTGCCGAACAAACCTCCGAGGAGGCCCGACCCCATTTTGACGATGTCGTCCATGGGATCGCCGTCGCCGTCGCTGTCGAGCATGCGTGCAAAAACATCAACCGCAGACGACGAAGCCTGACGCGCCACCCGCTCTTGCTGGCCGAGCATCTCCGCCAGCCCTCCTGCATCGAAGCCCTGCTGGCGCTTCGCCTTGCCCAGCGCGCCCATGATGAGCGGCGCAACCATGGCCATGATCTGAGCGACCGACGCGAGATCGACCCCACTCGACCTGCTGACCGCCGATTCAATCGTCGCCTGCCGACCGCCGAGCACGTGGCCGAGAATCCCGGCGCCGTCGGCGAGGTTGCCACCGCCACCGAGATAGCCCATCACGTCATCGAGGATGGTCCCGTCGTGATCGCGATCGAGCGCGCCGACGAGGCTGGCGGCGCCATCCCCCGACGAGCTGTTGCGGGTGAGGCCGGCCATGATGGCGGGGACGGCTCCACTCAGTACATTCGTGACATCTGAACCGGTGACGCCGACCGACCGGGCGATCTGTTCGATCCCGCCTCCGCCCAGCTGGCCCATCAAGGACCCGAGAAGATCGACTGAGTCCGACATGTCACTCAGTCCTTCAAGATAAAGGTCACCTTGAGGTTCACCCGGTAAGCGGAGACTTTTCCATCGTCGACATCGACCTTCATCTCGCTGACCCAGGCGCCCTGGACCTTGTCGAGGGTCTTGTCCGCGCGTTCGATGCCCTTTTCGATGGCGTCCTCGAAGCTCTTCGACGACGAACAACTGATTTCGGTGACTTTCGCGACTGACATGTGGCACCTCCAGGAGTTCAGGGGTCGATCGACGACCCGGTTTGTGATCACCGATCGGGACTGTTCGACCGGCCGTATTCTGTGTCGGCTGATTGACAGGTCATCGTAGCACGTCGGTAACAGCGATCAGCTGTTAGCAGTTGAGCTTTGATGCTGCCTGGTGCAGCGTGATTCTCACATGCGATGGAATCACCCTGCCCGATTCGGCTTCAAACCGACAGATCGGGAGACGATCCTCAATTTTCTGCGATGAGCCAATGGCTAACGGCTCATTGCGTTGCGGCACTCGCTACCAGCCGCCGCTGGCACCGCCGCCCCCAAAGCTGCCGCCACCGCCAGAGAATCCGCCGCCACTGAATCCACCACCACCGCCGGAGCCGATGAACGGGCCCCAGAAGCCCCCACCGCGCGAACCGGTGCCGCCACTGGAGCTTTTCGGCAGCACCAGCCGCAGCACCGGGAAGATGATCAGCCAGGCAACGGCGATGATCTTCCCTGCCTTGACTCCCAAGACCGCGGCGGAAAACCCGAAGAAGAACGGCGTCAGGAAGACGCCCACGATCCAGCCAATTGCGCCACGCGCCGTCAGCGCCGTGCCGATGAACGGGAGTCCGAAGATCAGGAAAAAGACGATCCCACCGGGATTCACACCGGTCGACCGCTCTTGCGTTGCTGGAAGCTGCAGCGGCTCGCCACGAATGGCGGCCGAGACGGCCTCGACCGCGGCATCCACACCGCCGTTGAAATCCCCCTGCCGGAACCTCGGCGCCATCAGCTGATCGATGATCCGCCCACTCTGCGCGTCGGTCAGAACTGGTTCGAGGCCGTATCCGACCTCGATCCGCATCCGGCGATCGTCACGTGCGATCACCACCAGCACGCCGTCGTCGACACCTTCCCGACCCAGCTTCCAGGTCTCGACAACCCGCATCGAGAAATCTTCGATCGGGTCGCCTTCGAGGCTCGGGATGGTGAGCACGGCCACCTGGGAACCGGTCTCCTCTTCCAGCAACCTGAGGCGCTCCTCGAGCTGGTCCTCGAAGGGGTCGTCGAGCAGGTTCGCCTGATCGTTGACCCGCCCCGAAAGATACGGCACTTCCAGCGCGGAGGCTCCCGAGGCTGCAATGAGCGAAATTGCCAGAATCGCGATCGCCGGGGCAAGATGCGGGAGGCAAGATGCGAGAAGCGGTGAGTGCTGTCGTGCGTTCATCACCGCTCCCGGATCCGAGGTGCGTCGGGCAGCTCGTCTTCATCGTCGGGCCGGCGCGCGACTTCGTATTGCTCCAGAAGCCCACCGCAACGGGTGATGGCCTCGATCAGGGCCTCCGCCGCACGACCCGCCTTGATCCCTGCGATCAAGTCATCGACAAGGTCCTGCCACTTGCCCTCAGGCACCGCGCGGTGAATCCCCTCGTCGGCGAGAATCACGGCCCGGTGCTCGAAGAGGGCGAGAAAAACGAGGACCCCGGTTCGATCGCGCGTCGCGAAGACCCCCTCCTCGAGGAAGGCCGCTTCCGCTCGGAGCTGGACCGATCGTTCGATCTGATCATCCGGGATCAGGCGCCGTCCGACCGCGTCGATGCTTGCCAGGAGGAATCCTCCACCAGCGCCGACGATCGCCGGCAAGGTGATCCACCACACGCCGGAGCCTCCCCAGTGTCCGCCGAGGGCGTGGGCGAGGCCGGCCGCGAGCGCGCAGCCGAGAGCCCCGAGGGTCGCGCCACGCCATTGCGCCTGATCACGATCGAGAACTCGCTCGACGATGTAAGGAACGATCTCTCCGGCAGACCTCGCCTCACCGGCGGCGGTCGCGCTTTTGATCGCCTCCAGATCGGCTTTGGAAAAGAGCGAAGGGATAGGCATCAGCCGCTGTGGTCCGGGCCCACGGAATCAGAACTCGACCTGAGGCGGCTCGTCCGCGCCAGGTTTCGACTCGAAGTACGCTTTGTCGCCGAAGCCCAAAAAACCGGCGATCAAAACAGCCGGGAAGCGCCGCCTCGCGGTGTTGTAGCCCCGTGCCGCCTCGTTGTACCGATTCCGTTCGACGGCGATGCGATTTTCGGTCCCTTCGAGCTGAACCTGGAGGTCTCGGAAGGCCTGCACGGCTTGCAGTTCTGGATAACGTTCGACGACGACCAGCAGCCTCGAAAGGGCCGACGACAGCGCGTCTTGATTCGCCTGAAAGGCCTGCATCTGGTCCGCGGTTGGCGCTCCCTCGATGTTCATCTGCCCGACCTTGGCCCGTGCCTCGATGACGTTTTGGAGGGTCTCCTGTTCGAAATCTGCAGCCCCTTTGACGGTCTCCACCAGGTTCGGGATGAGATCCGCTCGGCGCTGATAGACGTTCTCCACCTGCGCCCACGCCGCATCCACGCCTTCCTGGAGGCCGACGAGGTTGTTGTACACGCCACTCACCATCAGCCCGACCAGCAAAGCCAGCCCCAGTAACGCGACCGCACATCCGATCAATGTTTTGCTCATTTTTCGCCCTCATCCCTTCTGCATGTCGGTGACGGGCATTGTACATGTCGCGCAAGGCTCGATGCTCGTCACTCGATACTTGTCACTCGATTCTTGTCACTCGATACTCGATACGTCAATGGTCGGGATCGTATTCCGGTTCGCAGTGACGGGTGGGCGGGAGATCGGGAATCGAGCATCGAAGATCGAGGATCCGGTGGATGGCGAGGTACACTTGGTGCGCCGAGGAATTGATGAACGACAGCAAACTCCCAGTCGTGGATGAATACCGTCAGATCGGGCGCCGTGAGATGCTCCGCCGGTGGCTGCCCCCGGCCGCAGCCGGTGTCGCGCTGGCAGGTCTCGGTTTCGGGTTTTCGAATCGGCCCGGTCGCCACCGTCCTCCGACGATGGAGGAGCTGGCCTCCCCGAGGGATTGGCGCGCGGACACGGACGCGGCGGGGCGGATGGCGACAGCCTGCGGCGCCGGGCCGGCAGCAAACCTGCGGACGGCCCTCGGAGCCCTGGGCGGTATCGAGGCCTTCGTACGACCCGGGGAGCGGGTTGCGATCAAACCCAACTGCGCCTGGGATCGCAGCCCCGAGCAGGCCGCCAACTCGGACCCCGATCTGGTCGGTGAGCTGGTCCGCCAGTGCCTCGCGGTCGGTGCAGCATCGGTGACCGTTGTCGACAACTCCTGCCACGATCCCGCACGCGCCTTTGCGCGCTCGGGAATCGAAAAAGCGACCCGCGATGCCGGCGCTTCCATCGCCCACCAGCGCAGCGCCGCAACCGTGCGCCTCGATCTCGGCGGCACGACTCTCGGCGCCTGGGAGGTGCTCCGGCCGATCGCCGAGGCCGACCGGGTCATCAACGTCCCCGTGGTCAAGCACCACTCGTTGTCGCGCGCGACCCTCGGCATGAAGAACTGGTTCGGCGCCGTCGTCGGCCGCCGGAACAACCTGCATCAGCGGATCACTCAGGTCTGCGCCGAGCTCGGCGCAGCCTTTCGCCCGACTCTCACGGTGATCGACGCCACCCGCGTCCTCACCGGCGGCGGCCCGACGGGAGGATCGCTGGCCCTCGTTCGTCACACAGACTGCCTCGCCGTCGCCACCGATCCGGTGGCGGCCGACGCGTGGGGAGCCAGCCTCCTCGATCTCGGTCCCGAGCAGCTGCCCCACATCGCGATCGCCGCGCGCCTCGGGCTAGGAACCGCCGACTGGAAGTCGGTCACGGTCGAAGCTTGAGGCTGTGATGAAGGCTTCGGTCGAGAGCGGCGAGGCAGGGGGGCAGGGGCGCAAGGGAGCTGCGCCTCAGGAGAAACCGGGTGTCTTGCGCCGGTTGACCGCATTTCGGCCGAGGGCGAGACACCTTCGGATCGTCGTGCAGGCCGTCTTTCTGCTCGCTTTCGTCACGCTGT
Organism: Candidatus Sulfomarinibacter sp.; assembly: GCA_041560205.1. Lineage (GTDB taxonomy): Bacteria > Acidobacteriota > Thermoanaerobaculia > Thermoanaerobaculales > Sulfomarinibacteraceae > Sulfomarinibacter. The sequence continues at coordinate 11,216 of JBFFBV010000104.1, forward strand.
TCTGGGGGCTCGCGGAGCCCAGGGTCCCGGCGACGGTCGCGTCGATCCTCCTCGCCCTCGATCCGCTGACCGCAATCGGCACCGCGCTGTCCGACTGGACCGTAGTCGGCTGGACCTGGCTCGGTCTCACCATCCTCGCCCTGACTGCCGTGCTGGGCCGCTTTTTTTGTGGCTGGATCTGCCCACTCGGCACCCTCCAGCACCTGATGTCGTGGATCGCCGGACCGGAGCGCAGGAAGCTGCCGAAGATCAACCGCTACCGCCGGTGGTTTGCCATCAAATACGTCGTTCTCGCGGTCATCCTGACCTGGGCTGCGCTGGGAGCGAATCACATCGGTTGGCTGGACCCCATCCCGCTCCTCCACCGAGCCTTTGCCTCCGGAATCCGACCGTTGTGGCACGGAGGCCTGTCTCCGGGTGGCTGGGTGTCCTTCGGGCTCCTCACCGCCATCCTGCTGCTCTCGGCATGGATGCCGAGGTTTTATTGCCGCGGTGTCTGCCCCCTGGGTGCCCTGATGGGACTTTTCGCCCGCCTCGCTCCTCTCAGGATCCAGCGAGACGATGCTGGTTCGTGCACCGGATGCACGCTCTGCGTCTTCGCCTGCCAAGGCGCCGACGAGCCCCTCGACAAGCACCGGGTCAGCGAGTGCCACGTTTGCCTCAATTGCCTCGGGTCCTGCGCCGAGGAGAGTCTTCACTACGGATTCCCGGAGACCTCCGCGCAGCCCCCGATGCCGGCGCTCGACGTCGGTCGCCGGCGATTCTTGCTGAGCGTGGCCGGTTCAGCCGCATTCGCGCCGGTTCTCCGCCTCGCGGGCGGCGGAGACGAGGGGCGGGCCCACGACGCCATCCGCCCACCCGGCGCTCTCGCCGAGGAGGCCTTCCTCTCGCGCTGCATCACATGCGGGGCATGCTCCGCATCGTGCCCGACCGGCGTCATCCGCTCCGACATCGGCAAGACCGGCGTCGAAGGCCTGTTCACACCGATTCTCGACATGCGCCGCGGATGGTGCGAGCCCTCCTGTATCCGTTGCGGCGAGGTATGCCCGACCGAGGCCCTCACGACACTCGATCCCAAGGCCAAGCAGGCGATCGGCGGCCCGGCCGAGGTCACCATCGGCACGGCATTCATCGACCGCGGGCGCTGTCTGCCGTGGGGCATGGAGACTCCCTGCATCGTGTGTGAAGAGATGTGCCCGACATCACCCAAGGCGGTGTGGCTGGAGACCGTCGAAATCGTCCGCCGAGACGGCAAGAACGTCACCCTGCAGCGGCCGTCCGTCCAACCTGAACTGTGTACCGGTTGCGGTCTGTGCGAGAACCGTTGCCCGGTCGGCGAAGAGGCCGCGATCCGGGTCTCCTCGGTCGGTGAAACGCGCGACCCGCTGAACAGGATGATGCAACAGCGAATAACGAGCTGAACCGGAGAACCTGTGGGCGCGGAAAATATCCCGCCCTTGTCGGCCCAAGCCACACGGATCGTTCAATGGCGGCACATGCGCCGCCCCTTCGGCAGAAGGCAGCTTTCGTGGGCACGCAGAACGATTACTGATCGGGGCTCTGGGTGCGTTTCCACCACAGAACGCGGGGGCCGCCCTGGATGTGGACACGCGCGCGGATGACCGAGCTCCAGTCGTCACGGGAGCCGACGACGGTCACCGCGGCCTCCCACTCGCCGATCGGTTGCACGGTGCTCGACATGCTGCCGCCCTCGACCCTTCGCTCCTCGACACCGCCAAATGCGAGTCCTTTGTCGGCGAGCTCCGCAAGGGTCTCGGCCATCGCCGCGTCCGACAGGGCGGTGAGGCGAACCGATCGCTCCTCGATCACCACGCCCGCACTCCGCGATTGGATCTCGGCTGCGACGGCGGCGACGGTGATCGCGACCAGGGTCAGGGTCGCGAGAGCGAAGACGAGCGCGGTGCCCCGCTCGCTCGACAGCCTCACCATCGGGTCCCTCCCCCACCGCCGCGAACTGCGAAGCGGAGGTTCTCCTGCCGCCGTTCGAGCCCATAGCCCGCGGCACGCGAGACCTGCCGTTCGGCCACCGGGTTGACCAGGTAGGTGATGTTGATGTCGACCACGTCATCCACCGGTGACCGCCACCACCAACCGGTGACGCCTCGAAGAACCACCCGGCTTTCCGCGGACGACCCCGCGCCACCCGTCTTCGAACGCACGAGGTTTCCGCCTTCGAGTGCGAGGCTCACCGAAGAGCCGTCGTGGTTGACTAGGGTCAGCGGCTCACTGCTCCACACCCACTCGTGGTGCTTCAGGCCGGCCGCCTCCTGGACGTCGTGCCGAATTCTCGAGCTGACGTGGACCACCAGTGGATTCCGCACCGCGCGGCCGGTGGCTCCGAGCAGCTGCATCGAGTGCACCACGAGCTGCGCCGCCGCGATCACCATCACGCTGAGCAGTGCGAGGACGACGAGAAGCTCGACCAGGGAGGTACCCAGGTGACCGCGTTTGGTTGTGAATTCGCGCAGTCGACCCCACCCGATCCCGAGTTCATCGGTCCGGGTACCACCCGCCTTCGAAACCTGGTCGTCACGATCACATTCGCGCCGTCGGGATTCGGCGTCCCGGGCAGGGAAACGGAAACGGACGCGGGGCATCACGGCCGCCAGACCTGGGTGCTGATGGTCACCACCATGTCCTGGGACCGAACCATGGCCGATGCCTGGACCCGGACTGCGAAGAGCCCGGTCGGCTGCTTCGCAGTCACCTCGACACGCGTCCGCACCCGAATCGAGGACAGGGGCAGGAACTCGTCCGTCAGGTCCACGTCGCCCGAGACCAACGGCAAGGTGCCGCCTCGAAGGCTCTCGAGCACCGTCTCCGCGGCCCGCACCAGGTCGGAGCGCGCCTCGAGGCGACGAGCGGCGCTCATGTGAACATCGAGAAATCCGGCGGCGACGACGATCGCCATGCCGAAGATGGTCAGGGCGGCGATGGCCTCGACGAGGCTGAAGCCGTTGTGGGGGCTGACGGTCATCAGCGCCCGACGGATGTGTCTTTCGGGCACGGGCACGGATGCGGAAACGGGCACGGGGGTGGCCGCGATTCCGTCACGGAACAGATTTATACAGCGAATCCCAGAAGCTCCCTCAGTTTGGCCTGCGACCGCTCCTCGACATCCGCGTGCAACGAACCTCCGTGTGAGTCCATGGTCACCATCACCGGGAAGCGCTCGACCTCGATCACCCACAGCGCTTCCGGCACCCCGAACTCCGACAGCATGAAGACCCTTTCGACCCGCGGGATCGCGCGCGCCAGCACCTGCGCGGCGCCGCCGACGGCGTGCAGATAGACCGCCCCGTGTTCAGCGAGACCCTCGAGGGTCTTGGGGCCCATGCCGCCCTTGCCGATCACGCCGCGCAGGCCGTAGCCGCCGATGACTTCGGCCTGATAGGGCTCTTCGCGGATCGAGGTCGTGGGACCGGCGGCGACGAAATCGTAGGTTCCGTCGTCGTTCTCGGCCACCACCGGGCCGCAGTGATAGATCACCGTGTCGGCCATGTAGGGCGCCACCTCCTCGCGATGCTCCTCGATCAGCCACTTGTGGGCGGCGTCCCGGCCAGTGATCATGCGGCCGCTCAGCTCGACGAAATCCCCGACCTCGAGGCTGCGAATCGACTCTTCGCCGACCGGAAGTTTCAGCTCGGCCATGTCACGCCTCCCTCCAGGTCGATGCTGACGCTTGCCTTGCGGTCCGCCCAGCACATGTAGGTGATGGTCACGAAGTAGCAGGCCGGCAGCCGGTCGAGGACACCGATCTTGACCGCGAGCAGCGTCGTCTTGCCGCCGAAGCCCATCGGGCCCACGCCCAGCTCATTGCCCTCTTCGAGTAGGCGTTGTTCGAGGGCGGCGAGCTCGGGGACCGGGTTGGTGTCCTTGAGCGGGCGCAACAGCTGGCGCTTGGACTCCTCGAAGGCCGAGACCCTGTCACCGCCGATGCAGATTCCGAGCACACCCGGCGCACATCCCTTCCCCTGGGCGTCGACCACCGCATCGAGGACCGCCCTGCGCACGCCCTCGAGATCGCGGCCGGCACCGAGCCTCGAATCGGGCAGCTTGTACTGCGCGCCGACATTCTCGCTACCGCCGCCCTTGAGAATCATCCGTGCTTCGACCTTCGGTTCGTCCCATTCCTCGAAGTGGAGCAACGGGATGCCGCGCCCGGCGCCATCGCCGGTATTCGAACCCGTGAGGGTGTCGACCGCGTTCGGGCGGAGGTATTTCCGGGAGGTCGCCTCACGCACCGCGGCCTCGAAATCACGCCTCAAACCGCGCGTGCTGACCCCCGCGGGGTGGTGGATCCAAACGA
>JBFFBV010000105.1:0-15473 GCA_041560205.1 Candidatus Sulfomarinibacter sp.
CACGATCCTCAGCGACGATCCGGATGAGAGCCTGCTGACATTCGATCTGAGCGGGACCGAAGAGACACCCCCCTGATGGAGAAATTTTCCCGCCGGCCCGTGTGGGCCGGCGGGGGTAAATTTCATGGACTACCGTCTCGAGCAGCTGCGATTCGAACTCCGGGAGGACCCGTCCTCCCGGATCTTCTTCAAGCTCGGCGAGCACCTCCGCCGGGAGGGTGAGCTCGGCGAAGCGATCGAGGTCCTGCAGGCGGGTCTCGAGCAGCACTCCAACTACATCGCGGCCTGGGTGAGCCTGGGGCGCGCGCAGCTCGAGAACGGCGACGCCGAGGGCGCACAGGCCGCTTTGGAGCGCGCCCTCCAGCTCGATCCCGAAAACGCGGTCGCGGCGCGCGCGATGGGCGAGGCGGCGATCGTCAACGAGAGGTGGGTGGCCGCGGTCAAAGCGTTCAAACGGGCGCGCGGGCTGGTGCCCCAGGACGACGCCCTCGACGAACGAATCGCCTTTGTCGAGGCGCAACTCGCCGAGCTCGGTCAGCTCGAAGGACCAGCCGACAGCGAGAAGGCACCGCCACCGGCCAGTGTGGTCGGCGAGACGCCGGATGAGCCCGAAGCCGGCGCGGAGGCGGAGCCCACCCCGGAAGAGGCCCCCGCCCACGATGAGCCGTCCCCGGAGCACGAAGCACCGGCTGGCGAAGCTGCAGAGGAGCCCTTCGACGTCAAGGCTGGAGACACTGGCAACTGGGAGGACCCGGACGACGTCTTTGCCGCGGGGTGGGTCGAGGAGGAAGCGCCCTCAGAGGAACACGGAACTGTCGCTGAGGACGAAACCCTTCCCGAGGCCGAGCGAATCGCTTCCGAGCCTTCGCACGCCTATGCGCCGCCGCCGCCCCTGACCGACGACGATGTGTCGTCGATGGTCGGGGCGGACGAGGAGCCGATGGAGTTCGCGGAGCCCGCGGTCGTCGTGCACGACGAAGAGCCGCCGAATGCCGTGTCCGCCGAGGCCCCTCAGGCGGAGTTCTCGGCCCCCGAGCCCGACCCCGTGATCGAGCCGGAGCCCGCGCCGGTCTTTGAAGGGATGACGGAGCCGACGCCGGAGCCGGAAGCAGCCGTCGAAGACGCATCAGAAGCCGAAACAGCCTTCCTGCCAGCGCTGGACACCGAACCGGAACCCGAGCCGGTACCGGAATCCGAGGCAGAAACAGTGTTTCAGCCGGCCTTCGAAGCCGCTGTGGAGGCGGAAGCAGCTGTCGATCAGGCGGCCCGAACCGGGGCGGAGCCCGAAGCGGCCTTCGAAGCCGTGTCCGAGCCCGAACCGGAGCTCGTTCCGGTCGAGCCCGCCCAGCCCGAATCCCTCCCCGAGTCGTGGCCCGACCTCGAGTCGGAGCTCGAAAAGGGAGTGGACGGTCTCCCGCTGCCGACCATGACCCTCGCTCGCCTCGCCATCGATCAGGGCGATCTCGATCTGGCCGAACGGACCCTCCGCGGGGTGCTGGAACGGGAGCCCGGGCACGGCGAGGCGGAGGAGCTTCTCGAGACATTGCTTGCCGGTCCCCCGCAGGGGGACGCCGCGCCGGGCGCAGCAGGCGCGGACGACGCCCGGGCGGAAGCGTTGCAGCGCTGGCTGGACGCGGTTAGACTGGCCTCGGAGAGGCTGAAGACGTGAGCTTCGAAGAATCCATGAGAGAGCTGCTGGAGAGCTGTCCAGGGGCTCGAGGCGCGGCCATCGTGGACCCTGACGGCATCCCGGTGGCGGTGAGCCCCGAGGACGGTTCGCTCGAGGTGCTCGGGGCGGAGCTGGCGACCATTCTCCACGATCTGGCCGAGGCGGCCAGAGAGCTCCATCATGGGCAGCTCGAGCAGTGCTCGGTCTTCGCGGAGGACGCGATCATCATCCTGACGGCGATCGCGGCCGGCTATTTCCTGGTGCTGGTTGTCAGCCGTGACGGGCTCGCCGGGAAGGGCCGGTATCTGAGTCGGCTCACGAGCACGCGGCTGTACTCCGAATTCATCTGAGGTGACGCATTGATGTTCAAGTTCGAAGAGATCTGCGAGCTGATCCAGTTGGTCGGCTCCTCCGGGGTGGCGACGGTGGAGGTGGAGCACGCGGGGTCCCGTGTGCGCATCGAAGGCAGGACGCAGGTGGTGTCGGCGCCCGCGGCGGCCCCGACATCGGCGGCGACGGCGTCGACGCCAGCCGCCGAGGCGCCGGCCGCAGCGCCCGCAGTTGAGCCGGCGCCGCAACAGGAGGCTGCGGTCCCCGAGGAAGAGAATCTGCACGCGATCGTCTCACCGATCGTCGGGACCTTCTACCGGGCTCCCAACCCCGACGCCGATCCCTACGTCAAGGTCGGTGATTTCGTCGAGCAGGGGCAGACGCTGTGCATCGTCGAGGCGATGAAGCTCATGAACGAGATCGAGTGCGACATCAGCGGCACCATCGTCAGGGTCCTTCCCGAAAACGCCCAGCCTATCGAGTACGGTGAGAACCTGTTCATGGTTCGGCCCACCTGAGATGTTCTCCAAAGTCCTGATCGCCAATCGCGGAGAGATCGCGGTCCGGATCATCGCCGCCTGCCGCGAGATGGGCATCTCGACCGTTGCCGTCCACTCGGAGGCGGATCGCGAGTGTCTCCACGCCGAGCTCGCCGACGAGGCGGTGTGCATCGGCCCCTCGGATTCGGCGAGCTCGTACCTCAACGTCACCTCGGTGATGTCGGCAGCCCAGATCACGGGCGCCGAGGCGATCCACCCGGGCTATGGTTTCCTGGCCGAGAACGCCCACTTCGCCGAGATCGTCGCCGAGTGCGGCCTGGTCTTCATCGGGCCGTCGGCCGACTCGATCCGCCTGATGGGCAACAAGTCGCAGGCCAGGCGGACGATGGCCGCCAACGAGGTGCCGATCCTCCCGGGGTCGGACGGACCGCTGCGGTCGAGCGACGAGGCCCTCGAGCTGGCGGACGCGATCGGTTTTCCGGTGATCCTCAAGGCATCGGCGGGAGGGGGCGGCCGCGGCATGCGGCTGGCCTGGGACACCGACGAGCTGCAGCGTGCCTACGACACCGCCTGGAACGAGGCGGAGCGCGCCTTCGGTGATCCCACCCTGTACCTCGAGAAGTACGTGGAGAGGCCCCGGCACATCGAGTTCCAGGTGCTCGCGGACTCGACCGGGCGAGTGGTTCACCTCGGCGAGCGCGAGTGTTCCATCCAGCGACGCCACCAGAAGATCATCGAGGAGGCCCCCTCGACGGCGCTCGACCCCGAGCTGCGGGCCGAGATGGGCCGCGCGGCGGTTGCCGCCGCCAAGGCCGCCAAGTATCAGAACGCCGGCACGGTCGAGTTCCTGCTCGCCGAGGACGGCAGCTTCAGCTTCATGGAGATGAACACGCGCGTCCAGGTCGAGCACCCCGTGACCGAGATCGTGACCGGCGTCGACATCGTCAAGGAGCAGCTGCAGATAGCCGCCGGTGAGCCGATGTCGGTGCCGAAGCGCAAACAGGTCCGGCCCGAAGGACACGCCATCGAGTTCCGGATCAACGCCGAGGACCCGGAGAGCTTTGCGCCGTCCCCGGGCCGCATCACCCGTCTCGTGTTGCCGGGAGGCCCCGGCGTCCGGCTCGACACCCACATCTACGCCGGCTACACGGTGCCGCCCTATTACGACAGCTTGATCGCCAAGCTCCTGGTCGCCGGCCGCGATCGTGATGAAGCGATCGTGCGGGGCCGGCGCGCGCTGTCCATGCTTCGGGTGGAGGGCATCAAAACCTCGGTCGATCTGCACCTGCGGATCCTCGACTCCGAGGACTTCATCGCCGGTCGCGTTGACACCCATTTCATGGAACGATTCCTCTCCAAAGAGTGACCGCGAGGCTCCGACCAGACGGACCTAAGGTCTAAGTTGATGAGGGTTTTATCGTGACTGCGCTCGGTGATACCATGGATCAGATGCGCAGTATTTTCCTGGTCGGCTTCATGGGTGCGGGGAAGAGCTCGGTGGGGGCTGCCGTCGCGCGCAAGCTTGGGCTTCGATTCGTCGATCTCGACGATGAGATCCAAGCTCGCTTTGACGCGACCATTCCCGAGATCTTCGAGCGCCACGGCGAGCCGGCTTTCAGGTCCGCCGAGCGGGAGGAGCTCGCCCGCTTCGCCGATCTCGACGACGTGGTGGTTGCGACCGGTGGCGGTGCCTTTTGCAGTGAGGGCAACCGCGAGATCATCCGGCGAAGGGGCGCCCTCTCGGTGTTTCTCGACCTCCCATGGCCCGCGCTGCGCCGGAGGTTGGCCCGCGACAACCGCGATCGGCCAAAGTACGCTGACGCCGATCAGGCCGAACAGCTCTTCGACGAGCGTCTTCCGGACTACCGTCGAGCTTCATTCATCGTGACTCTGGACGGGGCGGAGTCTTCGGAAGAGGTGGCGGTGCGTGTCGTCGAGGAGCTCGAGGAGGCGTCGTGCGTTACCTGATCCTGAGTGACGTGCACGCCAACTGGGAGGCGCTGCAGGCGATCCGCGCCCACTTCCGTCGCAAGCGCTTCGACCGGGTCGTGTTCCTCGGCGACGCCGTCGGTTACGGCGCCTCACCCAACCGTGTTCTCGATTGGCTCCGCTCCCTGGGAAGCGATCTTGTCGCAGTGCGGGGCAATCACGACCGCGTGTGCACCGGTCTCGACAGCCCGGAATACTTCAACCGCTATGCGCGGCAGGCCGCCGAGTGGACGCTCGGCCGTCTCGAAGAGCGCAATCTCGAGTTCCTCAGGGCATTCCCGGAAGGGCCGTTGGAGCTGGAGGAGGGCGTGGCCATCTGCCACGGGTCGAGCGTCGACGAGGACGCCTATGTCTTCTCGGCCTACGACGCGCAGCTCGCCTTTGCCGGCATGCCGCACCCTGTAATTTTCTTCGGCCACACCCACGTGCCGTCGCTCTTCGTGCTGCGCGAGGACAACGGCCAGCAGACGCTCAAGGTTCGTCTGCTGACCGGGCGCCGCATCGTCCTCGATCTCGACCCGGAGAACCGCTATCTGATCAACCCGGGCTCGGTCGGCCAGCCGCGCGACCGCGACCCGCGTGCGGCCTACGCCATCCTCGACACCGAGCAGCAGCGGATCTATCTCTACCGAGTCGCTTACCGGGCATCGGTGTCCCGGCGGCGCATCCTCAGCGCCGGTCTGCCACCAGTGCTCGGTGACCGGCTGTTGTACGGGGCCTGAGCCATGCGCTGCAACAGAGCTTCGATGGTGACGCTGATCCTAGCTGTCCTCGCGGCAGGCGCGCAGAGCCCGGGCAACATCGATTCCCGGCGGGCCTTTCTGTGGCGCGCCCTCGACAGCTGGACCCTCCCGATTTCGAAGGCGGTGATGATGGGGCAGGACCAGTTCGCCGCCGTCCGCGCCCAGTTGGTCGGAGTGCTGGCCTCCAACGTGGATCCGGGTCGGCTGCCGCTGCTCACCCGCTTCATGGGAGACGGTGACGCACGGGTGCGCGAGCAAGTCATGCTGGCAGCGGGCCGAATGGGCCCCTCAGGCCTCCGGTTGGCCGTCCACGGCCTCGCGGACTCGGCGCCGCTGGTCCGACAGGCGTCGGCGTGGGCGGTGGCCCACGGCGGTCCCGAGGCGCTCGAGCCACTTGCACACCTTCTCGAGAAGGAACGCAGCCGCGAGGTCGTGGAAACCGCCCTTGCCAACCTCTGGCGCCTCGAGGACGCTCCATGGCTAGATCACGCGGCGGCGTATGCGACGAGCGATGACGTGTTCCTGCGCCGGGCGGCAGCCTACTCGCTGTCGCGAACCGGTTCAGAAGCCGCCCGTCCGGCGCAGCGCCTGCTCGCCAAGGACTCCGAAGCGGTGATCCGGGCCACTGCGCTCCGCGGCTTCGAGCGCGGATCACTCGACCAAAAAGACGTCGAGGTCATCAAGGCTGCCCTTTCCGATCCCGATTGGCGGGTGCGGGCGGCGGCCTGCCGGGCCCTCGCGGCGCAAGATCCAGTCGACCTGTCTCCGGATGCCGCACATGCTGTCGTCGAAGCGTTCGCCTCACCTCAGCCCCACCTGGCCGCCTCGGCTCTTGCGGCCGCCCGCAGCCAGCCCGGGGTCGGCACGGCGCGGGGTCTCCTGGAGCTCGCGAACGGCGAAGAGCCGTGGCTCGCCGCCGAAGCCCTGGTGGCGCTCGCCCACCGAGATGCGACCTCGGCGGCATTGACGGCCGGGAGGTGGCTCGAGTCGGACGACCTGTGGCGGTCACGGGCGGCCGCGCGGACGGCTGCCGCCCTCGGCGGCGATTCCGAGGAGCTGGCACGTCGCCATGAGGACGCCTCGGTGCGGCTGGCATGGTTGACCGCCCTGAACGAAGAGGCTGCTCGATCGCGGAAGGAAGGCCTCCTCGAGCTGATCGTGAATGATCCTGAGGTCGCGGTTCGCGCCCAGGCCTTGTCCATGCTGCGCACCGTCGGAGCCGCACCCGGAGTCGACGATCTTCTCGGCTTCTATAGCTCGTGGAAGAAGGACCAGATGCCGGACGCGCGCGCCGAGGCCCTGGTCGCCGCGGTGGCGGCCTCGAAGAGCAACGAGGACCGAGCCGCGTGCATCGCGCTCGGTCTGACGGACCACGACCCGGCAGTGGCGGCGATGGTGGTCAATGGCGCCAGGTCGCTCGGCCACGAAGTGTCGCTGCCCGGCCGCGAAGCGCGCCACGGACGGAAATGGTACGACGAGCTCGCCAGGTGGGTGCAGGAGCGCCGCTGGCTCGACGTCGCGACCGATCGTGGGACTTTTCGGATCCGCCTCGATCTCGACGCCGCGCCGATCGCCGCTCGCGAGATCTCGGATCTGGCCGCCGACGGTTTCTACGACGGCCTCGACTTCCACCGTGTGGTTCCCAACTTCGTCGTCCAGGGCGGCGACCCCCGGGGGGACGGTTGGGGAGGGCCGGGTTTCGTGCTGCCGGACGAGGCGACCCTCAAGCCCTTCGACTCCTGGCGCGTCGGCGTGGCGACCTCGGGTCCGCAGACCGGCGGCTGTCAGCTCTTCTTCACCCTGCTGCCGGCCGATCACCTCACCGGCCACTACACGAACCTTGGAGAGGTTGTAGAAGGTCGCGAAATTTTGACCGGGTTGCGGGTCGGGGACAAGATCCTGAGCATCAAACCGCTCAGTGGGTCCAATCCCCCACTGCTTGCCGACGTCAAGGAAGAAGCGAAGCAGGTCAAGAGTGAAGAGTAAAGGGTGAAGGTTGGAGGGGCGCTCACTCTGACGTGGGGGTGGGCGGGCTTAACTCTTAACCCGTCACACTTTACTCGCGTTGTCTGCCGGAGAATTAGCGGTGGCTTTCGGCTTTCGTCACCATCACCCGGATCGCCCTGCCCTCATGCACCTCTTCGACCTCGAGCCTCAACCCATCCCACTCCACGGTCGAGCCGGTGGTCGCCTCCTCCGTCAGGTGGGCGATCAGGCCGCCGACGGAATCGACCTCCTCCGGCTGGGAGATGTTGCGGTGGAGGAGCGACTCGAGCCGGCGAACGGAGAGGTGGCCGGTGACGTGCCATGAGCCATCCTCCGATTGAAGCGCGCTCTCGTAGCCTTGATCGAACTCGTCCTCGATCTCTCCGACGACGAGCTCGAGCACGTCTTCGAGAGTGACCAGGCCGGAGAAGCCGCCGAACTCGTCAAGGACCAAGGCCACGTGCTGGCCCGAACGACGAAAGTCCTGGAGCAGATCGGGCAGCGAGCGCGATTCGGGGATGAACGCGGCATGCACGACGAGCTCGGTCCACGGTCTGCCGTAGTCGAGACGGAGGAGGTGCTTGGCGTGGAGGACCCCGACGATGTTGTCTGGCGAGCCGGACACGACCGGGAAACGGCTGTGAGGCGTGGCGACGATCGCCTTCTGCAGGGCGCCGAGGTCCCACGAGGTATCGACCGTCGAGACCATGGGTCGCGGCACCATCACCTCGCGTGCCACGGCGCGCTGGAAGCGGAGGACCGATTCGATCATCAGGCGAGAGTCGCGTGGCAAGTGGGCGTGACGGTGGGCGAGCCGCAGCATGAACAGCAGGTCCTCTTCGGTGACTGGCAGCTCCGGGCGCTCTCCTTTGGAAAGGACCCGCGCGAGGAGGCCGAGCACCTTGTTGACGGGGGTGAGGATCACGTCGAGGACGTAGAGAACGGGCGCGACTCTCCGCGAGATCGTCTCCGCGTGGCGTTGTGCGAGGGTCTTGGGGGTGATCTCGCCGAAGACCAGGATACCGAGGGTCATCAGTCCGACCACGGCGGCCAGCACACCCTCCTCCGAAAAACTGTAGGCGATCTTGGTGGCCAGCGCGGAGGCCAGCACGTTGACCAGATTGTTGCCCACCAGGATCGTGATCAGCAGGTCCTGGGGCGCTGCCGCCCAACGGTGGAGGCCGGCGCGGGTGAGGCGCCCACCGCGCGTGCGCAGGGCTTCGAGACGGGTGACCGGAAGCGACGTCAGGGCGGTCTCGGAGGCGGAGAAGAAACCGGAACCGAACAGACACAGGATGACCGCAATGACGTCAGTGTTCACGACTGTTGCTCCGAGGGGCTTCCACTACTATTGATCCTATCGGTAATCGCGCGGGAGATCCACTGACAACGAGGCAGACGGCTCTGCGGCCCCCTGGCTTTTCGACAAACACTGTCGAAACTGCCGATTCCGAGGCTCATCGGTGCCGGGTATGGCCGAGGGTGGGGGAACCCGAATGGCCGTGCAGCCGTGGGGCTGAAGGTGATATCCTCTTCGACATCAACGAACAATCGACAGTTTGAAACACCGAACAGGAGGCAGATATGAGCAACGGAGAGCAGGCACAGCCAAAGAAGGGACTTCCGGTCTGGGCGTGGATCGGAATCGGGTGCGGAGCCCTGTTGATCATGGTTTTGGTTGTCGTGATGGTAGGCGGTTTCTTCGTCGCACGAAAGGTCCAGGATGTCGCCGCCGATTTCGAAGAGAACCCGGCAATGGCGACCGCAAAGATGATCGTCAAGCTCAACCCGGAGCTCGAGGAGGTGTCGACCGATGAGGAGGCAGGCACCATCACCGTTCGCAACACCAAGACCGGTGAGGAGATCACCGTCAACTTCGAGGACATCGAGGAGGGCAAGCTCAGCTTCACGACCGACGAAGGTGAGGTCACCATCGACGCCAGCGGGCTCGATGAATCCGGTTCGCTCACGGTGACCAACGAGGAGGGCAAGGTGGTTTTGGCCACCGGCGCCGCGGCTTCGGACGATATCGAATCGTGGGTTCCGATCTACCCCGGCGGCGAGCCGGCCAACCGCCACAGCATGCGGAGCGAGGAGGAGATGAGCGGCGGCTTCGAGCTCGAGACGACGGCATCCGTCGCCGAGGCCCTCGAGTTCTATCGCAGTGCCCTCGAGGGAGAGGGCTACGAGGTCGCCGTCAACACCTTCACCCAGGACGACAGCGAGGGCGGGATGGTCAACGGAAGCCACGCGGACAAGGGACGCAACGTGGTCGCCATCTTCAACTCCGAGGGTGGTGGACCGACGAAGATCGTCGTGTCCTACTCGCAGCGGTAACGCGGGCCATCAGCCGACCCGCTCGGCGATCGTCTTCGCGAGCTGCGCAAACGCGACCCCGGTGGGCGAGTCCGGGCGGTCGATGACCACCGGTTTCCCGGTATCCCCGCCGGTGACGATCGCCGGGTCGAGCGGGATCGATCCGAGCAGTGGGACGCCCAGATCGTCGGCGGTGCGCTTGCCGCCGCCCGAGCCGAAGATCGACTCGATGTGACCGCACTGGGGGCACTGGAAAGCGCTCATGTTCTCGACGATCCCGAGCACCGGCACCTCGAGCTTGCTGAACATGTGAAGGCTCTTGCGAGCGTCGATGAGCGCCACGTCCTGCGGCGTGGTCACGATCACGGCCCCCGCCATCGGCACGTTCTGGCACAGGGTCAGCGCCACGTCGCCGGTGCCGGGCGGCAGGTCGATGAGGAGAAAGTCGAGATCGCCCCAGATCACGTCGCCGATGAACTGCTCGAGGGCCTTCTGCAGCATGGGGCCGCGCCAGATCACGGGCTGGTCGGGGTCGACGAGGAAACCGAAGGACATCACCTTGACGCCGCCCGGCGACTCCACCGGATGAATGCGCCCCTCGGGGTCTCCTTCGGGGTGTGCTGTGGTTCCCATCATGAGCTGCTGGGATGGCCCGTAGATGTCAGCGTCGAGCAGGCCGACCGCGTGACCCTGGCCGGCCAACGCCAGGCTGATGTTGGCCGAGACCGTCGACTTGCCAACGCCTCCTTTGCCGGATGCAACGGCGATCACCCTCTTGACCCCCGGAATCTTGTCGGCCCAGGTGGGGGGAGCTTCGGGGGCGTGGGTCGGACCCGGTTGCACGGTCGCCAGCAGGGGGTGGACGGTCACATCTGCAGACGTCACACCTTCGACCCCTGCGAGGGTCGTCTCGACGGTCTCGCGAAGCTCGGAGGCAACCGTGGGGCTCGTCGCTTCCACGGCAAGAACGACCTTGACGGCGCCCTCATCGATTTCGATGCCACGAACGGCGCCGGCCTCGACCAGGCTCATCCGCCCACCCGGCGCGGGAATGTCGTGCAACGTCTCGAGAATCGTCTGTTGGGTCAGCGCCATGTTTCCTCCGGTGATCCGATCGACAACGGCCAGAGAGTGTAACGCATTCGGACCCTTCTCACCTTCCGAGTCAGCTGGAGAGAAGCACCCGTCAAGGACGCTTTGCCGCATCGACGACACCGGTGCCGCGCCTCACATTGCGGACACCATCCCGTTCCCGTCTTGGGAGCTCCACCCCCTCGAAGCGCTTTGCCGCGTCGGCGACACCGGTGCCACTCTTCACATTGTTTGGCTTGAAGGCGTGGCTCGAGCAGGGAGCGACGAAGTCAAACAATGTGAAGGGTGGCACCATCCTCGCTGAAGCGAGAGGCGCCGGTTGCGTCGATAATCAAGGGTGGCAACCGGGGCGGCTTACAATCGGAACCAAGGAGGCCAGATGCCCCAAGCTACCAACGACGACGTCACGATCCACTACGAAGACGAAGGCTCCGGCTCGCCGGTGCTCCTCATCCACGGCCACACGATGGACCGCCGTATCTGGGACCCCGTGATGCCATTTCTGCGCGCTGCGGACCTCAGGGTCCTGAGGCCTGACCTCCGAGGTCATGGACAGAGCACCCGGCCCGACTTCGGCTATCACCCCAGCCACCATGCCGCGGATATGGCGGTGGTGCTCGATGAGGCGGGGGTCGAGTCGACCACGGTGGTCGGTTACTCGATCGGTGGCGCCATCGCCCTGGAGATGGCTCTCACCATGCCGGATCGCCTCGGCGGGCTTGTGCTGATGTCGCCGGTCGTGCCGGACCGGCCCTTCGAGCCGGCCTTCATGGACAACCTGCGGGAGGTGGCGCGCGTGGCGCGGAGTGAGGGCATCCGGGCAGCAATGCTCGGCCCCTGGGCCTCGAATCCTCTCTTTGCCCACTCGTTCTCCAAACCGGGGATTCGTGAAGCGGCGGAGTCCGTCAATCGCGACTTTCCGGGTGCGGAGTATCTGGCGACCGAGAGAGACCGTGTCGATCGAGCCTGGACGGTGCCGGAACGCCTGGCCGAAATCGAGCTGCCCACCGTCGTCATCGCCGGCGATCGTGAAACCCCTGGATTCCGCGCCTACGCCGAAGAAGCGGCGGCGGGTGTCCCTGGTGCGCGCCTGGAGCTCTTCGAGGATTGCGGGCACCTGCTGCCTCTGGAGGAGCCTGCACGCGTCGCGCAGACCATCATCGACGTCGTGCGGCTCGGTGGGGGCTGAGCGGGGGAGCGCTGCCCGTTCGAGGGGCTTTGCCGCGTCGGTGACTCCGCTGAGAAGCGCGAAGACGCTTCGATGACACCGGTGCCGCGCTTCACATTGTTTGCCCTCGAGGCGTGACTCGATCTGGAGGCCACGAATTCAGACAATGTGAAGGGTGGCACCATCCTCGCCGACGCGAGAGGCGCCTGTTTGCCTGGTCAGCCGAGCTCCGAGCGAATCGCGTCGGCGATCCGATTGGCGAGCGCCTCGATCTCGTCGGCGTTTTCCCCTTCGACCATGACCCGGGCCAATCGTTCGGTGCCGGAATACCGCAACAGGACCCGTCCACGGTGACCGAGGCGGCGATCGGCCTCGTCGACCGCGCTCGAAACCTCCGGCAGCTCGGCGAAGGCGCGTTGGGCAGCCACCGGGACGTTGAGCAGGATCTGCGGCAGGCGAACGAGGTCCGACAGACCGGAGACCGGGATCTCGTGCTCAGCGGCGATCGCCAGGAGGTGGGTGCCGGTGAGGAGGCCGTCGCCCGAGACGCCGTAGTGTGAGCAGATGATGTGCCCCGACTGCTCGCCCCCGAGGGCTGCACCGTGCTCCTTCATGGTCGTCCAGACCTCACGATCCCCGACCGGGCTCCGGATCAGCTCCATTCCATCGGCCCGGAGCGCTCGCTCGAGGCCGAAGTTGCTCATGACCGTAGCGACCACGAGGCCTCCGGGAAGGGCTTCTTCATCACGGAGCTTGCGAGCCCACGCCAGGAGAATGTCGTCTCCGTCGAGGACCGATCCGGTCTCGTCGACCAGAAGCGCCCGGTCGGCATCGCCATCGAGCGCCAGGCCGCCGTCGGCGTCGCGCTCCACGACCATTTCCGCCAGGGCCTCCGGTGCGGTGGCGCCGCATCGCAAGTTGATGTTGTGGCCGTCGGGCTGCGAGGCCATGGTCGTGACGCGGGCACCGAGACGGCCGAGGGCGCGCGCCGCGAAACCCGACGCGGCACCGTTCGCGGCGTCGACCACGATGTGAAGGCCGGCAAGGGTGGCCCGCCCCCCATGGCTCGCCGCGAGCAGCTCCAGATAGTGCTCGCCGAGGGTGGCGTCGGCCCGGGGCAGACCGGGCCCGGGGGTCGGCGCGACCTCTTCAATCCGGTTCTCGATGTGGCGCTCGATCTCGTCCGCGATCTTCTCCCCGCCCGGGCCGAGGATCTTGATCCCGTTGTCTTCGGCCGGGTTGTGCGAGGCCGAGATCACGACCCCGGCGGCACATTCGTGGCGCCTGAGGAGCTGAGACACGGCCGGAGTGGGCAGAACGCCGGCCCAGGTCACCTTGCCACCGGCCGCCTGAAAGCTCGAGGCCAACCACTGCGCGAGGTCGGTGGTCGATGCGCGGGTATCCCCGGCGAGGAGGATCCTCGGCTCGGGGCAGTCGAGGGCGAGGTCCTCCGCCAGGGCCACACCGAGCCGGCGAACGGTGTCTTCATCGAGCGGCGGTTCGTACGCACGCCCCCGGATTCCGTCAGTGCCAAAAAGAGATTCCACGATCTTCCGCTGCTCCAGGTTCGCAGTGCCGGAGCTGTCCGCCGTCAGCTCTCATTACTGGATATTCGATCTTCCCTTGTCGATGCCCGAAATCGATGCTTCATCGACGGGACCGACGTTTCATGGTACCAGCTGATAGCTGATCGCTATTGCGCGGAAGCCCCTTCAACCTCTGAGGGACTCTCCGGTGTGATCTCGACCACGACTTGAATCGGGCCGACCCCGATCGCCCGCATCTGGGGATCGGGCAACCTGGGCTCGACCATCGCCTCCACCGGCCCGGAGGCGTCCTCGATCGAGATCGAGGTCGTGTCCACGTACTCCAGCGCCAGCAGCAGACTCTCGGGACCCTGAATCGTGAACTGGCCCGGCGAAGCGCGCACCTCGCCGATGATGAAACCGGGCGCGGGAACTCCGGTTACGGCCGGGCGAACCGGGACCTGCCGCGTTGCCAGGCGCTCGAGCTCGAGGGTGATCGCGGATGGGTCGACGCTGACCACCTCCACCTCTGCCGGCAACGGGACGTCGCTGGCGTTGATCGGATACGAGTTGAGACCGGGGAGGGCGTCGGAGAGATCGAGCAGGACCTCGGGCGGGTTGGTCGAGTCGAGGGCGCGCGACAGCGGCCCTCGGAGCTGCAGGGAGACGGTGTCGGGCACGCTCGACATCAGGACCAGATCCCTCGGGATGTTGACCAGCGTGAGCCGCGCCTTCACGCCGCGCACCGAGATGTCCTCGCTGCGCTTGGCGGCGAAGGCGTACCAGAGCAGAAAGGCTGCGATCAGCGCGACCAGGAACTGCATCGGGTAACGCGGCCTGAGCGTCACCCCGTCACCTCCTCGGGGGCGCGGGTCTGGAACAGGTGCTCGGCGAGGGCGTTGCGAAGTGTGGTCTCGTCGAGCGGACGCAGGAGCTGCTCTTCGACCGCCAGCGAGATCGTCCCGGTCTCCTCGGAAACCACGATCACCAGCGCGTCCGACTCCTCGGTCAGACCGATGGCCGCACGGTGTCGCGTGCCGAGCTCGGTCGACAGCTCGTGGCTGGTCGTCAGCGGCAGGAAGCATGACGCTGCGACGATCTGTTCACCCCTGATGATGACTGCGCCGTCGTGCAGTGGAGTCCCCGGGATGAAGATGTTGAGCATCAGATCGTAGGAAAACCGGGCCTCGAGCGGGATCCCGGTATCGATCCAGGCGGCCAACGAGTCTCGGCGCTCGATCGCGATCAGCGCGCCGATCCGGCGTGACGCCAACGCCTGGACCGCAAGCGCCAGCTCGTTGAGCACGACGGGACCCTCACCCGGGCGCCGCCCCCATCGAAAGGCCGCCGTCGACCCGAAAGCGGTCAGCATGCGGCGAATCTCCTGCTGGAAGAGGACGATGATCGCGATCGGCAGGAATGCGAGGAGGTAGGAGAGGATCGTCGACAGCGTGATGAGCTTGAGCGACAGGGCCACCAGGTTGAGGGCGAGGATGATGACGATGCCCCACAACATCTGCATGGCGCGGGTCCCCCGCAGGAGGGCGAGCAGTGCATAGATGAGAATGGCGACGGTGAGAATGTCGGCGACGTCGGCAATGGAGACCTGCAGGTCGGTGATCTTTCGCAGAACACCGAGAAGCCAGCTCATGCCGAGACCTCCCGGAGGCGCGATGCGATCTCGAGGAACTGGCTCGCGGCGGGCGCGTCGTGCACGCGGACGACTGCGCGGTCGATCCCAAGGGCTGGCACGAGCGCGGCCAGAGTGCCTGGCAGGCGCTTGTCGATGTCAGCCCCCGTGAGGCGACCGATGAAGCTCTTGTTGGAAGGCCCGACGAGCACCGGATGGCCGATTGCCGCGAGGTCAGGCAGCGCGGCGAGCAGGGCGAGATTGCCGGCGTCGTCCTTGCCGAAGCCGATGCCCGGGTCGAGCCACACACGGTGCGGCGGGATGCCGGCCGCGATCGCTGCGGCCGCGCGGTCGCGCAGATGCTCGTGGACCTCGGCAACGACGTCGTTGTAGAACGTGTCGGACTGCATGGTTCGTGGCTCGCCCCGCATGTGCATCAACACGACGCCGGACTCGAAGCTCGACACGAGCTCGAGCATTCCAGGCGCGGAGGCCGAGGTCACGTCGTTGACGAGGTCCGCGCC
>JBFFBV010000106.1:0-15203 GCA_041560205.1 Candidatus Sulfomarinibacter sp.
GTCGGAACCAATCGTTGGATCGAATATATCGTCGACGCGCTGTCCGAGCCGCGGGAAACCCGAGCTGATATCTGCAAACCTGTCTACGAGGAATGGAAAAAGAACGGTGCGAAGGCCGCGATCGACCTCTACCGCGATTTGCTTCGCACCAAGGAGCAGGAGTACGACTTCAACGAATTCGTCCTGATGAGCATCGGTTCGAAGCTCTCCAATCGGGGCCTTTACAACGACTCGATCGAATTTCTTCTGGGCAGCGTGGAAATCTATCCCGACGCCAAGTATGGCTACTACACCCACTACCTCGCGGCCGAGAACTTCCAGAAACTCTCGCGCCCCGAACTGGCAACCAAGCATTGCCGGGAGTCCCTCCGGCTCAAACCCGATTTCGAGGCGGCTGCCAGGCTGATGGAGGAGCTGTCGCAGGAGATCTCCGAATAGACCGAGCAGCGGCGCATCGGCGCCGGCGCGTCGCAGCCCTGATGAGCGCGCGGTTCTGACTCACCGGCATCAGATGGGCACCATGGACGAAAGAGATCACTTCGGGCACCACGCCACCTGGAGTGCGTAATCCGAGAAAGGCGTCAGGTGGCGCTCTTCGCTTCCGTCGGAGTTCATGAGGTAGATGCCGGCCTTTCCCTCGCGGAAGGACAGAAAGGCGATCTTCGATCCGTCCGGAGACCACATTGGCCGCCAGTCGTCGTACCCGTTGTTGGTCAGACGTTTCGCTCCGCTTCCGTCGGCGTTCATCAGCCAGATTTGATGGTGGTCTCGCTCGCCGGACATGAAGGCAATCGTCGCACCATCCGGCGACCACGCCGGCCACATGTCATCGACCTCGTTGTCGGTGAGCTGCCTCGGCGACGATCCGTCCGCGGCGACGATGAAGATCTCCCCGCGAGGAACCGTACAGAAGGCGAGCTGCGATCCATCGGGCGACCACTGCGGAGCGAAGCCGTCGAAATCCCCGAGCCGGCGCTGGCCGCCTCCGTCGGGATCCATGACCCAGATTTCGTGGCGATCGTCACGCACCCGGCTGAAGGCGATGGTCGTGCCGTCCGGGGACCACACCGGAGCCGCGTCCCGCACGCCCGCGGTGCCGGTCAACCGGGTCCGGTTCTCTCCATTGCTGTCCATGACATTGATGGACCACGTCGTCGAATCCTCGTAGGCGTAGAAAGCGATTCTGGCTCCGTCTGGTGACCACGCGGGATAACCGTCCCTGTTTTGGTTGTCGGTAAGGCGAGTCAGCGCGCTGCCATCCATCTTCATCAGGTAGATTTCGGGGTTTCCCTCGTGTGAGGACGAAAACGCGATCATCCCGTCGCAGGAAGATACGTCCGTGGAGTCCAACCCATAGCCGGGTCCTGACGGCAAGATAGTCGCCACGGCAAGACAGCTCAGCGCCAGGATCGAGATGCATCGCATCATTGCACTCCTCCGATACGGCGTGTACGGGATCTTCTGGCCGCCGGTTTCATGGGTGCCACCTATCACGTGATGACTTTGCGCTGCCCAATGTCACAATGTGATACGTGGCAGCCTTCTGGCACCCATCCCGAAAGCGCGACTCGTCATTCTCTTGACCGCCGGCCAGCTCGATTGCTATTTTCGTATTGTCAGCGGCGACACAAAGATGAGATTTACCAGTCAGTGCGCATTTCCGAGATGCTTCGCTCTTCGTTGACGACCGAAGGAGGTGTCGCTTGAGAGCTTTCATGGCCATCGTCGTAAGCGGTGTTCTGGCCCTCGCTGCGAATACCGCCGACGCGCAGCTAGTCGTCGAGAACTTCAACTTCCAGACCACGGGATCGCCTCCCGCCTGGCGATGGTGGAACAACGGTTCCTCCGGCACGTTCATGGTCGACGATACGACCTTCCGGGGATCTTCGGGCAGGTCAGTCGAGCTCGTCAGAACGACCTTCGATGGATACGGTTTTGGATTTGGACGCAACTTCCCCCCCATCGACGGACCGTCCGAGCTCACCTACTACTTCCGCGTCGGCTCCACGAACGATGAGATCCTGACCGCCGTCGGCGGCAACAACGCCGGCCACCAGGTCGCCTGGTGGGTGGGGGTCGGCGGCGCGGTCGGCGACGCCATCGGCACCCACTCCCACAGCGGAGGCTGGAACCATGTCATGAATGTCACGGTCGACACCTGGTACGGAGTGACTCTCGACATCCATCCGTCGACCTTCACCTACGACATCACCGTCTGGGAGGACGGCAATCCGGGCAACACCGCTACCGAGACCGGCATCCCATTTCGCGACGGATCGAACGTCGACGTGATCGACCAGTTCCAGTTCGGGAACTTCAGCGATGCGGTATCGGGCCCGGCCGCTTCGGCACATGTCGACGACATCGAGTTCATCGGGTCGAACATTTTCAACGACGGTTTCGAGTCGGGGCACTTTGGGTCCTGGTCATCCCCTACCCGCCCTGTCACGATGGTCACCTCTTGCTATCAGACCGTCACGACTGATGCGATCCTCGCCAACGACATCAGCTGCGACTCGTTGGAAATTGAGGCGGTCGGGGTTAAAATCGGGGCTTCCAACACCATCTTCGACCTGAACGGTCACACCATCGAGCACACCAACCCAGAGCTTGCGGTGGGCATCGGCGTCCGTGCCATGAACCTCGAGGGCGTGACCATAAAGAACGGAACGATCAAAAACTTCAATACCGGCGTGCAGCTGACCGAGACGGATCGGGCAACGGTACACGATGTGCTGGTGACAAATCTTGCGAACAGCGATCCCGACGATTTCCTCAACGGCATCAGATCCAATGACAGCCAGGACCTACGAGTGCAAAACTGTTTCTTCCATTTCCTTCCGGTGCACCATCGGACAATCGTCAATCTTGCAGACGCAAAGGCAACAATCGATAACATCGAGGTGAACGGCGGTGGCGTCGGGTTGGACATCAGCGGAGGTATCGATGGCACCGATTGCCTGATCGTCAACAGCCGCTTTATCCATACGGTGCACTCCGGTGTGCAGGTTCAAACGACCGACAACCTGCTGATCGCCGACAATGAATTCGTTCGAAGCCCAATAAACATTGATGAACATTGGTCAGGGGGGATCACCGGTGTCACCATCGAGAACAACCTCATCGAAGAATGGGGCATCGGAATTTTTTTCCAGGGAGGCTCCCTCTCGATGATCCAGAACAACATCGTCCGCGACCAAGATGCCTGGGGCATTTTTTTGGGCCCCAATATGGAATGTCCGGAGCCGCCAACACCTGCCTGCTATTACGCCACGGGCAACTTTGTGACCGACAATACCGTTATCGGCAATCCCGTCGACCTGGGCCACCATCCAAACGCCACCGGCAATACCTGGACGGGCAACGTCTGTGAAACAACCGACGGAGCCGAGATCCCTCCGTGTATTCCACCGTGACCATGCAGGACAAGGATGATGGGTGCCACGTTCACAATTACACAATTGTTGGGTTTTGGGGGTGGATGCATGGTTGCCACTGATAACAACCTCACAACTTGACGATCCAGGGGTGGTGAAGATGGGTGCCCTGGGTGATGGACTGCCTTTCAGTATCCGCCTCCTCGGATAGCGAGGTAGATCAGGTTTCCCCCGAGATCGACCTTGCCGTTGCTGTGCGTACCAAAATCTCCTTCGAGCACGATGGTCTTCCAACCCGCTTCCAGCTGCAAGCTCTTGCGAACAAGGACACTGACTCCTAACGAGAACTCGTACCCGATTGAGTTGACGGAGGCTGGCGCGCCGTCGGTGGTGAAGAGACCCGACTCCGGATCGGTGACGAACAAATCGGTATCGTAGTAACCAGCACCAACACCGACGAACGGTCTCCACCTGCCGAATCGGTGGCTTGCCTTGGCGAGCGCGGACAGGCTGAGGGTCAGGTATCTCTGGTTGTTATTTGCGGTGCCCGGAAGCACCGAATCGGACACCAGCTGATATTCCCTCCGAAAAAACAGGAACTCCCCTTCCACGGAGAGGTGCCGGTTGAGAAAATAACCACCCGTGAGACCCCATCCGTACCCGCTGCCTTCTCGTTGCAGCTGGCCCGGGTTATCATCGGCTGCGAAATCTCCGAGAATCAGGGAAAATGTCAGAGGTTTTTGCAGCGTCTCCGTACCCGCTGCCTTGTCATTTTCTGCGGCGTACAGGGGCTGCAGCAGAATCGCCAGCAGTGAAGCCGTCATGAGCGGAAAAAGGACCGATCTCATCCGACCCTCCGTCTCGATCTCCTCGCTCACCCGGCGCGGAGAACCGTACGCGAGGTCTCCCGGCTTCAAAGCCAGATCCGGGGCCAGCGCGATGCCGATCATACCCCAAGCGCACTCGAAAGGATGGATGTCATGGGTGCCACGTTCACACCACCATCTGGGTGCCACGTACCGTCATGGGTGCCACGGATCACCTTAGACCTTGTGATCCCTGATGTGACACGGTGATGCGTGGCACCCTTCTCAATCGCTTCCCCGCTTCGAAACCTCAAATCCTGACCATCGTACTAAATTATTAGTAATGAAACGAAAGGCACCGTGGGGGGAACAGATGACTCAATTGCGCCGCTCGGCCTTGCCTTCAGTCGGCCAAGACGTCCGCTCGACAACGGGAACCGGCGACGCACGGCCGCCGAGATTCCGCACGCGCATGAACCTTCGGTACGGGCCGTCCACCATCTCCCCCATCGCAGTCGCTGTACTCGCGCTTGGTCTTTTGACTCCGTTGGCGGCTGGAAACGATGTCGTCGACCCCTTCGATGTCATCGCCGCCGTCGATGGCGCCAACCGGTTGAAGCTGTGGCCCGGCTTCGATGTCACCGCGTACCCGGTCGCCATTTTCGATGGCACGCGCACGCTGCTCCTGCGCCACCCGAGCCCGCCGGAGGGATTCGAGCACCTCGAAGGCCACGACGGCGTATGGGTGTATTCAGGAAAACACCCCGCCATGCGCTGGAACTCGAACGCTGACATCGGTGGCGTCCGCACGGCGACCCTCTTGCTGACCATCGAACCCGGGCGATCTGTGGAGTATGAAGCTCACATCCTGTACCACGAGATCTTCCATCTCTTTTCCAAGCCGCTCCACCCGAGTTGGACACCCAACGAGATGTGGCGCTTCAGCTATCCGATGGGCGACCTGGAGAACTATCGGCAACTGCTGCTGGAGGAGGAGGCCTTGGCGCGCGCCGTTGAATCCTCGTCCGACGAGGAGGCGGCGTCGTGGGCGGTGGCGGCTTTGGAGATTCGCACCGATCGACAGGAAAGATTGCGCCAGGAACACCTCACGTTCGAGACCCTGCTCGAGCTTCAGGAGGGGACCGCGGTGTACATGGGGAGATCGACAATCGGGATCGCCACCGAAACCGAGCGACTCCGCGAAGATCGAGGACCGGACGGAATTCGGTGGCGCTGTTACGAAACCGGCGCGGCAGTCGCGGTCATCCTCGACCGTCTGCTGCCCGGGTGGAAGGTGGAGCTCGACGCCAAGCCCGAGACGACCTTGACCGGGCTGCTGAAGAAGGCAGTGAAGGCCGCGGACGTCCAGGCCGCGTCGTTCTCCGATGATGAGCTGGCACGTACCTCGGCGAGGGCGGAGGGCGCCGTCGCCGAGCTCACAGCCAAAAGGGCCCAGCTCTACCAGGTCTTCGATGAGCGCGGAAAGAAAGTGATCGTCCGCCTGTCAAGCGATGGCGAGCGCTTCGCATTCGGCCGCTTCGACCCGATGGCGGTCGAGGTCTTGGAACATGGCGAGGCCCTGCACGCCAATCTCCTCACTTCGACCCACCCGCGCGGCGAGTTCAGGCTGACCAACCCCCATTTCGCGCGGCGTTCCCTGGATGGGGTCATCGCGTTCACCAGCCCGGCCGGCGAACACCCCTTCCTGCAGGGGTATCAAAAGATCGCCGTCTCGGGTTTTCAAGGCGAGCCAGCGGTAGAGAGGACCGGCAGCGTGGTCAGTGTCGAGGCCGAAGGGCTTTCCATCTCGTTCGACGGTGCCGAGGTCGAATCGACTGACGAGGCTTTGATCATTACCGTCCTCCCGGTCGACACCTCAGGGGTGCCCCCTGTGAAATGAAGGAGAAATTCCAAGGGTGCCACTGATCACAATGTCACAAAACCACCCCGATCAAGTTGAGGGTCGTTAGATCGTGATCAGTGGCACCCTTGCTTGTGCGCGCGACGCCCTCGCGGAGCCTACGGGACCCAGGCGTAGCTGATTTTGAAAAAGGCGGCACGGTTGAGCTGTGTCAGGCTGATCTGACTTTCGGCTTGGTGGTTGTCGGTGTAACCGACATAGAGTGCGGTTCGGGGGTTGACCTTGTATGTGAACAGCCACTGGGTCAGGAGGTGCTTGAACACCGGGTCTCTGCCGTCCGCGTAGAGCTCCTCTTCGAAGGCGTGGTCGGAGTACTGCAGGATGAGACGGAAAAAAACCCGCCGACTGAAATGGTAGATCGTTCGCAGCTCGCTCAGGTTAGCGGTGTAGAGACGCCCTTCCTCGACATCGAGGTGCTCATAAATGTGGTCGAGGTCGAGTCGAAGGTGACGGCCGGCGAAGAGCTCCAGCGACGGGCTGAACCTGAACCTCTTCCCTGGGCGGCTGTGGGCATAGTCGATGTCGTCGCCCCCGTCGACGCGCAGGCCGAGGATCAGGTTGCGGGTCGGTTGGAAGTTGAACTGCACGTCGTAGGTCCGGTCGTCGTACTCCTGGCCGAGAAACGTCTGTTTTCCGTAATAGAAGATTCCGAAAAGGTTCGACTGGAGCGGGCCTCGGTACATGACGAATGTCCCGGGCGTGCTGCGCAGCATGTTGCCGTTCCAGTCGACGTCGTGTTCGTAGCCCAGCCAGACCCGCAGAATGTTGTACCAGTGTTTGGGGTCGTTCTGTTGCCAGATTCGCATGTATCCGGTGTCGTAGTGTTTGAAGCCGCTTTGAGGGACGAATCCCAGATCGGCACGGAATCCCGGACTGATCTGGCGGTACATGCCGTAGATCTCGTAGCTCCGGGTCTGGTGCGTGTAGAGGAAGTCGATTGCCCGGCCATCAAACTCGTCTTCCGGCTGATCGTACTCTTCGGAAATGGCTTCGGGGTACAGGGTCTTCGACTCCAGCACCTGGAGTCGAAGCGTGTCCTTCGGAGTGAAGCGAAGGTCGAGGTCCGCGCCGAAGAGACGATTGTAGTAGCCGTTTCCCTCGCGATCGGTAATCAACGCTCCGACGGTCGAGGAGGTGCCGACGTCATAGCGGTAGCGGAGGACGGTTCCGGTGCTCGGTTCTTTCCACTGCGTCGACGAGGACCACTCGGTCGCCGGAAACAGGAGATTGGTTACATCGTCCCGCACCGAGAAGAAACCAATGGCGCTGGGGCCGATCTTGCCCGCCACTTTGACCCCCCACGCCGGCTCGGCCAGGGTTCGGGTGTAGATGGCGTTCAGCGGGGTCTGGAAATAGTCGAACCCCTCGAGAAAGAAGGGACGCTGTTCCGGATAGAAGAGGCTGAATTGAGTGTTCACGTCGAGCTGGGCGGCGTCGGTCTCGATCTGCGAAAAATCCGGGTTGATGGTCGCGCTCAGATTGAGGTTGGGCGTCACCCCCCAATGGGCCGTCAACCCCGGCTCGATGGTCGATTGCACCCCCTGAAACTCTCCTTCCGGAAACGGATCGCGCTCCTCACTTTTGACGGCGGAAACGGTCGGGTTGAACTCGAGTGCGCGGCCGGGGCTGGCGCCGGCAAAGCCGCGCACCTTGTCGGCCTGGCAGAGGTAGCAATTGTTGCTGCGGTCGCGAGGGAAGAGCCCCATCCTGTGGGTCACCAGGCGCGGGTAGCTTCGAACCGCGTCGAAACCCCAGGTCTGCTCGCCGCCCGAAGGTTGAAAACGGAGCGAGCTGAAAGGAAGCGCTATCTCGACCACGTAGCCTTCTTCATCGATGCGGCCAGCGGAATCCCAGATCGCGTCCCACTCGGGCCCGCCGCCTTCGGTCGCGGTCTCGATGGCATCGCCCTGGATGCCGAGCGGATTGACGAAGAAATTGAAGGACCGCCGTTCGTCGTTGAAGGTGTCGAGGACGAGCGCGACCCAGTCGTCGTCCCACAGCTTGTCGCGGTCAGCATACCGAGCCCGAATGGCCGCTGGGTTGGGGTCGAAGGCGCGAAAAGCGGCATAGAGATGGCTGTCACTGAAGCAGAGCAAGACCAAGGTTCGCACGGGCGCCGGGGTATTTTCTCCCGGTTCAACCTCGACCGCGATCTCGAGGACGAGGGCGCGCTCCCAAACCGGCTCGTCGAGCACGCCGTCGACCCGTATGTCGCCGTCGACCTTCGGCACCTGGTGCGGGTCTGTGGCCGAAGAGGTGGCTGAAGACAATACCGACGCGACCAGTATCGCCGAGCCGAACAGCAGCGGGAAGGAACGAAGGCGCCCGCTCATGGCGCCTTCTCACGGTGCCTGGCATTGAGAGCGTAGAGATCGAGTCGTCCCGGGAGATCCTCCTCGTCGTTGAACGAGAGCTCGTCCAGGACCTTCATCAGCTGGTCCCTCATCGGAGTGCCTTCGACACTGTTGAGCATGGCGTCGACCGCCATCTCGGTCAGGAGGCCGGTGTGCATCAGGAACGCGACGTAGGGGCTCTCGGTCCAGAGAGCCTGGATCACCTGCAGCTCTTCGGCGTCAAGACAGGCGAAGAGGTGCTCGCGACCGTCCACCACCAGATTCAACCATTGGAAACCCCATTTGTTCGGGATTTCACCGCCGCGGGCGTCGACAACCGTTGTGACGCTTTCGAGCGCCACGGGTTCGTAAACCTTGGCGATCACCTCCGTGCCGC
This sequence comes from Candidatus Sulfomarinibacter sp., assembly GCA_041560205.1. Classification (GTDB taxonomy): domain Bacteria; phylum Acidobacteriota; class Thermoanaerobaculia; order Thermoanaerobaculales; family Sulfomarinibacteraceae; genus Sulfomarinibacter. The sequence goes on from JBFFBV010000106.1 coordinate 8,835, forward strand.
GACCAGCCGCCGCTTCGAGTTCATCCGATATGTTGGCGAGAACGCCTGGAAATGCGTCCGCCACCACCTTGCGCTGGGCGCGTTCCAGCATGGCGCGGCACTTTTCGAAGACCTGGGCGCGGTCGGTGATCCGGTACACCTGGAAATCCCCGGTGGAAGGACGAATGGCGTTCAGCTCCTTCAACGCGCTCTCAATGCGAACGGTGTAGGCGCCCTCGAGTCGGCGCAGCATCTCCCGGTGGGGGACTGCGCGATAGCGGCGCGGTTTCCCATCCTCGACCATCAACAAACCGTGCTGAGTCATCGAGTCCAGCGCCTGGTAGGTGTTGGCCTTGGCTTTGTCGATGGCCTTTGCGATCTGATAGCCGGTGGCAGGACTCTCCTTCAGCAGATAGATGTAGATTGCAGCCTCAAGCTTGGAGAATCCGAGAGCGACGAGACTATCCATTCAAGCACCGACCTTTGTGAGATCGAATATCAATAGTAGTTGCTTTCACAACTACTATTGTCTCGATCTACGGATTGAGGTCGGAAAGGTTGTTCACGGGCTCGCGGCTGGTCATGAATTTCGAGTGGAGAACTCCCAGGAGTGCAGAGATTGCTTGGGTGCCACGGATCACTTGATGACCTTGGGTGACCTCACGTGACAATGTGATACGTGGCACCCATCACCCATCTGATCATGGGCACCCTTCTGGCACCCTTCCACCTCAGGCGTATTCGGCGAGGAACCGGAGCGCGGTGAGACCTTCCCGAATCAGGGCGTCATCGCCAATATCACTGCCGAAGACTGGGAGCATCACCGCGTAATGAAGCGCACGCAATCGGGCGACAGCGCGCTGCGCGTCGCTGACGTCACCGTATCGGCTGAAAAAGCGATCGGCGGCAATCGGGGGAAGGAACGCATCGGCGATACCCAGGTCGATGGCAGGATCTCCAAGGTGGATGTCACCCCAGTCGATCACGCCGGCAGGGGCGCCTGCGACATCGACGAGCACGTGGCGGGCGTACAGATCGCCGTGGCACAACACGTCGATCTGCGGTACGAAGTCAATCGGAGTGTCCGCGAGGATGCGGAGAAGAGGTTTGTCGTCATGAATCAAACCGAGTTCAGCGCAGCGTTTGAGATAGCCCTCTGCCATTGGAATTCGCTTGCTCATCTTCGCGCGGCCGAGGTCGTCGGCGGGCGCACCAAGCCCCGCTGCAGGAATGGCGTGCAGAGCGGCCAGGAAATCCGCTAGTAGCTCAGCTGCAGCCGCACGCGTGCCATCTTCAAGGTTTGCGGCGCAGGCAGTACGTCCGCGCAGCATCTGGTAGCCGACGAAGGGCCACGGATACGCGGTGCTGGCTTCGCCTCTGTAGATTGGCACGGACACCGGCAGCGGCAGGTGCTCGGCAATCACCGGGAGCAGGTTGCACTCGGCTTCGAGCAACGGCAGCGCGATCTCCCGGCGTGGGAAGCGAAACACCCACTCGCCGCCGACCGCAAAAACGTCGTTGTCCCAGCCAGAGCCGAGCGCCTCGATCTCAGTACTTGCGAGCGATGGGAACTGGGCCGCTATCAGCTCGCGCGCAAGATCGACCGAGACAGCATGGGTCGCATTCCACGGCCGGTCCATGACCGCAGTCTACAAGACGCTGCTCCACAAGGGTGCCAGGTACGGGGGTTATGATGTTGCGATCAACCCTGCTATCATCCAACCTCCGCTTCCTGCAAAACATCACAAAGTCAAACCACCGTGCCTGACACCTTTACAGCCATCCCTCCACACAAAGGCGCCGCATAAATGTCCCTGTAATCTTGGACTTTTCGCATTCGGTCAATCTTCTGTTGCGATCTCCCCCACCCCGCCACATACTGATACCGACGAAGACAGGGAAGCCTGACGTGTTCTCGTTCGAATTGATGAGCTCTTCGGAAGGCGGATGATCGGCGAGACCCTCTCCCACTACGAGATCGTCGGCAAGGTCGGCGCCGGTGGCATGGGCGAGGTGTACCGTGCTCGGGATCCGAGGATCGGGCGCGAGGTGGCGGTCAAGGTCATCCATTCCTCTTTGAGCCAGGACAGCAAGCGGGTGGCGCGGTTCGAACAGGAGGTTCGCGCGGCGGGCACCTTGAACCATCCCAACGTGTTGGCGATCTATGACGTCGGGCACGATCGGGGAACGCCGTTTCTGGTGACCGAACTGCTCGAGGGCGAGACACTGCGCGAGAAGATCGAAAGCGGCAAACTCGCTCGGCGCAAGGCGGTGGAGTACGCGGCGCAGATCGCCGACGGGCTGGCGGCGGCGCATGCCAACAACATCATCCACCGAGATCTCAAACCGGACAACGTGTTCATCACGCGGGACGGCCGTGCCAAGATCCTCGACTTCGGGCTCGCCAAGCTGACGGAGCGCGATCCGGAGAACCCGGTGTCGACCGAAAGCCCGACCGAGGCGCTGACGGAGGCCGGCGCGGTGGTCGGCACCCCGGGCTTCATGTCGCCCGAGCAGCTCCACGGACAGCCCGCGGACGCCCGGTCGGACATCTTCGCATTCGGGGTGATCCTGTACGAGATGATCTCGGGTCGCCACCCCTTTGTCGGCGGTACCGCTGCCGAGATCTCGGCCTCGATCATGCGGGACGAACCCGCGCCCCTGTCCGACGACAAGCACCAGGTGTCTCCGACCCTCGAGCGGGTTGTCCGGCAGTGTCTGGAAAAGGATCCGGGCGAGCGCTTCGAGTCCGCTCACGATCTGGCCCACATGCTGCGGGCCGTGTCGGACACCGGAGAGGTTCGGGTGGAGGCTCCGGCGAAGCCGAAGATGCGCCTCCCTTTGTGGCCAGTCGCAGCAGTGGCCGCGATCGCGGTGATCGCAGTGATCGGTTGGCAGCTCGTTGGGTTCGATCCGGCGCCAGAGCTTCCGGCGGTCCGACATGTTGTGGTGTTGCCGTTCGAAGCAACGGGCGTCGACCCGGACGACCGGTTTCTGGCGGCGGGCCTGGCCGAGACCGTGGCCGACGGTTTGGAGATTGTGGAGAGGGAAACGCGTGGCGCAGTGTGGGTGGTTCCTCCCTACTCCGGCATGACTCTGGAGGCAGTGCGGAAAGAGTACAACGTGACGATCGGTGTAAAGGGCATGTTCCGTCCGGAGGGCGAACGGGTGCGGCTCGATCTCGAGCTGATCGACACAACCAGTGGCCGAACCCTCGTCCGCCGCACCCTCGACGAAGACATGCGCAACCTCACCTTTCTGCAGAGAAAGCCGGTGCAGATGGTGTGGGAAATGCTGGGGTTCGAGGCGACACCGGCTGCCACCGAAGAACTGGACACGAGTCTGACCAACACCATGACGGCCTGCCGGGCCTACGTCTCGGGTCGCGGTCGGCTGAGCACGGCGGGCGATGAGGCCGAGTTGTTGGCCGCGGCGGCGTCTCTCGAACAGGCGATCGGCGAGGACCCCGGCTACACGCCCGCACGGGTTGCGCTGGTGAAGACCTATGCCCGGCTCCTCGAGGCAACCGGGGATGCACAGTGGAAGGAGCGGGCGATCGCGGAGGCGGAGTCTGTCATCTCCCTCGATGAGACCGCGGTCGAGCCATACATCGCGCTCGGCATGGTGTATGAGGTTTCGGGGCAACCCGAGCTCGAGCTCGAGGCCTACCGCAAGGCGACCGCACACGCGGAGACTGCCCGACCGTTTCTGACGCTTGGGACAACCGCCTCGTTCGCGGGCGAGTTCGAAGAGGCCGAGCGGGCGCTGCAGACGGCCATCAATCTCCGTCCGGATTACTACAACGGCCACCTTGCCCTGGGCTATCTCTACAGCCTGATGAACCGCTTCGATGCGGCGGCCAACGGGTTTCGCGCCGCGGCCCGGGCGGCGCCCGAAAACCAGGATGCGCACATCAACCTCGGCAGCGTCCTGTACTACCTCGAGCGTCACGAAGAGGCGATCGCTGCGTTCGAGGACGCCATGGCCCTCGGGCCGAATCCGGTGGTCTATTCGAACCTCGGCACGCTGTACTTCGAGCAGGCGCGCTTTGGTGACGCGGCCGACGTGTTCGAGAGTGCGGTGGAGCTCGCCGGCGAGGACCTCCCCGAGGACCAGTACTTCCTGGTCGGCAACCTGGCCAGTGCGCTGCACTGGAGCGGGGAGCGGGAGAATGCGAGGTTCGCGTACCTCCGCGCGATCGAGCTCGGCGAATCCCTTCTCGTAACGGACGGCGACAACCATTCGCTGATGGTCGACCTCGCCGGGTACTACGGCATGATCGGCGAGCCCGATCGCGGGCTCGAGCTGATGGGAGAGGTCGTGAAGAACGACATCAGCGATGCGTACTTCATGGGCACGATCGCGGAGGCTTTCGCCAACCTCGGCCAATCGGATCGGGCGATCGAGTGGATCGGCGCCGCCCTCGAAGCCGGGATCGAGCCGAACTGGATCGACCGCAGGCCGTCGTTCAACCGCCTGCGAGATGACGCACGTTTCAGGGAGATTGTGAATCGATCAACGAACAGGGGTTGAGGTCATTGAGAGACCTCGCCGAGGGAGGTGACCGTGGCAAACCACACGATCAAGATCGAAGCTTTTCCACCCGTGGCCGTCGTTGCACCTGGAATCCGAAAGGCGTCCACCGGCGACACCATCACGTTCGTCAACAAGACCGGCGGGCCGGTCAAAATCTCCACGGCCGATAACCATGTTCTCAAGGGTGTAGATGGGCTGACTCCGAAACCGATCGCCACCGGCAAGCGCCGTAAGTTCACTGTCGAGGCCACAAAGGGAACCCACGAGCTTTCGGTGCACTATAAATATAAGGACAAGACGAAGAACAACCGGCTTCGCACCGGCTTCGCCATCGGCGCCTCGAGCCCCAAGATCATCATCGTGCCGCCGAAGAAGAACTAGGGATTCGGTTCAGATCAGTACCGGCGCTGCCGATCACGACTCCGCGTCGAGGACGTCAGTCATACAGGCGGTTGTCGGTCTGTGATCAGTGACAATCTCCCTAGGTCGCCTCGAGAAACTTTTCACGCGCTGTGAGAACGGCCAGGTTGAAGGCGCACTGGAGGTCGGGGACCAGGTTCGGGTCGGTGTTGCCGGGGATGTGGCCGATCGAGACCGGGCAGACGGAGCACTGATAGAGGAATTGGCAGCCCCGGCAGGTGCGATACGACGAGCGCTTTTCCTCTTTGTCGGTGAAGATGCCGGCGGCCTTCGCCGCCACCGGATATTTCTCGAGGTTTTTGCCGAAGGTCCGTGAGCGGATGTCGCCGAGCCGCATCGGCTCGAGGCACCGGCGCAGCATGCCATCGGGGAAGCTCTGGTAGGACGCGGCGAACATGACGCAGCCGTAGACCTGGCCGTCGACATCGACCGCCGGACTGTTTGTGCCCGCCGCGGAGCACATCGTGGGCGGTCCGTCGGTGGGCTCGTCGACGGGTGTTCCCGGTTTGAAGGGTGCGAACGGGACATCGCCGGTTTGGCGAAAGTGCTCGATCGAGTGTTTCAGGATCCCCCCGACCTGGTCGGCAAGGGTCTCGATGGTGTCCGGGTGCCAGCCCTGGTCGTGGGTGATGAGGGCGGACACGACGACCTCACCCACCCCGAGATCGACCAGGTGGGCATACGACTCGGCCAGGTGCTCGAGGTTCTTCGAGCTCATGGTGATGGCGACCGTGCATCGGTCGTGGAGATAGTCCGGGTGCTCGTCGCGCAGTCGCGTCAACGCGCCGTCGATCCGGCCATAGGTCCCAGGTGCCCGCAGCTGTTGCGCGGCTTCGACTCCGTCGAAGCTGATCTGGGTTTCGACGCCGTGTCTTTCGAGGAAACGGACCGTGGCGCGGTCGAGCCGCGTGCCGTTGGTGAACACGCTCAGATTGATGTTGCTGCCTCGTTCGGCATCGAGGCAGTCGACGGCCCGGGTGATGAGCGGCAGCTCGAGCAGCGGCTCACCGCCGTAGAAGGTGAGCTCCGGATTCGGGTGTTTCGAGTGCAGCAGCAGATCGATTGCGGACCGGAGCACGCCCCAGCTCATGCTCCGATCCGTACGTTCGTTCTGAAAGCAGTAGGCGCAGTTCAGATTGCAGGCGGTGGTCAGCACCACCTCGAGCGATCGGACCGAGTCCGCCCGAGACTGCTGAGATGCCACCGGCGCCGGGCTCAGCAGTGGTTCTTTGACCCTCTGATTCTGAGGACGCCGCTGGTACTGAACGCTGCGCTCACGGCCTCGTTTATCGCTTTCTTCAGTTCACTTTTTGTGGGTTTCTCGTTGAAGACTATCTCCGTGACGGGACCGCTGCCAATTGGAACTCCCGTTCCAGGACCTTCTGGTTGATCAAGGCGTATTGGATCACATCCTCTCCGACCTTGAGCGAGAGA
>JBFFBV010000107.1:0-15196 GCA_041560205.1 Candidatus Sulfomarinibacter sp.
CTGACACTCCGCGCACCGCACCCTGGCGAAGCCATTCTCATAAAGGCCGCAATCCAGGTACCGCCTCACCTGCTCGTCGACGAAGCCCCGCCAAAACCCGTACCGGCACTCGAAGCGCTCCTCCCACTGCCCCCTCACCTCGTCGTAATGAGCCTCGACGAGACGATACAGCGGTGTCGCGCGAGGATTCCTCGGCCGGTATAGGCCACCAGGCTCTGCGGACAGGACGACGCTCCGTGCCTTCCGCAGCGTGGAGGGACCTCACCAGCATGCCCTCACTTTGATCAACAGGCAAGAAGTCTTGCGCCTGGGTCTATCCGCGTTCCGCTACCGACAGATTCCGGTTGGGCGGGAGGCGGCTCACGCGGTTTTCTTCCGCGTCTTCGGGCGCTGGTTGGCGGGGAGCACCCGCTTGCGGACACGGATGGCGGAGGGTGTCACCTCGACCAGCTCGTCGGCGTCGATCCACTCGATCGCCCGGTCGAGGGTCATCCGGTGCGGCGGCGCCAGCCGGAGCGACTCGTCGGCGCCCGCGGCGCGCATGTTGGTCAGCTTTTTTTCCCGCGTGACGTTGACGTCGAGGTCGTTGTCGCGGGCGTTCTCACCGACGATCATCCCCTCGTAGACCTCGGCCCCCGGGTGGAGGAAGAGGGTGCCGCGCGGTTCGAGGTGGTAGAGGGCATAGGTCGTGGTTTTTCCCGCCCGGTCAGAGACCAGCGCACCGGTGGTTCGGCCCGGAATCTCTCCTTGCCACACTTCCCACCCGTCGAAGAGGTGGTTGAGGATCCCGGTGCCGCGAGTGTCGGTGAGGAACTCCGACCGGAAGCCGATCAGACCCCGGGACGGGATGCGAAAGGCCAGCCGGACGCGGCCGTGACCCGGGTTGTGCATCTCCGTCATTTGACCTTTGCGGCCGCCGAGCTTCTGGGTCACGACGCCCACATAGTCCTCGGGGCAGTCGACCTGGACGATTTCCATCGGCTCGTGCCGTCCACCGTCGAGGTCACGCGTGACGATCTCCGGTTTCGACACCGAGAGCTCGTAGCCTTCGCGGCGCATGGTCTCGATCAGAATTGCGAGCTGCAGCTCTCCCCGTCCCTGCACCTCGAAGGCGTCGTTGCCGAGGATTTCGAGACGAATTGCGACGTTGTGGAGGGCCTCTTTCTCGAGCCGGGCACGAATCTGACGGGCGGTCACGTACTGCCCATCGCGTCCACCGAAGGGCGAGTTGTTGGCCGAGAAGACCATCGACATCGTCGGCTCGTCGACCGCAATTCGTTTGAGCGGACACGGATCCTCTCGGTCGACCAGCGAGTCGCCGATGGTGACTTCTTCGAGGCCCGCCAGAGCAACGATGTCTCCGGCCACCGCCTCCTCCACCTCCACCCGCTTGAGCCCCTCGTGCGAGTAGAGGACACCGACCTTGGCCTCACCGATCCCGTCCTCGCGGGCGATACCGACCGACCGGTTGGCATGCAGAGTGCCGTTGACGATCCGACCCACCGCGAGACGCCCCAGGTAGTCCGAGTAGTCGAGATTTGTGACCAGAAGCTGGAGCGATGCTGAGGGGTCGCCTTGAGGTGCCGGCAGGGTGTCGAGAATCTCGTCGAGGAGCGGCCGGAGGTCGCCAAACTCGCCCTCGATCCCGCGACGGCACAGGCCCTTTCGGGCATCAGTGCAGAAGACCGGAAATTCGAGCTGTTCGTCATCTGCGTCGAGATCGATAAAGAGATCGTAGACCTCGTCCAACACCTCGGCAGGCCGCGCATCGTCGCGGTCGATCTTGTTGAGCACGACGATCGGCGGCAGACCGAGCTCGAGCGCCTTCTGCAATACGAAGCGCGTCTGCGGCAGCGGCCCTTCGGCGGCGTCGACCAGGAGCAGCACGCCGTCGACCATCTGCAGGGTGCGTTCGACCTCGCCCCCGAAGTCCGCGTGGCCCGGGGTGTCGACGATGTTGATCTTGACTCCCCCATGGCGCACGGCGGTGTTCTTGGCGAGGATAGTGATGCCACGCTCGCGCTCGAGGTCGCCCGAATCCATCACCCGTTCGGCAACCCGCTCGTTCGACCTGAAGGTGCCGCTCTGCCACAGCATGGCGTCGACCAGCGTGGTCTTGCCATGGTCGACATGCGCAATGATGGCGAGGTTTCGAAATTCGGTCATTCGGGTGTTACCTTTCGGCCCGCGGACACGGGCGCGCAGTTGTAGCACCCATGCGGCGTGGGGTCAATGGGCGGAGCGCACTGCTCTCGGCTCTAAGCGGCGCTTGAAAGAATCCGGCGCTGGATCTCGATGTTGTCACGGTGCCCGGTGAGGTGGGCCGTGACCTTCCCGCGAACGGGATAGCCGAGCATGTAGAGGTCACCGATGATGTCGAGGATCTTGTGGCGCACGAACTCGTCCGGAAACCTCAGATCGGTGTTGATGACGTTGTCCTCGCCGACCAGGATGAAGTTGTCGAGGCGGCCGCCGGTACCGAGACCGAGCTCGTTGATCATCTTAAGATCGCGCATGAAGCCGAAGGTGCGTGCCGGCGCGATCTGTTCGCGAAAGGCCTCGCAGTCCGACATCGTGAAGTCGTAGAACTGATCCCCGACCGGCGGAGGGTACCTGAGCTGGTAGGAAACCGAGAAGTCGTCCGCCGGCTCCATGACCAGTGACTTGTCGCCTTCTTCCACCTCGTAGCGCCGGTCAATCACCAGCTCCTTGACCTGCGCGTCCTGCTCGACGATCCCGACCTCTTCGAGGCGCTCGAGAAAGCTCAGGGCCGAGCCGTCGAGGACCGGAATCTCGCCGTGGACCTTGACCAGGAGGTTATTGATGCCGCAGGCGTGCAGCGCTGACAGAAGATGCTCGACGGTGCGAATGCTCTCGCCTTCCCGGGTGAGGGTTGTCGCATAGTCGGTCTCCGCGACAGAGCTCACGTGGGCGGGCATCGTCACGCCGCTCGGCAGGGTGATGAAATGAATGCCGGTATCCGGCGGCAGGGGCTGGATCACCATGCCGGTGCGCCCCCCCGAGTGCAGGCCGAGACCGTAGATCACACTCGCATCGCGGATCGTCCTCTGCTTGCGGTCGGTTGTCTCCAGGATCGGCAGCTCTGGCGGCGCCTCGAACCTCATGACCGGCTCGATCCGCTCGCGGCTCTCCTCGAGGACCCCGGCACCGGCGGCTTCGACCTTGGCCCGTTTCGCCGCCAAGGCGTCCTTGACCGCCTTCACGGTGCGGTCATAGGAGAGCGGTTTCTCCAGGTAATCGTGGGCGCCCATCTTGATCGCCTTGACCGCGGTCTCGGATGTCCCGTGCCCGGACATCATGATCACCATCGCGTGCTGATCGACATCGCGCAGCGCCTGGAGGGTCTCGAGACCATCCCAGTCCGGCAGCCAGATATCGAGGAAGACCACCTCCGGGCGTTGCTCCCTGAACAGATGCAGCGCCTCTTCGCCGCTGGTCGTGGTGACCGTGCGGTAGCCTTCGTCGCCGAGGATCTGCGACAGGGTGGTCAGGATCCCGGTTTCGTCGTCGACGATCAGGATGAGCTCGTTCATCGCCGTGCCAGTGTGCAGGGTCGTCGCCCGACGGTCAAGGGAGATTGGTACGAGGACATGAGGACACGAGGGCCTGAGGCCTTGATGTTGCAGCAGACAGTGAATAGAGGGTGGGTGCTGGGCCTCACGCACTCAGGCCCTCACGCCCTCAGGCCCTCAGGCCCTCGTCAGCGCGTCCCTTTTACTGAAAAGTACCGCGCGTCGGGGTGGTGAAAGACCATTGCGCTCACTGAGGCTTCCGGCTCCATCATCATGCCGTCGGTGAGTGTCACCCCAATCTCTTCGGGCCGCAGCAGTCGGAACAACGCGGCCTGGTCGTCGAGATCCGGACACGCCGGGTAGCCGAAGCTGAATCGCTTGCCGCGGTAGCGGGCGGCGAAGCGGTCCTTCATCGTCATTTCGAGTGGATCGGGGAAGTCCCACGCCTCCCTGAGCTTCGCGTGGAGCCACTCGGCGGCTGCCTCCGCAGTCTCGATCGCCAGGGCCTGAATGGCGTGGCTGGAGAGATACTCCCCGGCCTCTTTGGCGACCAGCGATCGCTCGCGGACTCCATCGCCGGCCCCAACCACGAAGAGCGCCACCGAGTCGCGGACGCCATCCGCTGATGGGACCACGAAATCCGCGAGACCCAGCCCCCCGGGCTTGGCCTGGCGCCCGAACTCGAAACTGTGCACGGCCTCGTTGGAGCCGGGCTCATAAAGCGTGATCGCGTCTCGATCGGGTTCAGCTTCGAAAAAGCGCCACACCGCCCGCACCTGCATCCAGCCATCGATCTCGTCCTTGAGGGACTCGATCACCGCCTCGAGCTTTTCGGCCTTGACGTCGCCCGCATCGAGGAGCCGCGCAAAGCTGCCGCGCAGACCGAGGTGTTTGCCGTAGAGCATCTGCGGATTGATGAACGACCAGACCTCTCGCAGGTCCTCGACCGGCGACCAGACGACACGGTCCGCGTGTGGCGGAGGAAGGGGATCGAGGTCGGTCCGAACGACCGCCCGCGCGGACGCGGTGCCCGTTCGAGCGGGTTTCCGGTTCGGCGACTTTCCCCGGGTCGGGGCGGGAGGCGGCGCCACCGACGCTCCCTGCGGCCACCCGTCCTCGGCCAGGCGCAAGAGGGTGTCGAGCCCCGCCATGGCGTCGGCGCAGTAGGTCACCGAGCCACCGAAGGCCGGGGCGATCCGCTCCTCCGTGAATCGTTTCGAAAGCGCCGCGCCACCAACGAGGATCGGGAGACCGATCCCGGCAGCTGACAGATCTTCCGCTGTGACCACCATCTGCTGGGCCGACTTGACGAGCAGGCCCGACAGACCGATGGCGTCCGGACGGTGCTCAGCGACCGCCTGAACCAAGGTTTCCGGCACCACCTTGATGCCGAGATCGATGACCTCGAAACCGTTGTTGGAAAGAATGATCTCGACCAGGTTCTTGCCGATGTCGTGAACATCGCCCTTGACGGTCGCGAGGACAACGCGTCCGCGCGCAGCCGAGGTGTCGGCATCCATGAACTGCTCGAGGTGGGAGACCGCGGCCTTCATCGCCTCGGCGCTCTGCAGGACCTCGGCGACGATGAGCTCGTTGGCGTTGAACAGCCGCCCGACCTCGCTCATCCCGGCCATCAGCGGCCCGTTGATAATGTCGAGCGGCGCAGCGCCCTCGGCCAGCTTGAGGTCGAGATCCTCCCTCAGACCGGAGCGGCTACCGTCGATGATGTAGCCGGCAAGACGTTCGTCGAGAGGCTGCTCCGGCCGCACCACGGCCTCGCGCGTGGCGCCTCGGAAATGGACGCCGATCGTCGCGATGTGACGCTGGTGGATGGCGGCGCGTTGGTCGAGCGTCTGATCACGCCAATCCTCCGGAGCGTCGGTCAGGGCGTGGTCTTCCGTCTCACCGGCAGGGAGCGGCCGGTTGAACAGCAGCGCCTCGGCCATCCGCCGCTCCTCCTCGGGGATCGCCGCGTAGCGCTCGAGGCCTTCGGTGTTGACGATGGCGAGATCGAGGCCCGCCTTGGTAGCGAGGTAGAGGAAGACCGAGTTGACGATCTCCCGGGCGCGGATGGGGAGACCGAAGGACACGTTGGAGACGCCGAGCACCGTCGGGCAGGCGGGAAAGGCCTCCTTGATGAGCCGCAGTCCTTCGATGGTCTCGACCGCGCCGCCGATGTAGCTCGCGTCACCGCTCGCCGCCGGGAAGACCAGCGGGTCGAAGATGATGTCCGTCTCGGGCACACCGTACTTCTCGGTCAAGAGCTTGTGGCCGCGGCTCGCGATCTCGAGCTTGCGCTCGCGGGTGAAGGCCTGCGCCTGCTTGGGATCCTCATCAATGACGCCGAAGATGACCGCCGCGCCGTATCGGCGCAGGAGCGGCACGACAGCCTCGATCCGCTCTTCGCCGTCCTCGAGGTTGATCGAGTTGACGATCGACTTCCCCTGACAGTAGGTCAGCGCGACCTCGATCGCCTCGGGGTCGGTGGAGTCGATCATGATCGGCACCTTGACCGCGCGGCCGACCCGGTCGTAGAGCTCGTGGACCGATGTCTTCTCGTCGCCCTCGGTGGACTGCAGGCAGACATCGATGATCTGGGCGCCGCCCTTTACCTGGCGGCGCGCAATCTCCGTCGCCTCGTCCCACTCGCCCGCCCCGACCATCTCCCGGAACTTCTTCGAGCCGATGACGTTGGTTCGCTCGCCCACCAGCAGCGGACGGTTGTCCTCGTCGGGCTCCACCAGGTCGATGCCGGTGTACACCGCCTTGCGCTCGCGACCACCGTTCAACGCCCTCGGCTTTCGGTCTTCGACCATCCGAGCCATCGCCGCAGTGTGATCCGCACCGGTGCCGCAGCACCCGCCGACGATATTCAGCCAGCCGGCATCGACGAAGCGCTCGAGCGCCGCCGCGAGGCTGTCAGGCGTCTCCGGGTAGTTGCCGTCCTGGTCCGGCAGCCCGGCGTTGGGGAAGCACGACACCGCGACTCTCGATCGTTCATGGATCGTCCGCAGATGATCGGTCATGAGGTCGGGTCCGGTCGCGCAGTTGAGACCGACCGCCACGAGCTCGGCGTGCTCGATCGAGGCGAGGAAGGCGTCCGCTGTCTGGCCGCCGAGCATGGTGCCGGAGGTCTCAATGGTTCCCGACACCACCACCGGACGGCGCACCCCGGCCTCGGAAAACGCCTCCTCGACGGCGATGAGCGCCGCCTTGGTGTTGCGGGTGTCCTGGCAGGTCTCGATGAACAGGAGATCCGCTCCACCCTCGAGCAGGCCGCGGACCTGCTCGCCAAAGGTCCACACCAGCTCCGAAAAGAGGACACCACCGGTGACCGAGATCGCCTTGGTGGTCGGGCCGATCGACCCGGCGACGAATCTCGGTCTCTCCGATGTCGACGCCTCGCGGGCGGCCTCGACCGCGAGCTCGGCGGCCCGCCTGTTGAGCGCCCGAGCCTCGTCTTCGAGCTCGTACTCGGCCAGCACCAGTGGCGTACCGCCAAAAGTGTCCGTCTCGATGATATCGGCGCCGGCCGACAGGTAATCGCGGTGAACGTCGAGGATCACGTCCGGCCGGCTGCGAACCAGGATCTCGTTGCAGCCCTCGAGCTCGGGTCCGCCGAAATCGTCGGGGCCGAGGTTCTTGGACTGCAGCATCGTGCCGGTCGCACCGTCGAGGACCAGGATCCGTTCGGCCATGATCGCGTGCAGCTCCTCCGTCCGGTCCGTACCGGCTGCAATGAGACGGAGTGTTTCCACGCTATGGCCCATGTCGCGTCCTTCGCGGTCTGATGAAGAGGTTACGGCTTAAGGGTCAAGAGTCAAGCATTCGTATCGACAAAAATCCGAGCGGTGTCGAACCGCCGCCATCCTTGACCCTCGACTCTTCACGCTTCACCCGCCCGCCGCTTCGTCGATCACCGGCAAAATCGCCTGCGGCTGCTTGAAGGGGGCGATCAGGTACACGCCGGCGGCGCGCTCCGGCGCCTGTTGGAGCATGGTGACCGCGCGCTCGTATCCGACCTGGGCGGCATCGGCGCCCGCCGCCTCGAGGGAGGCAAGCAGCTCGTCCGGCACCCGGATCCCGGGCACCTCGTGGTGCAGCCTCAAAGCCATTTTGAAGGATCGCAGCGGCCAGATCGCGGCCAGCGTCGGGATCGGCAGCTCACCGCCGCAGTGATCGACGAATCGATCCCAGGTCTCCCACTCGAAGCACACCTGGCTCATCGCGAAATGGGCCCCGTTGTCGACCTTTCGTTCGAGCCGCTGCGCTTCCTTCCACGGGTCTTCGGCCGCGGGGTTCACCGCCACCCCGACGAGAAAGCCCGGGGGGTCCCCGATCCGGTTGCCGGCACAATCGAAGCCCTCGGCCATCCGCGACAACGAGCGAACGAGCTCGAAGATATCGACGTGGTAGACATCGTGCACGCCCGGAAAGTCACCGAGCTGTGACGGGTCGCCGGTAACGGCAAGCAGATTGCGGATGCCGCCGGTCCAGGCGCCGAGGAGCTGCGACTGAAGGCCCATCAGGCTCGCGTCGCGGGGAGTCACGTGCGGGACCGTTTCGAGGCCCGTCCGCTGCTGGATGAGCTGGCCGAGGAAGAGGGGATCCATGCGCAGGCGGGCGAGCGGGTTCGAGTTGATGTCGACCGCATCGACATCAGGATGGGCTCCGATCAAAGACGCAGCCTCGAGGATGGCCTCGGCGTTGGTCCCTTTCGGCGGGTCGAGCTGGACCAATCGCACGAAGCGACCGCGCTCGAGCTTGGTCGCGAGCGACGAGGACGGACGCACCGGCTCGGGCGCCGGAAGGCTCTCGGGCACCACGACCCTGGCGCCGGTCCGAGCCTCGGGTTTGAGGTCCGCGGCCGCTTCGGAGATGGCGCGGACGTGCTCGGCGCCTGTGCCGCAGCAGCCCCCGACGTACGCGGCACCCAGGCCGACCGCCTGGCGGGCGAATCGCGCGAGGTAGCTCGGAGTCGCCGGCGGCATCAGGATGCGGCCTTCACGCTGGAGCAGGGTGCCGGCGTTCGGTGAAGCGGCCAAAGGCAGTGCGTCCTGCCGCACGTGGCGGAGGATCTCGATCGCCCCCATCGGTCCCGGCGCACAGTTGACGCCAATGGCCACCAGATCGAGCTCGGCCAGCTCGTCGATCATCGCCGCCTGCTCGAGGTAGGGGTGCGGGGGCCGCTCGTGGGCAAAGGTCATCATTCCGATGAGCGGCAGATCGGTGACGCTGCGCGCCGCCGCCACAGCGATGGCCAGCTCATCGACGCGAAAGAAGGTCTCGAGAAAGAGGAGATCGGCGCCGCGCCCGGCCAGGATGGCCGCCTGCTCTGCGTGAGCGGTCGGAATCATCGCCCGGCCCTCCGGCTCGTCGAGGTCCAGGACACCAGCCAAGGGGGCGATCGAGCCCGCAATCAGGACATCACGTCCAGCGATCTCTCGTGCCTCGCGCGCCAGCTTGACGGCCCCGGCGTTGACCTTTTCGGTGAGGTCGCCGACCCGACCGCGGACCATGCGCGGCCGCGAGCTGCCGAAGGTCGCGGTGGTGATGAGCTCGGCCCCGGCCTCGATGTAGGCCAGGTGGACGTCGAGCACCTCCTCGGGGTGCTCGTGTGCCGCCACGTCGAGCCGCGAGCCTTCGGGCAGCCGCTGCAGCAGCTCCGAGCCCATGCCGCCGTCACCAACGACGACTCGCTCCTCGAAGCGACGTTTGAGCTCGGCAACCTTCATACCGCCAGCCTTCTCGTGACGTGCTCGCGCCAGTTCGATTCGAGGTTGCCGTTCTCGGCCGCCGTGTGGAAAGCGTCGAGATCACCCTGGCCGACCACGTCGACAAAAGGCTCCGGCGGTTCCGCGCCGTCGTTGTTGATCCAGTAGCTCGGGATCCCGGCCTCACCGGCACAGACCACGTCCCAGCCCCAGTTGTCGCCGACCATCAGGCATTCCTCAGGCCGTCTCCCCAGATGCTCGACGATCTCGCGAAAGTACGCCGGGCTCGATTTCGTCGCGTGGCAGTTCTCGTAGCAGGTCACCAGCTCGTAGTCGAAGCGGTCGACGCCGACATTGCCCCATGCCATCCGCTGTTCGATCGCGGTGCGCGGGAAGAGCGGGTTGGTGGCGATCACCACCTGCAGATCGCGGCCTTTCGCCCACTGCACGATCTTCGACGCTGCCGGCCGCGGGCTGGTCAGAGGCTCGAGGTGGGGGAAGGCCTCGTTGTAGAACCGCCCCAGCAACGGCTCCATCTCCTGCCGATCGACACCCAGCGCCGGGTAGAAGGCGGCGGCGAAGACCTCCTCGTTGGTCCGGCCGCTGCCGTCGTTGCGGTCCATGGCCCGGGTCGCGCTCAAGAGTTCGTTGATAAAGCTCCCCGGCTCCACGACTCCGGCCACGAAGGCCTCGAGTGCGCGGAAGTATGCCGGGATGAAGGTGTCCATCGAGTTGCCGATGAGCGTGTCATCCAGATCCAGCAGCAGGGCCCTGAGGCCGGCGTTTTGCATTGAGACAGTATATCGGCGCCGATCCGTGCCCGTTTGCGTTTCCGTCTCCGTGCCCGCAGGGGACGGCTCGCTGGGAGCACCGTTTCGGGCGCGGATATGAAGACGGACACGGAGACGGGTCATGACACAATTGCCTCGTGACACCAACAATGTGGTTGCTGGTCCCGCTGTGCGCCCTGGTGGCTGCGGCCTACGCGGCGGTGGGGCTGGGCGGTGGAACTGGCTACCTGGCGGTGATGACGCTTTTCGGGCTCGACACCAAGACCATGCCTTCGACAGCGCTGGCACTCAACATCATCGTCACCGG
Source organism: Candidatus Sulfomarinibacter sp. (assembly GCA_041560205.1). Lineage (GTDB taxonomy): Bacteria > Acidobacteriota > Thermoanaerobaculia > Thermoanaerobaculales > Sulfomarinibacteraceae > Sulfomarinibacter. Next base: position 10,346 of record JBFFBV010000107.1, read on the forward strand.
CGCTGCACTGACGCGCTTCGGCATCGCGGGACGACTTCGGGCCAGCTTGTTGGCGCCTTTTCTGGTCGTCGCCATCCCCGCGGCCTTTGCCGGCGGACTGATTCAGGCCCCTCGGCGTCTCTTTCTCGCCGTCCTTGCCGTGGGTCTGGCGGCGGCCGCCATCGCCATGATCAAGACGGCCGCGAGCGCCGACGAACCGAAGGCGCCGACCACTGCCCGTTTGTGGGCGGTGGCTCTCCCGGCCGGCGTCGCGATCGGGCTGGCGTCCGGCTTCCTCGGCATCGGTGGCGGGGTCTTCCTCGGGCCGCTGATCCTGCTCCTCGGTTGGGCGGGCCCGCGCGAGGTGGCCGCCATCAATTCGGCTACCGTTCTGATCCTGTCCATCGCCGGCCTTGCCGCACACGGCCTGCGCGGGTCGGTCGATCTGCAGATTGCCGTGCCACTCGGGATCGCAGTGCTTGTCGGCGGGGTTGCCGGCGCGCACCTGGCAGAGACGCGGCTTTCCGCGACCGCACTCAAGCGACTCTTCGCCGTCATTATTCTCATCGCCGCCCTTCGCGCGGCAATCTCCGCGTTTTCGTGATCACGGGTTAGAATGCCCGCTCGATACCGAGCAATCGAGGCTATTGATGAACGAGCAACAACGGAAACACCGCCTCGGCATCCTGACCAGCGGAGGTGACGCGCCCGGAATGAATGCGGCCCTTCGCGCCGCCGTCCGGACGGCCCTCGAGGAAGGAATGGAAGCGGTCGCCATCCATGAGGGCTACCGCGGGCTGGTCGAGGGCGGAGACGCCTTCAAGACGATGGACTGGGATGCGGTCGGCGGCATCATGCACATGGGTGGCACAGTCATCGGCACCGCCCGCTGCGACGAGTTCCGGACCCGTGAAGGACGGCTGGATGCGGTCGCGAACCTGGTGGCGCACGATATCGACCGTCTGATCGTGATGGGCGGCGACGGCAGCCTGACCGCCGGCGACATCCTCCACCGCGAATGGCCGGGCCTGATCGCGGAGCTGGCAGAGCAGGGCAGAATTTCAGAGAGTGCGGCCAAAGCGCATCCCCACCTGTCGCTGGCCGGCATCGGCGCCTCGATCGACAACGACATGGCTGGCACCGACATGTCGATCGGCGCCGACACCGCCCTCCACAGGATCGCCGAAGCCGTTGATGGAATCGGCGCGACCGCGGCCAGCCACCAACGCACCTTCGTGGTCGAGGTGATGGGCCGCCATTGCGGCTATCTTGCCCTGATGAGCGCCCTCGCCACGGGTGCTGACGCCGTCCTCATCCCCGAAGCGCCGCCACCCGGTGATTCATGGACCGACATCCTCCCGCGACGGCTCCGGGCGGGTCGCGACGCGGGCCGCAGGGATAGCATCGTCCTCGTCGCCGAGGGCGCGATCGACAGCAATGGCTGTCCAATAGGCGCCGAACAGGTGCGGCAGGTCCTCGAGGAGAAGATGGAGGAGGAGGTCCGGGTCACCATCCTCGGCCACGTTCAGCGCGGCGGTGCGCCATCGGCCTACGACCGTCTGATGGGGACCCTGCTCGGTCACGCTGCGGTCCACGAGTTGATTTCCGCCGGGCCCGACACCATCCCTCAGCTGGTCGGCGTGCGTCACAACCGGATCACCCGGCGCCCGCTGGTCGAGTGCGTCGAGGCCACCGCCGAGGTCTTTGCGGCCATTATCCGCAACGACTCCAACGAGGCCCTACGGCTGCGGGGCGGGAGCTTCTCGGAGAACATCGACACCCTGCAGACCCTGCTGCGATCGCTGCCGAAACCTCCCAGCGAGGATCAGCGACGGCTGCGTCTCGCGGTCCTTTCATCCGGCGGACCCTCTCCAGGCATGAACACCGCGACTCGCGCCGCCGTACGCCTCGCTCTCGACGAGGGTCACCAGGTGCTCGGCGTTCACGGCGGGTTTCGGGGCCTCATCGACGGCGACATCGAGGAACTCGGGTGGATGAGCGTCCGGGGATGGACGACGGCCGGGGGCTGCGAGCTGGGCATCAACCGCACGATACCCCGCGGCAAGGACTTCTACACCATCGCGCGCAACATCGAGGACCTCGCGATCGACGGCATCCTCATGATCGGCGGCTGGACCGGCTACGACGCCTCGCTGCGGCTGACCCGCAAGCGCGAGGCCTTTCCGGCCTTCGAGATCCCCATCATCTGCATGCCGGCGACGATCAACAACAATCTTCCCGGCTCCGAGCTCTCGATTGGCGCCGACACCGCGCTCAACGCCATCGTCGAGGCTGTCGACAAGATCAAACAGTCGGCGGTGGCCTCACGGCGATGCTTCGTGGTCGAGGTGATGGGCCGCTACTGCGGCTATCTCGCCCTGATGGCCGGCATCGCGAGCGGCGCCGAGCGCGCCTATCTCAACGAGGAGGGGGTCACCATCGCCGACCTCCAGGCGGACGTCGAAGACCTCGTTGCCGGCTTCACGAGCGGAAAACGCCTCGGTCTGATGATTCGAAACGAAAACGCCAACCCCTGCTACGACACCCAGTTCATGGTGTCACTCTTCGAGGAGGAAGGCGGGGACCTTTTCGACGTCCGCCAGGCGATCCTCGGACACCTGCAGCAAGGAGGCAACCCGAGCCCGTTCGACCGCATCCTCGCCACCCGGCTCGCCAAGCGCTGCGTCGAGCGCTTGATCGACGAGGCGGAGGCAGGGTCCGACGCCGCGTTGGCGATCGGCCTCACCAACGGCGCCATCGAGTTCTCCGATCTCGAGTCGCTACGCCGCCAGGTCGACTCCGAGCTCCAGCGGCCCAAATCGCAGTGGTGGATGGACCTGCGCCCGATCGCGCGGGTGCTTGCCCAACCTGCGCCGTCGGGCAAGGCCAACCCCTCTCGATAGGCTGGTGTCGAGGCGCCATCCATGGCGCACGACCGCACCCCCCATCGCGGAGACGAGCAAGGGCGGAACATGTCCCGCCCCTCCAGGAGAACGGGTTAGACTGTCCATCTCGCAGGAGGCGTCAATGAAATATCTCGCTCTCTTCGGTCTGCTGACATGTGCGCTGGCTTGTGGCGGAACGCGTGACGAACCCACCCAACCGACAGACGCAACGCCACGCCTGGTAGCGGGCCCCGGCACCGTCGCCGCGCCGGACGGGGTTGAAATTGCCTACACGGTTTTGGGAGAAGGAAAACCGGCGCTCGTCTTCATCCACGGCTGGCTCTGCGACCAGAGCTTCTGGTCGGCCCAGGCCGAGGAGTTCGCGAAAACCGGCACCGTGGTCACCATCGACCTCCCCGGTCACGGACTGTCTGGGATGGAACGCGAAGGGTGGCCGCTGATGGCCTATGGCGCTGATGTGCAGGCGGTTGTCGAGCACCTCGGTCTCGACGAGGTGGTGTTGATCGGCCACTCGATGGGCGGAGCCGTCGTCCTCGAGGCAGCCAGGCTGATGCCCGATCGGGTGATCGGTATCGTGGCCGTCGACTCGCTCCACGACGCCGACTTCACCTACACCCCCGAGCAGATTGCGACCTTCGTCAGCGCCTTCGAGAACGACTTCGCCGGGTCCTGCGAGCGTGTTTCGGCCTCGTGGTTCGCCGAGGGGGCAGATCCCGAGCTGGTCCAACGGGTGACGAACGACCTGTGCGACGGTTCCCCGGAGATCGGGCTCGCGCTCCAGCGGCAGTTCTTCGTCTACGAGATGGGTCCGGCACTGGCTGCGGTTCGTGTCCCGGTGCGGTATATCAACGGCAGCGGGTTTCCGACCAATCCCGAGGTCAACATGAAGTATCAGCCTGACTTCAGCGGTGTCATCGTCCAGGATGTCGGGCACTTCCTGATGATGGAGAGACCCGAGGTCTTCAACGAGCTGCTGAGGCAGGTGATCACCGATCTCGGCTAGAGCTTGAGCCGGACCACGATCGGGCGGTGATCGGAGCCCCGCAGAGGGAGGTGGTCCGCCGACAGAAACTCCTGGTGGCCGCGTGCGAGGCAGGTGTCGAGTGTGCGCCAGCGGTGGGCGAAGGCGTTCTCGAACCCCGCCGACTCGAGCAGCCTGAGCCCCGGCTCGCCGCGCTGGCTGAGGGAGGGGTTGAAATCGCCGCAGCACACCGCGATCTCCGAACCACGGCTCTCGACTTCGTCGAGAAAAGCCCGGTGCTGCAGCAGGCGATCGCGCGGCCTGGCGAAGGGTTCATTGTGGACATTGACGATGCCGACGGTGCGCTTATCCGTCGTGGGCATCTCGGCGTAGAGCGCGATCCGTTTCATGAGGTGGCCCGGCCCGAGCACGCTCGGGTTGACGGTCGGCATTTCGAGGACACGCGGATCCCGGAGCGGGCGCGCGCTGGCGATCAGCTGGCCGTACTGACGAAATCTGTAGCGCCGGTTGGGCCACGCGACCTGGTGGAACGGTGCGTAGAAGAGGGTGCGCTCGCCGAAGACCTTCAACTCGAGTATTTCGAGCGGCGCCTCCTGGAGAAAAATGAGGTCGGGCAGATGATCTCGGACCGCACGGTCGATGCTGGCGGCCGCCTTCCGCAGCCGTTGTCCCCTTTGGACGTTGTAGGAGAGGACCGTCAACTCGTGACCGAGCGCTTCGAGCCCATCCACCGATTCGTAGAGGGCGAGCGCTGAGGGTCGCCGCTCTTCAGGCAGCTCGTCTACGAGAACGGTGCGCCTGCCCAGATAGCCGCGCACCGCACGCTTGAGGGGCGGCAACGGCCATGGAAGCGTGGTCTTCAGGCGAATGGTCATCCTTGGATTTCATTCTAGCCCTCGAATCAGCGGGAGCAATACCAGGGGCCAGGTCCATAACACCCCCTCCCCTCAGAAACTCTTGGTGGGAGGCTGGGCGGGCGGTGGC
>JBFFBV010000108.1:0-15191 GCA_041560205.1 Candidatus Sulfomarinibacter sp.
CTCGAGACCGTGGATACCGGCGATGTTCTTGTGGGACAGCGAGGCGAGCACCCGGGCCTCGCGCTCGAAGCGCGCCAGCCGCTCCTGCTCCCGGGCGAACTCCTCCGGCAGGACCTTGAGGGCGACGTTGCGGCCGAGCTTGGTGTCCTCGGCCTGCCAGACCTCGCCCATGCCGCCCTCGCCGAGCTTCGACGTCACCCGAAAATGCGAAAAACTGTTGCCGATCATGCGATCCCCCCGAACGAACCCTCTGCGACCGGCAAATGCTTGCCCGAGACCTCAGTTGGGTTCGAGATGCACTTCCATTGGAAACCCTGGAGATCGCCGAGAATTCCCCTCTCTCGAAAGCATCTGCACGGTTGTTGGGTGGTGAGCTCCCTGCGGCTCAGCCTTTACCAGCCTTGGAATTGTGAACGCGGCACCTATGCTACTTTCGACGCGGTGCCGAGGAAACGTTCATCCCAAGACGACGTATGAAGGAGGTGCTGCCCCATGAAAAACGGATTCGAGAAGATCGCAGTCGTTCTCGCAGTGATTGTCGGCCTCTCGTTGGTGCCGCAATCGGTACACGGCCAAACTGCTCGCATAGCTTTGGAAACCTATGAGGAGGGGCCTGTCTGGCAGATCATGACCTTCCGGACGGCGCCGGGCAAAACCGAGCTTCATTTGAAGAACATCGCGATGGCTTGGGAGCACCAGCTGAAGCTGGCGGTAAAGAAGAAGGTCCTTGTCGACTACAAGGTCCTGACGAAATGGTCATCGAGCCCGGATGATTGGAACATCATGGTCATCGAGATATTCCCGAACATGGCATCCTACGATACTTTTTGGAAAGACTGGGCGGCGATCGACGCTGAAACCGTTGATACGCCTGAGTTTCAGGAACGACTCGAGCAACTGCAGTCGACGGGAACAGAGTTTCTCGGTACCGTTTTCGCCCGCGAAGTCTATCTCAAGCCGCGCTAAGCACGTTGAGCCGGTCGCGCGGATGCCACCTCGGGTTTCGCTGAACACGGCCTGGCGACGCGAGGCGCCGGGTGGCACCTCTGTCGCAGATCGAACGGCTGTCGCTTGACGTCTGGGAGGGCAGCGTGGAATGCTGCCGAAAAACAAGGGGGCTGTGATGAAAAACAAGTGCCTGATCATGTCCGTGTTGATCTGTGTGGCGGCGGGCTTCGCGTGGTCGCAAGAGACGCCCAAGTCGATGGTCGAAACCTACGACGCGCTGGCGGATTCGATATTGGCGCTCAAGCGGGTGGAAGAGCACTTCGTGCGCTCGATGCTCGACGGCCACCGCCATGGCGCGGAGGCGTACATGAAGGCCGGCGATTACAGGCGTGCGGCGGCCGAGATCGCGCTCTTCGCGAGTGAGGGCGACAATGCGATCGGCGGCGTGCGCAAGCGGCTGGTCGAGGGTGGGCATCACCACCACGCGGACGGCGAGGCGAAGGGCCTCTACGATCCCGGATTCGTGGTCGTCACGCGCAAGGCCAAGCAACAGGCTCTGGCGGCCTCCGCGGCACTGCTGGCTGCGAAGACTGACGACGAGCGAAACAAGGCCTGGCAACAGTTCGTCGCAGTTGCTGACTCGCTCGAGAAATAGTGCGGTCATTTATCCTCCTGCTCGGCCTGCTGCTGGTCGGGGGATGCGGGGGCGAAGGGGAGAGCCGAGCCAAGACGGTGCCGGTCAAAGCGCGGCCGGATGCGCCATTTCACTTCGTCGACACCGCTGAGGCCGCGGGTCTGCGCACGATCACCTGGTGCGGCCGTCCCGAGAAGCCGCACCTGCTCGAGTCGGGCGGCACGGGCGTGGCGCTGTTCGACTACGACGGCGACGGGGACCTCGATCTCTACCTGGTCAACGGCTGGCGGCTCGAAGGCAGTGAGGTCGTGGAGCGCGGCCGCGACGTCCTCTATCGCAACCGGGGCGACGGCACCTTCGAGGACGTCACGCGGGAGGCGGGGCTGGGCCTCGACGCCTGGGGATGTGGGGTGGCCGTCGGAGACATCGACGGCGATGGCCACCCGGACCTCTTCGTGACCAACTTCGGTCCCGATCTCCTCTACCGCAACAACGGGGACGGAACCTTCAGTGCCGTGCCGGACAGCCCGGGAATTGACGGTTGGTCCGCGCCCGCGGTCTTCTTCGACGCGGATGGCGACGGGGATCAGGACCTCTTTGTCGGCGGCTACGTCGAGGCCACGCTCGAGGAGGTGTTGCACGCCAAGCCCACGCTCTCCTGGAAGGACCGCGACGTGATGCTCGGGCCTTTCGGGCTGGAGGGCCTGGCGAACCGCTATTTCGAGAATGATGGCCGGGGCCGCTTCGTCGAGGCGACCGATAAGGCCGGTCTGACCGACGTCGGGGAGTACTTCAGCTTCGCGGTGGCGGCTCTGGACGTCGATGACGACAATGACCTCGATCTCTACGTGGCCAACGATTCCAACCCCAACTACCTCTACCAGAACGATGGGTCGGGGCGCTTCCAGGAGGTCGGTCTGTGGAGCGGGGCGGCCTTTGACGTCAACAGCGCGGCTCAGGCCGGCATGGGCGTGGTTCCCGGCGATTTCGACAACGACGGCAAGATCGACCTCTTTGTCGCCAACTTCGCCCAGGATTCCTCGACGCTGTACGTCAATGCGGGGGATTGCCTGTTCGTGGACGAGTCTCAGCCGCGCGGTCTGCGCGACCCGACCTACGGTCCGCTCTCCTGGGGCGGCGCACTGGCCGATTTCGACCTCGACGGCGATCTCGACATCTTCGTGGCCAACGGCCACATCTATCCGCAGGCGGATGATCCTCCCCCGACCGGGACGTCCTTTGCACAGCCGAACCTCGTGCTGGCCAATCACGACGGCCACCTTCAAGACGTGAGTCGAAACGCTGGACCAGGCCTCGAGGTCGTGCGTTCGAGCCGGGGCTCCGCCGTCGGCGACATCGACGGCGACGGCGACCTCGACCTGGTCATCGCCAACGTCGACACACCCACGACGCTGCTGCGCAACGACACGCAGCCGCGCGGCGCCTGGCTCTTGGTCAGTGCCGCTGGAGCCCACCGGGTCGAGGTCACCGCCGGCGGCCGCCGATTCGTGCGCCCGTATGTGAGTGGAGGATCGTATGTCTCCGCCAGCGACCCGCGCTTCCACTTCGGCCTTGGCGAGGTCGAGCGCGTGGAGCGGCTCGCCGTCCGTTGGGCCGACGGCTCGGAAACGGAGCTCACCGATGTGGCGGTCGATCAGTTGATCGAGGTGAACCGCTAGCTCCGCATCAAAACATTGCGGCCGGGAATCCGGCTCCGCCCTTGCGATGGATGGGTCGGTCTTCGGTAGGGGCGCCACCTGAGGCGCCCATCGGCGCCCAGCCGTGTGGGATGAATCAAAAACCCCAGCTCGTCCAGATCCAGAATTTGGTGGTGTCTGTGGCCCAGTCCCGGGCGTCATAGGCGGCGAACTTGAAACCCACCTGTTGTTTCCACGGGGTGGTGTAGACCGCGACGACATCGATCTCGGATCCCCACGTGGCCGAACCCGTGTCGGCCGAAAAATCGTGGTAGATGGCCATGAGATTCACCTTGCCGAGACCGGCTCTCACCGAGAGGGAGAGGTCCTGGAGGCCGTCGGTCGGGGTGGTCAGGAACTTGTCCGCCCAGCCGTTGAACTTGTGAAGCGTGGCCAGGGGCGTCTGGAACTGACCGTCTTCGGACGATCCGCCGAGCACCTCGTACCCGGCCGCGATCGTCACCTTGGAGATGGACAGACCGAGATCGGCTCGGCCGTAGGTCGCGCTGAGGTGGTGTGGGTTGTTGCCGGCGTCACTCTGTCGTGCGGCCTCGAGGCGGTATGTCAGCCCCAGGGAGTCGGTGAGCTTGGTCTTGCCGTCGAAGAAGGCGCCGTAGGTGTTCGACGAGAGGTCCCACTGCGCTTGGCGATCGTAGTCGAGGAGCAGCCCGTACATGCTGAGGGTGCCAATGGAATCAAAGGTGTAGGTGGCCTCGAGGTGGCTGGTGGACATGGGCAGCAAAGCCCCGGTCACCGTGCGCTGTCGGGAGATGTAGATGTATCGAACGGCCAGATTCCGGACGCCCTCGTAGGCGACCCGCGCGGCTTCGAAGGTCTGGTGGTTCTGCCGCCAGGCGACGTTGCCCACGAAACGCGAGTTGTCGATGACGATCTCCTGGAGCCCGAATCGGAATGGGAGATCCTTCGTTGGGCGCCAGCCGAGGTAGGCCTGGTTGATTTCGGTGAGTGCGGGATCCGCGATGACGGGACGGTCGGTGACGCCGTTCCACAGCGATCCGGCGCCGAGGTTGTTGTGGTCGTTCGAGAAGCCGAGGTTGCGGATGTCCTCGAACTCGAGGTAGGCCTCGAGGCCCTTCCACCACCTGGTCCGGTAGCCGGCCGCGGTGCGCAGGGTCGATGCCCTGCCGCGATCGTCGAATCCGCTTTGGTCGACGTCCTCGTAGCGGTACCGGAGGTTGAGAGAGAACTTCCCTTTTGTGATGGCGTCGCCGAGGTTGTCGGCAGCCTCGTCACCACCGACCGGAGACGACGCCGATACCGCCGCGATCACGATCGCGAGAGTGACGACAACCCGGGTTTTGGCAAACGATTGCATGTGGCCCTTCCTGGTGGCAGGATGATCTGTCGCGCAGGATGAGGCCTTGACTGGGGTCAAGGCTTTTGGGTTTCACGTCATTACCCTTGGATGTGTGAACACGTGACACGCTGGGGTGAGCCCGGCGTGACGGTGCACCGAAACCGGGGAGAATCACCATGGCGAATGAGGAGTGGAGCGTTTCGGGACTCTGCATCACCGCTCGCCCCGAGCGAATGGCGGCGGTGGAGGAGATGTTGAACGCGCGGCCCGGCCTCGAGGTCCACGCCCGCGATCGCCGGAGCGGCCGCCTGGTCGCGGTACAGGAGTGCGCCACGGTCGAGGAGCACCGGCAGAAGCTGCGCGAACTGCAGACCTTGCCGGGAGTCGTCATGGCCGAGTTGGTCCTTCACTACAGGGACCCATTTGACGGCAAGGAACCAATTGCAACAGGAGCAAGAGAATGAAAGAAGACCTGTCGAGACGGGATTTCGTCAAGACGAGCGTGGCGGCGGCCACCGCAGCGGTGGTCGGCGTGCCGATGACCGGTGCCGCGGATCCCGGCGCCCTCGACAGCGGCATCGCCTGGGAGAAGGGCGTCTGTCGTTTTTGCGGCGTCGGCTGCGGGCTGATGGTCGGGACCCGTGGAGGGCACGTGGCGGCTGTCAAGGGCGACCCCGACAACCCGGTGAACCGCGGTCTTCTGTGCGCCAAGGGCTATGCCAACGCCAACATCCTCTATGGCGCGGACCGGCTCCACAAGCCGCTCCTGCGGATGAAGGACGGTCGATTCGACAAGAAGGGCGACTTCACCGAGGTGTCCTGGGAGCGTGCCTTCGACGAGATGGAACGACAGTTCAAGCGCGTGCACTCGGAGCTCGGCCCGAGCGGGGTCGGCGTGATGGGTTCGGGCCAGTACACGATCCCGGAGGGCTACGCTGCGGTCAAGCTGACCAAGGCCGGCTGGCGGACCAACAACATCGATCCCAACGCCCGCCACTGCATGGCGTCGGCGGTGGCCGCCTTCATCCAGGTCTTCGGCATCGACGAACCGTCCGGATGCTACGACGACATCGAGCTCACCGACACCATCGTCACCTGGGGCGCCAACATGGCCGAGATGCACCCCATGCTGTGGGCAAGGGTGGTCGACCACCGCCTGCGCAGCAAGGACGTCAAGGTCGTCAACCTCACCACCTACTCCAACCGCACCTCCGAGTGCGCCGATACGGAGCTCGTGATCGCGCCGCAGACCGACCTCGCGATCTGGAACTACATCGCGCGCGAGATCATCAAGAGCGACGCAGTCGACACCGGATTCGTCACCGAGCACTGCGTCTTGGCCGCCGGTCCGACCGACATCGGCTTCGGCATGCCGGGCTCGGACAAGCACGCCTTCCCCGCCGAGCTCGACACTCTGGAGCGCCAGCGAGTCGTGACCCTCACCAACGATGAAGCCATCGCCCGGGGTCTCGACCCGGCGCAGACCCATCGGGTCGAGCAGAAGACGGCTGCCGGCGCGGGGGCCCACTGGTTGATCAGCTTCGACGAGTTCAAAAAGGCCCTCGAGCCCTACACCCTCGACTTCGTGGCCTCCCTCGCCAAGGGCGACGCCGACGAGGACGTCGAGGACTTCAAGATGAAACTGCAGATCCTCGCCGACTACTACGCCGATCCCGAGCGCAAGGTTGTCTCCTTCTGGACCATGGGTTTCAATCAGCACACCCGCGGCACCTGGGTCAACGAGCAGGCATACATGGTCCACCTGCTGACCGGAAAGCAGGCGAAGCCCGGGTCGGGTGCGTTTTCGCTGACCGGCCAGCCGTCGGCCTGCGGCACGGCGCGCGAGGTGGGCACCTTCGCCCACCGCCTACCCGCCGACATGGTGGTTGCCAATCCCGCCCACCGTGCACGTTCCGAAGAGATCTGGGAGCTCCCGGAGAAAACTCTCAACCCCAAGGTGGGCAGCCACATCACGCAGATGATGCGCGACCTCGAATCGGGCGCCTTGCGCTGGCTGTGGGTACAGGTCACCAACCCGTTCCAGTGCACGGCCAACGCCAACCACTGGTTGACCGCCGCGCGCGAAAAGGACTGTTTCATCGTCGTGTCGGACATCTACCCCAGCTACTCGTGCAAGGTGGCCGACCTCATCCTGCCGTGTGCCGGTCATTTCGAAAAGTGGGGCCTCTACGGCAATTCCGAACGCCGCACGCAGTCGTGGCGCCAGGTGGTCGACCCTCCAGGCGAGGCGCGGTCGGATCTGTGGCAGATGCTCGAGTTCTCCAAACGGTTCACCCTCGCCGAGGTGTGGGGCGAGCAGCAGGTTGCGGGCCTCGCGACGGAGGGATTCGAACCCGGCAAGCTGCCCGACGTCCTCGCCGCGGCCGAGAAGCTCGGGTACCGGCGGGACCAGACATTGTTCGAGGTGCTCTTTGCGACGCCGACCGCTCGTAAGTTTGCGTGGCCGGACCCGGTGGGAGAGGACCATCGGTGCTGCACGGTCGAGGCGGGCGGTCTCGACTGGTTTCCGGAGAAAGCGCTCTTCGAGGAGTACCGACGATTTGGCCTCGACCACGCCCACGATCTGGCCCCCTTCGACACCTACTATCGTGATGAAGTGCGCGGTCTGCGGTGGCCGGTGATCGACGGCAAGGAGACCCGGTGGCGCTTCAACGGCGATTATGATCCGTATGTGAAGGACGGTGGCGACTTCGACTTCTACGGGCCGGCTCTGAAGTCGCTGAAGAAGGGCACGTTGTCGGGGCCCGGAGGCGACGAGCCCGTGTCGTTGGCGGGCAAGGCCAAGATCTTCTTCCGTCCCTATGCGGCGCCGGCTGAGAGCCCCGACGGGGATTATGATCTGTGGCTCTGCACGGGCAGGGTGCTCGAGCACTGGCACTCCGGAACCATGACCCGGAGGGTGCCCGAGTTGAATGCTGCTCAGCCTCGCGCGCAGATCTTCATGCATGAGGCGGACGCGGCCGCCCGGGGGCTGAAGCGGAACGACGTCGCCGTGATCGAGTCGCGCCGAGGCAAGGTCGACGCGGTGGTGGAGATCGGCGGCCGCAACCCGGTGCCGAAGGGCCTGGTTTTCGTGCCGTGGTTCGACGAGGGCGTCCCCATCAACAAGGTGACGCTCGACGCGACGTGCCCCATCTCCAAGCAGACGGATTTCAAGAAGTGTGCGGTTCGGGTCTCGAAGGTCTGAGGGAGGGACGACGATGAAGAGGCTGCTGTTTCCGCTCGTGTCGATCGGCGTCGTGCTGAGCTGCGCCACGGGCGGCCCCCCCACCGACACCGATGTCGCATCGGCGCCGCCGCCATCACCGCAAGCCTCGGTGTCCGAGACCGAGATCGGGCTCGCGCCGGGGACCGCCTTCGAACAGCCGTCGCAGGCGCCGATCGCCTTCAACCGATCAGATCCCGGCGAGAGCGAGCTGCGGCCGCGCCCCAACGATGAGTTTCCGCCGGCAATACCGCACTCGGTCGAAGACCTCGAGACCATCACTCTGACCGAGAATTCGTGTCTCGAGTGCCACGACCCGGAGGCGGCGCCTGACATGGGCGCACCGGCGGCGCCGTCGAGCCATCAGGTGGACCGTCGCAGATCGCCGGAGGTCATCGGAGAGGAGACGGTCGGTGCGCGGTGGGTCTGCACCTCGTGCCACGTCGCCCAGACCGACACCAAACCGCTGGTGGCGAATCCGGCGCCGCGCTAGCGAGACCTCACGCGGTCCAGAAACCGAACTCCTGAGTTGTCCGGATGGCGACCTGGAGCCACGCCGGAATGATGGTCAATCCATTCCGATCCGGAACGCTTCGACCGTCGAGCCGGCGGGCAGCTCTCCTTCTCCCGGTGGGATGATGACCAGCAGCTCGGAGCGCGCCAGGTCGGAGAGCATGTGGGAGCCCGAACGGCCGAGCGGTTCGGCCCACAGCTCGTGGTCACGCCACTCGGCGACGGACCACCGGAGGTGGGTTCTGAGAATGTTGGGGCGGACCGGCGCCGCGAGTCGCACCGGTATCCGCGGGGGCACCGGGTCGGCGACACCCATCAGTGCCAACAGCAACGGTCGGACCAGGGTGTGCCAGCCGACGGCGACAGTGGCTGGATTCCCGGGGAGCCCGAGGACCCAACGCCCGTCGAGACGGCCCACATAGGTCGGCTTGCCGGGCTTCAGGGCGATCCCCCACACCAATCGCTCGACGCCCAGGTCTTCCTCGAGAGTTTGCTTGACCAGGTCCCGGTCGCCCACCGAGACGCCCCCCGAAAGCACCATCACATCGGAGTCATTCAGAACCAGGCGCAGGTGGTCGCGCAGGGCGACGCGGTCGTCCGCCGCCTGGCCCGGCGTCACGGGCATCGCTCCCAGCAGATACTCGATCGCCATCGCCAGCATCGGCGTGTTGGTATTGATGACCTGGCCCGGTTGCGCTCGGCCGCCCAAGGGGACGAGCTCGTCTCCCGTGGACAGGACTGAAACCCGGGGCACACGGCTCACGGACAGCTCCCACACCCCGGCGGCGGCGGCCGCTGCGATCTGCAACGGCCCCAATCGCTGACCGGATGGGATCACGACATCCCCGGCGCGAAGCTCCTCGCCGGCCCGTCGGATGTGAGCACCGGCGTGCACCCGTTCTCGAACCACGATCGCCTCGCCGTCGCGGTCGACGATCTCCTTGATGGCCACCGCGTCTGCGCCCGGTGGGACCAGGCCTCCGGTGCCGATCGGGACCGCGTTCCCGGGTCCGACTTCGGCTGTTTGGAAAGAACCGGCGTAGGCGTCGGTTTCGAGAACCCGAAGTCGACAGTCGGGCGCACTGTCGGTATCGGCACTTCGCACCGCATATCCGTCCATGGCGCTGTTGTCGGCCATCGGCAGGTCCCATGCGGCTCGTGCGTCCTCTCGCAACACGCGTTTGATGGCTTCGGCGATGGAGATTTGCTCGGTCTGCAACGGCTCGATCGACGCCGCCAATTTCGGCCACAGCTCGGTGAAGGGCAGCAGGTCAGAGCGTGGCATACACCGTCACCAAAAGGCGCAGGGAGACCATCAACACGATGGCTCCAAAGAGTGCCTGGACGGTCGCCGGGCCTAACCGTCGCACGCCGGCCAGGGCGCCGAGCTGTCCGCCCAGGAAGACTGTGATGCCGAGAGGGAAGAGAACGGCCCATGGTATCGAGACGCCGATCGCCACTCGGCCTGCGAGCCCGGCCAAGGAGTTGCAGATGATGAAGGTCGCGCAGGCCGCCGCGGTCTCCTTTGGGGTGGCCAGGCAACCGAGAATGAGAACGGGAGCGAGGTAGACGCCGCCGCCGATGCCGGTCAACCCGGCCAGCACGCCAAGGACAGAGCCCAACAGGAGCAGCAGCCACACCGGAGTCGTACGCCGCTGCCGTCCACCCTGTCGGGAGATCCAGCGAGCGGCGATCATCCGCATCCCCGCGACCAACAGCGCCAAGCCGAGCAGTAACTGGAAAGCCGTTCGATCGAGCGGAATCCGGGCGGCAAGGAAAGCGGCCGGGACCGAGGTGAGCACCAGGGGAAGGATGAGGCGAGCCCGGAAATGCCCGCCGTGGCTGAAGTGCAGCAGGCCGCCCCCGGCGACAACGAGATTGAGGGACAGGGCGATGACGGGCGCCACCGTGTGGTCGATTCCGACCAGGGCCAACACCGCCACGTAGGCCGAGCCGCCGCCGAGACCGACCGAGCCGTACACAAAGGCGATCACGGCGAAGGCCGCGGCGAGGACTGCGAGGAGCTCAGCGTTCATGACGATAGGAGACGTCGAAGACCTTGATCACGTGGCGCAACCACGGCATCAGAGCCTGGGCCGCCTCGCGCGAACCCCGGGTCGAGCCGGCGACCGCCATCACGATGGTCGTACCGCGCTGGCCTCCAATCGCCCGACTCAGATCGGCAAGAGGTGTCCTCTCGCGGCCGTAGGCGCGCACCGCCTCGGCGAGACCGGGAATCTCGCGGTCGATGAGCGGCCGGACGGCCTCGGTCGTCGAGTCGCGAGGCCCGACACCGGTGCCCCCGACCACGAATACGAAATCCAGACCGTCGTCGTCGCACCAGCTCTGCACGCACCGTTGGATCTCGTCCGGCTCGTCGGCCACGACCTCCGTCGAGACGACCTCGATCTCGTGCGTGGTCAACAGCTCCCGGACCCCGAGGCCGGCGCTGTCTTCCTTGGTTCCGGCGGCGACGCTGTCACTGACCACGAGGACCCCGGCCGTCAGGGATCGGTCGAAGTGCTCGGCGTGGTCCGACTTGCCGCCCTTTTTCTCGACCAGCCGGATCTCGCCGATCTGCGCCTTCGCATCCAGCGGTTTGACCATGTCGTAGACGTTGAGCGCGGCGACCGCGGCGCCTGTCATCGCCTCGACCTCGACGCCGGTGCGGGCAATGGCGGCGACCTCGACGCGCACCCGCACGACCCCCTTCTCGACCTCGACGCTCACCTGGCCGCGGTCGATCGGGATGGGGTGGCAGAAGGGCAGCAGCTCCGGCGTGCGCTTGATGCCGAGCATGGCCACGGCCCGGGTGACGTCGACCACGCTGCCCTTGGGGACCTCGCCCTGGCGGATGGCAACCGCAACCTCCGGATCCACCACGACCGTCGCTTCGGCCACCGCGCGTCGCAGGGTGACCCGTTTTTCACTGATGTCAATCATCAATCTTCCCCGGAAACCATGGGCAGCCGCGTTTCGTTTCGATCCGTCGCCAGCGTCACCTGGACTCGACTGCCGCGTACGATCTCGCCGCTTCGGAGCACCACCGCGAAGAGCCCGCTTCGCGGCATGATGCAGTCGCCGGTGGTGTGGTAGATGGCGCAGCGATCGTGGCATTCCTTGCCGATCTGCGAGATCTCGAGCTCGGCCGCACCGACGATCAATCGTGAACCGACACCGAGTGCATCGGTGTCGACGCCGGCAATCACCAGGTTTTCTCCGAAGGCGCCGGAACGCAGGTTCAGGCCCTTCGCCCGCATCTGGTCGATGTGCTCCAGAGACAAGAGGCTGACCTGACGATGATCGAAACCGGCGTGGGCGTCACCCTCGATGCCGTGGCCGCGCCGCATCATCGCTAGGTCGACGGGTCGCTTGGGAACCCCTTTGCGGTCCGACGTGCACACGTCAATCACTCTGGCTTCAGTCACGATTCACCCCCCAAGGCTGACCATGGGCAGTTGGTTCTGCATGGCGTCGGGTGTCACTTTGCCGTCGAGGAACTGTGCCACCCGCCGCACGGCATGGGATTCGTCGTCACTGTCCAGAAGGTCCAACAGCGAAAGCATCTCCGGATCCATCAGGCAGCGGCGGAGGCGACCGTGGGCATCCAGCCGCAATCGGTTGCAGCTCGTGCAGAACGGCCCGCTGACCGGGGTGATCCAACCGATCGTCATGGGCGATCTCCGCCACTCGATGCGGCTTCGGCGCGCCGTTCCGCGTACCGGAATTTCTGCGCCCGGAGGCTCGACGACTTGGAGCCACCTCTGGACCTCGGACGCGGAGACGAACTCCGCCTCCGCCCACGATCGCTCGCTGCCGGCGTCCATCAGCTCGAGAAAGCGCGGCTCGACGTCGTGCTCGAGAGCGAAGTCGAGCAGCGCGGGCACATCGTCTCGCCAGCTCGAACGGCGCAGCACCGAGTTGAGCCGAACCGGGGTGAGGCCAGCGTGGAGCGCGGCGTGGATGCCGGCGACGGCGTCCTCGACCCGACCACCGCGAGTGATTTCTTTATAGCGCTGAGGGTCGAGAGTATCGAGTGAGATATTGACCCGGGCGAGCCCGGCGTCGGCGAGCTGCGGCGCGAGACGGGCCAGGTGCACACCGTTGGTCGTCATCGCCACCTCGGGCGACCGCGGTAACGATGCCAGCATGCGAACCAGGCCCGGCAGACCACGCCGCAGGGTGGGCTCGCCGCCCGTGATGCGAACCTTTTCCAGCGGATAGTGACGGTCGATCCACACAACTGTTTCCGCCATCCGCTCGAGGCTGGGCAGCCGTGCGCGCCGGTCCCACGGCGCGCCTTCGGCGGGCATGCAGTAGACGCACCTCAAGTTGCAGCGATCGGTGACCGAGAGCCGCAGCGTGTGCCGTAATCGGGTGTCAGGGGGTGGGAGGCCGAGTCTTTCGCCCACGTCCATCTCCTTTCCAATACGGGAGGCCGGGCCGTTTCCGAGCCCGACCCTCGAGACCGGCAGTGGCGCCGGTCTGCCGCCTCGTATCGCATGGACCGCAGTCGGTAGCGAAACAAGGTCGGAGACAGGGTTCGATGCATGTCATCGTTTCGGTCAACTCCAGGTACGTATCTATATCACGGCCGCCGCGTGGCCCTTGACCCGGATCAAGGCCGCCCATACAGATTAGACGCTTCTACCGGTTCCAATACGTGCCAGGGCCGACACTTTTGACACTTCTGGGATAGCCTTTTGCCAACGAGCAGGTGGGAGTCAGTTTTCATGCCGCGCCGCCCGAGGATCTTTGTCGAGGGTGGTATCTACAACGTCTACAACAGGTTCGCGAGAGGTGCAGGAATCTTCGCCGAAGGTGACGAGGCGGAGAGGTTTCTCCGGTTACTGAGGAAGGTCAAGAACCGTGACGCATTGACGGTCTTCGCGTGGTGCTTAATGTCGAACCACTACCACCTGGCAATCCGTTCAGGACCGGTGTCCTTGTCGCGGACGGTGGGTTATCTGCAGGCGCGTTGTGGCCAGCACCACAACCGGCGGCACAGATCGAGCGGGCCCAGATGGCAGAGCAGGTACCAGGCACGAATCGTGGAGGATTCGAACTATCTGTCGCAGCTGATTGCGTACATTCACGTGAACCCGGTGGTGGCAAGGGTGGTTGATGATCCGGCAGATTATCCATATTCGGGGCATCGTGAGCTTATCCGCAAAACCGCCGAACCGCTGACCGACGTAGAACAGGCGTTGGGCATTTACGGGGACACCCTGAGAACATCGAGGCGTCACTATGTGCGAGCAGTCAAGGGAGCTCGTGAATCGGAGTGGAAAGGAGAGCTTCCCGGCAGGCTGCCGTGGTGGAAACGCGAGCCGGATCGGCCTCTGGAGGACGTTGCACCCGCCGTGTGGATTGATGAGCGCGGGGTGAGCAGTGGAAGATTGAGGCGGCGGATGAGCGCCGAGGACTTCTTGGCTGCCGCCTGCCGCCTGCTCGATCTGGATGTGGCGGTTCTCACGAGCAAGGGATACGCGCGGAAGGATCCAAGAGACAGGGTTTTGGTGACGGCCGTGGGTGTTGAGAGGTGGTACCAGAGCGCGCGGGGACTCGGGAAGGCGCTTGGCAGACGCGCGGACGTCGTCTCGCGTTGGGTGCGGCGGGGAGCAAAGCGACGCCAGGAGGAATCGGACTTCCGCGAGGCATATGATGAACTCGACCGACGGCTCAGCGATATGGTGGCGAGTGATTAGACACAATAAAAGTGTCAAAAGTGTCGGCCCTGGCACTCAACAAAAATGTCGACTCGCGTTGATCGACTGCTTCCCTCCTTCAGCCGAAGAACTCCCAGGCGTACGACATCGTCATGTCTATGGTTTCGGGGGCCCCGACAAACCCCTGCACGGCGGCTCTTCCGAAGCGGCTGCCGCGTTCTCGTTCATCTCATTGTTGCGAGAGCCATCCGTGGTCTGTGGGTCATTGAATAAATTGTTCATATACCAGGCACCGGTGTGGCACCATCCTTTCTTGTGTCCTTGATTGACACCGTCGGGAAGCTGAGCTTTCGAATAGCCGACGACCCCGTCGTCAGCGCCAAATGGGCCGTCTAAGATCGCGGATGTGATCGGATTGCAGAATGGGCAAATTGGGTTTATAAGGCACCACCAGGCGTCCTCGAACGAAGTCGAGTAGTAGTTGACCTGCTCACGACTGGCCGTGGAGATACCATCCAACCACTGGATCGCTCCGGAAGGAGACAAGTCATAATTCGTACCGCACGTGAACCAATCAATTAGTATGTCCGGAAGGTCCATCAATTCCGTGCCTTGATAAGGCGTGCCGACCGACTGGATCAGGCGCCCGGTCCCGGCGTTATCGAGACCACTCCAGTAGTAGTTGTAGAGATGAAGAGCCGCCATCCCTCCCTGGCTGTGGGCGACGATGCCGTAGGACCTCCAACCGTTGTCAAGGGCCCAGCCAAGAATCAGCTGGGCGAACTCGTCGTGCAATCGGTTCTGCTCCAGGTCGAGGAAGACCTCGGCATTGTCAGCATCGTCGAAGTGATCGATCTCCGGACCCCAGACATCACTCGAGCAATACCCGTGGACCAGCAGCAGTCGGTGGTCCCTGGCGCAATCGACTCCCCCTCCGCCAGGCTCCGCAGGATCCAGAACGATTCGCTCATTAGCTGAAGCGCTGAATCCCCGAGCGTCATATTCGCTCGTGGTGGGGGGTGCGTCTTTCTTCAGGTAGAGGTCAAAATCCTCGCCAGAGGGGCCAGCCAAGTCGATACGCGACAGCGGATGATTAACTCCCCCGGCTCCGATGGTCAGGATTCTGAGAATTTTTTCGGATAGCGCAGAGAATGTCTTACCGTATCCAAACTTACCGCCAAGGTAC
>JBFFBV010000109.1:0-15094 GCA_041560205.1 Candidatus Sulfomarinibacter sp.
CCGCGCCCCGCGCCCGCGTCGAGTGCGGCCTCCGCCACATCCACTTTCGATGTGTCCACCGACAGCGCGACATCGGGCCAACGGTGCCGGATCGCGGCAATCACTGGCACGACCCGCCGCATCTCCTCGGCAACCTCGACCGGCGCTGCGCCGGGCCGCGTCGACTCCCCGCCGACATCGAGGATCTCGGCGCCTCCGTGCAGGAGCTCTTCGGCGTGGCGGATGGCGTCCTCGAAGTCGAAGCATTGCCCGCCGTCGGAGAAGGAGTCGGGGGTGCAGTTGAGGATGCCCATGACAACAGGCTGCGACCGTGGCCAGAGCCGGTCGAGTCGCTGCGGTTGCCGCCCGGGTTCATCCATCACACCGATTCCGTCACCTCTTTTTCGGAGCGCTCCTTCTGTTTCTTGATCTCTTCGACGTCAACGTCCGAATGTTCGCCGAGAATTTCGTAGATCTCCTCGCCGTCGAGAACCTCATCCTCGAGGAGGGCAGCGGCAATCGCCTCCAGGGCTTCGCCATTCGCCTCGATGAGCCGGCTGGCGCCTTCGTAGGCAGCGTCGATGAAGCGCCGGATCTCCTCATCGATCTGCACCGCCGTCGCTTCGGAGTAATCCTGGTGGCGGGCGAACTCCTTGCCGAGGAAGATCGACTCCTCGCGCTTGCCGAAGGTCAGCGGGCCCATGGCCTTGCTCATGCCCCACTCGCAGACCATCTTGCGAGCAAGCTCGGTCGCGCGCTCGAGGTCGTTGCCGGCACCGGTGGTCATCCGTTCGGGCCCGAAGACGAACTCCTCGGCCAACCGACCGCCCATCAGGACCTCGAGATTGGCCTCGAGGTAGGTGCGGGGGTAGGTGTAGCGATCTTCCAGAGGCAGTTGCTGGGTGAGACCGAGGGCCATGCCGCGGGGGATGATGGTCACCTTGTGCAACGGGTCGGCCTCCGGCACCAGCACCGCGACCAGGGCGTGACCGGCCTCGTGGTAGGCGGTGAGCCGCTTCTCCTCCTCGGACATGACCAGGGACCTGCGCTCCGAGCCCATCATGACCTTGTCTTTGGCGAACTCGAAGTCGGCCATGTCGACCTTCATCTTGTTGACGCGGGCCGCCCTGAGGGCCGCTTCGTTGACGAGGTTGGCGATGTCGGCGCCCGAGAAACCCGGCGTGGATCGGGCGATCACCGCCATGTCCACATCGGAGGCGAGCGGGATCTCCTTGGTGTGGACCTTGAGGATGCCCTCCCGGCCCTTGACGTCGGGCGGGTTGACGACGATCCGGCGGTCGAAACGGCCGGGTCGGAGCAGGGCCGGGTCGAGGACGTCCGGACGGTTGGTGGCGGAGATCAGGATCACGCCCTCGTTGGACTCGAAACCATCCATTTCGACCAGCAGCTGGTTCAGGGTCTGTTCGCGCTCGTCGTGACCGCCGCCGAGCCCGGCGCCGCGGTGGCGCCCGACCGCATCGATCTCGTCGATGAAGATGATGCAGGGAGCGTTCTTCTTGCCCTGCTCGAAGAGGTCGCGCACCCGCGAAGCACCGACGCCGACGAACATCTCGACAAAATCAGAGCCCGAGATCGAGAAGAAGGGGGCACCGGCCTCGCCGGCCACCGCTTTGGCGAGCAGGGTCTTGCCGGTTCCCGGAGAGCCCATGAGCAGGACACCCTTCGGGATCTTGCCGCCGAGGCGCTGGAACTTCTTGGGATCCTTGAGGAACTCGATGATCTCCTCGAGCTCCTCCTTGGCCTCGTTGACCCCGGCAACGTCGGCAAAGGTGACCTTTTTCTGGTCGGGGTTCAGGAGGCGCGCCTTGGACTTGCCGAAGGACATCGCCTTGGTGCCACCGGCCTGCATCTGCCGGAAGAAGACGAACCACAGGGCCACCAGGATGAGGAGCGGCGCCCACGACAGAAGCGCGGTGAGCATGCGACCGTCGGAGGGTTTCTCGACCTTGATCTCCACCTTCTGCGCACGCAAATCGGCGATCAGGTCATCGTAGCCGGGGTTGTAGGTATAGAGTTCGTATCGTGGGCTGGTTGCAGAGTCGTCGCCCGCGGCGTCTGAACGGACGAAGATCTCATCGCCCTTGATCAGGACCCTCTCGATCTGGCCGTCCGCGACGCGATCGAGAAACTCCGAAAAGGGGATCTCGCGACTGGTGGTGTTGTACCCGCGGAGGACCTGCAGAATCAGCAGGACCCCGACCAGGATCACGATCCACATCAGCACGGTTCGTACGGTCTGATTCACTCTCGCTTTTCCTCCGGCGTCCGCCCTCGAGGGCGAGGCTCTTGGGAGAACCCCGTTCCCCGCCGGTATTGTTCCCTGCAGTACCTCTCAGCCCTACTCGCTGACACAGAGATCCGGTCGATTGGTGTGTTCTCCGTGCATCGGTCCGAGGCCATAGCCGACCAAGAACCCGTCGGGCACGTCGTCAAACACCGCATAACGCGCGTTGAGGTTGACGCTTCGCAGCTGCGGCTTGTCCACCAGCGCGGCAACTTCGATGGAAGCCGGGTTCTGCTGGCTGAGATGTGTGATGAGGTAGTTTTCAGTCACTCCGGAATGAAACACGTCCTTCAGCACGAGAACGTGACGGTCTGAGACGTCCACCTGGGTCGCGAAGGTGAGGCTCACGACTTCACCGTGGGCTCCGATCGCGGAGCTGACGGCCACGTACTCATAATCCACGGGACGCGGGATCAACCGCGCCAGGTCGGCGAGGAAGAACGCGGCACCCTTGAGCATCCCGACCAGGACCAGCTCGCGGTCGACGTAATCCTTGGCGACCTCGCCAGCGATCTCAGTGAGACGCTCCCTGATGCGGTCGGCGCTATAGACCACCCGCAGATTGCTCACAACGCATCACCTCCACAACATGACCCTCCCGGCTGTCGATGGCGGGGTCCTGCCACACGCCGGGAATCCAATAAATTCTATCATCTTCGCAGAATACGGGCCAAACCGGCCGCAGGTGCCGGGGCAGCCGACGGGCTACCATTTTCGCCGCCCTCACGACCTCGCCCTCGGATTCCACGCGATCGTTTGCATCGATGCTCCGAACCCGGAGGCGCGCACCCGAGCGTGAGAACCAGGACCACCGGACCTCGGGCGGCGGAGCGGTGGTGCTTCCCATCCGCACCCGCCAGCCTGGAATCGGCAGATCGACCGACGCTCCGACCTCGAGCGAGTGGTCGAAGGGGTCGACGGGCATCGGCGGCTCGAGCCAGAGCTTGCCGCCGGCGATCCGGAGCCGCCACCTGTGGCCGAGGGTGATCGCCCTCGGTCGACCCTCTTCGATCATGGCGGCGAATAGCTCGGCCTGTCGGCGGGTCACCCTCTCCAGCCCGATGCGAGCGGTCTGGGCGTGCAGCCAACGGGTGCGGAGCGGCGCCGCCAACGACTGGACCGCAGCTTCCGGAACACCGCCGTCGGGGTCCCAAGGGTCGATCCAACGAGCTCGGGCGGCGAGAGCTTCAGCGAGGTACGCCTCGTCGTCAGCCAGGGTCTGCGCGAGGTGAACGAGATGCTGACGGAGCGAAGGGCTGACTGACTCGAGTCCCGGTAACAGGTCGAGACGGACCCGGTTTCGCAAATGGTCGATGTCGAGGTTCGAGCTGTCCTCCCGCCAGGGGATGCCACGCTCCTCGAGCCAGGCGCGAAGTTCCCGTCGAGACCACGGGAGGAGGGGTCTGATGATGCCGTTGGGGGTCGAGGGCTGGATTCCGGAAAGGGCGCGCGGTCCTCCGCCGCGCAGCAGCTGCACGACAACCCCTTCGGCAATGTCGTCGCGATGGTGTCCGGTCGCGATGGCGGCGAAGCCTCCTCGCTCACCGAGGTCGAGCAGAACGCGGTAGCGGAGGCGCCGCCAGGTCGCTTCGCGACCCGAGGGAAGCGCCTCGGGCGCCTCGATTCGCAGGGGATTGAACGGGATTCCGCGCTCCTGGCACAGGCTCTCGCAGAATGCGGCGTCGCGGTCCGCTTCGATGCCGCGGACGCCGTGGTGGACGTGGGTCGCTTCGATCTCGAGGGCCAGATCCTCTGCTGTGAGAAGGTGGAGCAGGGCGACCGAATCGGCGCCGCCCGAGAGCGCCACCAATACCCGACCGCCGACGAGGTCGGGAAACGTCGCGAGAAAATGCTCTGAAAAGCTTTCGAGGAGCATGGCTCATGATAAGCCCTCTGCGATCAGCTTTCAGCATTTTCATGGCTCTCAGCCATCAGCTTTCAGCTGTCAGTTCTGGCGGAGGGACTCCTGGTGGACGGAATTGACAGTGAGCACTCTGAAGAGCTGGTGTGGCCTCGAGGTTGTGGCGAGAATGCGATGGGCTGACGGCTGATAGCTCACCAAAAAACCGGCCGTCGGCCGGTGTTTTTCGTGGTGGCGGTGGGTGGACTTGAACCACCGACACAGGGCTTATGAGACCCCTGCTCTACCCCTGAGCTACACCGCCCGACCGAGTACTATAGCCCCAGATGAAGGCTGCGTCTACATCCAACGGCGGTCAGCTCTCAGGCCTGAGCCTTCAGCTCCCCCACCCACCCCGGCGGAACTCGTGGCCGACAGCCAATTACTGACAGCTGACGGCTGCGGCCGGAGCCGGTTTCGGGCTCCGACGGAATGGCGATATACTCGAAACGATGGAGTTCGAAGCACCAGAGATACCATTGGTCAAGTGCCCGCTGTGCGGGCTCGAGGTGCCGGAGACAGAGCTGCAGACCTGTGCCATCTGCAGTGAGCATTACTGCGAATACTGCGCGAAGCTGGATTTCGGGCGGACGTTCTGCAGCGCCCGGTGCCGCGGGTTCTTTTTTTGGGGGGACGGCGAGCAGGATGAGAAGGATAGCTGATCGCGATGGGTCGACGCCAGGATGAGCTGATCGAAAAGGCGGGCTCGGTGCCGGTCCTCCGCGACGGCGGCGATCGTGTGATTGTTGCCAACAAGGCCGAGGGCCCCCGCGTGTTCGACATCGACAACGTGGGCTACATCGATTACATCGGCGCCGGCGGCTCGACCATCGTCGGCTTCGCAAACCAGTTCGTGCTCGACGCCGTGAAAAAGATCCTCGCCGGAGGCGTTCCGGAGGGCTTTCACGTGCCCCAGGAGGTCGAGCTCGCCGAGACGCTGAGCCAGTTCCTGCCGTGGGTCTCGAGCTGGTGGTTCTGCCGGAGCCAGGATGACGCCTTCCGCCACGTCCTGGAATGGGCCCGACAGTCGACCGGGAAGAAGAAATTCCTGATCCTCGACGGAGGAGCACCGCTCCGGGTCGGTGCGCCGACCGAACTCGGGATCGGTCCCGGCAATCCGATTCGCGAGGTTCGCGGCTGGGACGTTCCGAAGATCATTGCCGCACTGACCAGTGGGAGCAGCAAGCTCGCCGCGTTGATCCTCGACCCGTTGATGGGTCGCTTCGGTGTCGTGCCTCCGCCGGACGGAGTGCTCGCGGAGATCGCCGAAGCCTGCCGCGACAACGATGTATTGCTCGTGATGGACGAACGCGTGTCGGGTTTTCGGGTCCACCGCGGCGGCGTGGCAGCCCGGGCGGGGATCACTCCTGACGCGGCGGTCTACGGTGCAGCCCTGGGCGGCGGCTTTCCCATCGGGATCGTGGCCTTCAAAAACGCGCGGCCTCCGCTCAACGGCTTCGATTCGCTTCCGACGCCACATCCGGTTGCGCTCGGTGCGGCGGAGGCCGTGCTCTCGATTCTCAAAAACGACACCGTCTACGAGCAGCTCGAGAAGCGCACCGATCAGCTCCTCGAGGGCCTCCTTGCCTTGGCGGACCGCTTCGATCGCCCCTTGTGCGTCAACCGCGTCGGGTCGATTTTCGCGCTCTATTTCACCGACAAGCCGGTGGTTGACCGACGTGGGCTGGAGGCTTCCGATCGAGACGGCTATCGCCAGTTCGCGGCTCTCCTCCGGTCGGAGGGCATCCTCATACCCGGCGAGCCCGGACGATCCGCGTTCGTCTCCAGCACGCACGGTGCCAAGGACATTGAAGAGACTCTTGCGGCATGCGAAAAGGTGTTCCAGACTCTTCAACAAGAGGACCCTGCATAGTCGATGACCCCGACCCAATCGTATGAACCGAAGCGCGAGGTTCGAGAACGGACCCTCCTCGTAGGCCTCGCGGTCCCCGGGCTCCCACGAACCCTGGTCGAAGAGCACCTCGACGAGCTCGAGCGTCTGGTCGACACGGCGGGCGGCGAGATCGTCGGCCGCGAGGTTCAGGAGCGCTCGAAGGCGGCGGCCGCCACCCTCGTCGGCCGGGGATTCCTGCAACGGATCGCCGATCGGTGCGAGACGGAAAAGGTGGACTCGGTGGTCTTCGACGAGGACCTGACCGCCTCACAGGTGCGAAACATCGCCCACGAGATGCCGGACGATGTCAAGGTCCTCGATCGCGCCGCGGTGATCCTGGATATCTTCGCCCTGCGGGCCCGAAGCAGCGAGGCCCAGACCCAGGTCGAGCTGGCGCAGCTCGGGTACCTTTTGCCGCGCTTGACCCGTCGCTGGCAGCACCTTTCCCGGCAGGCCGGAGGCATCGGCACGCGGGGTGTCGGCGAAACCCAGCTCGAGATCGACCGCCGCTTGATCAACCGCCGCATGGCTCAGCTGCGGGGCAAGCTGGCGGTGATCGAACGTGACCGCCGGCTGCGCCGCGAGCGTCGCACCGACCTTCCGACTGTCGCCATCGTCGGTTACACCAACGCCGGCAAATCATCGCTCTTTCGACGCCTGACCCGCGCGCAGGTGGTGGTCGAGGATCGCCTCTTCGCGACCCTGGATCCTCGCGCGAGACGAGTGGCGCTGGGAGAAGAGGTGACTGCGGTCCTGACGGACACCGTCGGTTTCATCCGCAAGCTGCCCCACGACTTGGTGGCGCCCTTCCGTTCGACCCTCGAGGAAGCGACGGACGCCGACCTGGTCCTGCACGTCGTTGACGCGACACACCCGGCGGCCGACGAGCACCTGAGGGTCGGGCAGGAGGTGCTCGACGGACTCGACGTCGATCGGGACCGGATCCTGGTGGTCCGCAACAAAGTGGATCTGCTCGGCACGGTTGTGGACTCCGACCACCGGCGTCACCCGGGATCGGTGGCGGTGTCGGCGCTCACCGGGGCGGGAGTCGACAAGCTCCGATCGGTGATTCGCCGAGCCCTGCTGACGGCGCCAGGGGTCGCGATCCTGCGCGTGCCGCTCGAGGAGGCGGAGCTCGTGCGAAGAGCGGTCGCGATGCCGCAGCAGCTGGCGCGGAGCTTCGATGACGGTTCGGTCGAGCTCGCAATTCGGGTCGACCCGCGGTACTTGGCCGAAACGGGGCTCGACGCCTACCGGGTGAGCAACTGGAAGGGTAATGGCCGCGAGGGAGGAGGCTGATGCCGATCTACGAGTTCCTCTGTTCGACCTGCAACCGGATCTACAGCTTTCACTCGTTCAAGATGGCGACGAACAAGATACCGGAGTGCCCGAAATGTGGTGATGCCGAACTGCGAAGGGTGCCGTCGAGCTTCGGTGTCTCGGCGCCGGCGAAATCGGCTTCCGGTGGTGACGGTGACGATGCGGCCTTCGACGATCCCAGGATCGAGCGCGAAATGATGCGCTTTGCCTCCGAGCTCGAGCACATGGACGAGAACGACCCCCGCGCGATGGCGGCGGCGGTCCGCAAGATGACCGAGATTGCGGGTGAGCCGGTGACCCCTGCGATGGAAGAGATGATTCGCCGACTCGAGGCGGGTGAGGACCCCGAGAAGGTCGAGGAAGAGCTCGGAGACGCCCTCGAGGAGGAGATGGGTGACGAGGGCGGCGGCGGGTTTTCTGGCGCGCCTCCGACGCGGGATAGCGGTTTGTATCCGATGTGACGATCCTCAGTGAGAAGCGCGTGGGGGCTTCGACGACACTGGTGCCACTTGTCGCATTGTCATTGTCGCCATGCTGCCATGAGCGCGCTCGTGACAATGCGACAGGTGGCACCTTGCTCGCCGATGCGAGAAGCTCTCCTGATTTTGGGGGTCGTTACGCAGCGACGCGCTGACTGATCGCTGCACTACGGAGCGTGAGCAGATCGATCTCCGGCGGCGCACCGACGCGAACCGGAACGGCACCGACTCCGACGCCCCGCGACACGTAGAGGAACGCTTCTTCACGGCGATACGGGCCGGCGATATAGCGGGTGCTGAAGCGAGCGACGTTGAGGTTGCGCCCGGTCAGCGCGATCTGGCCGCCATGGGTGTGGCCGGAGATCGTGAGGTGGGCGCCCGCGGCAACCGCCCGGTGCCAGCCTTGGGGCTGGTGACAAAGGCAGATCCGAAACGCCGCCGGGTACTTCTCGAGCACCGAGAAATCGGGCGTGCGACCGTCGCGCGCCTGAAGGTCCTCGACGCCGACCAGCGCCAGCGAGGCCCCCGAGCGCTCGAAGGTCACTGCACTGTTGACCAGCGGTTTGATCCCGGCAGCTTCGAGCGCCCATTCCGAGCGCTTCGGGTCGATGAAGTGGTCGTGATTGCCGAGGATGCCCCATACACCCATCGGTGCTGAGATCCCGGAAAATCCCTGCACGAAATGGTCAGCATCGGAATGGCGCCTGTCCATCTGGTCGCCGGTGAACACGATGAGATCGGGTTCGAGGTCGTTGGCCATGTCCCGGAGACGATTCATGCGGTCCGGATCCATGTACGGTCCGGCGTGGACGTCGGATATCTGCAGGATCTTGAGGCCGTCCCACGCAGGGGGCAGGTACGGGAGTTTCAGGCGTTGCCGCCGCACACCGGGGAGGTCGAGGGCGTTCGAAAAGCCGTAGCCGGCAAAGCCGAGCGTTCCGGCTGCGGTCAGACTTGCATTTTTAAGGAATCGTCGTCTCGTCAACAATGTCCGTGGGACCTCCGGCGACCGCGGTCGCCATGGCGCCACGGATTGATCGATTTATTATAACACTAAATGGTGATGTAGTCTTCCGGCGCGGCTACAATGCGGTGTCAACGAGAGCTTGATCCGGGACATCGTGCCGGTCTCAAAGGAGCCATTCATGACAGATTCGCCTCCCGCAGTCGGGGTGCCGGAACCTTCGCCGATGTATCGCTGGGTGGTGCTGATCGTCATCAGCCTGGCGATGTTCGCCAACTACTACGTCTACGATTCCATCGCTCCCATCGCCGACATTTTAAAATCCGAGCTCGGGTTCACGGACGCGAACTACGGGATGCTCTTCTCGGCCTACAGCCTGGCAGCGGTCATCGTCTTGTTGGTGGGCGGCGTGCTCATCGACAAGCACGGGACGGTCAAGTCCACCATCTTCTTCGGGGCAATCTGCACGATTGCCGGGATCTTGATGGCCGTGACCTCCGACTTCTGGGTGATGGTGGTCTCTCGATTCCTGCTCGGGCTGGGATCCGAACCGCTCATCGTTGCGATCACGGTGGCGCTGGCCAAGTGGTTCAAGGGGCGAGAGCTCGGTTTTGCCTTCGGCATCAATCTGACGATTGCCCGCCTCGGATCGGTGGCCGCCGACTGGTCGCCCACGTGGGCTGGGTTCGCGTTCGACGGCTGGCAGGGCCCGCTGATCATCGCCGCCGTCATCGGCACCCTGGTCGTGGTTTCCGCAGTCGGGTATGGGGCCCTCGAGACACGGGCGAATCGTGTATTCGGACTCGGTAAAGGGGGCGAGACGGACAAGCTGGTGTTGTCTGACCTGGTGCGATTCACGAGGTCCTATTGGTTCGTGGTGGCGCTGTGCGTGACCTTCTACTCGGCAATCTTTCCGTTCAGGGGCTTCGCCATCAAATTCTTTATCGAATCGTGGGAGCTGACGCGCGAAGCGGCGGGTCAGTTCAACAGCGTGCTGCCACTCGCGGCGATGGTCGCGACCCCTCTCTTCGGACTGTTGGTCGACAAGCTGGGCAAGCGGGCGCTCTTCATGGTCTTCGGTTCGTTCCTCATGATGCCGGTCTTTCTGATGATGGCCTACCACCTCACGCCGCTCGCCGTGCCCGTCGCGATGATGGGGATCGCGTTTTCATTGATTCCGGCGGTGATGTGGCCTTCCGTCGCCTACATCGTCGAGGAAAAACGCCTCGGCACCGCCTACGCGGTGATGACCCTCGTCCAGCAGCTCGGGGTGATGGGCGTGCCGCTCGTCATCGGCTTTTTGAACGACCGCTATGGCGCGAGTGCAGAAAACCCCGCAGGGCATATCCCGGGGATGTGGGCTTTCAGCATCCTCGGCTTCTTCGCTCTCTTCTTTGCCATCATGCTGCGGCGCGAGGAAACGGGTCCGAACGCTCACGGATTGGAGACGATCACCGCCGGCAGCTCGAAGGAGTAAGACCAACGAGTCGCGAACGAGTCGCGCGAAAACTCTTCGGCGACGGCAACGAGAAGCGCGAAGAGACGGCGGTGACACCGGTGCCACCTTTCGCATTGCCACAGTGAGTCGCTCGCTGGGGCGTCGACGACACCGGTGCCACTCCTCACATTGTCTGCCCTCAACCTGTACCTGTCTTGAGCGCGTTGCCCTAGACAATGTGAGGGGTGGCACCTGACTCGCCGAAGCGAGTAGCGCTCCTGAGTTTCACTTCTTGAACAGCGCGTCGAAGGCGGAGCGGGCGTCGGTTGTCTTTTCAGGCTGAGCAGCCTTGAGATCGCGCACCGCCTTCGGCCTGAAGAATTTGCACTCGTTGGCTTTCGACTTGCTTTCGATCCGTTTGGCGATCGGTTTCTGGCACTCGAAGCGTGCGCCGGTGTTGAAGAAGCTGCAGTTCGAACACGAGTGGAGGGCCGAGCCGCAGGAGGAGCAGGTGGTGTCCGCGGCAACCTTGACGTCCCCCGCATCGTGGCCGCAACGGGCGCACTTGAACGCGACCGCCGTGGGCGCGCCGAGCCCCCTCCCACGGGGCCCACCGTCGTAACGCTTCACTCCGTCGGTCTTGGGCTTCTGGCGCTGTTGGCGCTCACGGTCGTGGTCGTCGTCCTGGTAGCCACGGTGACGGTATTTTCGGTCGCTCATGACGAATCTCCCCGCGTGATTCTGCGTGCAAACCTGAGTGGGGCTTGAGGGCTTGAGGGCATGTGGGCTTGCCCACCCACCCTCACGGTATCATTTCCTCAGGTCCTCATGCCCCTTTTACTTCGACGCGGTCGTCCACGTGGGCGAGTGGTTCGTGCCCTCACTGGTCAGCTGATGCGGTACGCCGTCGGCATCGGTGATGAAGATCTGCGGCGATCCCGTTCGATCCGAGGCGAAAGCCAGCATCGAGCCGTCGGGCGAGAAGCAGGGCGATTCGTTGTTCCCGGGACCCGGGATCACGGTCTGCTCGCCGCTGATGGTGTCGATGGTCGCGATTTGAAACCGGTTGTCGACCTTGGTTGTGCAGGCCAGCCGTGTCCCATCGTGCGACCAGGTGGCCTCGTCGTGGAAACCCCCGTCGAAGGTCAGGCGGCGCACGTTCGAGCCGTCGGCGTCCATCAGGTAGATCTGCGGGCTCCCCGAGCGCGTCGAGGTGAAGGCGATCTGGCGGCCGTTGGGTGCCCAGGCCGGCTGGGTGTCGATCCCACGCGCGGTGGTCAGCCGGCGTGGGGTGCCACCGTCTATGGGCACCGAGTAGATGTCGGTATTGCCGTCGATGCTCGACGCGAAAGCGATCTTCTTTCCGTCCGGTGAGAACGATGCCGACGAGTTGACACCGCCCTTGTCCCACAGGAGCCGAAGGTAGCCCTCGTGAGGCGTCAGAACGAAGAGTGCCGGAGCGCCGCGCAGAAAGGAGGTGAAGATCATGTGTCGACCGTCCGGTGACCATGCGGGGGCAAGGGCGATGGTTCCGTGTTTGGTCAGCTGTTTGGGGTTGTCGCCGTCCCAGTCCATGACCCACAGCTCGGGGCCTCCCGCGCGGTCGGAGATGAAACCGATCCTCGAAAGGAAGGGTCCGGGCCGTCCGGTGAAGACCTGCACGATGTCGTTGGCCAGGGTGTGGGCGACCACCGGCGAGGCGTTGATGCCGGCCCGGTAGCGTTTGGCAAAGGCGAACTCGCCGGAGACGAGGTCGACCAGACGCGCCTCGACGACCAGCTGGCCGCCCGCCCGCACCACCGTGCCGCTGAGCAGGAATTGCGCGCCGATCGCCCGCCACCGCTGGTTGAGCACCTCGGGCCGCGGGTCGTCCTCGACGAGGGCGTAGAGCTTCGGGTCCACGACCGCGATCGGCGCAGCGGCCGCGAGGTCGTTGTCGAGCGTCTCCTGAAATCCGTGGGCCGCTTCTGCGGGCGTGCCGGGCAGCACCATCAGGGGCGGTGCCGCGACGGCCACCCGGCGGAGGCCGGGCTGGGTGATCTCCAGATACAGCTCGTCCTGGGCGCCGACCGGCGGGGCGTGGGATAGGGCGACGAGGAGGCCAGTTGCCAACATTTTCGGAAAATGGTCCATGGATTACTCCGCAAAGCTGAGGTGGACGGTAAGACTCGGTTTGCCGTAGGCCGGGGGCAGCGGCGGCAGGGGGTTGGCCGCGTACATCGCGCGCAGAGCGGCGCGGTCGAAGCTCGAGTTGCCGGAGCTCTCCTCGAGGCGAATGCCTTCGACCTTGCCACTCTTGAGGACCACGAACCCGACCCTTGCACGAGTGCCCGGGGGGACCGATGGTTTGTACCAGCGCGACTCGATCAGAGCCAGCATGCGTTCGATGTAGTACGTGAAATGAAAGTCGGCCGGAATTCCGGGAGCGCTGCCACCAGGGCTCTCGCCGACCGAGAGGCCCCTCCCTCCGCTGCCGGCGTCGACCGGCGGCGGGGTCGGCGCCGGTGTGGTGGTGGAGTCGGCGGCGCGCATGGCATCGGCGGAAGCCCGAGGCACCTCTTCCCTAGGGGGTGCCGTGGGAACCGGCTCGGGCTCCGGGACGGCGGTCCGCGGCGCCTCGGTGGGTTCGGGTACAGCGGTTGCTCGGCGCTCGGGTTCGCGCGACGGTGGGCGGCGGCTGGGCGCCTGTGGACGGACGATCTTGACCGAGACCACCGGCAGCTGGACGGGTCTCGACGCGGCCCGTTTGCCGACCAGATAGGTGGCGGCTGCGACGCCGGCGTGCATCACAATTGCGAGAACCACCCACGGCATCAGGCGGGGACGCGACCTTTCTCGGTCCATCAGGATCTTGGTCACCGGATCCATGACCGTCAGCTTCCCTCCGGGTGCGTGACCATGCCGACCTGTTCCACGCCGACCTGATCGAGAACGGCCAGCACGCGCACGACGAAGCCGTAGGGGAGGTTCTCATCGGCCTTGAGATAGACAGGTCGCGGGCTGCCGGCGAGCATTGCGCCCAGCTGGTCGGGGAGCAGCTTGATGTGGACCGGCTCGTCGCCGAGGAGGATGATCTGGTCCGAGGTCAGGGTCAGGATCACCGGCTCGTCGCTGTCGGTGTTCAGGGCCGGCGCGTCTTGTTTGGGAAGATTGACCTTGAGCCCCTGGACCAGCATCGGCGCCGTGATGATGAAGATGATCAAGAGGACCAGCATCACGTCCACCAGGGGCGTGACGTTGATCTCCGCCATCTGGTCCAGGTCTTCGGTGACTTTCCCGGCCATCGTCGCTCACGCTCCGATTATTGAGTTTTGAGTTATGAATTCTGAGTTCCCGTGCCGCGCCCCTGCGACGGTTCGGGTGAGTGGGTGGCATTCCGAATTCCGAATTTCTAATCCCGAATTCTTCATGTGAAGTTCCTCTCGACGAGGTTGAGGAACTCGAGCGCGAAGTCCTCCATGCGACGGCGCATGATCCGGACCTTGGCCAGGAGGTGGTTGTAGGCGACCACCGCGGGGATCGCCGCCAGCAGCCCGGCCGCGGTGTTGACGAGGGCCTCGGCGATACCGGGTGCCACGGTGACGATCGAGGTCGAACCGGTAGCGCCGATGGCATGAAAGGTGTTCATGATGCCCCAGACGGTGCCGAAGAGACCGATGAAGGGGGTTGCGCTGGCGGTCGTTGCGAGCATCGGCAGGGCGCGCTGCAGCCGCTCGACCTCCGCGCCCATCGCCCTTTCGAGCGCCCGGGAAATTCCGTTCAGGCTTTTCAACTTGAGTGGGTTTCCCGTGTCAGTTTCGCGGCGCATCGATCGTATCTGGGCCTCGAGCTCCGTGTAGCCGGCCTGGAACATCCCGGCGAGCGGTGAGGAGCGGTACTTCGGGGCCGCGGCCGCTGCCTCGTTGAGCCGCGCCGCCTCCCGGAAGACCTTGAGGAAACGCTCCGAGGCGCGGCGCGCGGTGCCGAGCTCTCGCCACTTGCCGAGGATCACCGACCACGAGGCGAGGGAGAAGATGATCAGGATGACCAGGACGACCTTCGCCACCCAGCCCGTCTGCAGAAAGAATTTGACGATTTCCACGGCGGGCATTGTATGCCATTTACCGCGAGAGCGACGCCCGACCTCCGGTGCAATGGTGATGGGGGGCACCTCCATCGTCGTTGTTGAGAATTGACACTCAACCACCCCTGCGCTATAACGCTCGAACCTGGTGTGCCCAGGTAGCTCAGTCGGTAG
This sequence comes from Candidatus Sulfomarinibacter sp., assembly GCA_041560205.1. Lineage (GTDB taxonomy): Bacteria > Acidobacteriota > Thermoanaerobaculia > Thermoanaerobaculales > Sulfomarinibacteraceae > Sulfomarinibacter. Next base: position 14,517 of record JBFFBV010000109.1, read on the forward strand.
AGCAGCGGACTGAAAATCCGCGTGTCCGTGGTTCGATTCCGCGCCTGGGCACCACCAATTTGCGCCAGGGTTCTTCCGAGAACCCTGGCGCAAATTGCGTATGTTGCGCCGCCGGGACGCATCCGGGACATGCGGATTTTCAGTTCGATGCTCTACAGGGGAGTGTGAGGGGCTTGCCCCTCACAGTTATACGCAGTGGACGGCTCAAAGCGGAGTGGAGCCTTCGAGGCTCCATGGAGCGGAGAGGAAAATCCGCGTGTCCCGGGGCGCGTTCAAACGACGAATTGGCGCCCTGCCCACCGTTCTCAGAGGAGCCACCCTTCGCATTGTCTGCCCCGAGGGCAAAGACGATTCGATGGACGAACTCAGACAATGCGAAGAATGGCACCTGGCGCTCCTCAGTGGCACGCGCTTTTCTCGAAGCTCGATGGCGCGCCGACAACAGCGCGCTCAAGCCAGAACCGCCAGGTGCCATCTTTTGCATTGTTGGAGCTCTCTCGCTGAAATCAGAGTGGCGTGGGGGCCAACAATGCGAAAGGTGGCTCCTCATACTCAGGGGCGTCAAAGAACCCCGAGAC
>JBFFBV010000110.1:0-15092 GCA_041560205.1 Candidatus Sulfomarinibacter sp.
ACAACTGCTTCAGCAAGTTTTTGCTCGGATGGATCGAGCCCGTGGTGATCAACCAGGGGACGCACCAGCTCACGCTCGCTCCTTCTGACGTGGCGCCCGACTCCGCCCTGCTCATGCCCGGTGAACCGGTCTCGGACCCATTCGCCGAGTACTTCATGGTCCAGTACCGCCGACCGGACGGGAACGATGATGGACTCCCCGGCGACGGCCTCCTGATCTGGCACGTGGACGCGCGGCTCGACGCCGACGGCGAGTTCCTCTGCGACAACACCTCCACCGATCACAAGCTGCTCCGCCTGATGGAGGCCGACGGACTCGAGCAGATCGAGCGCGGTCGTGTCGCCGACGCCGGCGACTTCTACCGGCCCGGTGACGTCTTCGGACCGGAGTCTGAGCCCTGCTCGGACCGCTATGACGGAGCCTGCACCAATATCCTCGTCGACGCCATCGCACAGGTCGACGACGCCATGGGTCTCCGCGTGTCGCTCGGTTCGGGCTGCGCCGTCACCTGCGACGCCGACGTCCCCGGCACCGGCTGGCCCGGCGAGGCGCTTCCGCTTCACGGCGCCGCCGAGCCGGCGAACTGCCAGGGCACGCCGTCGCTCGCGTGGTCGGTCGACGGGCAGACCCATGCCCAGGCCTCTTTCGAGTACGCCTTCCGCGCCGGCAGCCACCCGTGGCAGCTGCAGGCGACGCTCGGCGACGCCGCCTGCGCCCGCCATGGTTCGGTGCTGGTCTGCACCGACGGCCGCTGCAACCGGTGGCGGGCCGCGGTCCCCATGCACGGGGCTCGGGCCGGACACGCGGCCGCCAGGCTCGCCGACGGCCGGGTTCTAGTGGTGGGCGGGGGCGCGCCACCCGAGGTCTACGACCCGGCCGCGGGCTCGTGGAGCCGGACCGGCTCCGCTACCGGCTCCTACCTGGTGCCGGCAACCGTGCGGCTTGCCGACGGTCGGGAGCTGGTCACCGGCAGCACCCCGTTCGAGGCCGTGAACGCCGAGATCTACGACGCCGACAGCGACAGCTGGAGCGTCACCGGGCAGATGGCACACCACCGGCTCGCGCACTCCGCTGTTGTCCTCGCCGACGGCCGGGTTCTGGTCGCCGGCGGTGCGTTTTACGACCTGCAGGGCAACGTCTTTGACGTGCTCGAGACCGAACTCTTCGACCCCCAAACCGAGACCTGGTCGGCTGCGGGCGCCATGGCCGACGACCGGGTCGCGCCCGGCCTCGTCCGCCTCCCTGACGGCCGTGTGCTGGCCACCGGCGGCTCCGCCGCAGAGGTGTTCGATCCAGCCACCCTGACCTGGTCCGCAGCGGCCGGCCCCACCTTCCGCCGCGAGTACCACGTCACAATTCGTCTGTCGGATGGCCGCATCCTGGTCGTCGGCGGCTCCCCCCAGGCCAACGGCGAGGCGCCGCGCTTCGGCGAGATCTTCGATCCGTCGACGGGCGGGTGGAGCTTCACCGCCACCGCCATGAGCACCAATCGGGTGGGGGCGGCGGCGGTGCTTCTGGGCTCGGGCCGGGTCCTGGTCACCGGCGGCAACGACAGTCGAGGACGCCCGCTCGCCAGCGCCGAAATCTACGACCCTGTAACCGACAGTTGGACCACCGTCAACGCTACCGGCGAGCCGCGCAGCGCGCACCGTGCCATCGTCCTCGACGACGGATCGGTGCTCGTCACGGGCGGCACCGCGACTCCGTGGCGCGGCGACCCGGATCCCACAGCGTGGCTGGCCACGATGACGGTCACGCGCTACGCGCCACCCGATTTGGAGCCGCCACGAACGAGGCGGGCGAGGGCCCGCATCGCGCCGGCACCTCCCCATTGATGGTTGCCCGAACCCTTTGGGGCGGGCCCGCTTCGGTGCCACGTTCCGCATTGTTGCATTCAGTCGCGAAATAAATGTATAGCCAAATTGAAATATCGCGAATTACGTTGTGATATGGCGGAGTCGGCCGACGCGTATTACATTGGGAGTGAAGGCCGAGTGACCAATTGAGGCTCGCGGCCGCCCGAAGGGCGAATGGAGAACACAATTGAACGCCCTGATGACCTCGGGCAGATCCTACCATCTCGATCGGCGTGGATTCCTGGCCGATCCAGTGCATTGGGATCTCGCTTTTGCCCACGCCATGGCCCATCGGCTCGGCCAGCCGGGTGACCTGACGCTGCTTCAACTGAAGGTCGTGCTCTTCGTCCGTCGACATTTCGTACGGCAGGGATTGGTCGCGCGCATCTACTCCACCTGTCACAGCTGCGGATTGTCGCTCGGCCAGCTGCGTGATCTCTTTCCATGGGGATACCAGAGGGGCGTGTGCCGGCTCGCGGGAATTTCCTACGAAATCATCGACGACGGCCACCACGCGCTCACCTACGAAACCGTCGCCCGTCGCGACCCTTCGTTGGACGATCGGGCTTGGGGGCCGCAACCGGAGGCGAGCAGCCGGTAACAATACCGAAGCACACGTTTTCGGTTTCGGTCTCGTCAATCTCAACCTTGACTTTGCGACAACATCTTATAAACATTTTATCGATTTTATCGATTTTTCATTGACATTACACCGCTGCGGGTCTACATAGTGATGCATGGCCCCAGGCCCTGACAATCAAGATCGCGACCGCCTGCTCTCCACCGGCAAGGTGGCACAACTCCTCAGCGTCACTCCCGATACGGTGCTCAAGTGGATCAAGAGCGGTCGACTTCGGGCGTCGCGAACGGCGGGTGGCCACTACCGGATCGCACAGGACGATATCGAGGCCCTGTCCAGCGACGATTTCGAATCGCAGCCCATCGGTGACACCGACTTCCTCTACTGCTGGGAGTATTACGCAACGGACGGTCAACCGGGCGAGAGCTGTCTCGGCTGCTTGGTCTACCGTACCCGAGCTCGCCGCTGTTATGAAATGAGCGACCTCGGCCCAGAGGCTGGCTACGCCGGCACATACTGCACCGACACCTGCGAGGAGTGCGCCTACTTCCAGGAGGTGGTCAACCGGTCGCGAAGGGTACTGATCGTCACCGAGAGCGATGAGCTTCGGCGCAGGCTTCAACGCGAGAGTTCGAATTCCAGGATCGATATCGAGTTCGTATCCTCCGAGTACGAGTGCTCGACCACCTGCCACCATTTCCGGCCGGAGTTCGTTGTCATCGACGGCTCTCTGCCGGAAGCGATGCGTTCGAGCCTGTGCTCGCACCTCGCGGCCGACGCTCGTGTCCCGGGGGTCCAGATCATCCTCGTGAACGACATCGAGGCGGCTTCTCGGTCGGGCCAAACGAAGACCCCGGTTCGGGGTGCGCTGCCGCGCGCCTTTCGCTTGCAGGAGCTCGAAGAACACATCATTGGATTGGAGGTGAAACCACCGATACGAGCGTAGGAGTTGCCGGTGAAAAAGCCCGGCGGTCTGGGCTGCCCAACCACATCCCGCCGGACCTCTGGAAAGGGATTTCGACGGACGTCGAGCGACGCTCGATAGGCGCCGTTTTCCCTCTGTCTTCAAAAACTAATCTTCGCCGGCACGATCGTCAAGGGCTCCAGGCCCGCAACCGTTTTCTGACCAAAAGGACTGGAGGTATGACGTGTCAGCAACCGCAATCATCGTCGGCGTCATTCTTCCCCCGGTGACTTTCGTCGTGTTCGTGGCGGCGATGCTCAGCCGCTTCTGGACGTGGAAAAAGCTCCCGCAGCCCGGGATGACCCTCTTCCCGACGTCACCCAAGGGGAAAACCGCAGGCGTTTTGAAAGAAACGCTGCTCTTCCCGAGCCTGTTCAAGAGCGATCGCTTCCTATGGGCGATCTCGTGGCTCTTCCACGCCATGCTCGTGCTGATCATCATCGGCCACTTCCGCGTCGTCACCGACTTCCCGTGGCTGTGGGGCGCACTCAACATTGATGCCGACACCATGTCGACCGTGGTCGGTGGTGCGGCAGGCGTCATGATTCTGCTCATGCTGGTTTTGTTGATCGGGCGCCGATTCGTCACCACCAGGGTGCGGGAGATTTCTTCGCCCGGTGACTACTTCGCCGTCTTTCTGCTCCTGGCCATCGTTATCACTGGCAACGGCATGCGCCTCGCCGGCCACTTCGACCTTGCCGCATCCCGCCAGTATTTCGCGTCGCTGGTGATGCTGCAGTGGCCGATGGTGCCCGAGAACGGCTGGTTCCTGGCCCATCTCTTCCTCGCGCAGGTCCTCCTCATCTACATGCCGTTCAGCAAGATCATGCACTTCGGCGGCGTGTTCTTCACGCAAGCCGCCATCAAGAGGAGCTGAGACCATGGAAGCATCCGACAGACCACACGTTGTTCCGGAGATCACCGAGAAACCGAAACCGCCGGAGCGGGAAACCGTCGTCAAGGCGATCGAGGCCATCGAAAACGGTCCAGCCTCGCTGCGCGTGTATATGGAGATCTGCGCCAAGTGCGGCACCTGTGCAGATCAGTGTCCGACCTACTACGGTTCACCCGAGAAGTCACGCAACCCAGCGGCTCGTTCCGACCTCGTCCGCTCGATCTACAGACGCCACAAAACCCTCGGCGGCAAGCTCCTCGGCGATCTCACCGGGGCGCACGACTACAGCGAAGGTGACATCGAGAACTGGGTCCAGAGCTTTTACGAGTGCACGGCGTGCCGTCGCTGCGCGACCTTTTGCCCGTTCGGCATCGACAACTCGGTGATCACCCGCAAGGGGCGCGCCATCATCCACTCACTCGGGCTGACCCCGCAGCGCCTGCTCGATATTACCGAGATCTCGCTCACGACCGGCAACACCGACGGCTGCGGCAAGGAGGGTTTCGAGGAAGCGATCCGATTTCTCGAAGAGGAGATCGAGGATGAATGCGGCGTGCGAGTGAGCATTCCACTCGACGTGGAGGGCGCCGAGTACCTCTACGTCCCACCATCCGGCGACGTCCTCGTCAATCCCGAGGCGACCATGGCCGTGGCCAAGATCTTCCACAAGCTCGGCATCAGCTGGACCATGAGCTCGAGCTATTTCGATGGCGCGAACTACGGTCTGTTCACCGGTGACGACGCGGCCATGAAGGAGGAGAACAAACATTATTACGAGGAGGCGAAGCGTCTCCGCGTCAAGAACATGATGTGCGGGGAGTGCGGACACGCCTACCGGATCTTCAAGTTCATGATGGAGAAGGGCAAGTGGTGGGGCGAGCTTCCCTTCAACGTGACGAACGTGTTGCCGTTCACAGCCAAGCTCATCGATGAGGGGCGGATCACGCTCGACAAAAGCAAGAATCCAGAGCCGGTGACCTATCACGACCCGTGCAACTTCGGCCGCAGCTGCAACATCGTCGACGAACCGCGAACGATCCTCCAGGCCGCCTGCGAGGACTACCGCGAAATGACGCCGTCCGGCACCGACAACTGGTGCTGCGGAGGCGGTGGCGGCCTCGCCGCGATGGACGATTTGCGCGAGTTCCGGATGACCGTCAGCGGCAAGAAGAAGATGGAACAGATCCGCGACACCGGCGCCGAGTTCGTAACCACGGCGTGCGCCAACTGCAAGCGCCAGATCACACAGCTCATGGAGTACTACGGGATGGACGTCAGAGTGGGTGGAGTCCACGATCTCGTCTTCACGTCCATCGTGATGTGAAACAGCAAGCAAGGGTGCCACTGATCACAACCTCGCAACTCGCAGATCGGCTGCCGAGCGTTCGAGGATCTGCGTCACCGATTCTGGGTTGTGGTCGGTGATGGGAGGGGTCCCGCACTCACATGGTGCCACACTTCGCATTACCTCGTTGCCGCTCACGGATGACTGTGATGACGCCACAATGCGTTAATGCAAAGTGTGGCACCCATGGGCCGTCCTAACGGAACGACTCGATCATCTCGACCAGCTTTTCTTGGAAGTCGTGCTCGGCGGCGTTGTAGCCCTCGCGGGTGAAGCGCAGCCGGGCGGTCTTGTCGATCACCGCCAGCCCCGGAAAGCCGGCGAAGCCGAACGCTTCGTGCGCCCGGCCGCCGGAGTCGTAGAGGAACGAAACCTGGAGATCGCGTCCGGCCACGAACTCGCGGATCGCCTTTGGCGTGTCTCTGGAGTCGCTGGCGACCACCAGGATCTCGACGTCGGACTGGGCGGCGTAGCGCTGGTGGACGGCATTGATCTCAGGCAGCTCGGCGATGCAGGGGGCGCACCAGGTGGCAAAGAAGTCGAGCACGACGACCTTGCCCTCGAGCGAGTCCACGGGATAGGGCTCCCCCTCCAAGGTCTCGAGCGTGAAGGCGGGTGCTGGATCGTCGCGTTGCCGGCCGAGGGATCGCGAAATTTCGGCCGGGACGTAAGCGAAGGCATACCACGAGGCGATCGCGGCGACCGCGACGAGACCGGCGACGACCACCAGCTTCGGGCGCGCGCCGCTTCGCAGACCGTACCAACCGATCGTGGCGAAGCCGAGCCACAACACCAGATGCGGCCACAGCCCCGGCAGCTCGGGAAGCACGGCCACACCGAAGAGCATGAGAGGCGGCAGGCAGAGCAGCGCCAAACCGATCGCACCCCCGCCGCGGCGCCCTCCCAGCCAGAGAGCACCGCCGAAAAGTCCCACCGCGCCCAGCAGGAGCAACCACCTCATGTCGTTGGTCACCCAGAGGACCACCACCGGGATGGCGGCGGCGACGGCGATCCCCAATCCAAGGGCGAGCAGGGCGGTGCGGACTCTTGAGCTCATCCGGTGATGTTACATCATTTGAGAATGAAGGGAAGGGTGCCAAGAAGGGTGCCACGTTCACTTTTGCACAGTTGTCGGCGTGCCCGTGAAGTGACCTCGTCCTCTCACGGGCGAAACGTTGGTATCGTGCGATCAGCACGATCCAGCACACAGCACATGTCCACGTGGCACCGATCCTGCTATTCTCTCCAACGTTCGGGCGGATCGTCGAAATACCAAGGGTTGGTTCATGGCAAGTGTTCCCAGGGGGGCCGTCGCTTTCGACAACGAGCGTTACCTGGCAGAACAGAGTGAGGCCATTCTCGAGCGGATGCGCGAGGTCGGCGGCAAGTTGCACCTCGAGTTCGGCGGCAAGCTCCTGTATGACTACCACGCCTCGCGTGTCCTGCCCGGTTTCGACCCCAACGTGAAGATGCGCCTCCTGCGGCGGCTCGCCAGCCAGACCGAAATCATCCTGTGCGTGTACGCGGGCGACATCGACCGCCGCAAGGTGCGGGCGGATTTCGGGATCACCTACGACGCCGACACCTTCAAGCTGATCGACGATCTGCGCGACAACGGGCTCGACGTACGGGCGGTCGTCATCACCCGGTACGAAGACCAGCCTGCCGCCGAAAGCTTCGCCAAAAAACTGCAGAGGCGCGGCATCAGGGTCTACACCCACCGCCCGATTCCCGGCTACCCGGCCGACGTATCCCGGGTGGTGAGTGACGGCGGCTACGGCGCCAACCCCTACATCGAGACCGAGGCCCCGCTCGTGGTCGTCAACGCGCCCGGTCCAAACAGCGGCAAGATGGCGACCTGCCTGTCGCAGGTCTACCACGAGCACCGCCGCGGCATGAGGACCGGGTACGCCAAGTTCGAGACCTTTCCGATTTGGAACCTGCCGCTGCGCCACCCGGTCAACGCGGCCTATGAGGCCGCCACCGCCGAGCTCCGCGACGTCAACATGATCGATCCCTTCCACCTCGAGTTTCATGATGCACGGGCGGTCAACTACAACCGTGACATCGAGGCCTTCCCGCTGCTCAAGCGCATCCTCGAGAAGATCACCGGCGATTCGATGTACCAGTCGCCGACCGAGATGGGGGTCAACAGGGCCGGTTTCTCCATCATCGATGACGAGGCCGCGCAGGAGGCCGGCAAGCGCGAGATCGTGCGCCGCTACTTCCGCTACGCGTGCGACGAGATCCTCGGTCTGGAGGACGGCGACGCGGTTCGTCGCATCGAAACCCTGATGGAGGAGTTCGACCTCAAGCCGGAGCACCGGTCGGTGGTCGTGCCCGCCAGAGCCGCAGCCAGCGCCGCCGAGGAGAAGGCCGACAAGGGCCACCACGGAGTATTCTCGGGCGCAGCCGTCGAGCTGCCGAACGGAGAGATCGTGTCCGGCCACAACAGTCCTCTCCTGCACGCCTCATCGGCCCTGGTCCTCAACGCCATCAAGGTCATGGCCGGGATCCCCAAACACCTCGATTTGATCAGCCTCCCGGTCGTCGAGTCCATCGGCATGCTGCGCAAGGATCTCCTCGGTCGCGGCTCCATCAGCCTCAACCTGGAGGAAACCCTGATCGCGCTCAGCATCAGCTCGACCTCCAACCCCACGGCCCAACAGGCGATGCGACAGCTGCCAAAGCTCTCCGGCTGCGATCTTCACCTGACCCACCTGCCGACACCCGGGGACGAGCGCGGCCTGCGCCGGCTCGGCGTCTTTCTGACGTGTGATCCGAGCTTCGCAAGCAACAAGCTTTTTGTGTCATAAAGGTGCCACGTATGACAAGGGTGCCATGATGCCAAAAACACACGATGCCAGACGAAATCGAAGAGAAGGATCCCGTCTTGAACAAACAACAGACTGTGTTCATTCTTCGTGCGTCTGTTCTTGCGGCTCTATCAGCGACTTCGGCAGCCCAGAACAATACACAACAAGCCATAACACGCGTTCTTTCGGTCTATGAACATCACGACGTCGTCTTGATGGGTGAACAACATGGCCTCGGGCAAAACCACGATTTTCGAGTGGCGCTGGTGAAACACCCGGATTTCCCAGATATTGTCAACGATATTGTCATTGAATCAGGCGATGCTCTGTACCAAAAAATTTTGGATAATTATGTTTTTCATCTGAAAATTTTCCCGGATAAAGACTTGCAAAAAATTTGGCGTAATACGACTCAAACGTCGGGTGTATGAGACGCACCAATATATGAGGAATTCATCCGCGCAGTCAGAGAAGTGAACGAAAAGCTTCCTGCCGAAAAGAGAGTGCGTTTGTTAGCGGGCGACCCCCCCATCGATTGGACTAAAGTAGAAGAACCAAAAGACATTGAACCACATTTCTCTCAGAGGGATACGTATCCCGTCAGAATAATAGAGAATGAAGTGTTGGCCAGGAAGAGAAAAGCTTTCGTCATCTACGGTGTATTACATCTTTCCAGAACTAATTCGATACTGCCCGGGTACGTTAGAAACAACATTACTGCCCGTCTGGAACAGATCATACCCGGAAAAGTCTATGTACTATTGCCGATTTCTGGTTCAAATAGTGAATCAATAATTAATGAACTTGCGATCGAGAGTAATACTTATCCAACAGTCATCGATTTGAAGGATTCTGAGCTGGCATTATTGAAGGACAACGATTTTTCCTCTTACGCCGCAAAATCGCTCGCAGACACAGCTGACGGGGTTATTTATCTTGGCAATGAGAAAGAGATCTATGTCCATCCCGATCCATCAGTGGAACAGGACCTGGACTATCAACAAGAGAGACGGCGAAGAAGGGAGATCATAAACCAGGCCCGGGCCAGGAAAGAGCGATGAGGCCTCCGTCCTGACCGAGAACCCGGATCATAGACGTTCGGTTTCGCCGGGGTTGCGGTGTGGGGTGCCCGAAGGCGCTCGGGGAGGACTCGGCGGTTCACCGGCAAGATCGGCACGGCGTTCAACACCCGCCTCCCGGCGGCTCATCATCAAGGGCGCATCAGGAGCATGGGTGCCACGAGGCGGGGGTGCAGGCATGGGTGCCACGAATCACATGAGTCACATGACGCAGGGCAAAGTCATAAGGTGATACGTGGCGCGCGTGTGGCACCCATGCATCCAGACGATGGTGCAATGGTGAACGTGGCACCCAAGCAAGCCGTCAACCCAGGGTCGCGGCCAGCTGGCCAAGAAGCTCACTGCCTTTGCCGCTCCACGAGGAGCCGTGCATGCAGGCCAGGGTCGTCGGCTCGGTCGCGGCCAGCTTGGCGATGAGTTCGCTGGTGTTCTTGGTGAGGGCGTAGTAATCCATTGCAGCCCGCATGGCTTCGCTCGGACCAAGGATATCGCCCTCGATCAGTGGCGCATTCTCGTCGCCCGGCTGAGTGAACAGATCGCCACAGAACAAGGTTGACGTGTTCTGCTCGAACAGGTAGCCGCAGTCCCATCCGTGGGGCAAGTGAGGCGTGTCGATCCACACCACCGTGTGTCTCCCGAGCGAAAGCTGCTCGCCGTCTCCGAGGCCGAGCGCTTCGCGGTCGGCCACGTCGTCGACGGAGACGATCTTCGCCACCGCGCCGCAGAGCGGTACGGCGTGCGGTGCAACGGTCAGGAAATCGTTGAGAGCTCCGCACTCGTCAGCCTCGAAGTGCGAGATGCCCAGATACCGCAAGGTACTCACTGGAATCACTGCTTCGATGGCCTCGCTGACGAGGGGAAATATTCCCCGCAGCCCGGTGTGAAACAGGAGTGGTTCGTCATCTTCGATCAGAAACTGATTGAAGGAGAAACCGGTCGGCAAGGTTGGGCTGGGTGGCACTGGCGTGCTGATCCGGTAAATGCCGTCGCCGATTTCGGCAATGCTGGTGTTGGACTCTACGTTCGTGATCTTCATGTTGTCTCCCTAAGAAACTGCGTAAATGAATGTGTAGATGGCCATGCCGATGACGATCAGTGATTTCTTCAATGAAGTATGCCGGCGGTGAGGTCGGTCGACGGCCTCTGCCCTCCGGCGTTGACAGGTGCCACGTATGTGCACTGATCACAATGCAACTCTGCGGAACGCGGCACCGCTGGAATCTCCACCCTCGGCGATCTGCCGGGCGGTCGTTTACGGGCCACCCGCGGTGGGTGGCACCGGATCGGGAACCTCGTTCTTGATCGGCGGCACCGTCATGAAGTAGGCGAACATCGCTTCGAGGTCTTCGTTCGTGGCCGAACCGTAATGCGGCATCGGCGGCAGGATGTCCCTGCCCATGCCGAGATGCTGGCCGGTTTTGAGAGCGGCTACGAACTGTTCCTTGCTCCACGCGCCAAGTCCGGTCTCCGGGTCGGAGGTCAGGTTCGTCCCATAGCTGATCCCCCAGGGGCCGGCCCACGCGGTCATGCCGCCGGTGATGGAGTTCCATGGTCCAGGTGGAAGTTCGGGCGGCGGAGGCAGCACGGCGTCCTGCGGGTGACCCGAGAAGAGCCGTTCGGTGTCCTCTTCCGGCCCGTTGGGACCCATCTTCCACGGCGTGTGACACTCGGAGCATCCCGCAAACTCGACCAGATACCGGCCACGACCGACGGCTTCCTGGTCACCCTCGTCAGCGGCAGAGACCGTCCACATCAACCCGACGCAACCCAGCGCAACGCACAGAGACACGACAAGACTTCTCATTGCCAATACCTCCGTTCACCAAGTGTGTTGAAATGCACAATTCTTCTGAGCGCACTAGATCACGACTCGAACTCAAATTCAATACCGCGGCCGCACAATTCTCGGAGGTTCCGCCTTCCGCATCGACAAAGTGACCCGCGAGGCCATGAGCGAGGTGCCACATATCACGATGTGACATCAGGGGACACCACGTCATGCAGGAATCCGGGGGCGCCCGTCCGAAGAAACACCTCGGCCGACTTTTCGTAACATTCCTGATTATTGATGTTTGACTCATTTGCCTGCGTCGCAGTTGGAAAGGGGATGTCATGAATCGTTTTCGCAATTGCTCGGTCAAGGCAGCCGGTGCGGCACTCGTGGTTTGCATGGCCGCCACGACTTTGGCGGCCGCTGACGAGGCGAAGACCGCCGTGGGGGAAAAGGCTTCCCGGCCCGGGCAGGTCCTCCAGAGCTTCATGACGGGTGGCCAGATCTGGTCGTCGCCCGTCCGCACCGGGAACACGGTCTACATCGGAAGCGACGACGGCAGCCTGTGGGCCCTCGACCTCGAAACCCTCAAACCGAAGTGGAAGGTCGACACCGGCGGCCGCATCAGGTCGACGCCGGCGGTCTCCGGCGACTTCGTCTACTTCGCCAGCGATGACAGCTTTCTCTACTGTGTCGCCACCTCCGACGGGAGCCGAACGTGGCGATTCGATCTCCACAGCGCAGGGATCGAGCGCGTGTTCCCATCGCTCTACCCGCCCTATGCATACGACTACCTGAGCTCCTCCCCTACCGTTTACAACGGGACAGTGTTCGTCGGCAGCGCCAACGGCACCCTGTACGCCATCGATGCCGCCACCGGCCAGGAGAAGTGGCGCTTCGCGACGGGCGGCCGCATCCGTTCGACACCGAAGGTCCACCAGAAGCGCGTCTACTTCGGAAGCTGGGACCAGCACCTGTACGCGCTGGATGTCGACAGCGGCAAGCAGGTCTGGCGTTTCGACACCGGGGGCATTGTCCAGGCGTCGCCGGCCTTCGGCGACGGGCGCGTCTACATCGGCAGCCGCAACCCCAGGGTCTTCGCCCTCGATGCGGCGACCGGAGAGAAGGTGTGGGAGTTCGAGCACACCGACGGCTCGTGGGTGGAGTCCTCCGGCATCTACGCGGACGGCATCCTCTACGTGGGCAGCTCGGACGCCCTCACGCTGTTCGCCTTCGACGGCGCCACCGGCGAGGTCAAATGGAAGTACCGAACCGGCGGGTGGTCGTGGTGCACCCCCTCGATTTCCGGGGAGACGATATATATAGGCGCCATCAGCGCGTTCCCCTATTACTTCGAAGGCGTCGCCCTCGAACGCGGCCTCCACGCCGTGGATCTGAAGACCGGAAAGGCTCGCTGGGTCGTGCCGACGGAAAGGCTCCCGGGCTTCGTCACCGGGGGCGTCTTCAGCACCCCTCTGATCGTCGGCGGCAAGGTCATCGCTGGGGCGTTGGACAACCGACTGATCGTTGTCGCGGAGTAGATGCGCTGGCGCCCGGGCGCCACTGATCACGACCTCACAATGCAACAATGAGGTACGTGGCACCCATGTCACTCGATCCATTCCTTCATCACCTCGAGCGCCAGTCCCATGTTGCCGATCTGGCAGTGATTCTGGGCGTGCTCCTGCCGTGTGAAGATTCTGCTCGTGAGGGACCTCGCTGCGGTCAACCGCTTCAGTCCCTCGTCATGCAACCGAAACGGGATGAAGTGGTCCTCGCGCGACGCAAGCACCAGCACGTCCTGCCGCACCCGGTCGGCATGGAGGTTCTCCTCGTTCATGGAAAAGGCGAAGTCGAGCGCGGCCATGGGCTCGTCGAGGTCGGTCACGTACATCAGGTGACTGATGTTCCAGGCCTCCATCCCGCCCTTTTGTATCTTCCTCAGCGACATCCGATTCGAAAAGCCCCGCAGGTGGTCGCGGAAGAACTCCAACATCCACACCGCGGCCGCGGGCGCCACCCGGCGGTAATCGTACGCGTGGCCCGAGGTGATGACTCTTGCCACCCTCGGTTCAAAGGCCGCGGCCCGAAGCGCGAAATAGCCCCCCATGCTGAGCCCGATCAATGTGACGTCGTCCAAATCGAGCTCGTTCAGGACGGCACCGACTGCCTTCTCCCATCGGAAATCCAACGGAAGGCCAGCCATTCTCCGAGCCGCACCCTGCCCCGGCCCCTCGAACCCGATCACCCGATAACCCGCGGCGGCAAAGAATCGCATCAGTGAGTAGAATTCCTCGATCAACGAGTCGTATCCGCCGTGCAGTACGATGGCACCGCGCGGTTCTTCCGGACCGACGATCATGGCCGGGAGCCAGGCGCTTTCGAACCGTACTCGCACTCGCTCGATGGGATGGTCCCGAAAAGCCTCCCGGAACAGCTCCACGAATCGCTCGTACAGCGTCCTCTTGTCGGGATCGTCGGGGAAGGTGTAGAACTCGGCCGCCCGGGCGTGAAAAGCCGCATGCATCAGGCGACCCTCCTCCTCGGCTCTGTTCGCCTGCCGGACCATTTCGGCCTTCCAGTCGTCAAAGCTCTCGATTCTCTTGCCGGCCTCCTCCAGGTCCTCGGCCCGAGCGTAACCGAGAGAAAACGGGCGGTTGAGCTGGAAGTTGTAGAGCTGCTTTCTGTGGAAGGAACGATAACCGATCGGAAAGGTGAACCCGAAATCGTCCTCCGTCATGGTTTCAGTCTAGACCGTCACAAGGTGCCACCGGTCAAAACCGCGCAATGCATCAATCCAAAAGGCACAAAAGGTGGCACCCATGCATGCATACTGCGCAGGGGCGGCATATATGCCGCCCCTACCGAACACTGACCTGTTTGTTGTAGGGGCGAGGTCTACTTTTCCTGGCCAAGCGGAACGCGATGTCGATGTCGGATCCCCGCCCAGACTATCCTCCGTCGTCTATTTTGCCTCCATCTGCTTTTTGAGATGCGCCAAGATTCCGTCCCACTCTTTCTTGAATTCATCGAGGGGGACTTCAGCGCCATTCAAAACCGTGCTCCAGTGGCGCGTGACGGCTGCGGCGGCAACCGCCGCTTGAATCTCTTCATCGGTGGCGCCAAACAATTTTGCCATCGTGGTGTGCGCGTAAACGCAATAGTCGCATGGAATCTGTGAGGCCACTGCGAGCGAAATGAGCTCGTTAAACTTCGCCGGAATGGGCGCATCAGGACTCAGCGTAGCCGCAAACCAATTCCATGCACCGGCACGCAGATGATCTGGATAGACCTCAAACATGACCGGCACCGTCCCGAACGCAGCCTCCATTTCGGCCTCGGCCTTTTTCGATGCATCGCTCTCTTGCGCAAGCAGAGGCGACGAGAACAATAGCGCGGCAACACAAATTGCCAGGGCACGTGTTGAGAATTTCAATGTCGTATTCATGAGGTTGCTCCTCGCGTTGGTCGAGAGTCATTCATCGGTGAGTCTCAGGGTGATGTCTGTCCCCGGAGGTCTCGCGACTCGACGCCGTTGGGGCATGGGCGCTTGGGATCCTCGATACGGTGCGCGCCGGAGGGATCCTGCGGGCAATCATCTGTGCGCACATTACCCCCAACCGGGCACTCCGGACGGCGATCACGCGGACCAACCCCAATAGAACGGTCCATCTCCACATTCCTCCTTTTGCTCAATGCCGAAAGGCTGTTTGCCATTCCCATAACCCATGTAGAAGAGGTGGTGCAAAGTGTGGAGCTTATCCCTTTGCCGCAGGAAGTAAAAGG
>JBFFBV010000111.1:0-14735 GCA_041560205.1 Candidatus Sulfomarinibacter sp.
GGTCTCACATGCCGATCTCGGTTGGGCGGGCGGCCTTGCATCGTGTATCGTGCATCCTTCTTTCCGATACACTTCGCCCATGGAGGAGCAGCGGGTAGCGCTGGCACTCGGCGGAGGCGCGGCGAAGGGCCTTGCCCACGTGGGTGTTTTGAAGGCTCTCGAAGAGGACGGCGTCGAGGTCGCCGCGATCGCCGGCACCTCGATGGGATCCATCGTCGGGGCCTTGTACGCCCGCGGGATGAGCGGTGTGGAGATGGAGGCCTTTTTCGCCTCCATCGACTGGTCGCGGCTCGGTCGGATCATGCTCCGTTCGCCGGGAGGGTCTGCATTTCACGATCTCTTGCGTGAGACGCTCGGAAATGACCCAATCGAAGATCTCGACCTTCACTTTGCCGCAGTCTGCTGCAACATCTCCGATGGCGAGGAGGTCGTCCTTCGTCGCGGTGGTCTCGCGGACGCCGTCCTCGCATCTTCGGCGATCCCCGGGATCCTCCCGCCGTCGGTGATCGACGGGGCGACGCTGGTCGACGGCGCCATGGTGACACCGGTTCCGGTGGCGCCGGCGGCGGTCATGGCTTCGGACCCGGTTCTCGCGGTCAACGTCCTCCGTCCGCCATCAGCCGGACATTCGCAGAAAACCGTCATCACGAGGATCCTCCACGGAGCCGCTCCGGAGCCATTCGTGGAGCGGGTGGAGGCCTTTCTCGAGACGCATCAACTGCCGATGGGCCGCGGGCGTCCGGACGCTCCGAACCGCCTCGACGTGGTCATGCGGTCCTTTCACCTCATGCAGTACAACCTGGCGAGGCAGGGGGAGAGGGCCTCGATGACCGTCGAGCCGGAGGTCGGGACGGTCGGGTGGTTCGAATTCGAGCGAGCGGAGGAGATCATGGCCGAAGGCTACCGGGCCTACCGAGCGGCGGTCTCATAACGAGCCGAAGCTAGAGGTTCGAACCGACAAAATCCCAGTTCACGATGTCCCAGAAATGTTCGACGTACTCCGCGCGAGCGTTGCGATAATCGATGTAGTAGGCGTGCTCCCAGACATCACAGGTCAAGAGTGGCTTCTCATTGTTCCGCAGAGGACAGTCGGCGTTGCCGGTGGTCACGATCGCCAACCGACCGGAGGGCTCGCCCACAAGCCATGCCCAACCCGAGCCGAAGTGGCCCAACGCGGCCTCGGTGAACTTTTCGCGGAAGGTGGCAAAGTTGCCAAAGGTGTAGTTAATCCTGGCTGACAACGGGGCGGGTGGTTCGCCGCCGCCGACGGGGCTCATGCAGGACCAATAAAAGGTGTGATTCCAAACCTGTGCGGCGTTGTTGAATATGGCACCGTCTGCCTTCTCGATGATCTCCTCGAGCGTGCTCCCGTCCCAGGGAGTGCCGTCGACCAGGCGGTTGAGATTGTCGACATACGCCCGGTGGTGCTTGCCGTGGTGGTAGGCGAGGGTCTCGACGGAGACATGCGGCACGAGAGCATCGTCGGCATACGGTAAGTCCGGCAACTCAAAAGCCATGATTTCCTCCCCTGTCCGGGTTGTAAGTCCATTGTACCTCTTTGAGTTCCAGCCGTCATCTCGACGCGGAGGTGGAAGGCGCGACCAGGCCCTCAAAACGGTCCTCGTGCGGGTCAGAAGAGGCGGCGCGAGATCTTCTCGGCGTGGTGGAGGCCGCCTGAGAACCGCTCCGGGACATCGGCGGACGGACACCGCGAGTTGAATCCGCACCACGCACAGAGGATGCCGGGCATGGCCGGGAACTCGCCTGCGGCATCGACCTCGTTCGCCAGATCGAGGAAGCGCTCGAAGAGCTGTGTGGCCCGCTCCCTGTCGACCTGTTGCCACCGGGTCGTACCGTGGCGGAGGTAGTGGTAGCCGGCCAGCGCATGGTCCTCCTCGTGGTGCTTGAGAACACATGCCGCATACAGAGGTGCCTGGAGCCCCTCGGAGAACTCCGAACCGTCGCCCTCGCTTTTCGAGGTCTTGTAGTCGACGACGAAGAGGCGGCCCTTGTCTGTGCGGCCGACACGGTCAGCAAAACCCGTGAAGAGAATCGTTTCCGACAACTGAAGCGACATCCGCTGTTCGAGAGCAACGGTTTCGCTCCGGTCGCTGGCAAATGTCTCCCTGAAAAAGCGGACCAGCATCTCCCGTCCGGTTCTCAGATAGCTTGCTTCGTCTTCGTCGACGCGAATGATGGTCACCGATGCATCTCGTGTGTCGCTCCAAATCGTCGCAAAGCGGTCGAGCATGGTCGCTTCGTCCGGGTCCTTCCCTCGATCACGCTCGGCGTAGAGCCACTCGAGGACATCGTGGACCGCGTTGCCGAGGAAGGACTCGATCGAGCGAAAGACCTCTTTGAGGCCCTGGACATATCGGTAGCGGTAACGGAGCGGGCACTGATGGAAGCATTTGACGCGGGAGAAGGAGAAGGCGTTGCTCGGTGTCGGCGTGAGATCACGGTCGTTCATCGGCGGGAGTGTAGCAAGCGAGTTAAGAGTAAAGAGTAAAGGGTCAAGAACTTCATGGGGTGGGTGGGCTTAACCCTTCACTCTTTACCCTTCACTTGCCTCGCGAGGAAGACTCAGGACCTCGAGAAGCTCAAACGGGGTTGGGGATGTCGACGTACTCGACGTCCAAACCGTGGTGATCCGCAATCCAGTGCCCGAGGGCTCGAATGCCGAAGCGTTCGCTTGCGTAGTGGCCGGCTGCGACGTAGTGGACGCCGTCCTCGGCCGCCTGGTGCATGACCCACTCGGTGGCCTCGCCGGTGACGTAGGCGTCGAGACCGGCGGCGACCGCCTGGTGGAACTCGCGCTGAGCGGAACCGGTGACGATGCCAACCGACGACACGAGCCGATTCCCGCCTTCGAATACCTGGGGTTCGCGGTCGCACGCCTCCGCGATGGCGGCAAAAAACTCTTCAGCGTCGACCGCCTCCGGAAAAACGCCGCAGACCCCTGCCGGTGCGCCGGAATGGAATCCAAAGCCCTCGAGCTCTTCGAGCCCGAGTCGTCGGGCCAGCTGCGCCGCGTTGCCCAGCTCGAGGTGGCGATCGAGCGGCAGGTGATAGGCGATCAGCGAGATGCGGTTTTCGATCAGGAGGCGCACGCGCTCCCGAAACGAGCCGACGATCCGTGGTGCTTCCGCTCCGTTCCACAGTATTCCGTGGTGAACGACGATGGCGTCCGCCTGGCGCTCCGCCGCCAGCGAGAAGAGCTCTCGCGAGGCCGAAACTGCGGTGATGATTCTCTCGACCTCCGGACGACCTTCGACCTGGAGCCCGTTGGGGCAGTAATCCGCCGCACTATCGGCTTCGAGCAGCTCGTCGAGCTCGGCGACCAGTTGCAGGAGATCCACGCGCCAATGGTAGCGCAGCTCGGTGCCGGCGACGGTAGAATGGTCGATACCGTGGGTGCCTCCAGATTGACAAGTGTCCTGATGGCCGTGGTGGTCGCGCTGCTGACCGCTGCTTGTGGCCGGGGCCCGTCAGGCTCTCCATCAGAGTTTTCCGTCAGCATGCTGACTGCTCGATCGGTGTCGGGACATTGGAAGCAGGCTGCCGAGCAGGGTCTGCAACGGATCGGCTCCGAGCTCGATGCGAAGATCGAGTGGATCCGGACAGATGATCCGGCTGATGATCGGCGCCAGCTAGCCGAGCAGGGGCTGGCACGATCGAAGCTCGTGTTCTGTGTCGGTGGGTATTCCGAGACCTCGCTCCTTTCGGTCGCGAGGGCCTACCCGGAGACCGTTTTTGTCCTGCTCCCGGGAATGGTCCATGCGGCAAATGTGGCCGGCATTCGTTTCCTCCCGGAGGAAGTGGGCTATCTCGCCGGGGCGGTCGCCGGCGCTTTGTCTCCCGATGGCAGGATCGGGCTCGTCCGCGGAGGTGGCCAGCCATGGCTCGATCTCCTCGAAGACGGCTACGTCGCCGGCTTCAAGAGCCGGTGGCGGCGCACACGGGTCGTGGCCGGGGAGGGCCCAGACGGGGTTTGGGAGCTAAGCTCGGCGGGCGTGCTCGTGTCGCTCTACGCCGCCGATCAAGCCGATCCCGAGGTCATCGCAGCGGCGCACAACTCGGGACTGCAGCTCGTGGCCACCGATCCCCGTTTGCTCGAGACCGAGGACGTGACTGTCGTCGCAGCCGTCGAGGTCGACCTTGCCGAGGCCATGTTGCGTATTGCTCGCGAGGTCCGGGACGGCACCTTCGAAGGGCGGGTTTTCGCCTTCGACCTCGGGTCCGGCGTCCTCGATGTCGTCGTGAACCCTGGGCTGGCCCCTGACGCTCTGCATGCCGCCAACGAGGCGCTCGAGGAGGCGCGGGCGGAGATCACGGCTGGTCTGGTCGAGTTCGACAGCCTCGGTCTCTGAGGGCATGAGGGCCTGAGGGTGTGAGGCTGCGATCTGGAATTCGACGCCTGTCAAAAAAACCTTGACAATCATCCGTGCCGGAGTTATTGTAGCGAAGATGTTACATGTGTAGCATCAAATGCAAAGGACGATGATGACGACGCACAATGACCTTCCGCGGCTGACACCGGCTGAACTCGAGGTGATGAAGGTCCTGTGGGCCAACGACGGTCTCAGCGCCCGCGAGATTCACGAGCAGCTTGGGGAACGCCTTGGATGGGCCTACTCCACGACCCGCACGACCGTCGAGCGGATGGTGCGCAAGGAGCTGGTGTCGAAGCAGGCCTTCCACGGGCTCCACATTTACTCGCCGTTCGTATCCCGCGCGACAGGCCTGGCAAGGATGGTGCGCGATTTCGCCGCCCAGGTGCTGGAATCGAGTCACGTGCCGGTCGTGTCCCTCTTTGCCGAAAGCGGCAAGCTTTCCGGAGAGGAGATCGAGGAACTTCGGAGGCTTCTCGACCGGGATTCGGGGAGCAAGTGATGACCACGGTGCTGACCATCGGTCATTCCGCTGAGCTTCTGGTCGACGTGCTCGCCGCCCAGAGCCTCAACGTCAGTGTGGTGTTTCTGGTGGTCCTGCTCGCAACCGGCCTCCTTCGCCGGAGAGGCCCCGCCATGCACCTCGCTCTCTGGAGCATGGTTTTCGTCCGTCTCGTGCTCCCTCCGAATCTGGCCCACCCGTGGAGCCTGGGGGCGCTGGCGGATCGGCTCGACCCGTCCCCTCCCATCGTGAGCCCGCACGCGAATGCCGGGTCCGGCTTCGACTTTTTCCCGATCGCATGGGAGGCTGGATCGTACAGTGATCGACCAATTCGAAATACCCGGACAGCTTCGTTCGCGTTGCTGTGGCTGCTCGGCGCAACGACTGCCCTTGCCGCCTATTGGCGTCGACTGAGACCTTTTCACACCGTGATCCGCGCTGCGCAGCCGCTGTCCGAAATGGGGGTCCTGGTTATTGCCGAACGATGGCGGCACCGCCTTCGGGTTCGTCGCCGGGTCCGAATCGTGACCTCTTCGGCTCGACGCGTTCCCTTCACCATCGGCATCGTCCGTCCTGTGATCTTCCTGCCGACGCCGATCGCCACCGACGTTCGCAGCGTGGAACCGGTGATCGCCCACGAGATGGCCCACGTCGCTCGGTGGGACGCGCTCTGGCTCGGTGTGCAGCAGCTCGTCCAAGCACTCTATTTCTTTCATCCGCTGGTGTGGATCGCCGGCGCCAGACTCGACATGGAAAGGGAAAGGCTGTGTGACGCGACGGTCGTAGCCGCTGGACGTCTCACGGCCCGCGACTATGTGGGAGGCCTCCTCAACGTGCTCGAGCTCGACCTCCAGGGGGCTGGAGCGCCCACCATGACTTCGCCAAAAAGGAGGATCGACGTGCGAGTAAGGAACATACTCGAGCAAGATGGAGGAGCCCGACCGAGGCTGGCAGCCGCCGTCGCTGCGGTCGTGATTTTCGGTGTCTTCGTGCTGCCCCTCGGTCGGGGTGCAGCGTCGGCCGGTGACAGTGCCGAACCCGGCACTCCTCAAGGAGTGGTCCAGACGGCGTCGGAAGCTGTCGTCGCGTCGTTCGAGAATCCAATACCCGGGGGCCGAGTGACCTGGGCATGGGGGCCGGGCCACGACCCGTGGAACGGCAACGAAGTCTTCCACAGGGGGATTGACCTCGCGGCGAAAGCGGGGACACCCGTGTTGGCGCCGGCCGACGGCGTGGTCGCAGTCGCCACCGAGGATTTCGTGGAGTCGCCATCGTCGGGAACGGTGATCGTTGTCGATCACGGCGACGGATGGAGCACTTTCTACGCTCACCTGGAGTCGTTGGATGTCACCGAGGGTCAGCAAGTCCAGCGGAACGATGTCATCGCAACCGTTGGGTCGACCGGGAAATCTACCGGCCCCCATCTCCACTTCGAAATCCACCGCGACGGCGAGAGGCTGAATCCGGCGGACTTTGTTGGCGAGTGGAGGTAATCCGATTCACGACTCTCGTGAGTCGACACTCGATTCGCCGCCCGACCCTCGAGCAGGAGGCGGGCGTTTTCATCGACTGCTTGATTCAACCATCGACGATCGAGCTTTGAGCATCGACAAACGAAAATCGGATTGGCTTATGATTGGCGGCCAGGAGGTGTCCAAGGTGACGATAACCGTCTGGCACAACCCTCGCTGAAGCAAATCCAGGCAGGCGGTCAGCCTGTTGCGTGACCACGGAATCGAGCCCGAGATCGTGGAGTACTTGCAGAACCCACCCAGCGTGGCCGAACTCGAGACAGTCCTCAAAATGCTGGAGATGGAGCCTCGCGGCCTGATCCGGCGCAGGGAGAAGGAGTACAAGGAGCTCGGCCTCGCCGACGAGGGCACGAGTCGACAAGAGCTGATCCGAGCGATGGTGGACCACCCGCGCCTGATCGAGCGTCCCGTCGCAATCTCCGCTGATCGTGCGGTGCTCGGGCGGCCGACGGAAAAGGTGCTCGAGCTCCTCTAGACCACGCTCTTCCAGACGGTTTCCACCCGCTGGAAGACGGATTTCCAGCGAAAGTGCTCCAGAGCGGCGGCCATGGTCTCGGTTGGATCGTCAATGGGAGGAGCGTCGAGCGCTGTTTCGATCGCGAACTCGAGGTTGTCGACGAAGGCCGGCAGATCCGCGGGGTGGGGCCGGTCGATCGCTTCGAGACGCGGGAGGTCGACGAGTTCGAGCGTCTCGCCGAGTCGAGGCGCCAGCTCCTCCAGGACTCCGTGCAGTCGGGTGGCTACGAGACGACAGCCGCACGCCAGGGCTTCGACCAGCACCAGCGGAAGACCTTCGTAGAAGGATGGCAGGACGCAGACCGTCGATCGGCGGGCGACTTCGGCAAGCTCGGTCTGGTCGAGCTGGCCGTGCTGGACCACCGACGGGGCCATGCGACCCATGCGCGTGCGAAGCGCGTCCGCCTCGGCCCCCGCACCGCCGCCGACGATGTGGAGCTCGATCTCGGGCCGGCGCTCGGCGATCCTGGCGAAGGCATCGAGCAGCCACGGCACCCCCTTCGCAGCGCTGTACTTGCCGACGTAGAGCAGCGAGGGCGGCGGCGGGGAGTCGGGTGCGAAAAAGAGATCCTCCCGGTAGCCCGCTCCGATGCGGTGGATCCTGCTTCCAGGCACCGCGAGTATTTGCTCGAGCTGTGTCGCGTGATCGACGTGGAGCACTGCGAAGGCGTCGATTCGCGAGCACCCGCGGATCACGTCGTCGGCCAGATGTGGGCAGAGGTTCATCTGGCGTATGCCGGTGGCGTGGCACTGGGCCACCACCGGGGTGCCGGGTGCGACATCCTTCATCAGAGCGGACATCAACCACAGGTGGTGCGAGTGGATGACCTCCGGTTGGAAGTCCTCGATGACTGATCGCAGGTGAACCGTCCAGGCCTGGCGGTAGGAGGCGACCTGATCGGCGGTGAGGACCGAGAATCGTGAGCTCGGGTAAGGCATCACATCGCTCATCCCGGGAAGCGGATAATCCAGGGGCGGGTCTCCGAAGACGAGGGGATGGACGTGGTCGCCCCTGAGGCCGCCGACGGAGGGATGCGGATCGTCCTTCGGTACGCCGACGACCACCCGCTGCTGGTGGCCGGCTGCGGCCGCGTGACGGACCATCGCCTCGAGGGTGATGCCGCTGCCGGTCAACGAAGGACGCTGTGCAAGGGCGTGGAGCACGCGCATGAAGGGGCATTATGTACGATGCACATGAATTGAATCCACCGAGCCGGATATGGGGCACAGGGTTCAGGATGCAGGGACACCTCCACCCCCGACACCTGAAAACGGGACTTTAGGGCTTTCATGAACGGGAACTGCATCCTGCATCCGGGTGCTTGGCTTGGTGGGTGCATCCTGTATCCGAAGATGTGAGATCCTTTCGGCGCGGTCGATGCGGTCAATGGAGGCAAGTGTGGAAAAGCTGAAGGATGCGCTGCTCGATTTCTGGTTCGGCGAGGAGAGCGATGACGCGGCCGTGGCCAAGGCCCAGGCGGAGCTGTGGTGGGGCCGAAGCGCGGCAACGGACGAGTTGCTGCAAGCGAGCTTTGGCGCCGCCGCCTCGTCGGCTGCAGCCGGGATCCTCGATCACTGGACCGGGTCACCGCGCGGCCGTTTGGCGCTCATCCTGCTGCTCGACCAGCTCCCCCGTGCCATCCACCGAGCTTCGCCGGCGGCCTTCGCGCAGGATCTCGACGCCCGTCGGGTGGCCGAGCAGGGTCTCGAGTCCGGAGCGGACAAGTTGCTGCGGCCGATCGAGAGGCTCTTCTTCTACCTGCCCTTCGAGCACTCGGAGGATCTCGAGGACCAGGATCGAAGCGTTGCGCTCTTTCGCGACCTCGCGGCCTCGGTGGCGCCGGAGCACAAAGCGACCTTTGCAGAGTTCGTCGACTATGCGCTTCGGCACCGCGAGATCGTTGCACGGTTTGGCCGATTCCCCCACCGCAATGCCATTCTGGGGCGCGAGTCGACACCGGAGGAGAAGGCCTTCCTCGAGCAGCCGGGCTCGTCCTTCTGAGCAGAGGAGCAGGGGAGCAGGGGAGCGTGCCCCTGGTCACAGGCACCCTTGCTCCCATTCTCCCGTGCTCCCCCGCCCGTTTTGGGCGGGCTATACTATGCCGATGGCACGGAAGAATGAGGAGCCGACGACCTGCCCGCTCTGCGACGGCACCGGTTGGACCCTGACTGAGGAAGACGGTGTCGAACAGGTCAGGCGGTGCGAGTGTGCGGAGAGCACGATTCGTCAGCGCCTCCTCGAGCAGGCCAGAATTCCCACCCGGTACCGCCACTGCACTGTTGAGAGCTTCGAACTGTGGAACCCAGAAGACCCGACCCTTGCCAAAACCCTTCGCGCGGTGCAGGAGTTCGTCGATCTCTACCCGTCCGGCGAAAAGGGCCTCCTCCTCATGGGCTCGGTGGGCACCGGCAAGACCCACCTGGCGGTGGCGGCCCTGCAACAGATCATGCGTGAGAAGACGCCGCCGGTGCGCGGCCGTTTCGCCGATTTCACCGCCCTGGTGCTCGAGATCCAGATGACCTTCGACGGCTCGGGCTCGAGCCGCGAGATCCTCCAACCGTTGATCGAGGCCGATCTCCTGGTGCTGGACGAGCTCGGCGCCGGCAAGACGACACCGTGGGTGATGGATCTGCTCTACTACCTGGTCAACACCCGGTACCTCGAGGGGCGTACCACGATCTTCACCACCAACTTCTCGGATTTTCCGAAACGAGGGGGTGAGGAGTCCCTGACCGACAGGGTCTCGCAACGGATCCGATCCCGGCTCTATGAGATGTGCCGCCGGCTGGAGCTGCGCGGACGCGATTACCGGGCCGAGCGCCTCGCCTCCCGTGAGGGGGGCTTGGGCCTGTGAGGCTCCGACCGGCCCTCGTCCTCATGCTGTTCGCCTCCGGCTGCGCCAGCGCGCCGCCCGCCACCGCACCTCCTCCCTCACCGACCCCCGTTTCGACACCGACCGTTTCGCCGACACCGACCGCTCACGGGCTTGCGCCCATGCCGACCTCGGCGCCAACGGTTCCGCCGCCGGCCTCCCTGCCAAAGGAGGACACCGAAGCCCCGCTGATCAGGGTGCTGTTGAAACGCTCGGCAGCGGCAATCGAGCTTCCGCAACCGGGCAGGGCCTATCGGCTCAGCGTTGGTGGACGATCCGAGTGGATGTGGGGACCGCTGAGGTTGCGGGTCGCAGCGGCCGGACCGAGGTCATGGCAGGTCGGGGCGTGGGCTCAAGCCGCCAACGCGGCGGCGGCTGTGGAGACCATCCGCCGGGCCCTGGGCGACGCCGTCGAGGTGAAGCAAGCGCCGGCAAGCGATGGGCTGATTCGCGTACGCGTGAAATGGTCGAGGGCGGAGCCGCCGGACCCGGAGGCCAGGCTTGCCGCTCTCGGTTTCGAGGGCGTTCGCGAAGTCGGGTCCACGGGTCGCCTTCGGGTCGAAGGCGCCACCGGCGCTGCCGTCACGGCTCTCGGCGAGGTCGTGATCGAGGCGGCCGGCGATTGGCCGGTCGTGGTCGGTGGCTGGCGGCGGTACCGCGGCCGGGTGAGGGCTCGGGTGGTCGGGAGCGAGGTGCTGGCGATCAACGAGCTCAACCTGGAGAGCTATCTCAAAGGGGTGGTGCCGGTGGAGATGGGGCCTTCCCAGTTCCCGGAGCTCGCTGCCCTGAAGGCGCAGGCCATCGCCGCACGGACCTATGCCGTAGCCCACCTCGGTGATCACGAAGATGAGGGCTGGGATCTGTGTGCGACGCCCGCATGTCAGGCTTATTACGGCAGGAGCGCCGAGCACTCCCTTTCAAACAGGGCCGTCGAGGAGACTGCGGGGCTGGTGGCCGCCTACCGGGGTGGACCGATCAACGCCATGTACACCTCGACCTGCGGCGGCCACACCGAGGACGTCGCCGTGCTCTTCGACGGTCGCTCCGAACCGTATCTCGTCGGAGTGCCCTGTGCGTGGGACCGTCCGATCTCGCTGACCGGAAGCTCGGAGGCGGGACCCTGGATCGACACGACGGAGTTCTCGGCCACGGTCGCGCGAGAGCTACTCCGCGCGCTGCCGGAAGCAGGTCCGGCCGAGGTCCTTGCGAGGGTCCTCGACTTCAGCGGTGTCACCGCTCACCTTCTGGCCCCGGTCGATGCCGAGACCTTTTCGACCTCCGTGATGGCTGCGGTGGGCGTCGATCCACCTGCCGGCATCGCACCGAGCGCCGGTGGTTTGGAGAGGCTGTTGTTTCTCGCCGATCTCTACAAGATCCCGCTCGACCCGCCGACTGGTGGCTTTGATGGGCAGTGGGCGGCAGCGGCAGCCCTGGCCGCCCTCGAACTTCGGGGCGATGTGCTTCGTGACCGAGGCGAAGCCGTGCCACGGCCGAATGGAGCCGGGATCTTTCCGAGACGAGCCGAACACGGTGAGGACCTGCCGTCCCCATTGCCGCTCTGGGAACGGTGGAACGGCGCGTACCGAAGGATCCCGAACGCCGAAGTGCTGCCGGGTACCGTGCTGGAAAGGCTTCGTGTCGGAGAGCGGGTGGTTGCGCTCGTGGTGCGGCGGTCGGGTGGTGACGGCGAGGCCGACAGACGATCGGCGTGGCGGGAATGGGTCCGAGAGAAGAGCTGGACCGAGCTTCGAAGACTCACCGGCGTGCCCAGCCTCGAACGGCTGACAGTGACGCGGCGTTCGAAAACCGGCAGGGTCGTGGGTCTGATCGCGGTCGGCTCGGATGGCTCGACTGCCGAGTGGTCCGGCTTCGAGATCCGGAGGATTCTGGAGCTGCCCGAGACGCTCTTCGCGATGCACCTTCGAAGCGAGGCCGACGGCGAAAAAATGGTCCACTTCCTGGGTCGCGGATGGGGTCACGGCGTGGGTCTGTGCCAAAACGGTGCCTACGGCCTGGCGCGTGCCGGGATGACCTTCGAGCGGATCCTCGAGCACTACTACACGGGCATCGAAATCGTCCGGTGGGACCGCTTACAATCGACGCGATAGCGACGAAAGGGGAGCTATGGACTTCCAATTGAACGAGGATCAGAGAGCCATCTGCGACATGGTCCGCGACTTCGCGCGCAGGGAGATCGCCCCGAAGGCGCTCGAATGGGACGAGGCTCAGCATTTTCCTCGTGAGCTCTTTTCCGAGCTCGGCGGGTTGGGCCTGTTGGGCGTGCTGATACCTGAGGAGCTCGGAGGGGCCGGCCTGGGCTACGTCGAGTACGTGACCATACTCGAGGAGATCGGAGCCGCTGACGGGGCGATCGGTCTCTCGGTCGCGGCGCACAACTCGCTGTGCACCAATCATCTCTTCCTCTTCGCGTCGGAGGACCTCAAACGGGACTTCCTGCCCAAGCTGGCTTCCGGCGAGTGGATCGGCGCCTGGGGCCTGACCGAACCGCAGGCCGGGTCAGATGCGGGCGGAACGCGGACGACCGCCGTTCGGGACGGCGATGAGTGGGTCCTCAACGGCTCCAAGACCTTCATCACCCACGCAACGGTCGGAGACGCAGCGGTGCTGGTGGCCCGAACGTCCTCCGAAGGGGGTCACCACGGGATCTCGGCGTTCTTCGTGCCCTTCGACCGGCCCGGTGTGTCCCCCGGGAAGAAGGAGAACAAGCTCGGGATGCGGGCCTCCGACACCTCGTCGTTGGTGCTCGAGGATTGTCGTGTTCCAGAGGGCTATCTGCTCGGCAACGAGGGCGAGGGCTTCGTCCAGTCGATGAAGGTCCTCGACGGTGGCCGCATCTCCATCGCGGCTCTGTCGGTGGGCATCGCCCGCGGGGCGCTCGACGCGACCCTGGAATACTCCACGGTTCGCGAGCAGTTCGGCAAGCCGATCTCATCCTTCCAGCTCACCCAGGCAAAACTCGCCGACATGGCGACCCGAGTGGACGCCGCGCGACTCCTGACCCAACGCTCCGCAGTCATGAAGGACGCCGGTCTGGCGACCACTCGCGAATCGGCGATGGCGAAGGTCTACGCCTCGGAGGTGGCGGTGTCGGTCGCCGAGGAGGCGGTGCAGATCCACGGCGGCTACGGCTACACAAAGGAGTACCCGGTGGAGCGGGCGTGGCGTGACGCCAAGCTGTGCACCATCGGCGAGGGGACGTCGGAGATCCAGCGCATGGTCATTGCGCGCGAGCTGCTCAAGGCGGTCGGGTGACCGCGGTGAGCGAAACTCCGGTCCTCGACCATATCGGCATCGCCGTCGAGTCGCTCGACTCGGGCCTCGAAATCTACCGAGCTCTGGGTCTCGAGGTCGAGGGAAGCGAGGAGATCGCTGAACAGGGCGTGCGGGTCGCCTTCCTGCCGGCGGGGGAGCCGCGCATCGAGCTTCTCGAGCCGACGCACGAAGATTCTCCGATCGCTCGGCATCTCGATCGTCGGGGCCCCGGCATCCACCACATCTGCTTTCGAGTGACCGACATCCGGGCGGCCATGGCGCAACTCAAAGAGGAGGGTTGCCAGCTGCTCTCGGAAGAGCCCCTGCGGGGAGCACACGACTGTCTGGTGTGCTTCGTTCATCCGAAGTCCGCGGGCGGGGTCCTGATCGAGCTCTCCGAGCCTCGTGGCGCCGACGAAAGCTGATAGGCTCGAATGGTGGACGGCGTCGATTGTGGCTCGCTGGTGATCGTGCACTGCTGCAACCCGCGTGAAAAGATGTGGGGCTTGCTGCAACGTCTCGATGAGGCAGGTGTGGTGGTGCGAGGTCTCGACCTCGAGTCGGTGGAGGACTGGCTGCGTCAGGAGAAGGCGGGCGGCGATCGGTTGATCGGACCGACCACCTTCTTCGTGCCGATGCAACGAGTTCTCCGGATCGACCTGGACGAGAGCACCGTGGCGGTCGACGGCTATGGCGACCGATTCCGCACCGCGTGCGGCCACGATGTCCGCGACGTGCTCCTGGACGACGGCGGTAGCGACGCGTGACCCTGCGTCGAGGCTTGCTCTGGATCCTGGCCGCCGGGTTCTTCTCGGGGAGCGTTCCGGCCGCCGCCCAGTATGAGGGGCGGGTCGACGTCAACGCGATCGTCGTTCCGGTCACTGTCCGCAACAGCGCGGGTCGGGTGGTGACGGGGGTGCCCCGACGCAAATTCACCCTCTATATCGACGGCATGAAGGTGCCGATCCGTGACCTCGACCTGGAACGCGATCTGCCGATCAGCCTCGGTTTCATCCTCGACACCTCGGGCTCGATGACCGGCCGCAAGATGAGCGGCAGCCAGGAGCTGATCACCGCCTTCCTGAGTCAACGACGGGCTGAGGACCAGTTGGCCTTGTGGACCTTCGGCGACGACCGGGTCATGGAGCGCTTTCCCTTCGGCATGGGGTGGTACCTGTTGCCGAGGGTTCTCGAAACCATCAAACCGTGGAGCACGACGGCGCTGTATGACATCGTGCTGCGCGTTCCCGAGGTGCTGGAAAAGGCGCGCCACCATCGTCGCGCAGCGATCCTTCTGACCGATGGGGTCGACAACGCATCCGAGATCAGTGCTGAGGAAGCGGCCGCAGTTGCGCGGCGCCTCGAAACACCGATCTACGTGCTCGGGGTCGAGCCTCCTCCCGCGAAGGCTGACGTTGAAGGGTCTTCTTTCGAAGAGATTTTGACCCTCATCGCGGACGCATCAGGCGGGCACTATCGTCGGATCCCAAGGGCCGAGGAGATGCCGGAGGTTGTCGAAAGCCTGTTGCGGGAGCTTTCGTCGCGCTACATTCTGACCTTCGTGACCTCGGGGGTCGGCATCGATAAGTGGCGGACGATCGAGGTGACCGTGGATGGCTACGATGTCACCACGCGGTAGGGCTACACC